>DATKLU010000044.1:0-72158 GCA_035542235.1 Dongiaceae bacterium
GCGGTAAGTGTTTATCCCACCTACAGAAAGCCCTTCGACATGATCTTCGAACAGGCGAAAACAGGGGAATGGTGGGCCTGGGTGGACTTGAACCACCGACCTCACCCTTATCAGGGGTGCGCTCTAGCCACCTGAGCTACAGGCCCGCTGGCCGCATTGTGGCGAGTTGCACGGCTCAACTTCAAAATCTTACCATGCCAGCCGCCGCTCTGACTATTGCCCGGCGCCTGTTTTTTCGCGCCACGTTGCGCGGTTTTCGCAACGCCTGGCCTCGTGCTTTCGGTGCGTCCACTCGATTGAAAGTCCCAGCGGCTGCTTCCCTCGCATCCTGGCAAGGCGCACCGCAGACGCCAAGCGGAATTGAAGCTCCGCTGTGAATAGCCGCTCGATGCTTTCTGTGAGTAGGATAAACACTTACCGCGTCCGCGACGCAATTCGAAAGCACTATTTTCGTTAGCCAGCTCCAGTACGCGGGTCCCTCACGAAATCCAGGTGTAGTGCTCGTCTTTCACTCGCCAAGCACCGTTGACTTTCTCCATAAGCACGAACCGACCTCCGCCGCATAGACCGCAGAAATGGTTGATATAGAGCACCGCTTGAGTCCGTGACAGGCTGAAACCGACGCCGGACAGGGTTACCAGCCCCATGTTCCGGGGGAATTTCTCTTGGAACGCTAGGGAACCGTATGCGCTCTCAGGTGTGACACATGCGGTTGCGCGAGTAGGCAGCGAAAACTTGGGCTCTATGCGAGTGCGAAAGAGGTTCCGTGCGAAATAGCTGACTCGCGTTGAGGTCTGCAAGCCGCCAAACTCCACCCGCCTATCAAACAGCGAAAGCAGGCGGAACCTCAAATTCCCGCCCGAGATCGTTCGATCCGCGATTACAACTTGCACTGGTCCACCAACGGACCAATCATGAGCGTCGTTCAAGAGGCCTTCGGAAAGATAGGCCGAATAGACCTTATACTCTTCCTGTTCGTTTCGCACCCGCTCGAGCCAGCCAAATGACACAAGGAGAACGGCAAGTGCAATCAAGATAGGGATCGCGCACTGGAGTATCCGCCTACACGTGCCGGGGCTCCGCATATCTATTCAGACTCCAAAGGTTTGATCCGGGTTCCCGCACGATCCGAAGGTCGTCAGCCAGGCCCATCCTTCCTCGAATATCTCTACGGAGTATCCGAACTCTTCCCCTTGGTCTCTTCCGCCGGATAATTGAAGAAAAGTTGGTTGCCGTCCGGGTCTTCGATCACCAGCAAGCGGTAGCCCCACGACCCGTCTTTCACTGCAACGCCCTTGCCCTCGAATTCGGCGCGCAGGGCGTCCAGAGCCGCAATCTGGGCTTCACACGTTCCGTTTATGGAAATGAACATCAGCCCTTTGCCGGCCTTCGCGGGCCACTGGTCGGACAGAATCATCGCGATTCCGTCGCGTTCGATCTGCGCCACCCGCGTTCTGCCGTCATCGTCGTAACGCCAGGGGATGGCAAAACCAAGCCGCTCCACGTAAAAGCGCAGAGAAGCTTCCATGTCTGTCACGTGCAAGACCGCTCGCGCGAACCAATCCGGCATGGCCTGCGTGTCTCCTGGCCACCAGACGCTTACTGCACGAAACCAACCGTCGGCGCAGGATTGCTGCCTTCCGGTGTTTCCTTGATCGGGCCCAGCTGCGCTTCGTACCGCGCGATGTTTTCGCCCAATGCCCGCCAGATGCGTTTGGCGTGCCCCGGGCTCACAATGACGCTGCTCAGCAGTTTGCCCTGCGCGCCGTTGGGGAAAATGTAGATGAAGTTCAGCGTGAACTCTTCCGCGTTGTGGTGAATCATCATCAGGTTGCTGTAAAGCCCTTGCAGCTCTTTTTCCTCGGCTTTGATCTGCAACTGCCCGGGCATCGGGTTCTGCGCCTGCTTCTCGTCCATCGCTGGTCTCCTCGTCTGCTGCGAAGTCCACGTTACCACAGCGCCTTGTCGCGCCCGGCATGGCGTGGCGCCGCGCACACACGCCGGTAGCAACCGGCGCGACAGTCCTATTGACAAGGGGCGCAGTTAAAGATAGTTTAGGAACACAATTAACCATAGTTAACTTCGCGCCTTGGCGATGACCGGACAACGACCGGACAACTACGGGATAACGCCAGGATGACGCCGGATAAGGCCTTGATGAACGGACCGCTCACCGAGACCGGACTAGACCCGCTACTGGACTCCGCCAAGCCGGCGCTTCCAGCATCCGCCGCTGCGACCTCGGCCTTCTCGCCTTCGCTCCCGGAAGCGCACCGCACCATCGCCATTCGCCCCAACATCGGCTGGCTGCGCAAGGTCTTCGCCTTTGCCGGACCCGGCTACCTCGTCGCTGTCGGCTATATGGACCCCGGCAACTGGGCCACCGACATCGGTGGAGGCGCCAAATTTGGCTATACGTTGCTCAGCGTGATCCTGCTCAGCAACCTGATGGCGATGCTGCTGCAAGCGCTCTCGGCCAAGCTTGGCATTGTCACTGGCCGCGACCTGGCGCAGGCCTGCCGCGAGAGCTACTCGCGTCCCGTGGCCATTGCCCTGTGGTTGGTATGCGAGATCGCCATCGCTGCCTGCGACCTGGCGGAAGTGCTTGGTTCCGCCGTCGCGCTGAAGCTGCTTTTTGGCATTCCGCTGCTGGCCGGGGTGTTGATCACCGCGCTGGACGTTCTGCTGGTCCTCGCGCTGCAAGGCCGCGGTTTCCGCCTGATCGAAGCCTTCGTCGTCACCCTTATCCTCACCATTGCCGCGTGCTTCGCTTACGAGATCTTCTTCGCGCAGCCGCTATGGCGCGAAGCCGCGCGCGGTTTCATCCCACGCCTGGAAATCCTGCGGAACCGCGAAATGCTGTATATCGCCATCGGCATCCTGGGCGCGACGGTCATGCCGCACAATCTCTACCTGCATTCCAGCATCGTGCAGACGCGCGCCTTCGCCACCGACGAGCGCGGCAAGAGGGAAGCGTTGCGTTTCGCAACCTTCGATTCCACCCTGGCCCTGGGCTTCGCACTCTTTGTCAACGCCGCCATTTTGATCCTCGGTGCCGCCGCTTTTCACACCCGCGGCCTGCATGAGGTCGCGGAAATTGCCGACGCCTACAAACTGCTCACGCCCGTGCTCGGCGCCAGCCTGGCCAGCACGCTTTTTGCCTGCGCGCTCCTCGCTTCCGGCCAGAACTCCACGCTGACCGGCACGCTCGCGGGCCAGATTGTCATGGAAGGCTTTCTGAATTTGCGCCTCAAGCCCTGGTTGCGCCGCCTGATCACCCGCGCCATCGCCATCCTGCCGGCGGTGATCGTCATCGGCTTCTACGGCGAAGGGAAAGTCACGTCGCTGCTCATCCTGAGTCAGGTGGTTCTCAGCTTTCAGCTGCCTTTTGCCGTCATTCCCCTGGTGCGCTTCACCGGCGACCGCAAACGCATGGGCGTTTTCGCCAACTCCCGCCTGACCTCTGTGGTCGCGTGGACCGTGGCCGCACTGATCCTCGGTTTCAACGCCGAACTTCTGTATCTGACCCTGCGCTGAAATTCGCGTTAGAATTAGGCACGATGCCCGCTACCCCGCGCAAGCGTTCCAAACTCATCTTGTTTCTCTTCATCCTGCTATTGCTCGTCGCGGCCGGGTCCGCGGTCTATTCTTTTCTGAATCCCGGACCCTGGATCATTCCTGAGGATGCCAAGCGCGTCGCCAATCCTCTGAAGCCTTCGCAGTTCGAACCGCTCCGCGCGCGCCAGCTCTATATGGACAAATGCGCGGAATGCCACGGCGACACCGGCAAAGGCGACGGATCGCAAGCCAAGATGTATTCGCCGCGTCCCACGAATTTTACCGACGTGCCGAGCATGACCGCCGAGACCGATGGCGCCATCTTTTACAAAATCAGCGAAGGGCACCGGCCGATGCCGGGCTTCAAGAAACGCTACTCGGAGGAACAGCGCTGGCAACTGGTCCTGTTGATTCGCGCGTTTGCCGCGCCCCCTCCGCCGCCTGCGCCTGGCGTTGAAACGCAGCCTTCGGCGAAGTAGTTCGTCCCACAGCCCGGTCTGTGTTACAACCCTGCGCATGTCCTCCGTGCCTGCAGTCGTTCCTTCCGGTTTCGCGCACCCGACCGCGCGCAAGATCGCGGCCCGGCTGCTGCCATTTCTCTTCCTGTTGTACGTCGTTGCTTTTCTCGATCGCGTGAACGTCGGCTTTGCCGCGCTGGAAATGACCGGCGACCTGCATTTCAGCGATCGCGTGTTCGGGCTCGGCGCCGGAATTTTCTTCATCGGCTACGTCATCTTTGAGATTCCAGGCGCTCTGCTGGTGGAGCGGTGGAGCGCCCGCAAGTGGATCGCGCGCATCCTGGTCACCTGGGGGCTGGTGACCGTGGCCTTCGCTCTGGTGAAAACGCCGCACCAGTTCTATGGCGCGCGCTTCCTGCTCGGCGCGGCCGAGGCCGGATTTTTCCCCGGCATCCTGGTGTACCTGACGCACTGGTTCCGCTCCGAAGACCGCGCCAAGGCCGCCGCTTTTTTCATGGCCGCCATTCCGGTTTCCAACGTCATTGGCTCGCCCCTCGCCGGATGGATCCTGGGCGTGAAGTGGCTCGGCCTTGCCGGCTGGCGCTGGCTGTTTGTATTGGAAGGAATTCCCGCAATCCTGCTCGGCGTGGTGACGCTGCTGTTCCTGACGGACTGGCCGCGCGATGCGCGCTGGCTGGCCGCCGAGGAGAAACAATGGATCAGCGGCGCACTCGAGCGCGAGCAGCAGGCCAAGGCGATGCACGCCGGTGAAAAGATTACGACCCTGCAAGCGCTGGCCCTGCCCCGCGTGGCCCTCCTGACCGTTGTCTATTTCCTGGCGATCGTCGGCATCTACGGCTTCGCGGTCTGGTTCCCCACCATCGTCAAGCGCGCCACCGCGCTGCCCAACTTTGTCGTGACGCTCCTCGCGGCGCTTCCCTATGTGGCTGGATTTGCCGCCATGCTCACCAACGGCTGGCATTCCGACCGAAGCCGCGAGCGTCGCTGGCACACCGCCATTCCGCTCTTTATTGGCGGCTGCTGCCTCGCCCTGGCCCTCGCCTACCGCGATCACTTGCCCGTGGCCTTCGCTTTCATGATCGTCACCGGCGCTTGTACCACCGCTTTCATGCCGAGCTTCTGGCCCTTGCCGACCGAGTTCCTTTCGGAGTCAGCCGCCGCGGCCGCGATCGGCTTGATCAATTCACTCGGCAATTTGGGCGGTTTTCTCGGACCCTTCGCCATCGGCTGGCTGCGCACACGCACCGGCTCGTTTGCGCCCGGACTCCTGGTGCTGCTCGCCTGCATGTTGCTGGCCGGCGGGTTGGTTCTTCTCGTGCCGAAAGCGAAACGAGCCGCCGCGGTTACCTAGCGCCCATGTAGATTGGCGGGCATCGATTTTCGCGGTATGCTCTCCGGGCTTTTTTGCTTCGTACTCGATTCGACAGGGGAATTTCAGGTCATGCGCAAACTTTTTCTGGCCATGCTGGTGTGTCTCGCTTCGGCGGGCGTTGCCTTTGCCGGGCCCGGCGGCGCGGTGCGTTGCGGTAAGCTGCTCGATGTGCGGTCTGGACAGATGCTCACCGATCAGGTCGTCACGTTCGATGGCGACGGCGTCATTTCGTCCGTCGGCCCGGCCTCGCAAGCCCTCACCTCCACCATCGACCTGTCCCAGGCCACCTGCCTGCCCGGTCTGATTGACGTTCACACCCACATCACCGGCGACGCAACCAAGAACGGCTACTCCGGGCTCGGCGTTTCCGTGCCCGCGGAGGCAGTCACCGGGGTGAAGAATGCGCGCATCACGTTGCGCGCCGGCTTCACCACCATCCGCAACGTCGGCGCCAGTGGCTTCACCGACGTAGCCGTGCGCGACGGCGTGAATAACGGCGAGATCGAAGGCCCGCGCATGCTGGTCTCCGGCCCGCCCCTCGGCATCACCGGCGGGCACTGCGACGATAACCTGCTGCCTTACCAATACCACTACCGCGCGGAAGGCGTCGCCGATGGACCGTGGGCCGCGCGCGCGAAAGTCCGCGAGGTCGTGAAGTATGGCGCCGACGTGGTCAAGATCTGCGCTTCGGGTGGCGTCCTCAGCAAGGGCGATCTGCCGGGAACCCCGCAATACACTTTCGAAGAGATGCAGGCGATCGCCGAGGAGGCGCACAAGCTGGGCCGCAAGGTCGCCGCGCATGCCCACGGCACGCAGTCCATCAAGGACGCCATCCGCGCCGGCATTGATTCCATCGAGCACTCCAGCCTGATCGACGACGAAGGCATCGCGCTCGCCAAGCAGCACGGTACCTACCTGGTCTTCGACATCTACAACGACGACTACATTCTTCAGGAAGGCGCAAAGGCCGGCATGCTGCAGGAGTCGATTGACAAGGAAAAAATGGTCGGGCGCCTGCAGCGCGAAAATTTCCGTAAAGCGTTCCAGGCCGGGGCCAAAATCGCTTTCGGCACCGACGCCGGCGTTTATCCGCACGGAGACAACGCCCGGCAGTTCGCAAAAATGGTGGAGTGGGGGATGAAGCCCATCGACGCCATCCAGGCATCCACCATCCACGCGGCCGACCTGATCGGCTGGAGCAGCAAGGTCGGCGCACTCGAAAAAGGCCATTTCGCCGATCTGATCGCGGTGAGCGGGAACCCGCTGGAGAACGTGAAAACGCTGGAGACGGTAAAGTTCGTGATGAAGGGCGGGGTCGTAGCCAAGAACGATTTCGCCACTCCCGCCAGATAACTGGCGCTGCACTCAGCAATAACAAACCCAAGTATCGAACCACAGCGGGTGGCACTTGCCATCATCGGGCACGATACTCTTGTGGCAGAACTTCTGGCCCCGGATGCACGGCGTGCATCCCTGCAGCCATCCCTCGCCTTCGCCCTCCGCTTCGTACTCGGCTTCGCGCGAAGGCAATGGCGGCTTGCCATTTTGTTCGTTATAGGCCATTTGCTTGAAGGCTGCGTCCAGCGCGCCGGAAACCATCTGTAATTGCAGCGAGCTCACTGGCACCGGCCCATTGGTTTTCTCCCAAATGGCTGTTTCGAGCGGTAACGTGTAAACCTCCACGTAGCGGTTCACCAGCGGGGAATCGAGAACCGCCTGCATGGACCATCCGCTTGCAAACATCTGGCGGATCGCCGGCGCAGAGAACGGATGATATTGATAGTTGGTCGGCGGCACCTCTGCCGTCCAATGCCAGTGCAGGGAAGGCGGCGGATCGGAGCGAATCTGCTGGTCCAACTCCTGCCGGCGCAGCCGTAGCAGCGCTCCCACCCAGGCGCGTGCTTGCCGGAATCCCGCATCAAGGGTCGCGATCAGGTTGCTCCGGTTCATGCGCAGGTTGCGAATCTGTTTGCCCATGTGCCGTCCGGCATCTTCGGCGATCATGTCGTTCAACGGATCGGGCCCGAAGACGTCCCACTGCTCGAGGTGGAATTTTTCGTAGCCGAGAAACAGTTCGCGCAGGCGGTCGCGGCTGAGCCCGGAAAACCGCACGCCAGTGGCCCAGTGCATCAACTGGCTTTCGTTCTTGCTGTTGTCGAACTGCAAGTCCGGATCCTGTTTGCGCTCCACCTTGGTTTTGCAGTCGAACCAATCAATGGTGTAGCGGCCAATGAGAAAGTCCACGTCGATGTGCGACATCGGATCGGGCGAGCAGTTCAGCGGAAACGGAGCGCGGCAACGGTTTTCCAGGCGCAGGATGTCCGTCGCCGCTCCGAAATTGTCCGGCAGCCATTCGAAGCCGGGAATCAACTTCAGCAACGGCGGGAAAGCCGACCCGTTAAAACTCGGCGCACTGGCTTCCCAGGTGTCGGGAACGCCGCATACCTGGCGGACCAACCCAGTCTTGTTTTGCGCGCCGATGGCATCGAGCGCCGCCTTGGCGTTAGCCTGGTTCGGATTTGCCAGATAGGTGGCGAGATATCGCCGATCGATCACCCGCGCGAAATTGCTGCCGGCCACCGAGCGTGGACGCGCCGCCGCTGCCTGCGCACGCTGCTGAATCGTGCGCAGCACGCTTTCCACCTGCTGGTCCAGTGCCGCCTGAGCGCTCGCGGTGCGCGGAAACATTTGCACCCGGCGATTGCGACGCTTCTGCGGCTCGACGCTGGCGTTCTCCACGACCAGTTGCGTGGATCCTCCCGGAACTACTTCCCATTGAATCTGTGCCGAGAGTGCTGGGCTGTTGATGAAGCGAATCAGCGTATCCCGCACCTGCGCCGCGCGTTCGCCGCTGATCTTGCGCTCGTAGGCAAAGCCCCGGCGCTTGTCGCGGTCAGAGTGACCGACCAGGCGCACGGTCACAACGCGCTCGCAGCCGGGCTGGAAGCTGCCGCGGATGGCCGCCGCCAGCTTGCGAATTTTCTGAAGGTCAGCTGCCGGCAGCGTGCTGATGGCGTTCGAGTAAGGCCCAAAGCCGCTGGCGGTCTGCGAAGCGAGCGGCAAGCAAGCAGGGAATTCCGCCTCGCCGGCGAAATCCTCCGTTTCCGCCGCAACCCTCCGCAACACGACCGAAACGCTTCGGTCGAACTCCTGTTCCGCACGCATTGCCGCAAATCTGCACGGACTCGGCGGGGCGCGAAAGTCGCCTTTCCGGAGTAGCTCGAAGCGGCTACTGCCGCCCGCTGAAAAGCAAAAGCCCGGAGCACGGGCTCCGGGCTTCTCCAACCCCTCGTTCTTCGTGAGAAAACGCTAGGCGCCAGCCGCTTTTACTTGCTGCAGCGCCGCCGCCACTTCCGCGACGTCCGGAACTACGGGAATATCGTAGTTCTTTACCCACGCCACCTTGCCGTCCTTGCCGACGATGATCACTGCGCGTCCGGTGATCCCCTTGTCGGCAAGAAAGACCCCGTACTTGTCGGCCATGGCCCCGCGCGGCTGGAAGTCCGCCAGCAGCGAGTACTTGATTCCCATCTTTTCCGCGTAGGCCTTGTGCGACCACGCGCTGTCCACGCTCACGCCCAGCACTTCCGCGTCCAGGGTGTCAAAGCGCTTCATGTCGTTGACGAAGCAGGCATGCTCCTTGGTGCACACTGGACTCCAGTCCAGCGGGTAAAACACCAGCACCACGTTGCGCTTCCCGGCAAAGTCCGAAAGCTTCACTTCCTTGTCGTACTGGTCCTTCAGCGTGAAATCCGGCGCCACTTCTCCGACTGAAATTGCCATGTCTGCTCCTCCTGAACGATTGCGCGTATCTGCCTTCTGTATGGGCTAAGGAATAATAGAAGAATCGCGGGGGATTACAAAGCGCGCCGGGCCGCGCAGGTGTAGAATGCCGCCGCGGAACGTCATGCTGAACCTTCGCGAACTCTATCGCGTCTACACCGCCATCGCGGCCAAGCCGGGCGAACCGGCGCCGCTCGCAGCCTTTCAGCTTGGTCCGGAAACCGAAAAAGTCTTCAGTGTGTTCGACGAGGACTACCACATCAGCCGCTTTTTTCACTTTGAGGACAAGGGCGGGGAAGCGTTTCTTATCAACGGAGAGCGCGCCACTCACGTAGCCATTGACCCCGCGGTCGCCGGGCTGTTTTAACCCGCGTGCGTTAGCGCCCGGCACCGTTCGGCTTCCACTTGTTCAGGAAGCCCAGAATGTCTTCCGGCGCCAGGGAACGCGCTTTTTCAAACTCCTGGTTCTTCTGGCTGAAGAGCAGCTTGCCGTCGCTGTCCAGCACAGCGGCTGCGGGAACCCCACGCTCCAGCGGCACCTCGTACCTTTTCGCCAGGTCCAGATTCTTGTCGTACTCGCCGATGTTCACGTGGACCACAACGTAGTTGCGCTCCAGGGTCGGCGCGATTTCCGGCAAGTGGAATGCCTCGTCCAGAACGTGGCAGTCGTAACACCAGTTGCCCCCGAAAATCAGCAGCACCCGCTTGTGGGTTTTCGCCGCGCTGTCCAGCGCGGCGGTAATTTCCTGCTGCGCGTTGGCATCGCCCGGATACAAATCTTTCTTCTCTGCCGGGCCTTTCAGTCGGGTCTCGGTTTCGCGCTGCTCCGCCACGATCTTCCACGTGGCGCCCTGTTCCGCGTAGCCCTGCGCCATCTGGATGAAATATTTCCGGCTCGCGCCGCTGCTGTCCGCCACGCCCAGGGTCAATTGAATTGCCAGCACGTAAAATCCTGGTTGCGGCTGCTGCTGGCCCTGCACCTCGGCGGCCAGTGATTTCATTCCTCTGCTCTTCCACGACGCCCAGTACGCCAGCTCCGATTTCAAATCGGACGCTGCCTGCTTGGGGCCGAAAACCCGCGGAGAAGCCGAGTACAACGCCGCCAAAGCCTGCGAATCGCCGGCCAGCACCGCCTTGCGCCAGGCTTCCACTTGCAGCACCGGTGAATTGGCAAGTTGCCCGCGCGTGGGTGCGACGTACATGCCGGCGGCAAAGATCGCGAACAGCGCTAAACGGGAAAACCATCGGACCATGGCGAGTGTTCCTTCCTTTCCAGTTTAGCTAGACTAAAGGCATGTATGCACAGAAATTCCAGGTGGACGTGATCATTCGCGGCGCGCGCAAGCCCTGCCCGCTCGACTGGCTCGACCAATTTTGCATGCGCAATTTCACCAACGCCGCCGAGTTTGACGATACCTTACCCGTGGCCGAGGGCCGTATCGAGGCCAGTTTCCGCCTTACGCCGGCGCGCTTCGCCGAGGGGCTCGCCGCCTGGCTGACGCAACGCGGTAAAGGCGAAGGCCAACCCGTCCTCGTGGAAGCACGCATCGCCGTTCCCCCCAGCGCCTAGCGTCCCCCCTTTCGATCTTTCCCTCATCCGATTTGCCCGATCCCCCGTAGTACTCCAACGGGGGATCGTTACACACTTCACACAAAGGGATAGAACGTTATGAGAAAGATGCTCGTAGCTCTCGTCTTGGCTTTGCTCTCGCTTGCCGGCGCCACAACTGGCTCGGCGCAAGAGAACCCCATGGTTGGCGGGGCAGCAATGTATCCGACCAAGGACATCATCGACAATGCGGTGAATTCGAAGGACCACACCACACTGGTTGCCGCGGTGAAGGCCGCGGGACTCGTGGACACGCTGAAGGGCCCGGGTCCCTTTACGGTGTTTGCGCCCACGAACGAGGCTTTCGCGAAGCTTCCCGCGGGCACGGTGGACACCTTGCTCAAGCCGGAAAATCACGACCTGCTCGTGAAGATCCTCACCTACCACGTCGTCGCTGGGAAAGTTTCCGCCGATGACCTCAAGAAACTCATCAAGGCCGGACATGGCAAAGCCGAACTGAAGACGGTCAGCGGCGGCACGCTCACCGCCGCAATCAAGGGCGGAAAGGTTGTGCTGACCGACGAGAAGGGTGGCGCGGCCACGGTTACCATCGCGAACGTCTTCCAGTCCAACGGCGTGATTCACGTGGTGGACGGAGTTTTGCAGCCCAAGTAAGAGCGGGCCGGCAAAGCGAAGCGCGGAGCTGCTGGGACGGCGGCTCCGCGTTTTTGTTTCTGCTGGGAATGGGAAAAGTCTGGCAGCGTCGGTAAGGCGCTAGGCCGCGGAGTTCTTCTTTTCGCCGCGCAGCGCCGCAATTACGTCCGGCATCGCGCGCAGCGCGGCCGCTTCGCCTGCCGCCACCAATTCCGGGGTCTTGGTGAAGTCGTCCCAGGCGAACGCCGAAACGTCCGGTTCGATAATCACGTCCGCCTGCTGCCGCCAGCTGATGTCCGCGTGTTTCTGGATGATATTGAAGGAGCGGCTGATAATGTCCACCGCCGTGCGGGGATTTTCAATCCCGCCCGATTCCAGGTACACCGCCACGACGATGTCCGCGCCGAGCAGCAGCGCGCCTTCCACAGGCACCGGCGCCGTCAGGAAGCCGTCCACCAGGGTGCGCCCTTCGAATTGGATGGGTACGAACAGGCCTGGATAGGCGCACGAAGCGCGCAGCGGCACAGCAATGCCTCCGCTCGAGTAATACACCGTCACTCCGGCGTTGATGTCGGTGGCGCTGATCGCCAGCGGAACCTTCAGGTCTTCGAAGTTCTTGATATCGGTAATGCGCGCGAGATATCTCTCCATCCGCAGGTTGTTCGCCAGCCCCAGCCACGAGGGCGTCCAGCGGCCAAAGTCGGCGAACGTCGTGCCCTTGCCGATCTCCTCCATCTTTTCCAGGGGCACTCCCGCGCAGTAACCGGCCCCGATCAGCGCGCCAACGCTGGTGCCCGCCACGCAGTGAATCGGGATGCCCGCGTCGCGGAATACCTTTAACACTCCGATATGCGCGATGCCGCGTGCGAAGCCCCCGGCCAGCGCCAGACCGATCTTGGGCGGGGCCGTCGCCTCAGTGCTGCGCTGGCCGTAGGCGAATTCGCGGAATCTGTCCTTGGTGTCGCGCAGCCAGTTCAACGCTTCGGTCACTCGGCGGTCCGGCATAACATCTCCATTTTAGTGCGGCTCCTCCGCTCGCAACTCCGGTTTGACCGCGGTTTGCCGGTTTTGTAACCTGTCCGGGCGTCCATCTCTCTTGCCAAGGCCTCCCATGAAGATTTCCATCCAGAAAGCGGTGGTGCTCGGCGCCGGAACCATGGGGGCGCGCATCGCCGCGCACTTCGCAAACGCCGGCTTGCCCTGCATTCTTCTCGATATCGTGCCGCCCGACCTTAAACCAGACGCGCCGCACGCCGAGCGCAACCGTTTTGCCCGTAACGGCCTGGAAGCTGCGAAAAAATCTCGCCCCGCCGCATTTTTCAGCTCCAGCCTTGCCGAAAGAATTGCCCTCGGCAATTTCGATGACGACCTGCAGCGCTGCGCCGAGGCCGATTGGATCATCGAAGTCGTCGCCGAAAATCTCGAGATCAAGCGCAACCTCCTGGCCCGCGTCGCGCAATTCCGCAAACCTGGCGCCATCGTTACCACCAATACCTCGGGGTTGCCCGTCCATCTCATCGCAGAAGGCCTCCCTGAAGAATTTCAGCAACACTGGGCCGGCACTCACTTCTTTAACCCACCCCGCTACCTAAAGTTGGTCGAGCTCATCCCCGGCCCCAAGACCAGGCCGGAAGTGCTCGAGACCCTGGCCGACTTCTGCGACCGCCGCCTGGGCAAAGGCGTCGTCGTCGCCAAAGACTCGCCCAACTTCATCGCCAACCGCATCGGCACCTTTTCCATGCTCAACGCCCTGCGCTTGATGAGCGACCTCGATATGACCGTGGAAGAAGTGGACGCTTGCACCGGCCCTGCCGTGGGCTGGCCGAAGTCCGCGACTTTTCGCACCGCCGACATTGTCGGTCTCGACGTCCTCGTGCATGTCGTAAAGAACATCCATGAAACCGCGCCCAACGACGAGTCGCGCGATCGCTACAAGGTGCCCGCTCTCGTCGAAGAGATGGCCAGGCGCGGCTGGCTCGGCGACAAGACCGGACAGGGTTTCTACAAGAAAGTGAAGGGCGAAGGTGAAAGGGAAATTCTGACCCTGGACACCAAAGCGATGGACTATCGTCCGCGCCAGAAGGCCAGGTTTGCTTCGCTCGAAGCCGGCAAGGCCATTGACGACACCCGCCAGCGGCTGCGCGCGCTCGTCGGCCCCATTCTCGAAGGCCAGACGGGCGACAAGGCACAACAATTTCTTTGGGGCGCCCTTTCCGAAACCTGCTCTTATGCCGCGCGCCGCGTGCCGGAAATCTCCGATAGCCTGGCCGATGTGGACCGCGCCATGCGCTGGGGCTTCGGGTGGGAGCTGGGCCCATTCGAGATGGTGGACGCGCTCGGCGTGGATGCCTTCGCGGCGCGGTTGCGCAAGGAAGGCCGGCCGGTTCCTGCGCTCATCGAAAAATTGCTGGCCAGCGGCCGCAAGAGCTTCTACCAGTCGGAAAAAGGCAACACCACCGTTTTCGATCTAGGCGCTTCCGGCGTGCGCAAGGTCGAAGAAGCCCCCGGCATTCTGATTCTGAGATCGCTCAAGGACGCAGGCAGGGAAGTGGACCGTAACTCCGGCGCCAGTCTGATTGACTTGGGCGACGGCGTTGTTTGCTGCGAGTTCCACTCCAAGATGAATGCCATCGGTGCCGATCTGATCGCCATCATTCATAAAGGCCTGAAGCGTCTGGAAACCGATTTCGACGCCATGGTCATCGCCAATCAGGGCGTGAATTTTTCCGTCGGCGCGAATTTAATGTTGGTGCTGGTCGCCGCCCAGGAACAGGAGTGGGACGAACTGCACCTCGCCGTGCGTCAGTTCCAGAACGTCAATCTGGCCATCAAATACGCAAAGAAGCCCGTCGTCGCCGCGCCGCACGGCATGGCCCTGGGCGGCGGCTGCGAGGTCAGCCTGCACGCTGCGCGCATTCACGCCGCGGCCGAATCCTATGTCGGCCTCGTGGAGGCGGGTGTAGGGCTGATTCCGGGCGGCGGCGGCTCAAAAGAGATGCTGATTCGCGCCAACGAGCACGCTGCCGGAGGCGAAGACCTGGACCTGTTTCACGCCTTGAAGCCGGTCTTCGAAAACGTCGCGCTGGCCAAAGTCGGCACCAGCGCGGAAGAGTGTCGCGAACTCGGCTACTTCCGCCGCGAAGATCTGTATTCCATGAACACGCAGCGCCTGGTCGCCGACGCAAAAGAGACGGCCCTGGCCCTGTACCGTGCCGGCTGGAAGCCCGCCGGAGCCACCTGGCAGGAAGGCGCGCAAAACACGCAAATCAAGGTCTTGGGCGAACAGTTCCTCGCCGGCGCCAAGCTGGCCATTCACATGTTGCTGCGCGGCGGTTACGCATCCGAATACGACGCCGTCGTCGCGCGCAAGCTCGCCAATATTCTTGCCGGCGGGGCGCTCAGTGCCCCGCAGCTCGTCAGCGAGCAATACATCCTTGACCTCGAACGCGAAGCCTTCGTCTCGCTCTGCGGGGAACGCAAGACCCAGGAACGCATTGCCCATACCCTGAAGACCGGCAAACCCTTGCGCAATTAGAGGTGTGATCCCGGAAGGGCGGAGCAGAGCGATGCACTGGAATGGCAAGTCTGCCCGGTTCGGCGCGTCGCTCGCCGCACTCCTCCTTTTCGCTTCACATTCCTTCGCCCAGCAAAAACGTCAGATCCGTGTGGCCGCCGCCGGCGATCTGCAAGCCGCCATGCCCGAACTGGCGCGGGTGTTCGAACTCCAGACCGGCATCCACGCCGAAGTCCAGTTCGGCTCCAGCGGCAATTTCTTCGCGCAAATCCAGAACGGCGCGCCGCTTGACGTTTTCTTTTCCGCCGATAGCGACTACCCCCGCAAACTCGAAGCCGCCGGCTTTGCCGCTCCGCACAGCGGCGTCGTTTATGCCATCGGCAGTATCGTCATCTGGATGCCGGCCTCCGCTTCATGCGATCTGCCGCGGCTCGGATGGAGGTGTCTCCTCGATCCCGGCATCAAGAGGATCGCCATCGCCAATCCCGACCATGCCCCGTACGGCCGTGCGGCCGTTGCCGCGCTGCGCGGCGCCGGTCTCTACGATCAACTCCAGGAAAAGCTGGTCCTCGGCGAAAACATCTCTCAGGCCGCGCTGTTCGTGCAGTCTGGCAACGCCGAAGCCGGCATTCTCGCCCGCGCGCTGACGCTTGCTCCTGCCTTGCGCGACGGCAAACGCTGGGAAATCCCGGCCAGCCTCTATCCGCGCATCGAACAGAGCGTCATCGTCCTGAAGAGCGCCAACGACGCCGCCGCCGCGGACGAATTCGTCAAGTTTGCGACCTCGGGCCCCGGCCGCAAAATCCTGCTGAATTCGGGCTTCCGTCTCCCCGCTGTCATGCCCGCCGCTGCCGCTGCTCGCCAACCCTAGTACACTCTGAGGACACCATGCAGGCACTGTGGCTCTCGTTTCGGCTTGCTGCGACCGTCTCCGCGCTGCTGCTTCTCCTTGCCACCCCGCTTGCCTGGTGGCTCTCGCAAACCCGCTGGCGCGCCAAGTTCCTCATCGAAAGCATCGTCGCGCTTCCGCTGGTGCTGCCTCCCACCGTCCTCGGCTTCTACCTTCTCGTACTTTTTGGCGCACGCAGCCCGCTCGGCAAGCTCTGGACCGATCTTTTTGGCCACCCCCTTGCCTTCACGTTCACCGGTCTTGTCTTCGCCTCAATTCTCTATAGCCTGCCCTTTGCCGTGCAGCCGCTCGTTGCCGCATTCGAACGCGTGGACCCTCGCCTGCTCGACGCCGCTGCCGTCCTGGGCGCCGGCCGCTGGCGCGCCTTCCGCGAAATCCTGTTGCCGCTTTCCGTACCCGGCGTCGTCACCGCCCTGGTCCTCAGCTTCGCGCACACTCTCGGCGAATTCGGCGTCGTGCTCATGGTCGGCGGCGACATTCCGGGCGTTTCGCGCACGGTCTCCATCGCAATCTACGATCACGTGCAGGCTCTCGACTATGCCGCCGCAAACCGCCTTGCACTGGCGCTGCTCTTCATCGCCTTTGCCGTTCTCTGCACCGTGTACGCCCTCAATCGCCGTGTCTGGTCACCCTGGCCTGCCCGCCATGCCCGCTGAGATCTCCGCTTCCAACGCTTTGCTCGAAGCGCGCATCGTTCTCCGCCGCGCCATCGCCTCCAAATTCCCATCCTCTGCCGAATTCACCCTCGACGTCGCCTTTTCCGCGCCTGCCGGCTTTACCATCCTCTTCGGACCCTCCGGTGCAGGAAAATCCACGCTGCTCGATTGTCTTGCCGGACTTCTGCGCCCGCAGCAAGCGCGCATCGCCTTCGCAAACGAGACGTGGCACGACTCCGCCGCCGGCCTTTTTCTGCCCCCGCAATCGCGTCGCGTCGGCTATCTTTTCCAATCGCCTGCGCTCTTTCCGCACAGAACGGTCGCCGAAAACGTAGCCTTCGGGCTCCACGCCATGCCTTCCCCCGAACGCGGCGCCGCCGTTGCGCTGCTCCTGGAGAGTTTTCGCGTGTCCCACCTCGCAGCCCGCAAGCCGCGCGAAATTTCCGGTGGGGAAGCGCAACGTGTCGCCCTGGCCCGTGCGCTCGCGCCACGTCCTGGCGTACTTCTCCTTGATGAACCGCTCAAAGGACTCGATGCCGGTCTCCGGGCCGCGATCCTGGAGGATCTCCGTGCCTGGCAGCGCGCCAACCCCATGCCTATCCTCTACGTCACGCACCAGCGCGAGGAAGCGGACGCGCTCGGCGAACGTCTCATCGCCCTCGAAAATGGCCGTATCGCGGCCACCGGCGCGCCCCATGAAGTGCTTGACGCTCCGCGCACTCAGCGCCTTGCCAGCGCCGCCGGCTTCGAAAATCTATTTTCTGCCGGCGTGCTCGAACTGCGCGCACCAGACGGCGTCATGCGCGCCCGCATCTCCGCCACGCAAACCGAGCTTGAACTGCCACTGGGTCCGCTCGCGCACACGAAAACCGGCGACGCTATCCGGTTCGCCATCCGCGCCGGCGACATTCTCCTCGCGGTGCAAGCGCCAGCCGGCATCAGCGCGCGCAACATCCTCCAGGGCACGCTGCGATCCATCGAGGCGCGCGGCGCCACGGTCGTCTGCCGGGTTGACGCCGGTGCCGAGTTCCAGGTGCACGTCACGCCGGGCGCGGCGCGAACGCTTGGCCTGTACCCCGGCCAAAGCGTCTGGCTCGTCATCAAGACACACTCCTGCCACCTGCTCGCTTGAAGACAATCCTGTGAAAAGAACGAGCCCGCTGCGCAAAGAACCGCAGGCAGCGCGCTGCCACCGAAGAAACGAACGAAGAAACTAAGCCGCGGCTTTGGCGGCCGCTGCACTCGAGGGCGTGAACCTCACTTCATCCGCGATCAAGTCTGTGCCCTTCGGCGTCGCGTGAATCACCACTCGCTGGCCCACCGCCAGGCTTGCGGCCTTTGCTGCTTTCCCGGTGTTATCTACATACACCGTCGCCGTCGCCAGTTTTACCACCACCGACTTCCCATCCGCCGTCTTCACGGTGAGCGAAGCCCCATCCACCTTCTCGATCGTCCCCACGACGTGCTTCTTGTCGCCGTGCGCCAACGCCGGCAGAGCGATGACCACCGCCAGCAGCAAAACCATCCAACGCAACTTCATAGTCGTCTCCCTCGGTACCAGATTCCTTTATCGCACAACGCGACCGCGCGCGCTACGCCAACCTCAGCGCGGCTCCTGTCCGCCGCCGGCCGGGGCTTTCGGCGGCTCGCCGCCATTCAGAAAATTCTCTTCGTCCAGTTCTTCCTGCCGCTCGTCCGGCCCCTTTGGATTGTATTTCTCCATTTCGATCCGCTCTTCCGGGGTCAGCGCCGGCAAATGCCGTATAAAGTGCACCAGTTTCCAGGTATCGTCGCTGCTGCCGTGCGCCGCTTCGCCGCCGAACGCCGGCATCCCCGTCAGCCGCACGCCATTTTCGATCACCCAGAAGAGTTCGCCGTCCGGCAGGCGCTGTGTCGCGGACAGCCGCAAGTCCGGCGGCTTCGGATACAATCCGCGGCCGATCGGGGTTTCCCCGCTGCCGTCGTTCCCGTGGCAAAACGCGCAGTGATCGGCAAAGTGCAGCCGCGCGTCCCGCTGTGTTCCGGGTGAATCCGGGAGCGGATTTTTCAGTTTCCGGGCCGAGGACGGAATCGAAAACGCCCGTGTGGTCCGCGCCATGTACGTCTCAATCGTGCTGGGTTCCCCGCGCGCGCTCAACCCGCCCGCCAGCAGGTCGGTCACCAGCGTGTAGCCTGCTCCCGCCACGAACGCAATCAGCAATGGCAGCCACGATCCGCGTTTCATCCGTCGCCTTTCCTAATCCGCCGTGATCACCAGAGCGCTGCACGGCTTGCTTCCCGCCCGGCTGTATCCGTGCGGCAATTGCGCATCAAAGTACAGCGAATCGCCCGCTTCCAGGAACTCCGTGTCTGCCCCGATTTTCAGCGCCAGCCGGCCTTTCAGAACATAAATGAATTCAACACCCTGATGCTGGTGCATCCGCATCTTTTCCACCGGCACGTTGCGGAAATCGGCAAGGTAGGAATTGAATTTCCGGTTTGTCGCCGGAAAATCCAGCGATTCGAACTCAAACGCCAGCTCTTTCACTCCCGGCGCTTCCGGGAAGCGCAGCCGCTCCTGCTTCCGGGCCAGCGCGAACGTGTGCTGCTTCTTTTCGTCGGCAAAAAAATATTCCAGCCCCACGCTGAATACCAGCGCGATGCGCGAGAGCGTCGGCAGTGTCGGATAGAGCTTGCCGTGCTCTAGCTTGGAAAGCAGCGCCGGCGATAGCCCCGAATGCCGGCTCAGTTCCACCAGCCCCATCTTCCGCCGCAGCCGCAGGTGCCGCAGCTTTTCCCCTACGTGATACTTGTCCAGCGAGTCCTTCAACGCCTTGGAAACCATCGCGCCTCGTCTGCCTGAGTCGTATGCCGTGTCTGGTGCCGCCTGCCGCGGTCTTTCCCGTCAGTCACAAACATTTTACCAGAAGGAAAGGCCCGTTCCGCTTACATCCGCGCGGCCACCCGGGCGGCGATCTTGTTGTCTGCGTCGTGTATCACCAGCACCAGGTCATTTGTTAGCGGTACCCCGCCGCTCCTGACCGTAAAGGCGTAGCTCCACTCATAGCGCGCCGCCAGCTCCTCTTGTGTCTCCAGGGCGTAGGGCGTCAGCTTCCGCGTCGCCGCTCCCGTGCGCTTGCTGCTCTCGACCGGCCGCAGGGAAATGCCTTCTTTCCAGTAAAAACTCAGGCGCAGCTTGCTCATGATCTCGCGCGTCAGCGGCGGGCGCACCACCGTCTCTTTCAAGTCCAGCGTGCACGGAAAATCCAGCAGGTGCAGCGTCACCTGCACTTCCTCCGGATATTCCGTCACCGGTTTGTCGCGCAGCGTGTAGGTCGTCCCCTCGTCGGTATCCACCCGCCGCAGCCCGTCGAAGAAATCCGGCGCCGTCATCTGTCCGGAAAGCCGGAAGCAGGATCCGTTCGCCAGGTGCCCGTCCGTCTGGAAAAACACCCCGCCATCCAGGTTCCACACGGTTTTGCGCCCGGTTTTCGATTCTTTTGCTTCCTTGGATTCCTTCGCGTCTTTGCCGGCGGACTTGGCGTCCTTGCGCAATTGCGCTTCGCGGCCGGAAATGAACTGCGCCGCGTTCCCGCCGCTCCCCAGGGAGCGAGACCTCGCTCCCCGCGCACTTGCGGGCATCGCGGCCGCGCACACCAGCGCCGCGCACAACGCACATTGGACCCGCAGCCGAAGCATTACTTGGTCTCTGTCGAAGAGTGTACCGCGGGGAGAGGGTTGTGGAGCCGGAAAGAAAAATCGCCGGTCTGGTAAAACGCCTGGTCGCCCTTCACGCTCTTTGGCGGCACTTTGCCGGAGAGCACCTGTTCAATGGCCGTTTGCAGTTGCGGCAAGACGCTCGCCGGCTCCACCGGAAAATTATGCGCGCCGAGCACCGTCTGCACCTGTGGCCCCAGCCCCACCAGCTTTTTCACCGAGGCCAAGTACGCGTCCAGGTCGGTTTCCGGCCGGTATAGCCAGATCTCGCCCGGATAATAGGTATCGCCCGTGAACAGCAGCCCTTTCTCGCGGTCCAGCAGGCTGATTGCATCCGGCGTGTGCCCCGGCGTCGCGACGATCTCCACGGTGCGCTGCCCCAGGTTCACCTTGAACCCGTCGCGCACGGTCAGCGAAATCTTCCATGGCTTGGTCGCGTACTTGGCTGGGTCGAAGCCCTTTGGCAAATCGCCGCAAGTTTCACCCTTGCCGATCTCGGCCTGTGCCGCGTCTCGTGAGCCTTCGGCGTTCTTTCTCGTAAACGCGGTGTTCATCCCGAACACGAAAGGGAACTGCCAGTTATCGCCCACGTGGTCGTTGTGCGTGTGCGAGTTCACCACCACCAACGGCCGCGACGTCAGCCGCGCTACCACGGCGCGCAGGTTCCCGATGCCCATCCCCGTATCGAAAAGCAGCGCCTGCTTCGTCCCCACCAGCAGGTAGGAAATCGTCTCTTCCGATTGGTGCGGCTCGTAAATCGCAAAAGTCTTGTCCGCTACCTTGTACACCTCGAACCACGGCTCGTCGGGCAGCACTCGCTGCAGCTTCTCGTAGCCCGCGCGCGGCAGTTTCTGGCACCACGCCGGCTTTTCATCCGTGGCCCGGCCCGCGGCGGTTGCAGGCGTACTCGCAAACGCGTTCAGGCAGGCGATCGCCAAGGCAACAGTCGCTGCGCTCAGAAGAGTCCGCCGCGATTCGTTCATTTTGCCGGCGCTACCGTGAAGAGTTTCTTCGGGTTCATCATTGGGATGCCTCGGTTGCCGTGCGCCAGAGGATTGCCGGGTCTGACGGGGGCGACCCTGTAGGCATCGTCCCGCGAAGCATGCCTCTCCGTCACCAGGAAATCGACCGCCCGGTGCAAGGCCAGCGCTGTACAAAGGTTCAGGTCACCGCGCGGTTCCATCGCCTTCAAGGGTGGGTCATGTCTTCCGGCTTCACCAGCACGTCGAATTCTTCGCCGCTCAGGAAGCCCAGCTTGATGGCGGTCTCACGCAGGCTCTTGTGCTCCTTGTGCGCGGTTTTGGCGACCAGCGCCGCGTTGTCGTAGCCGATCTTTGGCGCCAGCGCCGTCACCAACATCAGCGAATTGTGCAGGTGCGCCTGCATGTGCTCGCGGTTCACTTCCATTCCGTGCACGCAATGCTCCACAAAGCTGTTGCAGGAATCGGCCAGCAGCTCCACCGAATGCAGATAATTGAAGATCATCACCGGCTTGAACACGTTTAATTCGAAATTGCCCTGCGACCCTGCGATCCCGATCGCCGCGTCATTGCCCATCACCTGCACGGCCACCATGGTCATGGCCTCGCACTGCGTGGGATTCACTTTCCCCGGCATGATCGAAGACCCCGGCTCGTTTTCCGGCAGAGAAAGCTCGCCCAGCCCGCAGCGCGGCCCCGAAGCCAGCCAGCGGATATCGTTCGCGATTTTCATCAGCGAAGCCGCCAGCGTTTTCAGTGCGCCCGAAGCGAAGACGATTTCGTCGTGCGCCGAAAGCGAAGCAAATTTGTTCGGGTGCGAACGGAAGGGCAGGCCCGTCAGCTCGCTGATCTTTCTTGCCGCTCGCTCCGCAAATTCCGGGTGCGCGTTCAACCCGGTGCCCACCGCGGTCCCGCCGATGGCCAGATCGTACAGACCATCCAGACCCTGCTCGATGCGCTTGAGGTCGCGGTCCAGCAGGCTCACCCATCCGGAAAATTCCTGCTCCACGGTCAGCGGCGTCGCATCCATCAGGTGCGTTCGCCCGATCTTTACGATCGCTCCGAACTCCTTGCCCTTGGCCTGCAACGCATCGCGCAGATACTTCACCGCCGGCAGCAGCCGCCGCAGTGTCTCGGTCGCAGCCGCAATGTGCATTGCCGTCGGAAATGTATCGTTCGAGGATTGCGACATGTTTACGTCGTCGTTCGGGTGCACCGGCTTCTTGCTTCCCATCACCCCGCCCGCTATCTCGATCGCCCGGTTGGAGATCACCTCGTTCACGTTCATGTTCGTCTGGGTGCCGCTGCCCGTCTGCCAAATGCGCAACGGAAAATGGCGGTTCAGCTTGCCTGAAATCACCTCGTCGGCCGCCTGCGTGATGAGCTTGGCCTTTTCCGCGGGCAGCTTGCCCAGGTCCTGGTTCACCAGCGCCGCTGCCTTCTTCAGAATCCCGAACGCCCGAATCAGTTCCGCGGGCATGGTGTCCTGGCCGATAGCGAAGTGAATCAGCGAGCGCGCGGTCTGCGCCCCGTAATACTGGTCCACCGGCACCTCGATTTTTCCCATCGAGTCCGATTCCGTTCGCATCGCCACGTTTCCGGTCTTGGCAGCCTCAGCCACAGTTCGCTCCTGGAGGGTCAACCCATCCGCCAAAGTGTATCAGGACCGCCGTCGTCCAGTGGCACGGGCTCTCGGGCGTGCCGGTCTGCATGCGCTGAGAAGGGATCAATCTATTGGATGAGGGTGTTCTGGCTTGCCACGCAATGCCACACGCTGTTCTGCCGGATCCAGGTATCCGTGAAGCGCACGCGATGTGTGTACGACTTGCCTTTGTTCACGCCGGTTTCCCGGTACACGCCGTTCACCACCGCGGCGTTGCCGTAGAGATAAACGTTGAGCCCCTCGTCATACAAATGGTCGGCCTGGTAGGCGGTTTTCGTCACGTCGCGCACGTACTCCTCTTTGTTCATCACCGTGCCATCAAAGTCGATGTACACCAGCGTGTCGCCGATGATCGCCAGCACCGCCTTGGCGTCGTGCCGCGCCTCCGCCTGGTTCCAGGCGCGTTCCAGTTGGCGTATCTGAATTTCGTCGCTGGGCGCGGATTTTTCCTGGGCCGGGAACGCCAGCGCGCCGGCCAAAAGCAACGCAGAGATGAGCAGAAGAGTTCGCACAGCGAGCCTTTTTCAAATCCTAGCAAAGCCTGCGCCGCGGAAAACTCCCTTCCCGTTCCGCCGTGACCAAGCGGACAAGAGCCGCCACGCCGCCTGTCCGCGCGCCCGGAACATGTATAATTTAAGTGCAGGGGTATGCATCCAATCAGCTGATGGCCAAAGCGAAAACATCCAGAGCGAGCAGCAGTGTGCTGCGGCAGCGCCGTCTGCGCTTTCTGCGTACTCGCCTGCGCGAACTGAAGATGATCGGCAAAGCCCTGCTCTCCACCAGCCACCCGATCCTGGTGCACATCATCCCCATGCGCCGCTGCAACCTGGATTGCGGGTATTGCAACGAGTACGACCAGGTTTCCAAACCGGTGCCGCTGGAAGAGATGAAGCGCCGCCTGGATTACCTGGCCGCCATGGGTACCTCGATCATCACCATCAGCGGCGGCGAACCGCTCCTGCACCCGGAGCTGGAAGAAGTCATCCGGCACATCCGCAAGCACGGCATGATCGCGGGGATGATCACCAACGGATTTCTGCTGAGCAAGGAACGCATCAAGAGCCTGAACGAAGCCGGTCTGGAGCACCTGCAGATCAGTATTGACAACGTGACGCCGGACGAGGTTTCGAAAAAGAGTCTGAAGACTCTGGATATCCGCCTGGAGTGGCTCTCCGAGCTGGCGGTTTTTCAGGTGAACATCAATTCCGTTCTGGGCAGCGGGGTTAAGAATCCGGAAGACGCGCTGACCATCGCGCACCGCGCGATCGAGCTCGGTTTCACCAGCACCGTCGGCATCATTCACGACGGCATGGGCCAGCTCAAAGGCTTGAACGGGCGCCAGATCGAAATTTTCGAAGAGATCATGCAGCTTGGCAAGCGTTCCTATTCGCGCTTCAACGGCTTTCAGCACAACGTGGCGCGCGGCAAGGAGCATAACTGGCGCTGCCGCTCCGGCGCGCGCTATCTTTACGTCTGCGAGGACGGATTGGTGCACTGGTGTTCGCAGCAGCGCGGCTACCCGGGAATTCCGCTGGCGCAATACACCCCGGAAATGCGGCAACGCGAATATCTCACCGACAAGTTCTGCGGACCGCGCTGCACCGTGTCCTGCGTGCAGCAGGTTGGAATTTTCGATAACTGGCGCGATCCGCAAACGCTGAAGCCGCTGCCCATGGCGCCCGCGCCTCCCGCCGATCTGGTGCAAATCAGCAAGTAGGTGCCGCAGCGGCTTGCCCGGGTTACGCATTTCGCACATACGCGGCGCGGTTTCGTTGACCCTGCAAGACGCTTGGCAAAAAAATATACGCATGAGCGCCCCTGCGATTGAGACGGAAAACCTCAGCAAGGAATATCCTTACGGTTTTCTGCACCTGAAGAAGAAACTTTCCCTGGAAAGCCTGAACCTGCAGGTGGAAGCCGGCCAGGTGTTTGGATTCCTGGGGCCCAACGGCGCGGGCAAAAGCACAACGATCAAGCTCCTGATGGGGATCATTTTCCCCACATCGGGCAGCGCGCGTATTCTGGGCAAGCCCGTCAGCGACGTGGCAATGCACCGCGACATCGGCTACCTGCCGGAGCAGCCGTATTTCTACGATTACCTGACCGCAGCGGAAGTGCTGGACTATTTCGCGCGCTTCCATGGATTCAGCGCGGGCGAGCGCGCCGAGCGCGTGCAGAAGATGCTGAAGAAGGTCGGCCTGGAAACCGCCGGAAAAATTCAGCTGAGAAAATATTCCAAAGGCATGCTGCAGCGCGTGGGGCTGGCGCAGGCGATTCTGCACGATCCCAAACTGGTGATCCTGGACGAGCCCATGTCCGGCCTCGATCCGGTCGGGCGCCGGGAAGTGCGCGACATCATTCTGGAGCTGAAAAACGCGGGCAAAACGATTCTGTTTTCGACCCACATTTTGAGCGATGCGGAGATGCTGTGCGACCAGGTTGGTGTCATCGCCGGCGGCAAGCTGCGCGGCGTCGGCGCTCCGGGCGCGATCGTCGGCGTGCAGGCGACCGGCATGGAAATCGCCTTCGAATTGCCGCACGGGCACGCGGGGGGCGAGAAGATTCTTGCGCAGGCCACGAAATCGGGCGCGACCTACCGGCTGAGCGTGAAGGAGGCCGAATTGTACGCTGCGCTGGAGGAACTGCGCGCTGCGGGCGCGCGCATTCTTGCGGTAACGCAGATCAAGCCGACACTGGAAGACTATTTTCTGGGACTGGTGGGCCAGGACCGGGCGCAGGCGGCGGCCATCGAGGTGCACGGAAAATGAGCCGGGTACTGATCGTTGCGCAAAACACGTTTCGCGAAGCGGTGCGCGACCGCGTGCTGTATAACCTGGTGTTTTTTGCGCTGTTGCTGATCGCCTCCGCGGTGATCATCGGGCAGATCTCGGTGGACATCGAGAGCGTGGTGATGGTCAGCCTCGGCTTGAGCGCCATTTCACTGATCGGTCTGCTGATCGCGGTGTTCACCGGTGTCGGGCTGGTCTCGAAAGAGATCGACAAGCGCACGCTGCACGCGGTGCTGGCCAAGCCGCTGCGCCGCTGGGAATTCCTGCTGGGAAAGTTCACCGGCCTGGTGCTGACGCTGGGCGTGAATCTGCTGGCGATGGCCGCAGGACTGTTTCTGGCGCTGCTGTACGTGAAGCATTCGCTGGGCCGCGCGGATCTGGTGGTGCTGGTGGCCATCTATTTCGTGCTGCTCAAGCTGGCGCTGGTGGTGGCTCTGGCCATGCTGTTTTCCTGCTTCACCTCGCCGCTGCTGGCGATCCTGTTTACCGGCGGGGTATACCTGACGGGACTGTTCCTGTCCGAGTTGCGCAACCTGCAGCTGCCGGACATGTCGCCGCAACTCCAGAAACTGCTGACCTTCGTATCCTTTATCCTGCCGAATTTCGGAAACTACGATGTGATGGGAGCAGCGGCGCACGGACGCAGCGTGGCGCACGGCCTGATCCTGCACAACACGCTATACACGGCGCTGTATTGCGCGATCGTTCTCAGCGCTGCGGCCTTCATCTTCGCGCGCAAGGACTTGAAGTGAAACCCCGGCTGGCAAGCGGTTCGCTGTTGGCGTTATTTGTGGCGGCTGGTTTTGCCGGAGTCTGGGGCCTGCAGCGCGGAATCAACGCGCAGCGTGACGCCATGCACCAGGAAGAGGACGAAGTTCTGGTGCGTTCGCCGCAATTGATGAAGGCGCTGACGCTGGAGTACGGACCGCTGGTGGCGGATCTTTACTGGACGCGCGCGGTGCAGTACTACGGCGGAAAGCGCATCGCGGAAGATACGAATCTGGCCAGCTTGTGGCCGTTGCTGGACGTGGCCACGACGCTGGATCCGAATCTGGTGCCGGTGTACCGGTTTGGCGCCACTTTTCTGAGCCAGCCCGAACCGCGCGGCGCGGGTCGGCCGGATCTGGCAATCTCGCTCCTGCAGCGCGGGATCAAAGCCAATCCGGAAAACTGGCGGCTCTATCAGGACCTGGGGAACATCTATTATCTGGATCAAAAAGACTACGCGAAGGCAGGCCAGGCATATCTCGACGGCAGCAAGATTGCCGGTGCTGCGCCGTGGATGAAAATCATGGCGGCGCGATTCATGGAGAAAGGCGATTCGCGCGAAACCGCGGCCATGCTTTGGGCGGAAGTGCTGGAAAGCAGCAAGGACGAGAGAATCCAGGAAAATGCGCGGGTGAACCTGGCGCTGTTGCGCACGGATGAAGATATCGAGCAGATCGACGAAACCGCGAAGCAGTTCGCCACGCGTTATGGAAGGCCGCCGCAGAGCATCCGTGAGTTGATTCAGGCGGGATTGTTGCCGGGGGAACCGGTCGATCCGACGGGCGTAGCCTACGTGATCGGGAAAAACGGGAAGGCCGCGATTTCACAGAAGAGCGCGCTGTTCAAGCAGCAGACGACTTTCCGGCGGCCGCTGTAGCCGGAAACTCCCCCGCTAGCGGTCCACCACACACAACAGGGTCATTTGCGGATCGAGCTGCAGCTTGCCGGGGTCGCGCGTTGTGACGAAGTGAAATGATGTTTCCGGGCCACCGGCGACGATCCGCCCGATGTATGAACCGGAACCGGAATAGACCGGCACCGGAGCCACAAAGGAGTCGGGCACACCGCTCTGCAGGATTTTCCCGCGAATGACAAAGCCTTTCTCGGAACGCTTCACCGAATAGTCCATCCGGTAATGCGGCATGCCGGTGCCACGAATCCAGTCGGCAAAAAACCACTCCAGGGAACGGCGGCCTTCCAGCTGCATGGCCGGAGTCATCACGGCTTCGAGCTCGCGCTGCAGGTCTTCAGTTGAGAGCGCGCGGTAGGCGTACTTGCTTTGCAGACTCTGCAGCAACGCGGTGAATCGCGCGTCGGGATTTTTTGCTGCCGGCTCACGGAGCATCTCGCGCAGCATGTGAAAGACCCAGGCGCCCTTGTTGTAAACCAGCTCGTCGAAGCCATTGGGCGTGCGAGAGCTGTTCAGCCGGGAACCGAGGACCAGCGCGCCGGTGTCAATGGGCGCCATTTCCGCGGTGCCTTTGTCGAGAAGGCGCTTACGGAAGCGGTCAAGCCAGGAGCGCAGGCGGCGGTCGGCGGATTTCTGACTATCGGCGAAAAGCAGCGAGAGATAGCTGGCGAGCGCCTCGTCTATCCACTGGTCGCGATAGCTGGACCAGCTAACGACATTGCCCCACCACTGGTGCGCGACTTCGTGCGAAGGGACCAGATCGTGGAAATGTTCCTGGCTGCTGAGGGAGAGGCCGGCGCGCTCCTGTGCCGCGGGCGAGAGGAAGGCGTAGGTGGAGAGATAGAGAAGGCCGGGCCAGCCCTGCCCAAACGTGCCGGGTATCTGAGAGACACTGAGCTGTTTGACCGGGAAGGGGCCGGAATAGAGTTCGTAGAACCGGATGGAAGCGTCGATCTCGGAGGCCAGCTGCTTCAGAGCGTCCGCGGGACTGGGGTTGGGAGCAGGGATGCGCATGCGGTCGGAGCGCATACCCGGCTGATGGGGCAAGGCGTCGGCGAGCTCGGAACCGCGCAGACGCTCCAGCAAGGCCTGCTCCAGCTGGCGATTGGCGTAGACGTCAATGGAATGGCCGGGCGAGGAAAGCGAGGCAACGGCGTATTCGCCCAGGTTGAAACCTGCGACGCAGGCAGGCTTTTCCGTATGCCAGCGGCCGACACGGACTTCGCCCTCTTCCTTTTCGTCGAGTTTGGTGCCGGTGGCGGCGAGGCGCAGGCGGCGCGGCCAGTGAAAGGTGAGGTCATAGAGAGAAAATTCCGAGGCATCGCCGAAATGCGGGTACCAGCTTTCGCGGGCGCCGACGAACAGCACGCCGTTGCCGGCATCGCGGATGACGTTGCCGTGATAGCGGAGGGTCAGCTCGATTTCCGAGCCGGGCGCCGGCGCCGAAGGCAGCAGAAGAAAGAGCGAGTCGCTATCGCCGGTGAGCCGTTCGGTGGACGGGTCGCGAGGAAAGGCAAAGACCGGGCTGCCGGCGAGCATCGCCGAGTCCAGCGTGAGGAGCCGGGAAAACTGAAAGCCGAGAATGCGTTCGCCGCCTCGGGTTGCGCGCAGGCGGACGACGGCCTCTCCGGCCAAGGAATTGTCGGGCTTGATGGTGGTGTCGATGGCGTATTGCGTCGCGTGGTACGGCGTCTCTTTCAGTTCCTTGCCGCCAGGACGATAGGACGACCAAACGTCGTAGTAGTCCTCGTTGGCGATGCGCCGGCCCTGACCGAGAACCTGAGGTTCGTCGCGCGCCTGGTCGAAGACAAATTCGAACGTCCCGGAACTCACTCCGTTGAGGGTGGCGAAGAAATAAGGCAGCGGGTCCTGAACGAACGATTCGAAAAGAATGCGCCGGGAGTGGGCCGCATTGCGTGAGACGACCGCGGCGGCCCAGGCATCGGCGAAACCCTGATTGGCCTGGGCCACGATGCCTGCGGCCTGGAACTGGCGCTGCAGTTCGCCAGCAGTGTCGTCCGTGAAGCGAATGTACGCGCTGGTGAAGTCCTGGTCCACGACGGGCGCGCCGAGAAATTGCGCTAGCTGCTGCTTTTCGACAGGGTCGCGGGGCGCGGCGAGGATGTGACCCCGGCCGGAGAACACGGCGCCAGTGACCCGGCCGTCCACGGGGGTGAGGAAGGCGATCAGGCCGGATTCGAAAATGAGCTTGCCGTCGCCACGGCGCAGCTCGATCTGGCTGCCGGACTTGAGTTCGTAGGTGTTGGGCTCTACGGCGATGCGGTTCAGGGCGGCCAGGGCTTCCAGAGGTTCCCGGGGCGGGGCCTGCTGGGCAGGCAGGGACAGGGCGATCAGGCAGAGGGGAAGCAATAGACAGACGGACCTGAACGATACGGGCGAGGACATACGGGCAGTGTAGTCAGATAAGGCATGGAGCAACAAGGTTGCCCCGGCGGAGGCGTCCGCAACGGGGTACATTCGGGAAATGGGTGCCCGGAGAAAATATCGGCAAGCGTGGCTGGCGGCGGCGATTCTTGCCTTCACGGCGGCCGGGGTCCGGGCGGACACGATCGTCCTGAAGAACGGAAGGCGGATCGTGGCGCTCAGTGTAAGCCAGGAAGGCGACAAGGTCCGCTATGAGACGCCGGCAGGTTCGCTCTCGCTGCCGATTTCCATCGTGGATCACATCGAGCACGGGGGAGTGCTGGTGGGAGGGGCGTCCGGCGGGCCGGAGATCACCCTTAAGCCGCCTACAGCCGAGGCCACGACAACGGGGAGCGCACCGAATCGGGGAGAAATCGAAAGCCGGACCCTCCGCAACGGGCAAATCGACCGGGATTACATCGCGGAGCTGGAAACGGCGGCACACTCGGGGCACTCGCTGGCGCAGTACAACGCGGCGCTGGCGCACCATGCCGCTTCGCAGTATGAGATGTCGCGCGGGGAAATGGACCGGGCGCTCGCGGACGAGCGCATGGCGTTGTACTACGCGCCGCAGCATCCGGTGTTCCTGTTGGATGTGGCGTACCTGCATTTGCGGCGGAGCGAGTTCACGCAGTCGCTGGAGTATCTGGAGCGCGCGAAGCGGGTAGCGCCGGAAGACCCCGAACTGTACAAGCTTGCGGGCTGGGCGTATTTCGGATTGAACAAGCTGGATCAGGCGGTCCTGGAGTGGAAGCACTCGGAGGCGCTGCGGCCGGATGCGGAAGTGGAAGCGGCGCTGCAGAAGGCGCTGCGCGACAAGGAAGAAGAGGCACGCTACCGGGAAAACGAGAGCTCGCACTTTACGCTGCGGTACAACGGCGCGGCGGAACCCTCGCTGGCACGGGATGTCTTGCGCACGCTGGAGCATCACTTTGATGCCATCGAATCGGAGCTGAGCTATACGCCGCCGGATTCCATCGGCGTGGTCCTCTACACACAACAGGCTTTCGCTGACATTACCCACGCGCCGACCTGGGTCGGTGCGCTGAATGACGGAAGAATTCGCGTGCCGGTGCAGGGTCTGGGCGAGGTGACGCCGGACCTGGCGCGCGTGCTGAAGCATGAGCTGACGCACAGCTTTGTGCAGCAGAAGACGCGCGGGCGCGCGCCGACATGGCTCCAGGAAGGGCTTGCCCAATGGATGGAAGGAAAACGCAGCGAGCAGAATGCGGCGGCGCTGATCCAGATCTATCAGGCCGATCCGGGATCAAGCCAGCTGCACTTTGAGGGCGACTGGCTCAAGATGGCGAACGGGACCGCGGAACTTTCCTATGCCTGGGCGCTGGCGAACGTGGAGTACATCGTGAAGTCCGGCGGGATGAGCGACGTGGACCGGATTCTGGACGCGTTGGCGGGCGGGGCCGAGGCGCAACAGGCAGTAAAGGGCGTGCTGCACGATGACTACACCGAGCTGACGAAGGATACCGTGGAGTTCCTGCGCAAGAATTACGGGAATTGACGCGGGACGCAGATCGAAATTCGAAAAACGAAAATGGAAAATCTGCCCGGGTTGAGGCGCCAACCGTGCGGCCACGTTTTTCCCGATGCCGGCCTTCCCGGGCTAGGTTTGCGCCACCCCACAAATTCAGCTGTGCAGAAGCAGGGCGGCCAGAAGGGCGGCTCGTTCGGGCATCGTGCGGGCGACCACGTATTCACCGGGGGAGTGCGCGCCGTCACCGACTGCGCCCAGGCCATCCAGCGTGGGTATGCCCAACGCGGCGGTGAGGTTGCCATCGGAGCCGCCGCCCGCGGTGGCTTCGCCCAGGGCCAGACCCATCTGTGCCGCGAGCGTTCGCGCGCGAGAGAAGAGCATCGCACTGTGCCTGCGCTCCAGGGGAACGCGGCTGAAGCCGCCCGTGACGGTAAGCCGGGCGCCCCGAAGCACCGGCCGCAAGGATCGCAGTTTGCGCTCGATGGCGCGCATGTCGGAAAGGCGCAGCGCGCGCAGGTCGAGCACCGCTCTGGCGGAATCGGGGATGACGTTGCTACGAGTCCCCCCGGAAATAAGACCGGCGTTGACCGAGATGCCGCGCGGAAGATCGTTCCATTCCGCGATGCGCGCGAGTTGCAGGGCCAATTCGTGGGCTGCGTTGACGCCTTTTTCCGGAGCCAGGCCGGCATGCGAGGCGCGGCCGTGTATCAGGAGTTCGGCTTCGCCGACTCCCTTGCGAGCGGTCTTCAGCAGGCCCTTGGGGCCGAGCGAAGGCTCAAGCACGAAGACTGCGTCGCTGCGGCGAGCTTCCGCTTCAAGGAGTTTGCGGGAAGATTCGCTGCCGATCTCCTCGTCCGAGGTCCACAGGAACACGATGCGCTTGGAGAGTGCGGCGCGGGCATGCTGCAGCGCGCGCAGCGCGAAAAGCGCCTGCACAATGCCGGCCTTCATATCGAAGACCCCGGGACCGAACGCGCGGCCGGCGCTGACGCGGAAAGGCATTTTGGCCAGGGCGCCGAAAGCGTAGACGGTGTCGTAGTGGCCGAGAACGAACAGCTGGCCGGCGGGTTTGCGCGCAGCCGGAGGGACCACGATTCGGATGTGCGCGCCACGATGTTTCTGCTCCAGGAGCTGGACCCGGGGAGCGTGGTCGCGCCAGGTTTTGGCGATGAAGGCGGCGCAGCGGTCGGCGGGGACTTTTTCGGTGCTGGGGGATTCGGCGCGGGTGAAAGCGCCGAGAGTGAACAGCATTTGCGGCAGCTGGGGCGTAAGCCAGCGGAGGAGAGCTTGGGGCGCAGGGGTGGCAGGGTTTGGGAAGGGCATGGGCGGCGATGCTAGCAATCCTGTTGCAGGTAGGCAAATGGCTCTGCGGGCGGAGGAGCCGAATCAGGGCATCGGGAGTGCGCCGTCATCGCTTATAATGGTAGTTTTGGCGGCACTGCGGAGAGCCCGCAATCTGGGGCGCCGCGACGGAGCGAACGGATGATCATGGATGTGGTGGAAATCCAGAAGTACCTGCCGCACAGGTATCCATTCCTGATGGTAGACAGCATTCTGGAGATCGAACGGCTGAAGCGGATCGTTGGCGTGAAAAACGTCAGCATCAACGAGGCGCACTTTCAAGGACACTTTCCCGGAGCGCCGGTGATGCCGGGGGTGCTGATCATCGAGTCCATGGCGCAGACCGGCGGCTTGCTGCTGCTTTTGGAGGTGCCGGACCGCGAGAACAAGCTGCTGTTTTTTGTGGCCGTGGACGGCGCGCGCTTCCGGCGGCCGGTGGTGCCGGGCGACCAGTTGAAGATCGAGATGAAGGTGCTTTCGTGGCGCGGAGATTTCTGCAAGCTGGAAGGCAAAGCGTTTGTGGATGGGCAACTGGCGGCGGAAGGCACGCTGATGTGCAAGATGATTGACCGGCCGGCGGTGCAGGGGGCTGCGGTTCCGGCCGCGGCCGAAGGGACGGACGCCAAGGGATGACGCTGGCAGTGCATGAGCGGGCGTTGGTGGCGGCGTCGGCGAAGCTGGCGGAGGGTGTGCGCGTGGGCGCCTTCGCGGTTGTCGGCGAAGACGTGGTACTGGGCGAAGACTGCGTGGTGCACGCGCATGCCGTGGTGCAGGGGCCGGCGCGGTTCGGCAAGGCCAACGTGTTTCATCCGTTTTGTGTGGTGGGCGGCGATCCCCAGGACTACACGTTCGCGGGCGAGTTCACGGAGCTGATTGCGGGTGACAAGAATGTGTTTCGCGAATACGTGACCGTGAGTCGCGGCACGAAAAAGGGCGGCGGCGTGACCCGCATGGGGAGCGAGAACTTTCTGCTGGCGTACACGCATATTGGACACGACTGTCAGATCGGGAACGGGAACCTGTTCGTGAACGCCGCGACCCTCGCGGGGCACGTGACCATCGAGAACTACACGACGATCGGAGCCCTTTCGCCAGTGCACCAGTTCTGCCGGGTGGGGAGTTACGCGTATATAGGGGCTTCCACGGTAATTACGCAGGACGTTCCGCCGTTTTCCCGCATCGTGACCGAGCGGGCGACCAAGTCGTTCGGGCCGAACGCGATCGGGTTGGAGCGCCGCGGATTTTCAGCGGAGCGGGTGCAGACCCTGCAGCGGGCGTTTCGCGTGTTGTCCCGGTCCAAGCTCAATACCGGGCAAGCGATGGAAGTGCTGCGCCGGGACTTTGCGGATTCAGAAGACGTGCGCGAGATGGTGAAATTCATCGAAGCCGCCGAACGTGGCATCGTGAAGTAGCGCGGGCGGCAAATGCAATGAACGCCGGCACATCAGGCTGGGGACTCATCGCGGGGAACGGGAGGTTTCCGTTTCTGGTGCTGGAAGGCGCGCGCAGCCAGGGCATAGATATGGCGGTGATCGCGATCAAGGAAGAGGCGGACCCTGCGCTGGCGGAGCGCGTGGCCCGGCTGCACTGGGTGAGCCTGGGCGAGCTTTCGAAGACCATTGACCTGCTGCACAAAGAAGGCGTGAAGCGGGCGGTGATGGCCGGGCAAGTGAAGCACAACAAGATATTCAGTGCGATAAGGCCGGACTGGAAGCTGGCCAAGCTGCTGTTTTCGCTGCCCAAGAAAAATACCGACGCGCTCATCGGCGGGGTGGCAAAAATTCTCGAAGACGAGGGCATCCAGCTGGTGGATTCCACGATGTTCCTGAAACCGCTGCTGCCGGAAGCCGGAGTACAGACGCGACGCGGCGCGACCGCCGAAGAAGCGGCCGACATGGCTTACGGGCTGGGCGTGGCGCGGCAGATCGCCGGGATGGACATCGGCCAGACGGTGGTGGTCTCGAGCCAGGCGTGCGTGGCGGTGGAAGCGATGGAAGGCACCGACGAAACGATTGCGCGCGCGGCGCGGCTGGCGGGCGGAAAGGCCCTGGTGGTGGTGAAGGTGAGCAAGCCGAATCAGGATATGCGGTTTGACGTGCCGGTGGTGGGGCTGCCGACGATCGCGGCGATGAAGTCCGCGAACGCCACGGCGCTGGCCGTGGATGCGCAGCGGACGTTGTTTTTTGACCGCGACGCGCTGATCGCCGCCGCCGATGAAGCGAATATTGCCATTGAAGCGTTCGTTCCCGCCGCCGGGGAACCAGGTGGCTCCGCCGCGGGAAGAGAGCAGAGATGACCCCGGGGGCCAGCGAGCGCACACGTGTGGGCGTGGTGGGATGCGGGGAGTTCGCCCGGAATCACGCGCGGGTGTACCGGGAGATCGAAAGCGCCGAGTTGGCGGGCGTTTACGACAGCGACGCAGAGAAAGCCAGGAAATTTGCGCAAGAGTTCGCGACCCGAGCGTTCTCGTCCTTAGAGGAGTTGTGCGGAGCCGTACAGGCGGCCAGCGTGGTGGTGCCGACCGTGGCGCACGCCGATGTGGGTTGCCGGCTGATGGAAGCCGGGCTGGACGTGCTGGTGGAAAAGCCGATGGCCAAAGACCTGGCCGATGCCGACCGCTTGCTGGCGTCCGCCGCGAAACACGGACGAATTCTGCAGGTCGGGCACGTGGAGCGATTCAACCCGGCGGTACTGGCGGTGGAGCCGATCTTGAACCGGCCGCTGTTTTTTGAAGTGCACCGGCTGGGCGTGTTTTCCATGCGCAGCCTGGACGTGGATGTGATTTTCGATCTGATGATCCACGACCTGGACATCCTGCTGGCGCTGGTGGGCGAGCCGGTAACGGAAGTGAAGGCCGTGGGGATTCCCGTGCTCAGCGACAAGGTGGATATTGCACACGCCCGGCTGGAGTTTGCGGGCGGCGCGGTGGCCAACATTACGGCCAGCCGGGTTTCCACGGAACGCGTGCGCAAGGTGCGCTTTTTTCAGCAGCACGAATACGTTTCTCTGGACTACGCGCGCCGCGATGCGCTGCGGGTGCGCGTCAAGCAACCAGGTCCGCAACCGGAGTTTGCCTTTGAAAACCTGACAGCGACCGGCGCGGAGCCGCTCCGCGCGGAACTGGAAGCCTTTCTGGATTCCGTGCGAACGCGAAAAGAACCGAAAACCAACGGCACGGCGGGGCGTGCCGCACTTGAACTGGCCACCCGCGTGATGGCGTGCATCCAGGCGCACGCCGCGCGCGTCCAACTCTCAGGCAGCCATCCGGCGGCGGATTTGCCTGCGCTTCACCATCCGAGAAAAGAAGAGTGATGATTCCACGGTGCCTGGTACCGTTTGACGCGCGTCCATCCGCGCTGGAAGCGACACAGCGGAGGCGTCCCTCCACGCTGGACGATCGCACGCTGGTGCCGTCCGGCTTGCCGTTGGCGCCTCTCGAGACGAAATCCAGCATTCCGACGAACCTTCCGCTGGAGGCGATTGCGGAACGGTTCGTAGTGCCGCGAGACGTCAACCCGGAAGCGTACCAGGTTGAGGACAAGCCGGGCCTGCCGCCGCAGCCTTCCGATCTCGACGAGCGCATCACCGTGCCCCTGGGCGCGGCTCCTCCGGAGATTGTGCCGCCGCCGGCCCACGTTCCGACGGAACTGGTCGAGAAGGACGTGTTCCTGACCGGCGAAGTGAACTTGCTGCCGGACGCCGAGATCCGCGAGAAGAAAGCGCGGGAAAATCGCTGGCTCACTCTGGCGCGCTACGGCGTCGTGTTGCTGGCCGAGATCATCCTGGTTTTGCTCATTTTCCTGGTGCCCAGTTGGTTCCGCCGGCACGATCCGACTCCGGAAGAGCAGGAAATTGCGCGCAAGCAATACGAGCTGCTGCTGCCGCCGGGCGCGTTTGAATCGCGTCGCCCTGAGCCCCGGAACGTCACGCCGCCGCCGAAAGTGAAGGTGGATCCGAAGGTGCTCCGCAAGGTTGCGCCTCCGGAACCCGCCCCGCAGCCGCAACCGGTGCAGCCGAAGCGCGAGGATTTGCCTACGGCACCGACGCCGCAACCGAATGCGACCCCGCCGCCGGCGCCTGCTCCGAAAACCGATGCGCCAAAGAATGCCCAGCCAAATCTGGAACTCCCGGACACGCCTACCGCCAAACCGAACCTTCAGCTGCCAAAAAGTTCCGGCGATCCGCTGCGCGATACCCTGCAGGACATTTCCCGCAACGCGGCCAAGGGCAGGGGAACGTATGCGCCCGATCCGCGCGGCGGCGCGGGATTTCCGGGCAGCGCGGGACGCCAGGGTGCGGGCGGGCCGGGCATCGGCATGGGCCCGGTGCAGATTCTCACCCCGACCGAAGGCGTGGATTTCAACGACTACATCCAACGAGTGATCGCCAGCGTCCGCCGCAACTGGTATGCGGTGATGCCGCAATCGGCGCAACTGGGCGACAAAGGGATTGTGGTGTTGGAGTTCAGCATCCGCCGCGACGGCAGCGTACCGAGCAACGAGCCGGATACCTTGCGGCCATCCGGCAAGGAACCCCTGGATCGCGCCGCGGTTTCGGCCATCCGCTCATCGAATCCGTTCGATCACCTGCCTCCGGCGTTCACCGGGCCGGAAATCCGGCTACGCTTTATTTTCCTGTACAATCTGCCGGTCGAAGCCGCGTACCAATAACCGTACCCATAGCCGGCCTGGAGTCTCCCGTGAAAATCGCGCGCCAGCAAGTGTGGGGCAGCATCCTGCTGGCCGGCGGCGTGCTTGTTCTCCTGATTTTCCGCGCGTGGCATATCGTGTTTCGATGAATTCCTCGCAAGCCCATCCGCCGCTGGTGGTGATTGTCGGTCCCACCGCCGCGGGAAAATCCTCGCTGAGCGTATTCTTGGCGCGCGCGTTCGGCGGTGAGGTAGTAGCGTGCGATTCGACGCAGCTCTATCGCGGCTTCAATATCGGCACTGCGAAACCAAGCGTAGAAGAGCGCGCCGGCGTGCGGCATCACCTGTTGGATGTGCTGGACGCGGGCGAAGCGTCCACCGCCGGCGGGTACCGCGAGCGGGCGCTTGCGGTGCTGCAGGACCTGCGCGCGCGGGGCGTGCTGCCGATTTTCACGGTGGGCACGGGACTGTACCTGCGCGCGCTGCTGGAAGGCCTGGCGCCCCTGCCGCAACGGTCAGAAGAGTTGCGGGCGCGGCTGCGCGCCGCGGCGGCGGAGCATGGACCGGGACACTTGCACGAGATGCTGGAGCGGCTGGATCCGGAGACGGCGCGGCAGATTGCGGCGACAGACGGGCAAAAGCTGATACGGGCGATTGAGATATGCCTGCTGACGGAAAAGCCCGTTTCGGAAATTCATCGCCAGGGCAGAGAACCGCTGGAAGGGTGGCGCGTGCTGAAGCTGGGATTGCGTCCGCAGCGCGAACGGCTGAACGACCGCATTCACGCGCGTACGGAAGCGATGCTGCGCGCGGGCTGGCTGGAAGAAGTACGCGGATTGATGCGCCAAGACACGGGAGAAAATGCCAAACCCTTCGATTTCATCGGTTACAGGGAATTGCGCGCGCACCTGCGCGGAGAAATGACGCTGGAAGCGGCGAAGCAATTGATTCAGCAGGGAACGCGGCAGTACGCAAAGCGGCAGTTGACGTGGTTCCGGCGTGAGAGCAGCGTTCACTGGATTGCAGGTTTTGGTGATGAGGCCGGGACCCAGGGCCAAGCGCGGGACTGGCTGGCGGAGAATTTGTAGAGCAGCGGTTCTCGAAGGCAGGCAGGCGCCCTACCTCCGGACTGCGCAGCAGCGTATACTCGCCTAGATGGCACCCACCTCGCTCAGCCCTCGATGAAAACCACACAAGCCATTTCCCATACCGAACGCGCGCTGCTGATTGGTGTCGCATGGAAGCGATCGCCGCGCGTGCCGGGTGTGCCGGCGGGCGCGCCGGAGCGCGAAGCTCTGGCCGAACTGGTGGAGCTCGCACGCAGCGCGGGTGCGGAAATCGCGGGAACCGTGTTCCAGCTGCGGGACGCGGCGGACCCGGCCACGCTGGTGGGCCGCGGCAAACTCGATGAGATCACCGCGGAAGCCAATGCCAAGGACGCCCCGCTGATCATTTTTGACAGCAACCTTTCGCCGGTGCAGCAGCGCAACATTGAGGAGCACACCGGGCGGCGGGTGATCGACCGGACGCAGCTCATTCTGGATATTTTCGCGCGGCACGCGCGCAGCCGGGAAGGTCAGCTGCAGGTGGAACTGGCACAACTCAACTACATGCTTCCCCGCCTCACGGGCAAAGGCGCGGCGATGTCACGGCTGGGCGGCAAGAGCGGAGGCGGCGGCGCGGGCGGCGCGGGCGGCGGGGCCGGGCGCATCGGCGTGCGCGGTCCCGGTGAGAAAAAGCTCGAAACTGACCGGCGGCGGATTCGCGATCGCGTGCGCAAGATCGAGAACAGCATCGACGACGTGCGGAAACAGCGTTCGTTGCGGCGCCAGGCGCGCAACGCGGTGCCCCTGGGCACGATTGCGCTGGTCGGTTACACCAACGCGGGGAAGTCCACCCTGTTCAATTCCCTCAGCCGCGCGGAAGTGCTGGTCTCTTCGCGCATGTTCGCGACGCTGGATCCGACGGTGCGGGCGATTCGCCTGCCAAGCGGACGGCGCGTCCTGCTGTCCGATACCGTGGGATTTATTCGCGACTTGCCGAAGGGCTTGCTGACCGCGTTCCGCGCCACGCTGGAGGAAGTGCAGGAAGCGGCGCTGATTTTGCACGTAAGCGATGTCTCCAACCCGCGGCACCAGGAGCTGGATGCGGCGGTCTGCAAGATTCTGAGCGAACTGGGCGTGGGCGGAAGGCCGACCCTGCGCGTGTGGAACAAAGCCGACTTGCTGACGAGCGAGCAGCGCGCTGCATTGCGGCCCGAAGCTTGCAACGCTTCCGGCGACGCTGCGCAACCGGCGGTGCTGGTTTCTTCGGTGACGGGCGAAGGCTTCGACGAGTTGCTGCGCCAGATGGATGCGGCGCTTCCCACGGATCCGGTGGTGAAGCTATCGTTGCGGCTGCCACTCACGGAAGGGCGTACCCTGGCCCTGGTTCACGCATTGGGACGGGTGTTGCATTCGGATGTGGATGATTCGCACATGACCCTGGATGCGGAAGTGCCGGAGACGCTGGCCAAGCGACTACATCTCCGGGAGTACCGGATCTAAACCGGTGCTCAGGGAACTTTCCTGGCTCGTCGTGCGTTTCTGAGTGAGAGGTCGAATCATGGCTGCCTTCCTGCTCTGGTGCATTCTGTTTGTGATTTGCTGGCCGTTGGCGATTCTGGCGCTGGTGGCCTATCCCTTCGTGTGGCTGCTCAGCATCCCCTTTCGGATTGTGGGGATCACCCTGCACGGGGTGTTCGGCTTGTTGAGCGCGATTCTGATGCTGCCGGTTCGCCTGCTGCGCGGGCCGCGCGCGATGGAGAGCCGATAGTTCGACGGCGGTCGAAGTACCTTCCGGGTAAACACGCAAAAAGCCGCCAAAAACGGGCCATTCGAAGAGTACTGGGCCGTGATTGGGCGCCTGCGAGCCGAGGCCACGGGCAGTGGAAATCTTTGTGGAAATCGCCGCGAGTGAGTTTGCTGAACGGTTATACCTGGCCCGCTTCCGGCGGTCCTGGGCCGTCCGTCATCTTTTGTAACTAAAACAAAAAAAGCCACTTATACATGATTAATAAGTGGTGACTATTGTGAATGCGCTGTTTTGCGGTCATTTTGGGCCTGCGGAATTTGCACAGCTTCAGGGCAATCCAGTTACGAAACCGTATATGCGCGGGCCACGTCGCAGGCCGCGGGTATGTTAACGCAAAAGTACCGAACTGGCCCGGAAACAGGCGCGCAGAGAGCCTTCTGGCCGGCGTTGACGGCCTCCATGTCGGGCCTTATAGTCGAACCGGCGCGTATTTGCGGCTCTCCGCTTACGCGCCGCCCTTTGGATATATGAATCTCCCCAACTCACTCACGCTGCTGCGCATCTTCTTCGTGCCGCTGCTCATCGTGGTGCTGCTGACGCGCAGCCCCAACGTGGAGTTGTGGGGGTTTCCCATGAAGTTTGAGTTCTGGGGTGTGCTGATCCTGTTGGCGGCGGCTGCCACGGATTGGGCGGACGGTTATTTCGCGCGCCGGCGGTTGCAGGTGACCACGCTGGGTATCTTGCTGGACCCGATAGCCGACAAACTACTGATTTCCGCCGCGTTCATTGCGCTGGTGGATATGCACCTGGTGCCGGCATGGATGGTGGTGATTATCATCGGCCGGGAATTCACGGTGCTTGGGTTGCGGAACATCGCCTCGGCGGAAGGCTTTACGATCGCCGCTTCAGCGCTGGGCAAGACCAAGATGGTGCTGCAGGTATGCGCGGTGGCGGTCTTGATCGCCGGCGCCAGCCATCCGCAATTGAAGCCGATCGCGCTGGTGTTGCTGTGGCTGGTGGTGGTGAGCGCCCTGGTCTCGGCGGCGCAGTACTTTTTCCGGTTCTGGAGTCAGTTGGACGACCGGATCAAACAACGGCGCAAGCTGCGGATGATGGAAACGCGCACGAAATCCGAGGATGTGGTTCCCTCCTGAAGCGCGGTTAGAGCGGTTGCGAATCCCGAAGAGTTCCCTGCAAAAAAAAAACAACCCGCGCGTCTTGCGACGCGCGGGCGGTCTTAAGGTTCACGCCAGGTGACTATTCGAGTTCCACGTAGTCGCCGGCGTACAGTTCCGACTTGGCGACCGTGATCAGCACCGTCGCGGCATTCTGGCCTACGTTCAGCACAATGCCTTCGCCGAGAACCTCGCGCGGCAGATCGTTCCAGGTGTACTTCTTCGGGTTGCTTCCGAAGCCATAGATGCGGTCCTGATAGTTTTTCTCGACGGGGATTACGTTGCCACTCGAACCCTGGTAGCGGAAAATGCGGAAATAGTCGCCAACCTTCACGCCTTGCGCCGCGCCGAGGTTGACGAACACCGTATCCCAGCGGCCGGTCATCTGCGCCGTGTTCAGCCCGCGCACGATCATCGCCACCGGCTTGCCGCTGGCGGGCGCGAAAAAGTCAAAATTGCCCGCTTCCTTGAATGGTCCGGCCGGGCGCTCCGCGAAGGGACGTACGATGTCGCCGCGCTGCATGAATTCGCAGCTCAGCGAGACCTTGGCAATGGCGACGTTGGGCAGCACCTTGAACACCTCGATGGTTCCGAGGTCCGAATAGTAAATTCCCATCGCGTTGGTGAGTTTATCCTGCCACTTGAACCATTGCTGGCGCAGCGGATCTTTGAACTCGCGGACGACGGAAAACTTGTCGCCTTCCTTGACGCCCTGATTGGAGCCCTTGCTCAGGTACACGGTGTCGCCCTGAACGAAAGTCAGTTTGTATTCGGATTGCTCGCCGGAGACCAACCGCGTGTCGTCGGCGACCTTCTGGTTCGTGTAGAAGCCGGAGCAGTAGACGTTGGCCCGCCACGGGTGATCGGTGGCGCCAACGGCCTGGGTGCTCTGGATCTGGGTGTTCTGGCTTTGCGCCTGGCAGAACCCCGCACCGAAGAACATGGACAAGCAAAATGCAGCGACAATCGCGCGCATCACGAAGCTCCTTCTACGCACGCTCGGAGGCCGAGCGGGGACTATGCAAACCAAAAGTAGCAACGCGTTCCAGTACCGTCAAGAAATTGGGCGGAGGCGCTTTACACATTTGATACGGCTTGCCAATCGAGGGCTAGCTCGTTTATTTTCAATAATATGGCCATCCCAACTCACCGGAAGACGCGGTTCGACGACCGGCTTTGCGCCGTGATCGCGGCCGCCACCGCTGGCGAGGCCCTGCGGCAATTGCGTGTGGCCGCGAAATTCACCCGGACCATGGAACTGCGCCTGGACTGGCTGCGTTCGGATGCGGAGCGTGAGCGCTTTCTAAAGGCGCTGCGGCCGGTTGCGCGGCGCAATCAGAACTGGACGCTGCTGGCCACTTGCCGGCGCGTGCTGGGCGGCGGCAAGTTGAGCGGAGGCGCGCAGGCGGAATTGCATTGGCTGAGTCAGGCGCGCGCGGCAGGGTGCCGATGGTGCGATCTGGAAGTGGAGACCCTGCGCGAGCTGCCCGGGCAATCGGCGCGGGCGTTTCCAGTGCCCGAGAAGATCCTGCTGTCGTACCACGATTTTGCGCGGACGCCGCCGTTGCCGCGTAAATTTGCGCACACCGGGCGCGGGGAAGCGGATGCGTTCAAGATTGCGGCGCGAGCGCGGACCATCGCCGACAGCGTGCGGCTGCTGCGCCTGAACCGCGGCGCGAACGACGTGGTAGCCGTTCCGATGGGCGAAATTGGGTTGCCGGCGCGGTTACTGGCATTGCGCGCGGGAAGCGCGCTGGCGTATGCGCCGGTGGCGGAGGCGACGGCGCCGGGACAGGTTTCTTTGCGCGAATTTCGCGAGTTGTATCGAGCCGATGCTTTGACGGCTCGGACAGCGGTGTACGGAGTCATCGGCAATCCGATCGGGCATTCGCTGTCGCCCTTGTTGCACAACACCGGTTTCATTGCGGCGAAGCGCGACGCGGTGTACCTGCCGTTCCTAGTCGAAAGCCTGAAGGATTTTCTGGATGCGGTGCCGGAGTTTGCATTGCGCGGCTTCAGCGTCACGATTCCGCACAAGCAGACGATTCTGAAATATCTTGCGACCTGTGATCCTGCGGCCGAGAAGCTCGGCGCGGTGAACACGGTGGTGGTCGGGAAGAATGGCAGGTTAAGCGGTTCGAATACAGACTATTTGGGCGTGCTGCGGGCCTTGCACCGGAAGATCGCGCTGAAGGACGCCAGGGCGCTGGTTTTCGGGGCGGGCGGGTCGGCGCGGGCTGCGGCGTTTGCGCTGGCGGATGCGGGAGCGGAGGTCCTGATCTGTGCGCGGCGGGATTCCGCGGCGCGAGCGCTGGCGCGGGCCTGTGGCGCGCAGGTGATTGCGCGCAAGCATCTTTCCGCCGCCCGGTTCGAACTGATTGTTAACACCACGCCGGTGGGGATGCACCCGCATACCGACGCGTCGCCGCTGGAAGCGAAGGAGTTGAACTGCGAAGTGGCGATGGACCTGGTTTACCGGCCGCTGCGCACGCGCCTGCTGCAAATGGCGGAGAAAAAAGGCATTGCAACGGTATCCGGCGCGGAAATGTTCCTGGCCCAGGGATTCGCGCAATGGGAATTGTGGATGGGCCAGCCGGCGCCGGAAGCCGCGATGCGCCGCGCGGTGCTGCGCAAGCTGCAGGCCGATGAAAAATCCCGGCGGTAATTTGCCGCACGTGAGCAGGCGCGCCCTTTTTCGTGGATAATTGGTGACTCGTAGCGGCACGCAGACCCCGGATGTAACCAGGCACTCGTCCAGATGATCCAACCTTCGTTCCAGGAATTTTCCCGGCTTGCGAAACAGGGAAACCTCGTCCCCGTATACGATGTTTTTTCCGCGGATCTGCTGACGCCGGTGAGCGCGTACCTGCGGATCGCGCACGGCGCACGGTACTCGTTCCTGCTGGAGTCGGTGGAAGGCGGCGAGAAGATTGGACGCTATACGTTCGCCGGAGCGCACCCGGAAGAGGTGTTCCGCTACGCGAACGGGGCTTGCGTGCTGGAGACGCGCGACCGGGTGATTTGGGAAGAGAGCGATCCGGTATCGTTTCTGCGCGCGAGGATCGAGCGGTTCCGTCCGGTGCGGGTGCCGGGGCTGCCGCCGCTGATTGCCGGGGCCATCGGGTACTTCAGTTACGACATGGTGCGGCTGATCGAGCGTCTGCCGAAAGAACTGCGCGACGAGATCGGGCTGTTCGATGCGGTGCTGATGTTTTACCACGGGCTGATCGCGTTCGATCACGTGCAGCACCGGCTGTGGATCGTGCGCAACGTCTTCACCGAGGAAAAAGGCAGCCTGCGCGCCAAGTACGACCAGGCGGTGGCGGAGATTCAGCGCACGCGGAAGCTGCTGGAGCAGCCGGTGGAGGCCGAACAGCCCAAGCCGCGCGGCAAACAGAAAAAGAAAAAAGCGCCGTTGCGCGTGACTTCGAATTTCGCCAAACCGGCGTACCTGGCCGCGGTGCGAAAGGCCAAGGAGTACATTCGAGCCGGCGATATCTTTCAGGTGGTGATCAGCCAGCGCTTTTCGGGGAAGACCGATGCGCCGCCGTTCCAGATCTACCGCGAACTTCGCGCGTTGAATCCCTCGCCCTACCTTTTTTTCTTGCAGCTGAATGACGTCTCCGTGGTGGGCAGCTCGCCGGAGATGCTGGTGAAGGTGCAGGGGCGCGACGTCTTCTACCGGCCGATCGCGGGCACGCGGTGGCGGGGCAAGGACGAAGCGGAAGACCTGCGGCTGGAGCGGGAGATGCTCGCCGACGAAAAGGAACGCGCCGAGCACATCATGCTAGTGGACCTGGGACGCAACGATCTGGGCCGGGTGTGCGACTACGGCTCGGTGCAGGTCGAGAAGCTGATGACGGTGGAACGCTACTCGCACGTGATGCACCTGGTTTCGAGTTTGCGCGGCCGGCTGCGGCCGGACGTGGACTGCTTCGATGCGCTGATGGCCTGCTTTCCCGCGGGCACGGTTTCCGGCGCGCCGAAAGTCCGGGCCATGGAGATCATCGAGGAACTGGAAAAGACGCGGCGGGGGATTTATGCCGGCGGAATCCTGTACCTGGACTTTTCCGGGAACCTGGACTCCTGCATCGCGCTGCGCACGATGGTCATCCGCAACGGGGTGGCGCACATTCAGGCGGGCGGCGGAATCGTGGCCGATTCCACGCCCACCGGCGAATTCGACGAGTCCGTGAACAAGTCCAAAGCCTTGCAGCGTGCGCTGGAAGCCGCGCACAATCGAAGCTGACGCCATGATTCTCCTGCTCGACAACTACGATTCCTTTACCTACAACCTGGCGCAGTACCTGGGCGAACTGGGATGCGCGGTGGAAGTGCACCGCAACGACAAGATTTCCGTGGAAGAGATTGCGCGGCGCAAACCGGAACGCATCGTGATCTCGCCGGGCCCCTGCACGCCGCAGGAAGCCGGCATTTCCGTGGAACTGGTGCAACGGCTGACCGGTAAGTTTCCCATTCTGGGGGTTTGCCTGGGACATCAGGCAATCGGCGCGGCGTTTGGCGGCAAGATTGTTCGCGCCCCAAAGCTGTTTCATGGCAAGACCAGCGAGATCCAGCACGACGGAAAAGGCGTGTTTCGCGACCTGCCGAAGCCCTTCACCGCCACGCGCTATCACTCGTTAATTGTGGATCGCAAGTCGCTGCCGCGCGAACTGGCGGTGACGGCGGAGACGCGCGACGGAATCATCATGGGCGTGCGACACCGCAAACACAAACTGGAAGGCGTGCAGTTTCATCCAGAGTCGGTGCTGACGCAGGCAGGCAAGCAGTTGCTGCGAAATTTCCTCGAACTCTGACCGCCGACGCGCTTTCTACCAATCCAGGTCTGCCAGCAGGACGCTGTAGGTTTCGATGCCCTCCCACAAATTGCCAAGCCGCAGGTTTTCATCCGCGCTGTGCTGGTGATTGTCGTAATTCACGATGGGAACGCCGATCCAAGGCAAGCCGAGATCTTCAAAGATGTACATGGGAACGCTGCCACCCAGCATCGGAGCGACCACGGTCCTGCCGTCGCTGGCGTCTTGCAGCACCCGGACCAGTGCGCGGCTGACGGGCAGATCCATCCGCGTGCGGGACGCGGGATAACCGCCCTGGTCAACGAGCTTGGCGATCTTGGCGTGGGCACGGCGCTCTTCCAGCGTGGGTTCGTGGTCGGTCACGTAAAAGCCTTGCGCGCGGATGAAGCCGGCAATCTGTTCGAACTTTTCCCTGGTGCCTTCCCCCTTGACCAGGCGAGCCTCGAGCGAAGCCTGGGCCTGGTCCGGGACGATGTTGGTGGCTTGCTCGCCCACGGCTCCGCTGCGCAGGCCGCGAATATTGAGCGACGGCTCCTGGAGAAGTTCGACCAGTTTCTTGCCCGAGCCATCGGGCTGGGCGATGCCCAGTTCCTGCTGCAGTTCCTTGTCGTTGGCGGGCATGGCGTCGAGCGCGCTCTTTTCCAGCGGACTGAGCGGAGCAACGTCATCGTAATATCCGGGAATGAGGACCCGGCCGCGTTCGTCCTTCATTGCGGCCAGCAGACGCGCAAGGGTGAGCGCGGGATTGGGAGCCCAGTTCCCGTAGTGGCCGCTATGCAGCGCGCGCACCGGACCATACACGGTAATGTCCAACCCGATGTCGCCGCGGTTGCCAAAGAAGATCAGCGGCCGCCCCGAGGGATGCATCGGGCCGTCACCGGTAATAAGGACGTCTGCCTTCAACAAGTTTTCATGAAGTTTGAGCGTCTTCTGAAGATTGGGTGAGCCGGCCTCTTCTTCGCCATCGAGGATGAATTTCAGGTTGACGGCGAGCGGGATGTCTTTCGCACGCAATGCATCGAGGGCGCCGAGTATCGCAATGATCGGCGACTTGTCATCGGATGCCGAGCGGGCGTAGATGCGCCACTGATCCTGGTAAGAATTGGACGGAGAGCCGGGGGCGGGGAAGGGAATCACCTTTCCGCCGGCTTCGATGCTCTCGTCGCGCAGGACCGGTTCGAAAGGCTTCTTGTCGGTCCAATCAAGTGGATTGACGGGCTGGCCGTCATAGTGGGCGTAAAAGATGACGGTGCGGCTGGCGCCGGGTGCATCCAGCTTGCCGAAAACCACCGGGCCGCGGCCTTCAATGGAGAGGAGATGCGTTTCGATGCCGCGCGCTTCGAGCATCTCTTTCAGGCGGGCGGCGTTCTTCTCGATATTCGGCGTGTCGCTGGCGACGTTGGGAATAGCAAGAAACTCGCGCAGCTCGCGCATGATGCGATCCTGGTTGGCGGATCGCCAGGCGCGAACCTCCTCGACCACGCGCTTCGGCGCTGGAAGTGAACGTTTCGGTTGCAGCGCGCCGCCCGTGGTCAGCTGCGCGCACAACGGAAGAGGCGACACCACAGCCCATGCCAGCAGCAGCCATGCGGCAAGCGGCTTACGATTTCCTCGCAGATTCATTCCGTGACCCAGGCCCGTTTCCCGATGCAATTTGGTCCTTCCTGAGGATGCCCGATGCGGGCCGCGATTTTCAATCGGCCAGGCTGGTGGGTTATGCTGCTCACGCCACGCATGAGCCAGCTCGTTTTCAACCTGCAACCGGACCGGCGCGCGTTGAGCGTCACGGAGCTGACGGCGCGCATTCGCGATCTGCTGGCGCGCAACTTCAATGAAGTGTCGGTGGAGGGCGAAGTTTCGAATTGCCGGGAAGCGCAATCCGGGCACTACTACTTCACGCTGAAAGACGACAAGGCGCAGATTCGCTGCGTGTGGTTCAAGCAGCAGATGCGCGGGATCAAGGTGCGGCCGGAGGACGGCCTGAAATTTACGGTGCGGGGCGCCATCAGCGTTTACGAAGCGCGCGGGGAATACCAGATTTACGTGGAATCGATCGAACCGGCCGGGCGCGGGGCGCTGCAACTGGCGTTCGAGCAATTGAAGAAGCGGCTGGAGGCGGAAGGTCTGTTTGAGGCCCGGCATAAGCAGCCGCTGCCGCTGCTGCCAAGCCGAATCGGCCTGGTGACTTCGCCCGCGGGCGCGGCCGTGCGCGATGTGGTGCGCATTCTGCGGCGGCGTTTTCACAACGTGCGCCTGACGCTTTTTCCGGTGCGCGTGCAGGGAGAGGGAGCAGCGGCGGAAATCGCCAAGGCCATCCGGTATTTCAACCAGCAGCAGATGGTGGATGTGCTGATCCTCGCGCGGGGCGGCGGCTCGCTGGAGGATTTGTGGGCCTTCAATGAGGAAGTGGTGGCGCGCGCGATTTTCGAATCGCGCATTCCGGTGATTTCCGGAGTGGGCCACGAAACGGATTTCACCATTGCCGATTTTGTCGCCGACGTGAGGGCTTCGACGCCTTCCATGGCGGCGGAGATCGTGGTGAACACGCGAGCCGAGTTCGACAAGCACATTCGCGACTTGCGCCAGGCCCTGGCGGAGCAGATGCGCTACCGGTTGCTCGTTCTGAGCCGCCGGGTCCACGAACTCTCCGGCCGCAGCGGATTCCGGCGCCCGCTGGAGGTGCTGCGGCAGCAGAGGCAGCGCGCGGACGATTTGACGGCGCGGCTGGCGGTGGGCTTGCGGCGGCGCCTGGAAGCATCGCGCAGGCAATTCACGGCGGCGCACCTGCGTATCGCGGGCTTCGATTTTCGCGGGCGCATCGCCGCGTTTCGCCTGCGACTGGAGCGCCGCTCCTCGGAGCTGAGCGTGAAAGTGGAGCGTCTGGTGCGCGTGAAGCGGGAACGCCTGGGACGGCTGGCCCTGCAGCTGGAGGAGCGCAGCCCGCTGCGGGTTCTGGAGCGAGGCTACGCCATCGCGACGGATGCGTCGGGGAACGTGCTGCGGGATGCCGCGCAGGTCAAGACCGGCGAGACGGTCGCCATCCAACTGCATCGCGGGAAACTGATTTCGGAAGTAAAGCGAACCGAAGAACAATCCTGAGAAACCGCTTCAGTCTTCCTCTTCGATGGAGTTGACTTTCAGCACCGCCAGGAACGCTTCTTGCGGAATGTCCACCTGGCCAACCCGCTTCATGCGGCGTTTGCCTTCCTTCTGCTTCTCGAGCAGCTTGCGCTTGCGGGAGATGTCGCCGCCGTAGCATTTGGCGAGCACGTTCTTGCGCATGGCCGCGACGGTTTCGCGCGCGATGACCCGGCTGCCGATGGCGGCCTGGATGGGCACCTCAAACATCTGGCGGGGAATCAGCTTGCGCAGCCGGCTGACCAGTTCGCGGCCGCGCTCGTAGGCTTGCTCGCGGTGGCAGATCATGGCCAGGGCGTCCACCGGTTCGCCGCCAACCAGAACATCGAGCTTCACCAGGTCGGATTCCTTGTAGCCCGCCAGCTGGTAGTCGAGCGAAGCGTAGCCGCGCGATACGGATTTCAGGCGGTCATAGAAATCAAGCACGATTTCGTTGAGCGGGAGCTCATAGGTGAGCATGACCCGCGTGGGCGAAAGGTACTCGAAATTTTTCTGGGTGCCGCGCTTGTCCTGGCAGAGCTGCAGAATGCCCCCGACGGACTGATCGTCGGTGATGATCATGGCCTTGATGATGGGCTCTTCGATCTTCTGCATGTCGCTGGGCGAGGGGAATTTCGCCGGGCTATCGACTTCCACGACCTCGCCGCCGACGCGGGTGATGCGATACCGCACGCTGGGCGCGGTAGTGATCAGGTTCAGGCCGAACTCGCGCTCCAGGCGCTCCTGCACGATTTCCATGTGCAGCAATCCCAGGAAGCCGCAGCGAAAACCGAAGCCCAGCGCGACAGAGTTTTCCGGTTCGTAGAAAAATGCGGCGTCGTTCAGCTGCAGCTTGCCGAGCGCGTCGCGCAGCGGTTCGTACTCGTCGGCCAGGACCGGGAACAGCCCGGCGAAAACCATGGGCTTGGTGGCTTCGAAACCCGGAAGGGGCGGCGCGTTGCTGCCGGCTTCGATGATGGTGTCGCCCATGCGGGCGTCGGCGACCCGCTTGATATTGGCCACGACGAAGCCGACATCGCCGGCTTCCAGTTCGTCCAGGGCCACCGGTTTGGGCGTGAGCGCGCCGAGCTGTTCGACTTCGTAGATCCCGTCGCTGGCGCAGAGACGAATCTTCATGTGATTCGTAAGGCGGCCTTCCATGACACGGACCAGAACCACGGCACCGCGGTAGGGATCGAACCAGGAGTCGAAAATGAGTGCCTGCAGTGGATTCTGCGCACTGCCCGTAGGCGCGGGAACGCGCTGCACCACGGCCTCCAGCACGTCTTCGACGCCGAGGCCGCTTTTGGCGCTGATAGGGAGAGCATCCTGTGCGGGAATGGCCAGCACGTTTTCGATTTGTTCCTTGACGTAATCGGGTTGCGCGGCAGGCAGGTCAATCTTGTTGATCACCGGGATGATGGTCAGATTATGGCCGGCGGCAAGGAAGGTGTTGGCCACGGTTTGCGCCTCGACGCCCTGCGAGGCGTCAACCACCAGGAGTGCGCCTTCGCAGGCGGAGAGTGCGCGGGAAACTTCGTAGGAGAAGTCTACGTGGCCGGGCGTGTCAATCAGATTCAGGCGGTAACGGTGACCGTCCTTCGCGTCGTAGTGCAGGCGGATGCTTTTGGCTTTGATGGTGATGCCGCGCTCGCGCTCGAGGTCCATGGAGTCGAGGACTTGCGAAGTCATTTCGCGCTGGGAAAGCGCGCCGGTCATTTCCAGCAGGCGGTCCGCGAGGGTGGACTTGCCGTGGTCAATGTGCGCGATGATGCAGAAATTCCGCTCGAACTTTGGGTCCATGTGCCTTTTCTATGACACCGGTATTGTCACCGGCCGCGCGGGCGGCCCAGCCAATTCGCGAAGGGAGCACAGGGCAACTGCGCAGAATCGCTGCGGTGGAACCACCTAGTTTGCCATAAATGAAGTTGTGCGTCAGCCGCGCCAGGCTGGACGGAGGCAGAGAGAAGGGGACTAAGTAAGCGCGGCGATGCGTTTCACGAGGTCGTTCTGTTCCGCGATCGATTCGGCGCCGATGGTGAAAGCGTCAAGGACGCCGAGCCCGAGTGCGAAGCGCAAGGCATCGTCCGGGCGATCCCGCAGGGCGCCCTGGCCGAGGATTTTCATGCCGATGATGCCCTTGCCAGCTTCCTTCATTTCGCGCAGAACGCTGATGACGGTATCCGGATCGGCGTCCATGTGCGCGCCGACGGGATTCACGCGGGCCAGGTCCACCTCGACCCACGGGGATTTGGCCGCGGCACGCAGGGCTTCTATGGAATGGCAGGAGCAGCCGTGTGCGCGGATGATGCCTTTTTGTTTGGCTTCGGACAGCACGTCCATGGCGCCTCGGTAGCGCGTGGTCCAATCTCCTTCGGTCACGCAGTGCATCAGAACAACGTCGAGGTAATCGGTGCCGAGTTCCTTGCGGAAGCGGGCGAGATCGGCGCGCATGCCTTCCGCGTCGCGGCTCCACGACTTGGTCAGGACGGTAACTTTGCTGCGGTCGAGATGCTTGAGCGCTTGCGCGACGTGGGGATGGCTGCCGTAGGCGTCCGCTGCGTCAACGAATAGCAGTCCGCTGTTGTGGTAGCCGTTCAGCAGCAGTCGCGACAGACCATCCACCCCAAGCGCGGTCTGATGCGAGCGCCCGCCAAATCCCACCGTGCCCGTGCCCATCGCGAGGCGCGAGGTCTTGATGCCGGTGCGGCCGACCGTGGCCGTATCGTTGGCTTTGAATTTCTGGGTGAGCGGAGGAATTGCGAAAAGGCGTTCCGTGAGGGTTCGCGGCGAGAGCCAGGCGGAAGTCACAGCCCCGGCGGAGCGGGCAAGAAAATCGCGACGGTGAAGTTTCCGCATGTGGACCTCCGATGCGGCGAGCGGCTCGTCTTTGCCCGTTTGGACGCGCGAAGCGCGGCGCGGTTATCCGCCGTCCCGGGCGCGGCCTAGTCTTCTTCCTCGAATTCGCCCATTTGCATGGTCAGGTAGCGCTCGTAGCCAAGTTCCTTGATCTGATGCATCTGCGCTTCCAGCCAATCCACGTGGTCTTCCTCGTCGTCGAGCAGGGTCTGCAGCAGGTCGCGTGAACCGTTGTCCTTTTCCGCCACGGCAATCTGAATGGCGGCGTTGTACATCTTCACCGCGGCGAGTTCCAGGTCCAGGTCGCTCTGCAGCATGTCTTTTACATTTTTGCCGATGGTTAGTTCCAGAGGCTTCATGGAAGGCGTGCCATCAAGGAACAGGATGCGCTCCATCAGCGACTCAGCGTGCTTCATCTCGCCGATGGACTGTTTCTTGATGTATTCGGAGAGGCGTTCGTAGCCCCAGTTTTCGCACATTTCGGCGTGAAGAAAATACTGGTTGATGGCGGTGAGCTCCTCGCGGAGCGCTTGGTTCAGCTGTTCAAGGACCTTCGGTGAGCCTTTCATGGGCTGGAGTATAGCCCAGGCTGGCGGAGGCGCGCGACAGGAAAGGCACGCTGAAAAAGGTGCGCAGAACACGCAAGGCGAGTGTTCTGCGCCAATGGTTTCAGAACAAACTTAGATCAGTTCAAGGCCGGCGAAGAAGTAGCCGATTTCAAAGGCGGCAGTTTCCGGAGCGTCCGACCCGTGGGTTACGTTGGTGCCGATGCTGGTGCCCAGATCGTGCCGGATGGTGCCTGGAGCGGCCTTCTTGGGATCGGTTGCGCCCATCGTATCGCGCCATTTGAGGATTGCGCCTTCCGCCTCGAGAACCATCGCGATAATTTTCCCGGACGACATGAAATCGGTCAGCTCGCCAAAGAAAGGACGCGCCTTGTGCACGGCATAAAAACCGCCGGCTTCTTCTTTGGTCAGCCGCATGGACTTGATCGCCACGATCTGAAAGCCCGCCTTGTGGATGCGGGACAATATCTCGCCCTGCTGGCCGGCCGCAACCGCGTCCGGCTTGATGATTGCGAAAGTGCGTTCGATTGCCACGAAAATCTCCCCGTAAAAAATAGACGCAAGATGGAACAACGATGGAACGACGGTACGAACCTATTTCAAAACCGACGCCAGCGTGGAGCCGAGGTCGGCCGGAGTCTCCACGGTCTTGATGCCGGCGGCGTTCATGGCGGCGTATTTGTCTTTGGCCGTGCCCTGGCCGCCGGAAATGATGGCGCCGGCGTGGCCCATACGTCGGCCTGGAGGCGCGGTCTGCCCGGCGATGAACCCCACCACCGGCTTCTTCATGCTGGATTTGATCCAGGTGGCAGCGGTTTCTTCCGCGTCGCCACCGATTTCGCCGATCAGAATGACGGCGTGGGTTTCCGGGTCGTCGTTGAAAAGCTTGATGGCATCGAGAAACGAGGTGCCGATAATCGGGTCGCCGCCGATACCGATGCAGGTGGATTGTCCAATGCCGAGGCGGGTCAGCTGGTCCACAGCTTCGTAGGTAAGGGTGCCGCTGCGGCTCACCACGCCGACGTTTCCTTGCTTGTGAATGCGGCCGGGCATGATGCCGATCTTGCACTTGCCGGGCGAAATCACGCCGGGGCAATTCGGTCCGATCAGCCGGGTCTTGTTGCGGTCAACGACCGAAGTGACGCGAACCATGTCGATCACGGGAATGCCTTCGGTGATGCAGATGACCAGCGGCACTTCCGCGTCGGCCGCCTCCAGAATGGCATCGGCCGCGTAGGGAGGAGGCACGAAGATCACCGAAGCATTTGCGCCCGTGCCTTTCACCGCTTCGGCCACCGTGTTGAACACCGGACGTTCCAGGTGTTTGCTGCCACCCTTGCCCGGAGTGACGCCACCGACGACGTTGGTGCCGTACTCAATCATCTGCTGCGCATGGAAGGTGCCTTCGCGGCCGGTAAAGCCCTGCACGATCAGCTTGGTTTTTTCGTTGACCAGTACGCTCACTGCGCACCTCCCGCCAGAGCGACAACCTTTTGCGCGCCGTCCTTCATGCCGTTGGCGATGGTGAAATTCAGACCGGATTCGCGAAGAATCTTCTGCCCGAGCTCCACGTTGGTTCCTTCCATACGCACCACTACGGGAATTTTGACCTGCAAGTCTTTTGCGGCGGCGACCACACCGGTGGCCAGAACGTCGCAGCGCAGAATCCCGCCAAAGATATTGATGAACACGGCTTTCACACTGGGGTCGCTGAGCAGAATACGGAAGGCGTTCTTCACCTGCTCGGCGGACGCTCCGCCCCCGACGTCCAGGAAGTTTGCCGGCGATCCGCCGGCGTACTTGATGATGTCCATGGTGGCCATGGCCAAACCCGCGCCGTTCACCATGCAGGCCACGTTGCCGTCGAGCTTGATGTAGTTCAGTCCGTACTTGGAGGCCTCGACCTCCAGGGGATCCTCTTCGTCCAGGTCGCGCAGCCCGCGCAGGTCGGTGTGGCGGAACAGCCCGTTGTCGTCAAAAGTCATCTTGGCGTCCAGCGCCACCAGCCGGCCGTCCCCGGTCAGAACGCACGGGTTGATTTCCAGCATGGATGCGTCGGTATCCACAAAAGCGCGGTAAAGAGCCTGGAAAAAAGGCGCGGCGTGATTCGCTGCGTCGCCGGAGAGGCCCAGTCCGAAGGCCAGTTTGCGCGCCTGATACGGTTGCAGGCCGACCGCCGGATGAATGGATTCCTTGAGGATGGCCCCGGGATCCTTCTTTGCGACCTCTTCGATTTCCACGCCGCCTTGCGCGCTGGCCAGAAACACTACGCGAGCGGTGGCCCGGTCCACGAGCAGGCTCAGGTATAGCTCGCGCTTGATGTCCAGCCCCTCTTCGATGAGCAGGCGCTTGACGATGCGTCCGGAAGGTCCGGTCTGGATGGTCACGAGGTTCATGCCCAGCATGCGGGAAGCGATCTCCGCGGCTTCGTCGGGCGAGTGCGCGAGCTTCACACCACCGGCCTTGCCGCGGCCGCCGGCATGGATTTGCGACTTCACAACCACCACGTTGGTCTTGAGCCGCTGCGCACCCTCGCGCGCTTCTTCTTTGCTGAAGGCCACTTCGCCGCGAGGCGTCGTGACGCCATACCTGGAGAGGATGGCCTTGGCTTGGTACTCGTGAATCTTCATTAATTTCCCGTGTTTGGCCGTGGAACAACCAGCCAGTGTTAGAATTTTGCCGTTCGCAAAACATAGAAGTTTACAGGGAACAAGTTACGGGAGCAAGAACGCGACCGATGCGCAAAAACTCTATCCCTATGGGCCGGCGCGGGGCAGCAAGGGCGGCGAGATGAGCTCCCGTCTGCTGGAGTGCGCGCTGAGCGGGCGTGAGCTGACGGGCGCGGAAGCGGAAGAGCTGATGGAAGAGCTGCTCTCCGGCCGGTTGCAGACAGCGCAAATTGTCGCGCTGCTGACGGCTTTGAATACGCGCCCGTATCGCGCGGAAGAGCTTGCTGGTTTCGCGCGGGCCATGCGGCGGCACGCAGCGCAGGTGTTCGGTCCAGACGAAGTCTTGCCGAAGCGCATGGTCGACACTTGCGGCACGGGCGGCGACGACTCCGGAACCTTCAATATTTCGACAGGGGCGGCAATTTTGGCGGCGGCTGCGGGAGCGCGTGTGGCCAAGCACGGCAATCGGGCGGCAACTTCGCGCAGCGGCAGCGCCGACGTGCTGGAAGCGCTTGGCGTGCGCATTGACTTGCCGTTTCCCGTAATCGGCCGCGCTATCCGGGAGATTGGCATTGGCTTCCTATTCGCGCAGGCCGCGCACACGGCCGCGCGCCATGCGATGCCGGCGCGCAAGCAGATTGGCACCCGGACGGTTTTCAATTTGCTGGGGCCGCTAACGAATCCGGCGCGAGCTCAGGCCCAGGTCCTGGGCGTATTTTCTGCGGATGTGGTGGAACTGGTGGCGAAAACGCTGGCAGCACTGGGAACGGAGCATGCATTTGTGGTGCACGGAGCAGGCAAGCTGGATGAAATCTCGCTGGCCGGGCCGACCATGGTCGCCGAAGTGCGCGACGGTGAAGTGCGGCAGTACGCGATTAGCCCCGCGACTTTTGGCAAACAGGAAGCGCCGCTCGCAGCCATTCGCGGAGGCTCGCCCGAGGAGAACGCAACCCTGCTTCGCTCAGTGCTGGACCCCGCGAAGGGAGCGAGCGCCGCGCGAGACATTCTGGTGATCAACGCGGCAGCGGCCTTGGTGGCGGCCGGGGCGGCAGCGGATCTCAGGGCGGGCGCCGAGCAGGCAGAGGAAGCCCTGCAGTCCGGCGCGGCAGCCGCGAAATTGGCGGCCCTTCGCCAGTTCAGCGCGCTACACGGCGCTTAGCTCACAGCGTCGCGCGGCTCTCATTACCCTTGCGAACGCCCGGGCTGCGTGATTTTTGCCGGTGATTTTGCGCGGGTATATATTGTTAGAGCGAAGCCCGCGCCCCCAGCCGCGAACACCGCCCCTGACTTCCGCCGAGGGCTCCGCAAAGGCAAACCACAGGCATGGCGTCCGACGTCAACAAGCTGCTGGAACGCGCGAAAAAGTTCCTCGAAAAGAACCGCATCGAGGACGCGATTGACGCGTATCTGGCGGTGCTGGAAGAGGCGCCGGGACAGGCGGAAGCCACCCAGGCGCTGGGAGATCTGTACGCGCGCATCGAGCAGCCGGACCGCGCGGCCGTGTACTACGGCATGTTCTTCGATTTGCTCGTCGATCCCAAGGACGAGACCAAGGCGCTGGCGCTCTACAACCGCTTCCTGAAAAATTCCCCCACCGGCCAGCCCCCGGAGCGCATCGCGCGCTATGCCTTTCTGCAACAGAAGCAGAACCGCACGGAAGAGGCCAGCGAACAGTACGGCAAAGCCGCGGAGCTTTTTACCGCCGCGGGGCGCGAAGAGGACGCGCTCTTCTGCTGGGAACGGATTGCGCAGCTGGAGCCGGACAATCTGGCGCGGCAAGTGAAGCTGGCGGAGGTGGCGGAGCGAAATAACCGCGGCGCACTGGCGGCGCGGGCACTCTTGCGCGCAGGGCAGTTGGCGAACGCCAGTGGCGCCACCGATGAATCGGTGAGCTACCTGGCGCGCGCCTACGGATTGGCACCGAACGAGCGCAGTGTTGCGCTTCTCTACGCCGCGGCCCGTCTGCGCAAAGGCGACGCCGGCGAAGCGGTGCAATTGCTGGAACCATTCATCGCCACGGAGTCAGACCCGGTTTTTTTGGAGACCTTCTCTGAAGCGCTGATGCGTGCCGGGCAGCTGGACCGGGCGCGCGACTTTCTGGAAAAACTGCTCAAAGAGAAAAACGCAGGCCTGCCGCGGCTCCTGCAGCTCGCGGACTTTTACGCGGATGCCAAGCAGGACGGCAAAGCGGTCGAAGTGCTCGGTACCGTCAAGAAAAAGCTGTTCGCCGAGAAGCGGCACAACGAATTTGTGGCGCAACTTGACGATCTGGCCGGGCGGCACCTGGAGTCCTGCGAAATTCTGGAGTATTGGGCGGCGCTCTATAACGAGCTCAATCGCGAGTCCAAGTATTTTGAAATTACCATCCGGCTGTTCGACGCATATCTCGCACGCGGCGAAGTGCGCAAGGCGTGCGATGCGCTGGAGCGGCTCGTGGACATTGACGCCTACGATTACCGCAACCAGGAACGCCTGGAGAAGCTGCGCGGCAAGGCGGACGACGGGTTCGTAAAGCGTGTCGGGGCGCGGCTGGCGCGCTCCGGCACATCGCTGGGTTCCTCGGAAGCGCCCCCGGCGGTGGGCGGCAGAGGCGGACCACAGCAGTCGGCTCCGGTCTCGGAAGAGGGCAGGAAGATGCAGGCCCTCGAAGACCTGATCGTACAGACCGAGATTTTCCTGCAGTACTCCCTGCAGAACAAAGCCCTGGACCGCCTGCAGAAAATTGCCGAGATGTTTCCCGGCGAAGAAGCGCGCAACACGCGGCTGAAAAACCTGTATCAAGCGGCCAATTGGTGGCCGCAAGGCACATCGGCCGCCGAGACGGACGAGCCGGTAAGCGAAGCCAAGGCCTACACGCCGGAACCCGTGCAAGCCGCACCCGCCAAAACGGGAGCGTACTCCGCCGAAACCTTGCGTGACCTTTCGAAAATTTCCGAGATCAATCAAAAAATTTTCCGCCAACAGACACCGCGGGCCATGTTGAACACGGCCGTGAACGAAATCGGCGAGTACATGCGGGTAAGCCGGGCGCTGGCAGTGATTGGCGCGCCGGGACGCCCGCCGGACCTTGCCGCCGAATTTTGCGCGCCGAACGTAAAACCGGCGCCGGGCGCGCAAGTGGTGTTTCTGCTTGCCCAGGCGGAGAAAGCGGAGCCCGACGAATTGGGCGGCTTGCAGGTCACCAACACCCCTGGATCCGTGCTGAGCGATTTGGGTTTGCACTCCGCGCTGGGCGTGAAGATTACCGACCGCGAGACTCAGCAGCCGGCCGGCATGCTGATCGTCGGGCAGAACGAGCCGCGCAAGTGGAAACCGAACGAAACCTATTTTCTGCAGGCGATCGGCGATCAGATGCTCATGAGCGTGAGCCACACGCGGTTGCGCTCGCTCGTGCGGCGCATGGGAGTCTCGGACGAACGCAGCGGCTTGCTGAGCCGCAGTTCCTACCAGAGCTGCCTGCTTACCGAAGCGGATCGCGCCCGGACCCAGGGCACGCCGCTCTCGCTCGCAATTCTGCAGATTGACCGCGGCGGGGACTTGCTGCGCGCCCAGGGCGAATCGCCGATGGAGCGGTTTCTGGAACAGCTGGGGCGATCGCTGCAGCCGATCGTGCGGCAGAACGACGTAGCGGTGAAATACACGTCGTGGTCGCTGGCGTTCATCCTGCCGGACACCGCGCTGGCGGGCGCGCAGAATCTGGCGGACAAATTGCGCCGCGCGGCGACCGGAATTCGCCCACCGTGGGACTCAACGGCAATCACCTTGAGCGCGGGAATCGTGGAAGCGGTGGCCAAGCCGGACTACGAAAGCGAAGACATCGTGACCGACTTGATGAACCGCGCGGAGTTTTCCGTGGAAGAAGCGCGAAAAAAGGGCGGCGACACCGTGGTGATTGTGGAGGCGCCGAAGTAAGCGGGCAGCAATTGGGAGCCTGGACGGAACGCGCCATATTGGACGGCGCGTTTTTTACTTTCCGGGCGCCGCGATTGGCGCGATTTTTGACCCGGCGGTAAAATCAAAAAGATGCGCGGCGAATCGCCGGCGCAGGCTCACCTGACGAGGTTTACGCGAATGTTTCCAACGGATGTGGTGATTGTTGCCGGCGCGCGGACGCCGATGGCGCGTTACACCGGAGCGTTTTCCGACACGAGCGCGATCGATCTGGCGGCGCATGCCTCCAAGGAAGCCATCAAACGCTCGGGCGCCAATCCGGAAGAGTTCGACCATGCCATTTTCGGCAACGTGATGCAGACCAGCGCGGATGCGCTCTATGGCGCGCGGCACGTGGCACTGAAAGCCGGGCTAAAGACGGAGACGCCCGCGGTGACGGTGAACCGGCTGTGCGGTTCGGGCATCGAAGCCGTAGCGCAAGCGGCGCAAAGGCTGCTCCTCGGGGAAAGCCAGTTGGTGCTCGCGGGCGGCATGGAAAACATGACGCAGGCGCCCTTTGTGATTCGCGGGCTGCGCAGCGGGCTGAAACTAGGCGGCGGCCAACTGGAAGACTCGCTGATGGTGGGCCTGACGGACACCTACTGCGGACTTCCGATGGCCATGACCGCGGAAAAGCTGGCGGAGCAGTTCGGCATTACGCGCCGGGACGCAGATGCCTACGCGCTGCGCAGCCAGCAGGCGGCGGACGCCGCGTACAAGGCCTGCCGCATTCGCGAGGAGCTGGTACCGGTGGAAGTGAAGCAAGGCAAGAAGACGATGGTCGTCAGCGAAGACGATCACCGGCGGCCGGAGACGACCATGGAGACTCTGGAGAAGCTGCCGCCGTCGTTCAAGAAAGACGGAATGGTCACGGCCGGGAATGCCAGCGGAATTGTGGATGGAGCCGCGGCGGTGGTTGTTACCCGCGAGAAAATCGCGAAGGAGCGCGGCCTGAAGGCGCTCGGACGCATCGTGTCCTGGGCCACGGTCGGGGTGGATCCGAGCATCATGGGCATTGGTCCGGTGCCGAGTTCGCAGAAGGCGCTGCAACTGGCGGGCTTGACGGTTGCGCAGCTGGACCGGGTGGAAGTGAATGAAGCGTTCGCGGCGCAATACCTGGCCGTGGAAAAGGCGCTGGGATTGAATCGCGACAAAACTAACGTAAACGGCGGAGCGATCGCCCTCGGGCATCCGCTGGGAGCGAGCGGCACGCGCTTGCTGATCACGCTGCTGAACGAACTGCGCCGCCATGGCCTGCGTTATGGCCTGGCGACGGCGTGCATCGGCGGCGGGCAGGGGATCGCCATGATTGTGGAGTCCGTGCAGTAGGCGTGCTGCGGCGCGTTTGACCGGCAGACCGGCTCGGAGTATCCCTGGTCTGGTAGACTCATCTGGCTTGGACGGCAGGGTTCGCCCAGGCTCTCAACGAGGACAGCATGGCGATTGAAAAAGTGGGAGTCGTGGGGTGTGGGCTGATGGGCGGCGGCATCGCGCAGGTCAGCGCGGCGGCGGGCTTTGCGACCGTGGTTCGGGAAGTGACGCCGGAGTTGCTGGACAAAGGCGTCAAGAGCATCGAAAAGAATCTGGCGCGGCTGGTCGAGAAAGGCACGCTCAGCGCGCAGCAAAGAGACGAGATTCGCGGTCGGCTGAAGCCGACCACGGTCATTGAAGACCTGAAAGACTGCGACATCATTGTCGAAGCAATCATCGAACAGTTGCCCGCCAAGCGCGAGTTGTTTGCCGCGCTCGATAAGCTGTGCGGGCCGGATACCATTTTCGCGAGCAACACCTCGTCCTTGACCATTACTGAAATCGCGACGGCAACCAAGCGGCCGCAGCGATTTGTGGGTCTGCACTTTTTCAATCCCGTGCCGGTCATGAAACTGGTGGAAGTGGTGCGCACGATCGCCACCGACGCGGCGGTGTATGAGGAGGCGGTGGCCTTCGGCGGCAAGCTCGGAAAGACCGCGGTCCGCGCGAACGACTCCACCGGCTTTATCGTGAACCGCCTGCTGGTTCCGTATCTGCTGGACGCAATCCGCGCCCTGGAAGAGGGTGTGGGCTCGATCGAAGACATCGACAATTCGATGAAGCTGGGTTGCGGCTACCCGATGGGGCCGCTGACCTTGCTGGATTTCGTGGGCCTGGACACCACGTACTACATCTCGCAGATCATGTTCGACGAGTTCAAGGAGCGGCGCTTTGCGGCCCCGCCGCTCTTGAAGCGCATGGTGCTGGCGGGCTGGAACGGCCGCAAGGCGGGCCGCGGGTTCTATGATTACAGTGATCCGGCCAAGCCTGCGGCCATAAAGTTTTAAGCGAGCGGAAAGAGACGAGCGATGGCCTACGAAAACATCCTGTTCGAAAAAGCCGAAGGAATCGCGACGATCACGTTCAATCGCCCGAAGGTGCTGAACGCGCTCAACCGCAAAACCATCGAGGAGTTGCACGCCGCGCTGCTGGACGCCCGGGATGACTCCGCTGCGCGCGTGCTGATCGTGACCGGCGCCGGGGAGAAGGCCTTTGTCGCGGGCGCGGACATCGGCGAACTGGCGCAACAGACGCCGGTCGGCGGCAAGGAGTTTTCGCTCTACGGGCAAAGCGTCTTCCATCTGTTCGAAACCATCGGCAAGCCTTCGATCTGCGCGATCAATGGATTTGCGCTGGGCGGAGGCTGCGAGCTGGCGCTCAGTTGCTCGATTCGTCTGGCCAGCAAGACCGCGCGCCTGGGGCAGCCGGAAGTGAAACTGGGAATTCTGCCGGGCTACGGTGGTTCGCAGCGGCTGACGCGGCTCTGCGGCAAAGGCGTGGCGCATGAACTCTGCCTGACCGGCGAAATGATTTCCGCCGAAGAGGCAATGCGCATAGGCCTGGTGAACCACGTCTACGAGCCGGCGGAGCTGCTGGATGCGGCGCGCGCCCTGGCCAGGAAAATCATCGCAAACGCGCCTCTGGCCGTGAAGTACACCATGGAAGCGATTGAGCGCGGCTCGGAGATGCCGCAGGAAGAAGGACTGTTTTTGGAAGCCACGCTCTTCGGCGTGGCCTGCGCCACCGAAGACATGCGCGAAGGCACCAAGGCGTTTTTGGAAAAGCGCCCGGCGGATTTCAAGGGGAAGTAGAGGACCATGGCCAAGATTGAGCCCAGGAAGACCAGCGGCGAACTCAGCGCGGCAGGGCTGCGCTTTGCCATCGTGGTCAGCCGCTTCAACAGTTTTATTACCGAGCGGCTGCTGACTGCGGCGTTGGATGCGCTGGAGCGCTCGGGCGCGCAGGGCGGCGACCTGGAAGTGGTTCACGTGCCAGGTGCATTCGAACTGCCCCTGACCGCGAAGAAGCTGGCGCAGACGGGCAAGTACGATGCGTTGATCGCGATCGGCTGCGTGCTGCGGGGGGAGACCGCGCATTACGACTATGTGTGCTCGGAAACTTCCCGCGGGCTGCAACTGGCGCAGATGGATACCGGCGTGCCGGTGATGTTCTGTGTGCTGACCTGCGACACCCTGGAGCAAGCCATCGACCGCGCGGGTCTGAAGGGCGGCAACAAGGGATTCGAAGCAGGCCTGGCCGCGGTGGAAATGGCGAACCTGGCGCGCAAGTTGCGCGGCGGGCGCGCAGCCACGCCTGCTGCGGCTCCTGCCAGCAGCAAGAAGGCGCGGCGCAAATAACGTGGCCACACGAAGCAAAGCCCGCGAATTTGCCATGCAAATGCTGTTTCAGTGGGAAATGAGCCCGCAGGAACTGCGCAAGCTGGAGATCAAATTCTGGCGCGGCGCGACCGCCAGCGAAGACGTTGAGAAGTTCGCGAACGAACTGTTCGAAGGCGCGGCGCGCCGGGTAAAAGTTCTGGATGAAGTCATCGCCACGAATTGCGACAACTGGCGGTTCGAACGGCTGGCCGCGATCGATCGCGCCATACTGCGCCTCGCCGTCCACGAAATGCAGCTGGGCAAAGTGCCGCACCGCGTGGTCATCAACGAAGCCGTGGAACTCGCGAAGCGCTTTTCCAGCGACGATGCCGGCGGCTTTGTGAACGGCGTGCTCGACGCCGTTCACAAGTCCACCAAAAAGAAGTAGGACTCAGCGCTCGATCGTTCCCTCGAATACCCGCACCGCGGCGCCGCTCACGCGCGGAATCAGTTTCTTGCCGGATTGCGTTACTTCCACTTCGATGCGGCTCGGCCGGCCCATTTCCACCCCTTGGGTAATGCTCAGCGTGTGGCCGGGGCTCAGCCTCCCGTGCTTCACAAGGTACGCTCCGAGCGAACCGGCGGCGGACCCGGTAGCCGCATCTTCGTAAAGCTCCCACGGCAGCATGCCGCGTGTGAATGCCTTGCCGTTGCCATCAAGGGCGAAGCAGTAGGCCATGGTGGCGTTCTTGCCGATCAAGCGCCGCAACTCGGCCATATTCATTTCAATTTTTTCCAGCGCCTTGCGATTGCGCAACGGCACCATCAGATTGAACACCCCCGTCGAAACACAAAGCGGCTCGAGCTTGGAGTCGAGATCGCTGGCCGCCAGGCCGAGGGCCTTGGCCAGCGCCGCTTTCTTGACCTTGAGCGGTTTGAACTGCGCTTCTTTCTGGGTCATGGTGACTCGCTGCGGGCGTCCATCCTTGAAGCGAATCTCCACGGGCAGCACGCCGGCGCCAGTCTGCTGAAGGATGTGTACTCCGCCCTCCTGCGCCGGCACCACGCCGAGCTCGGCCAAAAGAAACCAGGTCCCGATAACCGGATGCCCGGCCAGCTTGAGTTCCTGCTGCGTGGTGAAGATGCGCAGCCGGGCGAGTGCGCGGTCTTCGGTGGGCTTCTGCACGAAAACGGTTTCGGAAAGGTTCATCTCGCGGGCAATGGCTTGCATGGCGGCGTCGGAGATGTCGTCGCCGTCGGTGAAGACGGCGAGCGGATTGCCCTCGAAACGAGTGGTGGTGAAGACGTCAAGCGTGTAATAGCGGTGACTCATGGGCCTGGGTTGCGCGGGTCAGATCGCTTCCAGCGCAGGAACCGTCCTTTCGTTGATGATGTTGCCGGTGTTCAGGGTGCTCTTGGGTTCAAACAGGATGACGTGGGTCTCCTCGCTTGCGGAAGGCAGGTGCTCCACGCCGCGCGGCACGATGATAAATTCGCCCGGACCGATAAACTCCTCGTGATCGCGGAATTGCATCTTCAACCGTCCCTTCACCACCAGGAACATTTCGTCTTCGTTGTCGTGGTGGTGCCAGACGAACTCGCCCAGAATCTTTACCGCCTTCACTTGGCTGTCGTTCACCTCGCCCAGGATTTTCGGCTTATAGGTCTCCGAAAAGCGGGAAAACTTCTCCGCGATATTGATGGTATGCATTTGCAGCTCCTTGGCTCCCGGCACGATTAGAGCGAGTGAATCTGATCCGCAACGGCGCGCAGGACGGCGCTGGTCGTTCTGGCCTGCGAGGTCTCGGAATAAACCCGCAGCAGGTTTTCAGTGCCGGAAGCGCGAATCATCACCCAACCGATCTCGCCGACGTACAGCTTGATGCCGTCCATATTCTCCCGGGCGGTGATCGGCCACTCCAGGATGCGTTTGGCCTTGCCGTCCGAAAACCACTCTATGGCTTTTTCCTTCTGCTGCGGCATCACGTCCAGGTCCACGCGGCCGTAGTGATATTCGCCGAACTCGCCGTGCAGCGCGGCCAGCAGTTCGCCGAGCGTCTTGCCGTGCCAGGCCATCAGCTCGGCCAGCAAGAGCGCGGAAACCGTGGCGTCGCGCTCCGGGAGATACAGGCTGGTGCCGATGCCGCCGCTCTCTTCGCCGCCGATCAGGATGTTCTGCTCCAGCATCAATTCGCAGATGTACTTGAAACCGATAGGCACTTCGTGAACCCTGCGCCCAAGTTTCGCGGCAAGTTTGTCGATCAGCTTGGTCACCGAGAAGGTCTTGGCGATTTCGCCCGGAAGGTTGCGCATCCCGGCCAGATGCCAGACCAGTAGCGCAAAAATCTGGTGCGGATTCACGAACGCGCCGGAACGGTCCACCGCGCCGATGCGGTCGCCATCGCCGTCCGCGGCAAACCCCGCGTCGAACTTTCCCGCGACCACCGCCTTCTGCAACGGCGCGATATGCGGCTCGATGGGTTCCGGATGCGCCCCGCCGAAGCGCGGATCGCGCGTGCCGCGAATCTCTTCGCATGCGATGCCATTGCGGCGAAAGAGTTCGGGCAGTAGCCCGGCCGCCGAGCCGTGCATGGCGTCGCAAACGAAGCGAAACTTGGCCTTGCGGATGCGCTCCCAGTCCACCAGCTTTTCCAGCGCCTCCAGGTAAGGTTTGCGCGGATCGATGGAGTGAATGAGGCCGGAGCGGGCGGGCAACGTCGGCAGATTCGAAGCAAGCACGAAGTCCAGTTCGCTTTCGATTTGCGCCACGATGGAAGGCAAGGCGCTGCTGCCGTAGCTGGCCTTGTACTTGATGCCGTTCCATTGATACGGGTTGTGGCTGGCCGTGATCACCACGCCCCCTGCCGCGCCGCGTTCCCGCACCAGGAAGGACACCGCGGGAGTGGGGCAGGGGCGGTCCGCCAGCCATACCGGTGTGCCGGTCGCCGAAAACACTTCCGCAACTCGCTTCGCAACGGAATCGGACGCGTAGCGATGATCGAAGCCGATAATCACGCCCTTGCGCGCGTCCTCGCCGCGCACCACGTAGCGCGCGATGGCCTCGCTGACCATGCGCGCGTTTGCGAACGTGAAATCATCCGCGATGATGCCGCGCCAGCCGTCTGTGCCGAACTTGATCGCCGCCATGCTGTGAGTATACGCGAGGGCCGAGATGCGCAAACATCCGGATTGGCCCATTCCAGGCTGTGGGAGCGCGAGACAAATTGGAACAGTCTTAGCCGGGTCTGCCGGCTAGAGCAGCTCTTCGCGCTTCTGCTCTTCCAGCCATTTGACGATTTTTCCGACGTCCTGGGCGCGATCGCGCGCGCAGATCAGCAGAGCATCGGGTGTCTCCACCACAACCAGGTCGTTGACGCCAATTGTGGCGACAAACTTCTTGCCGGCGAAAACCAGATTCCCCGCGGCATCGAGGGCGTGCCCAGCGGCGGAGAAGACGTTCTTGCCCGCATTTTTCGCGAGCAGTTCATACACGGCAGCCCACGAACCGATGTCGCTCCAGCCGACCTCGGCCGGAATCACGTACACCCGGCGCTGCGATTCGTCCCGTGTGGCCGGCTCGAGGATCGCGTAGTCCACGGAAATGTTTTGCAGTTGCCCGTAGGCTCTCCTCAGGCGCGATGGGTAGGACGGTTTGCCGATGCTTGTCGACAATTCGTCCAGAATGGCGTGCGTGGCGGGCAGAAATTCCTGCAGTGCCAGCAGGAACGTGGAGACCCTCCAGAAAAACATCCCGGCGTTCCAGTGATAGTTGCCCGAGGCCAGGTATTCCCGGGCGGTTTCCAGCGCAGGCTTTTCCGTAAACCGCCGTACCGGAAAAATCGGAACGCCCTGCGCGCCGATCGTGGCCGGCAGGCGTTCGATGTAGCCAAAGCCGGTTTCCGGGCGGGTCGGCGGGATTCCGAGTACCACCATTCGGCCTGGCTCCGCGGCCGCGTGCAGCGCGGTCGCGACGATCTTCTGGTACGTCGCGGTGTCCGCAATGTAGTGGTCGGCGGGAAGCACTGCCATCAGCGCATCGCCTTTTCCGGCAGCGCGAATCTGAAAAGCCGCGAGCGCGATGGCCGCAGCCGTGTTGCGCCCGAACGGCTCAACCAGCACGTGCTTGCGCGCGGCGGCCGGGAGCTGTTTGCGCGTCGCGCCATCCTGCTCGGCGTTGGTCACGGTCCACATGCGCTGCGGCGGCACGATAGGCCGCAGCCGAGCCACCGTCTGCTCCAGCATGGTGCCTTTGCCGACAATGTTGAGCAGCTGCTTCGGAGTCTTGGTGCGGCTGCGCGGCCAGAAGCGCGTGCCGCGGCCTCCGGCAAGAATGACGCAGTGTACGGGAAGTTTTTCGCGAGTCATGTCTCAGCCGAGTACCACTTGCGCGATTTCCTTTTCGCTTGCGCCGCCCGCGGCCAGTTTACGGCCGAGCTGCAGCGTATCCGGAATCCAGGTCACGATCGCCGAACTACTCTCTTGCGGCGCGAGCGCAAAGCCCGCAAGATTTGCCGGAATGAACCAGCATTCGCCCGGATGATAGGCGCTGCTCCCTGCATTCCAGCGCAGTTCTCCGCTGCCAGCCAGAAAAATCAAGAGCCGGAACGCATCTGGCGTTCCCGCGAAGCGGGCTTCGCGCTGGATTTCCCAGCGTTCGGCAGCGAAGTGCCGGCAGGCGGCCAGCAAGCGGCCAGAATTTCCGTCCGCGTCGCGCAGCGGCAGAGAAGGCATCGCCGCGATCCGCTGTTCGCCAAAGTGAATCACATCCAGCGCCTTATCAATGTGCAGAGCGCGCGGCCGCCCCTGCGCGTCCGTGCGGCCGTAGTCGTACACGCGATAGGTCAAGTCCGAATACTGCTGCACTTCGCAAACCACCATATCCGCGCCGAGCGTATGAACCGTTCCCGGCGCGATGAAAAAGGTGTCGCCCGCCTGCACCGGATGACTCTGCAGCAGATCCTCCAGCGTGTGCGCCGCAAGCCCGGCGAGAAACTGTTCGCGGGTCACGCCGGACTTCAGCCCCAGCAGCAACCGCGCGCCGGGTTTCGCGGAAACGATGTGCCACACTTCGGTTTTGCCGCAACCGCCCGCCGCAACTTCATGCTTCGCGGCGTATGCATCGTCCGGATGCACCTGGATGGAAAGCTTCTGCACCGGGAAGAGAAACTTGGTCAACAGGGGAAACGATTCCCGCTGCGCCAGCCGCTCGCCCCGCCACGTTACCGGCATGGCTTTCCACGCTTCGCCGAGCACGGCGCCTGCATAGGGCCCGCCGGCCGCGCGGCACGCCGTTTCGCTCAGCCATGTTTCGCCGATTGGTTCGGGAAGATCGTGCAGCGCCGGAAACAGCGGCGCGAGCGTCCGCGGCCCCCAGAGGCGCGGATGCAGCACCGGCTCCAAACGGAATGGTTCGGCCTTCACGGATTAGGCCGCGGCTTCGGCCCGGGAGAAGAAGCGCTCTAGCCGCCGCAAGCCTTCTTCAATGCGCTCGATCGAGGTCGCGTAGGAAAGCCGCAGATAACCGGGCGCGCCGAATGCATCGCCGCCCACCAGCGCCACGCGCGCTTTCTCGAGCAGCAGGGTGGCCAGTTCGGTGGTGTCCTTGGCCAGCGCGTGCGGCCCGCTCAGGTGCGCCGAGACGTCCGGAAAGGCGTAAAACGCGCCGCCGGGCTCCGGGCACTTCACCCCGGGAATGGCGTTCAGCCCTTCCACGATCCGCTTGCGGCGCTTGGCGTATTCCGCGAGCATCACCGGCACCGTATCCATGGTTCCGGTCATGGCCGCCAGCGCGCCGTACTGCGCGATGGAAGTCGGGTTGGAGGTGGACTGGCTCTGCAGCTTGACCAGCGCCTGGATCAGCTCCGCCGGCGCCAGCGTGTATCCGATGCGCCAGCCGGTCATCGCAAAGGTCTTCGAAACCGAGCCGATGATGATGACGTTGTCCTTGGCTCCCGCGGCGCTGGCGATCGAATACGGCTTGTGCGGGTCGTAGGTGAAGTGCGAGTAGCACTCGTCGCCCATTAGCCAGACGTTATGCCGCTTGCACACGGCAAGAATCTTTTCGTACTCGCCGGGCGGCGTCACGCCCCCGGTTGGATTGCTGGGCGAGTTGAGGATCAGCAGCCGCGTTTTCGGCGTGATGGCCTTCTCGATGGCCTCGGCCTTTACCGCGAAGCCGTCTTCCGCTTTGGTTTGCACGTACACCGGCGTGGCGCCTGTGTACTTGATGATGTCCGGAAAGCTGACCCAGTACGGCGCGGGAATCAGCACTTCGTCGCCCGCCTGCACCAGCACGCTGGCCACGTTGAAAATGGCGTGCTTGCCGCCGACGCTGACCACGCACTCTTTCGGTTCGTAGTTCGAATGCAATTCCCGTTTGTGCCATGCGCAAATCGCTTCGCGCAGCGGCATGATGCCGCCGGTCGGCGTGTACTTGGTCCTGTTCTCGGCCAGCGCCTTGATCGCCGCGTCCTTGATGTGCTGCGGCGTCGGAAAATCCGGTTCCCCCGGACCGAAGTCCGCAATGTCCACGCCCTTGGCCTTCAGCTGATCCGCCGCGGTGATCACGGCCGATGTGGGCGAGACTTGTATGCGGTTGATGCGGTCTGTGAGCTTCACTGCTTCTCCTTGTAATTGACGGCGGCGTGCGCCGGTCTTTGCCATTTCCCGGTTTCTACTGCGCTTGCCGGACCAAACTACGAAACTTTGGCCTTCAGCCGCTCTTCCACGATGCCCGGCACCAGACCCTTCAGCGGGGCTCCCAGCTGCGCGATCTCGCGCACCAGCTTCGAGCTCAGATAGCTGTAAGAAACGCCCGGCAGCATAAACACCGTTTCCAGCCGCGGCTCCAGCTTGCGGTTCATCAGCGCCATCTGCAGCTCGTACTCGTAATCGCTCACCGCACGGATACCGCGCAGGATCACCCCCGCGCCGCGCCGCCGCGCGTAGTCCACCAGCAGGCCGTCGAACACGTCCACTTCCACGTCGGTCCACTGCTTGGTGACCTCGCGCAGCATCTCCACGCGCTCGTTCACGGTAAAGAGCGGGGTCTTCTCCGCGTTCTGCAGCACCGCCACGATCAGCAGGTCGAACATCTTTTCCCCGCGTTCGATCAGGTCCAGATGCCCGTTGGTGACGGGATCGAAAGAGCCGGGATAGATGGCAATCGATGTTTTCATCGAAGCTCCGCCTGCGCGACCACTGCTGAAAACTAGTGTAACGCACCGCCTTGTTCCGGCACTCACAAAACGCCATACAACAACGAACCGATCTCCCCGGCCGTTTTGGACCGATCACAGCAGGCGACGCTGCTTCTTCATTGCCCGCGAAAATGGGCTTCGCAATCGCCGCCGAGTGTGCCACTATCCCTTTTCCGCTGCTACATAGCACCCTGGCGGATGCCGTTTACCCTGCTCGTCCGTGTCTCGGGAGGATTCGTCCAATCATGCGGCCAGCCGCCCTGCTTCTTCTTGCCCTCATCGCCACTATGACCATCGCTTCGCCGCTTCGCGCTCAGTCCAGCCCCTCGCTCTCGCTCATGCCGCAGCCTTCGGAAGTTACACCGGGTTCCGGCAGCTTGCGCATCGACGCCAATTTTTCCCTGGCATTCACCGGATACCGCGAAGCTCGTATGGACCGCGCCGCCGACCGCTTCTTTGCGCAACTTCGCGGCGAAACCGCGCTGGTTCTGGTTCACGCCGCGCCGGGGACACACGCGCCCGACAGTGGCGCAACCGCCACGCTCACGGTTCACACCGATCACGCGAGCAAGGAAGTCCAGGAAGTCGGCGAGGACGAATCCTACACGCTCGAGGTCACTTCCGGCGGCGCCCGGCTGAACGCGGCTAACCCGCTTGGCGTGCTGCGCGGACTGCAGACCTTTCTGCAGCTCGTATCCGTCTCCCCGGACGGCTTCGTCGCACCCGCGGTCACGATTCACGATCAGCCGCGGTTCCCCTGGCGCGGCCTGATGATTGACGTCAGCCGCCATTTCATTCCGCTCGACGTGCTGCGCCGCAATCTTGACGGCATGGAAGCCGTCAAGATGAACGTCTTTCACTGGCACCTTTCGGAAAATCAGGGCTTCCGCGTGGAAAGCCGCAAATTTCCCAAGCTGCATGAGCTCGGTTCAGACCACCTCTATTACACGCAGGAGGACGTGCGCGAACTGATCGCCTACGCGCGCGACCGCGGCATCCGCGTCGTGCCCGAATTCGATATGCCGGGCCACAACACGGCGTGGTTTGTCGGCTACCCGGAAATCGCCGCGGGTCCCGGCCCATTCGAAATCGAGCGCAAGTGGGGCATTTTCGATCCCGCGATGGACCCGACCAGCGAAAAGACCTACAAGTTTCTCGATGAACTGATCGGCGAAATGACCAAGCTCTTCCCGGATCAGTATTTCCACATCGGCGGCGATGAAGTGAACGGCAAAGCCTGGGACGCCAATCCGAAAATCCAGGAATTCAAAAAGTCGCACAACCTCAAGAGCAACGAAGAGTTGCAGGCATACTTCAGCCAGCGCGTGCAGAAAATCGTCACCCATCATGGCAAGTCGGTCGTGGGTTGGGACGAGGTGTTCATCCCCGGCGTGCCGAAAGACATCGTGATCCAGTCCTGGCGCGGGCAGGAATCGCTGGCGGCTGCGGCCCAGGCGGGCTATCACGGGATTCTCTCCAACGGCTATTACCTGGATCTGGGCTGGAGCGCGGCGCGCCACTATGCGGTCGAGCCGCTCAGCGGCGCTGCCGCAGGACTTACGCCGGAGCAGCGCAAGCTCATTCTCGGCGGCGAATCCTGTATGTGGTCGGAGTACGTCAATCCCGAGAATATCGATTCGCGCATCTGGCCGCGCAATGCCGCGATCGCCGAGCGCCTATGGTCGCCGCAATCGGTCAGCGATCCGGCTTCGATGTATGCGCGTCTCGATGCGGAAAGCGCCCGCCTCGAATGGCTCGGCCTGACCCACCGCACCTATTACCGCAAGATGCTGCAGCGCATTGCCGGACCGGCCACTCCCGAAGAATTCGCCGCGCTGCGCACCCTCGCCGATGTAGTGGAACCGGTGAAGGACTACTCGCGCGAAGAGACAGCGACCTCCGAGCCCACGAGCCAATCGCCGCTCAACCGCGTAGTGGATGCGGTGCAGCTCGAAAGCGACGCCGGCCGCCACTTCAACGAGCTCGTGGACAAGTTCCTCGCCGCATCCTGCGCGGACCCGAGCATCGCGGCGCAACTCCGCGCCACGCTCGCCGGTTGGAAAGCCAATGACGCCCCCCTCGGGTCGCTCGCGCAAAAGTCGTTTCTCGTAAGGGAAGTGGTGGCCACGTCGCGCGATCTCTCCGCCATCGGCGGCGCAGGGCTCGCGGCCATCGATGCCATCACCTCGGGGAATGCGCTTTCTGCCGATCAGCAGGC
>DATKLU010000045.1:0-11888 GCA_035542235.1 Dongiaceae bacterium
CGTCCTTCTGCCTATGCGCCGCGCCCCTTCGCGCGCAGACCACACGCCCCGAGGCCGAACAGCAACTGGCCCGCGAAATTTACAAGCAGTTCGTCGAAATTCCTTCGGGCTACACTACCGGCTCCACCACTCCTGTCGCCGAAGCCGCGGCCGCCCGTCTCAAAGCCGCCGGTTTTCCCGAGGCCGATATTTTCGTCGGCGGGGCCAGTCCGAAAAAAGCCAATCTCGTCGTCCGTTATCACGGCTCCGGAAAACGCAAACCCATTCTGCTGCTCGCGCACACCGACGTCGTGGAAGCCAAGCGCGAAGACTGGAGTATCGAGCCCTTCCAGTTGACCGAAAAAGACGGCTACTTCTACGGCCGCGGCACCGGTGACGACAAAGCGCAGGCCGCCATCTGGCTCGCCACACTAATTCAGTTCAAGAAGGATGGTTTCGTCCCCGACCGCGACATCATCCTCGCACTCACCGCCGACGAAGAAGGCGGCGGCCCTTATAACGGCGTGGACTGGCTGCTCAAGAATCATCGCAACCTCATTGACGCCGCGTATTGCCTCAACGAAGGCGGCTGGGGCGAAACGATCGCCGGCAAGCACGTGGCCAACTATCTCCAGGTCAGCGAAAAGTACGTCCTGAACTTCCGCCTGGAGGTGCACAACAAGGGCGGCCACAGCTCGTTGCCGGTCGCGGACAACGCCATCTACCACCTGGCCTTCGCCCTTGCCCATCTCTCGCAGTTCGGCTTTCCGCTCAAGACCAATGACGTCACCGCCGCATACTTCAAGCAGATGGCTGCGCTGCAGCCTGGCGACACTGGCCGCGATCTCCTCGCCGTGTCCCAGGGCCAGCCTGACGCCATGCAGCGCGTCGCCGCTTCTGCGCCGGCTTTCAACGCCGTCCTGCGCACCACCTGCGTCGCCACCATGCTCGAGGGCGGCCATGCCATGAATGCCTTGCCCCAGCTTGCCGCTGCCAACGTGAATTGCCGCGTGCTGCCCGAAGACTCCGAGTCCTACGTCCAGGACACTCTTCGCAAGGTGATCGCCGACGATCAGGTCGCCGTCACGCCCGTCGGCCAGCCGGGCAGGGGACCTGCCTCCCCTTTGCTCCCGGAACTGCTGGACGCCGCCTCCCGCCTCACGGCACGTATGTGGCCCGGCGTACCACTCGTGCCCAACATGGTCATGGGCGCCACCGATGGCCGCTATCTCCGCGCCGCCGGCATTCCCACCTACGGCATTCAGGGGCTTTTCATTGACCGCGACGATATCCGGTTCCACGGCCGCGACGAACGCATCCCCGTCCAGTCCTTCTACGAAAGCCAGGCCTTCCTCTACGCCCTGGTCAAATCCCTGAGCTCCCCCGCGATGTAGCGCCGGTCGCGAAAAAACACCTCAAGAGCTGCCGATCAAAATGCCGGTGAGGAACACCAGCACTCCGCCCACCACCACCTGGAACGCCGCCTGCAAAAACGGCGTGTCCATATATCTGTGCCGGATCCAGCTGATCACGCCCAGTTCCACCGCTACCACCAGGACCGCCACGCTGATCGCCAGCTGAAAATTTTTGATGAGAAACGGCATGGTATGCCCCAGCCCGCCGGCCGCGGTCATCGCTCCGGTCACCACGCCGCGAATCCACGGAGACCCTCGCCCTGTCAGCGAGCCATCGTCGGAGAGCCCCTCCGCGAAGCCCATGGAAATTCCCGCGCCCAGCGACGCCGCCAACCCCACCAGGAACGCGTCCCACGTCTTATGTGTCGCATAGGCCGCCGCGAAGAGCGGTGCCAGCGTGGAAACCGAGCCGTCCATCAACCCTGCCAACGCCGGCTGCACGATTTGCAGCAGAAACAGTTTTTTGTGCGATTCGTCTTCCTGCGCCAGCGCGTGCTCGGTCAGATGCTTTTCTTCCAGGGTCTGTGCGGTTTCCGTGTGCTTGCGTTCTTCGTCGGCCAGCTTGTTGAGAAGTTCCCGGGTGCTCGCGTAGCTTACCCGGCTGGCCGCGCGCTGGTAAAAACGCACTGCCTCCATTTCCATCAGCTGGGCGTGCTTGCGCGCCGCGTTCATTCCCAGCGGACGCGCCAGCCACACCGGCCGGCGCCGCAGGAAGCCTTTCACGTTTTCCCGCCGGATCAGCGGGATGTGCTCGCCGAAGCGCGCCCGAAACTCCTCGAACAGCCGGTCGCGGTGCTGCGCCTCCTCCGCGCGCATCTCTTCGAACATGTCCGCCGTCGCCGGAAAGCTCTCTCGCAGCGCGTCGGCGAATTCGCCGTAGATGCGCCCATCCTCCTCTTCGTTCTGGATCGCCAGCGCCAGAATCTCCTTCTCCGAGAGTTCCTTAAAATTTTTCTGCATGCACCTGGTCCTTTGACGCGACGATCTGATTCGATTTCAGAACGCACGTCGCAATTCCGTTCGCGATTCAGGTCGGGACGCGCGCTGCGTGCCCAGCCGGCGGAAAAAGCGAAAGGGAAGAATCGCACATTTGCCCCGCGCGCACCAAACGGCGGCAACCCGCTGATTTTACGAGCGATTTCCGGCATGATGCCTGCGCGCTGCGCCTCGGTACCAAAATTCTGTAGTACGTCGGTTTGCCCCGGTACTGGACCTTTGGGACAGGTCCATTAGGTACTTCCCATCTATAGGTGCAACAAATCTCCATGCCTACACTTGCTGCACAAGAAGTTGTAGAGTGAAAGGGCTCCTTTCGATGGCGACGCAAGATTTCATGACCAAGACTACGGGAAACTCAGCACTACCCAGACCTTCGCAACAGGCGGAGCGCCGCGGCAGCCGCCGCTGCAAGATCAATCAGTTGATGCGCATTCGTCCTTCCGACCCGGAGAAGGAACATTTCGAGGATCTGCGCGGCAGCGCCAGCGTCTCGCGTTCCGGCGTGTATTTCCAGACCAGCGAAAAAGGCTACGAAATCGGTATGCGGCTCTTCGTCACCATGCCTTACTCGCACGATCCCTCAGCCATCAACCGTGAATACCTCGCGGAAGTGGTGCGCATGGACGCGCTTTCCAACGGTCTGACCGGCGTGGGAATCAAGCTGCTGATGGAAATAGGCATGCAGCACACCTACTCGTTCAATCCGCCGCCGCGCCGCTAGGCCCAATCGGAAGCCTGAAAACAAAAAAGGCGCCAGGATCTCTCCTGGCGCCTTTTCTGTTTTGGGGGTGGTGAAACTTTTCCGCGAATTCAGGCGCGGCCCAGTGCCTCCAGCGTACGGTGGCGGATCTTGCCCACGTGGCGGTTCAGCGGATGGCGGCGCGAGAGAAACGAGAACACCACCGGACGGCGCTGCACCAAGCGGTTGATGGCCAGGTTCAGGCGGACGTCGCGGCGCGCGTACTTCAGCCCCGCCTGCAGAGTTTCCACGGCGTCGTCGCGGCGTCCTGCGGTCGCGTACACTTCCGCCAGATTCAGATAGAGCTGCGCCTGGTTGCGCTTGATGCGCACCGCGGCGTCGCACAGCTGCTCGGCCTCCGCCCACTTCTGTTCGGAGCGGGCCAGAATCACGCCGAGATAGGACATGTAATACGGATTATTTTTTTCCAGCGTTACGGCCTTCTGCATGTGCGGCAGAGCTTTTTCCGCGTAGTTGTCGCGCAGTAGCGCCAGTCCTTGCTTGAATTCGCGAAAGGCTTCAGTTTCGGTCATAGGCACCTCACACGGGGCTGATTCGGTGGCTGAGCAGCGAACTGCTCGTGGGCGGCATGGGAGACTCGGGCACGCGCAGCGGCGTCTCTCGAAACCGGAAGCTCGACAGCCTGAAACGCCGGCATAAGGTAAGCCGGGACTTCGACGGGCACGCCCGCGATCAACTTGCGGAATCCCGATGCCGTGTTGTTGAGAAGCGCTGCGAGAAGAGTTGCCATTGCCGACACATTGGCAACATAGAAGAAGGTTGCTCGGGAATCTACTGAACCTAGGGCCAGTCTTGGGACAGCCGCACCAGCGAGCCCTGGAACAGGTCAACTGTACGGGCTGCTGCATTGCAGAGAGGCATCGGTGACCTCTCGTGCATAGGCGCAGTGCCTGTGCCGCCAAGAGACCCGCAGCCACTCAAGGAAGGCCGCGATCTCTGAGCAGCCTCAGTGTTGTTTCAGCCAGGGCCCGCGCTCGCGTTCTAGTGCATACGCGCGTGTTCTGCTTGGACGTTGCCCCGCGCACGCGATTCATAGATCGGGAACTTTGCGGCCAGGTCGGCCACCTGTTTGCGGACGCGCTGCTCGGTCTCCGCGTTGCCCGGCTGTGCCAGCACCTCGGCGATCCACCCGGCGATGAATTCCATTTCCGGCTCGCGCATACCGCGGGTGGTGATGGAAGGCGTGCCCAGGCGGATGCCACCGGCTTTCATGGGCGGGAGCGGGTCGAACGGAATGGAATTTTTGTTGACGGTGATGCCGGCGCGGTCAAGGGCCTTTTCGGCGTCGCTGCCGGTGATACCGCGCGAATGGACCTCAACAAGGAAGACGTGGTTATCTGTGCCGCCGGAGATGATGCGGAAGCCGCGTTTGGCCACCGCTGCGGCAAGAGCCTTGGCGTTTTTCGCCACCTGCTGCTGGTAACTCTTGAAACTCGGCTCCAGCGCTTCCTTGAAGCAGACCGCTTTGGCGGCGATGGTGTGCACCAGCGGGCCGCCCTGCAGCCCGGGGAAGGTGAGCTTGTCGAGCTCTTTGGCGAGCGCGGCTTTGCACAGCACCAGTCCGCCGCGCGGGCCGCGCAGCGTCTTGTGCGTGGTGGTGCTGACGAAATCGGCATGCGGCACGGGACTCGGATGGACGCCCGCGGCGACCAGTCCGGCGATGTGAGCCATGTCCACAAAGAAGAGCGCGCCGGCGGAGCGCGCGGCTTTGGCGATGCGCTCGAAATCGATGATGCGGGAATAGGCGCTGGCCCCGGCGACGATCATCTTGGGCTTGTGCTCCGCGGCCAGCCGGTCGATTTCGTCGTAGTCAATCTGTTCGGTGTCCTGGCGCACGCCGTACGCCACGAACTTGTACATACGGCCGGAAAAGTTCAGCGGGTGGCCGTGCGTGAGGTGGCCGCCGTGCGAGAGATTCATCCCAAGCACCGTGTCGCCGGGTTGCAGCGCGCTCATGTATACGGAAACGTTGGCTTGCGTACCGGAGTGCGACTGCACGTTGGCGTGCTCGGCGCCGAAAAGTTCCTTGGCGCGGTCAATGGCCAGTTGCTCAACCTTGTCGGCAAATTCGCAGCCGCCGTAATAGCGCTTGCCGGGATAGCCCTCGGCATACTTGTTGGTGAAGATCGAGCCCATGGCTTCGAGCACGGCTTCAGAAACAAGATTCTCCGAGGGGATGAGCTCCAGGCCGGTGGCCTGCCGCTGCGCTTCTTCGTGCAGCAGCTCGGAAATCTGCGGGTCCACCTGAGCGAGGGGGCGCTGCATTCTGGCGTCGGCTTCGGTCGTCATTTGCGCTGGTCCTTTGGAGTCCCAAGTATCTTAGCGCGGGCGGGGCGGAGAAGGTAAGTGGCCGAAATATGGCAAAGAGGCAGTCTGTGTAAAACAACGTTCACAGAGCGGTGATATAGTCTGCGAAATTCCCGCAGGAGGAGCGCGCGATGCCCATTCGAACGCGTCAGATGATTGTGCTTCTTTTGTTGCTGACCTTTCTGCTGGCCGCGCCCGCGGGCTGGTCGCAAGCCAAGAATCCCTACGCCGGCGATGCCAAAATCGCCAAGCTGGGCGAATCGCAATTCCGGGCGAACTGCGCGTTCTGTCACGGGCTGGGCGCCAAAGGCGGCGGGCGCGGGCCGGACTTGACCAAAACCCCGAAAAAGCACGGTGACGCCGATGCCGATCTCTACAACACCATCAACAACGGCGTGCCTGGAACCGCCATGCCGCCGAACGGCGCCACCCAGCAGGGCGTGGGCATGACGGAAGAAGAGTTGTGGCAGGTGATCACCTACATTCGAAGCGTGGAAAAAAAGCCGGCTGCGACCACCGGAGACGCGAGGCACGGCAGAGAGCTCTTCTACGGCCCAGCGGCCTGCGGCACCTGCCATATGTTCCAGGGGAAGGGCGGCAGGCTGGGACCCGATTTGACGAGCGCGGGGACTTCACGCTCGACGGAATATCTGGTGGATTCGCTGCGCGAGCCGAGCCGCCGTCTGGCTCAGGGAATCAGCGAGGCCATGAAAGAGTTTTCCGCGGAGTACGAGACGGTGAACCTGGTCACCGCCGACGGCACACGGCTGCAAGGGACGCTGCTGAACGAAGACAGCTTTTCCGTGCAGTTTATTGACACACGCGAGCAGGTGCACTCGTTCGATAAGGCGGCGCTGCGATCGTTCACAAAGTCGCGGGAATCGCTGATGCCAAAGTACGACGAGAAAACGCTGCCGGAAAAAGACTTGCAGGATCTGTTGGCGTTTCTGACGACGGCGAGCGCGGGAGGTGCCAAGTGAAGGCACGGGCAAAATCGCTGGCGATGACTCTGTTCGTAACCCTGGCTGTTGGCCGCGCTGCGGCTCAGGTGACTCCAGAGCGGCTGCTGCATGCCGAGAAAGAGCCCCAGAACTGGCTGATGTATTCGGGCGATTACGCAGGTCGGCGGTATTCCACGCTGGACCAGGTAAACCTCGAAACGGCGGCCAGGCTGGTACCGAAGTGGGCGTATCAGACGATGGCCGGTGGAAAGTTTGAGACAACTCCGCTGGTCGTGGACGGAATTCTGTATGGCACCGGGCAAGACGACCGGGCGTTCGCGTTGGATGCCCGGACTGGCCGTCCCATTTGGCAATACCAGCGGGCTCTGCCGGGAGACATACGCCCGTGCTGCGGGCGGGTGAATCGAGGGCTGGCGGTGCTCGGCGACAAAGTGTTTATGGGCACGCTCGATTCGCACGTGCTCGCGTTGGACGCCAGGACCGGCAACATTGTTTGGGACGTGAACGCCGTGGACTACACGAAAGGTTACAGCTTCACGCTGGCGCCGCTGGCGGTAAAGAACCTGGTCCTGGTAGGCGTTTCGGGCGGCGAATACGGCATTCGCGGATTTATTGACGCCTACGATGCCAACACCGGCGAACGGAAGTGGCGTTTCTACACGGTGCCGGCGCCGGGCGAGCCGGGCAGCGAATCCTGGGAAGGCGATTCCTGGAAGATTGGGGGTTCGCCGGCCTGGATTACGGGGACCTACGACGCCGAAACCAACACCACCTTCTGGACCACCGGCAATCCCTCGCCGTCGAATCGCGGAATCGGACGCGCCGGCGACAATCTGTATTCCGACTCGCTGCTGGCGCTGGACCCGGACACCGGAAAACTGAAGTGGTTTTTTCAGTTTACGACGCACGACGATCACGACTACGACGCCACGCAAGTGCCGGTGATGGTCGATCAAGACGGCAAGAAGTTGATTGTGCAGGCCAACCGCAACGGCTTCTTCTATGTGCTGGACCGCTCGACTGGAAAACTGCTGCGGGCCGATGCCTATGCCAAGGTTTCCTGGTCTAAGGAAAAAGATGCCAGCGGCCGGCCGATCCCGGCGGCGGATGGCTCGCCGACGCCGGAAGGAAACCGGATTTGTCCGGGAGCGGCAGGCGCGACGAACTGGATGTCGCCGGCCTATGACCCGCAGACCAAACTGTTTTACGTCACGGCGCGCGAGCAATGCGACATCATGTCCACAGCCCCGCAGCCGTATGACCCCGGTCACGCGTACTACGGCTCGGCATACTTTCCCAATGACGACACCGCTCCATTTTATGGAGCGCTCCGGGCGATCGATCCGCAAACCGGAAAATTGAAATGGGAGTGGAAACATCCCTCCCCGACCTGGTCAGGCGTGCTCTCGACGGCGGGCGGCCTGGTATTCACCGGAGACGCCGAAGGGAACTTTATCGCGTTGGACGCCGCAACCGGCAAGGCCTTGTGGCATTTCCAATGTGGCGCCTCGATCTATGCTTCTCCGATGACCTATGCGGTCAACGGAAAGCAGTACGTGGCCGTGGCGGCTGGGTCGGCCCTCTTTACCTTCGCATTGCCGTGAACGGGCGATGGCGGAGCGAACTTCTATTATGTCCAGCGTGCCTCTGAGTGGCGGTCGTGGCGCCGCTTCCCGAAGCCTTTCCGGTCGCAGCGAGCGCTAAGCCAGATTAGCCAGCGTGGCGGCGATCAACTGTTTTGTACCTTCATAGGGATCGCCGCTGGATTCGTATTCCATGGAAAAGAAACCTTGGAAGGCGTGTTTTTTGGCGATGGCGAAGCTGCGTTTGAGGTCCACGGTGACGGGCTGGCCAGCGGCGTTGGCGGTGCCGGGCTTGACGTGAGAGATGGCGTAGGCCCGGACAAACATTTCATCCAGGCCGCGATAGGCGTCATCGCTCGGAAGGGCGGCCAGGCTGTTGCCGAAATCGGGCAAGGCGCGGATCCACGGCGAGCTCAAGCGGTCCACGAGCGAGGCGACGAAGAAGGGATCTTCGCTCAGCGGATTATCGTTTTCGAGATGGATGACGACGTTGCGGGAAGCGGCGTAGTCGGCGAGCGGGTGAAGCGACTCGCGGACCAGCGCGAGATTCGGTTTGGCGTGGCCGGAAGGCGGCTGGCTGATGCGAACGCTGGGCGAGCCAAGGCGGGCGGCGATATCGAGCCACTGCTTGCCGAACGCGACAGCGCGAGCGCGGGTGGCGGCGTCTGGGGCGTAGAAGCTGTCCTCGTGATCGGCGGCGAAATTGATGATGGAGACGCCGGCTTTTGCGGCGGCGTTGTGAAACTCGTCCAGATAAGCGGGCGCGGTCGAAAGAAAGTGTTCGCTCCAGGGCTCGATGCGTCGGATGCCGAATTTTTCCGCTGCGTGGGCGGGAAAGTCCTTCAATACCAGCGGTTTCTTGCCGGCTTCGGCGGGAGAGTCGTGCTGGCCCTGGATGAAGTCGCGGAACGGGTAGGACGATACTGCGATGCGGGAGCGGGTGTCGCCGGGGAAGGCAATCTGCGGAGCGGAGGCTTGCGGGCAGGCCCTTCCGAACGGTACGGCAAGCGCGGCCAGGGTGGATTGGGCTAGGAATGCGCGACGCGTGACGGGGTTCATGGCGATGAAGTGTAACGGAGAAGGCCGGAATTTGCTCGCGGCCGTTTCGTTGACACGGTGCGGCGCGTCCGTTACGCTTTTTTGTTCGCAGAAACGCCAAACTCCGCACAGAGAGACGACCGAGCCCGCATGGCCGACGAAAAACTTCCCACACGAGCACAGGATTTTTCCGAGTGGTACAACCAGCTGGTATTAAGGGCGCAACTGGCGGACTACGCGCCGGTGCGCGGCTGCATGATTGTGCGGCCCTACGGCTGGGCGCTGTGGGAAAACATCCAGCAGTCGCTGGACGGGCGCTTCAAGGCCACAGGGCACCAGAACGTGGCGTTTCCGCTGCTGATCCCCAAGAGCTTCATCGAAAAAGAGAAACACCACGTCGAAGGCTTTTCCCCCGAGCTGGCCGTTGTGACGATCGGCGGCGGCGAGGAACTGGCGGAACCCCTGATTCTGCGCCCCACTTCGGAAACGATCATCGGCCACATGTGGTCCAAGTGGATTCAGTCCTACCGCGACCTGCCGGTGCTGATGAACCAGTGGAATTCGGTGGTGCGCTGGGAGCTGCGCACGAAGCTGTTTCTGCGCACCCTGGAATTTTACTGGCAGGAAGGGCACACGGCGCACGCCACGCGGCAGGAAGCGGAAGATGAGACCCGCCAGATGCTGGATGTGTACACGGATTTCGCGGTCAACGATGCCGCGATTCCGGTGATTCCCGGCGCCAAATCGGACGCCGAGAAATTTGCCGGCGCGGACCGGACGTACTCCATCGAAGCGATGATGGGCGACGGGAAGGCGTTGCAGGCAGGTACCTCGCACTTCCTGGGTCAAAACTTTGCGCAGGCGTTCGAAGTGAAGTACCTGGATCAGACCGGCGCCCTGCAGCACTGCTGGACCACCTCGTGGGGGCTTTCCACGCGGTTCATCGGCGCGATCATCATGGTCCATGGCGACGATCAAGGGCTGGTGCTGCCGCCCAAGCTGGCGCCGTATCAGGTTGTGATTGTGCCTATCTTCAAGAGCGATGAAGAGAAGACCGTGGTGCTGGCGGCCGCGAAGGAATTGAAGGCGCAACTCGTGAAGGCCAGGATTCGCGTCACGCTGGACGAACGAGAAGGGCAGAGCCCGGGCTGGAAGTTCAACGACTGGGAGATGCGCGGCGTACCGGTGCGCGTGGAGCTGGGGCCGAAAGACGTGGCCAAGCAGGCGGCGGTGCTCGCGCGGCGCGACCGTCCGGGCAAAGAGGGAAAGATTTCGGCGGCGCTGGCGGATTTGCCGGCGACGATCGAAAAGTTGCTGGTGGAGATCCAGCAATCGCTGTTCGATAAAGCGCTGGCGTTCCGGCGGGCGAACACGCACGCGGCGGGAACCTACGACGAATTCAAGAAGGCAGTGGAAACGGGATTTGCGTTCGCCGGCTGGTGCGGAAGCGGCGACTGCGAAGGAAAAATCAAGGAAGAGACGCGCGCGACAATGCGTTGCATTCCTCTGGACCAGGAAGCGGTCCTGGGCGCGGGCGCTCCGGCGGCTACGGGCAAGTGCGTGTACTGCGGGCAGGCGGCGAAGGAGCGCGCGATCTTTGCGCGGGCTTATTGATTCATCCGGTGGCGGATTCGGGCACGGATTCGGGCAACCCGGAGCTCAACGAACTACGAGAGCGCTCACCCCTTCAGGTAGGTCGGGAAGACCTTGGCAAAATCGGCAAAGGCAATTTCGGGCTCGGGAATTTCCGGGTGCCATAGTTTTTCCCATTCGAAGCAGTAATAACCCTTGTAGTTGATCGCGCGCAGCGCGGCTAGCTGGCGGGGCAGCGGTACGTCGCCCCGGCCGATCAGCACGTAGTGGCGTTCGCCGTTGATGAGAACCGAATCCTTCAGATGGGTGTGTTTGATCCAGGGGCCAAGCTCGCGCACGGTCACTTCGGGCTCTTCGTGCGAGCTGGCAAAGGTGTGGTGGGCGTCCCAGAGCAGCGCCGCGTTCGGATGGTTGGCTTCGCTGAGCAGTTGCTTGAGCGTGGGCGAATCGGTGAAGTCGCCGTGGGATTCGATGATGACGGTGACGTTGCGGGGCTGAGCGTAGATGGCCAGCTCGCGCATTCCGGCCGCCACGCGGTGGACCACCTCCTCGCGCGGGCCCTCAATTTTGTTTCCAAAAATACGGACATACGGGCAATCGAGTTTCTCGGCGAGATCTATGAAGCGCTTGCCATCGGCGATGTGTTTGGCGCGAATGGCAGGATCGGCATGATGCATTTCCGATGAACTGCCGATGTTGGCTATCTTCAGGCCGTGTGCGGCGATTTCCTTTTTGGTGGCGGCGATCCGGTCTGGTGCGAATTCGGGCCGCGCCGGAGTGTCCAGATCGCCCAGGATGCCGCGAAGCTCAATGGCGGAGAAGCCGTGCGCCGAGGCGAAATCGAGTGTCTGTGCCCACGTCCACTTGGGGCAGCCGAGAGTGGAAAAAGCCAGAGGAAGATTGGCGGCGGCCGAGGGAAGGAATTTGAGGGCCAGACTGGCCATGGCGGTAGTGGTCAGAAATTCGCGGCGAGTGGCGGACATGGCGGCTCCTTGGGACGAGGCGCGATTCTACCACTCGGCAGGCGACGCCGAGGCAGGTGGTCGAGGCGAAGCCCTAGACGGCGGCCTGCTGCTTGCGGCGACGGTAAAGTGCCAGGCAGCACCCGCCAAGCGACACTAGCAAGGCCGTGGCAGGTTCGGGAACCGCCCGGGTATCAACCTCGGTCACGGTGTACTGCAAGTCGCCGTCGAGCACGGGTCCGCCTACTCCGATGACGGCTTGTCCCTGCAATCCGAAAGCGTCAATACAT
>DATKLU010000046.1:0-15645 GCA_035542235.1 Dongiaceae bacterium
CCAAGATTCTGGCCGCCCACGCCCCCTCGAAGTGGCCCGTTTACAATGCTCCTGTGGCAACAACGCTGCGTCATTTTGGCTATCAACCGATTCGTGGCGCGGGTATGGCCGGTAGGTATGAAGCCTACGCGAAGCTCATGCAGGATTTCATGAAACAATGCGGCGCAAAAGACGTTTGTGCGTTGGACTGGTTCTTCTATTGGTTCGCAAAAGAAAAGAAAACGTCGAAGTCGTAAAATTAATTTGGAGATTTTCGGTGACGACTCCGCTTTCTAGTTTGTCCTCCAGAATCCTGCCTTCAATCTCAACCACGCAAACAAGCTAACCGCTCGTCGTAGGGACATAATGAGGCGGCAGCCTCACTCCACTCTCTGCATCTGGTGAAGTGGAGTGACCCAAGAGACACGTAGTGTTCCCTGTTGTGCCGCGCTTTCCGTGTACCCATGTGGAGCCGGACACCGCGGATTCCACCCGATTGTTGATGAACTCGGAATCGAGAAGAAGGGCTTCCGTCGTTCCGGCTTTTAGAAACGTCGGACGGTACAGGAGCAACCTACAGTCGTTGAAAGAATGGCTCCCCGGGCTAGATTCGAACTAGCAACCCTTCGGTTAACAGCCGAATGCTCTACCATTGAGCTACCGGGGAATGGCTTTACGCACCCTTAGTTTACAACAACTGGATGGTGGGCGCGAAACACCCGGCAGGTGCGCTATCTCACTGTCGGGTCCGCCGTCACTCCCGGTGCTTGGCGCTCCACCTTCATGAACTCCTCGCGATTCACCGGCGCGTGCTACCCACCGTCTACCCAAATTTTGCAGCGCGCTGCAAAGAAATACGGAGAATTCTAGAAACTCGTCGCCAGTCTCAAGAAGAAGCTCCTCGGCGGCCCAATCGCGTTCCCGGAAAACAATCCTCCAAAATCAATCACGTTCAGCCGATCGTTCAGGTTCCGCGCGTCCGCCTGAAGCCTCACCTTCACGCGCTCGGATTTGTACAAGTCGGCCCCCAGCGACACGTCCAGCGACAAAGACGGCTTCACGCGCCCTCGCTCGAAATTCACCCGCGCCAGCACGGCCGGTCCGTACTGTGCCTCGGCGTCCGCCTCTGTCCCGGTGAACTCAAACGGCAGGCCGCTGTCGTATTGCAGCCCGGCCGCAAACCAGACGCGGGGGTGCAATTGATACCGGAAGCGCGTCCGGAAGGTATTCCGCTGGTCCTGCGAAATCGGAAAGTGCCCGGTCAACTGGCTGGCTGCGTCTTCCGCGTCGTCTCCCAGGAACAGCCCGCCCGTAACCGGAAACCAGGCTTTGCCGACCATGTAGGAATAGCTCAGAAACCCGGAGAGACGGTGCCAGTCGGGAATCTCCACTTTCGCTTCTGCCCCGTAGATCATGGACTTTCGAAAAGCGATCGGAAAACTCACCGCCGTGTTCAGCAACTGATCGTCGTCGGCAAAATTGTTTACCTGCCGACGGTACACGTTCGTATCCAGCCGCAGGTTGCGAAAGAAAGCCTTGGAGAGGCCGCCCTCAAAATAGTCGCCATGCGAGGGCTCGACAGGCAGCCGGAGTACTTCATGACTGAGCGAGACCACCGATGGCGAGCTTGAAATGAGGATGTTCTCGAACGACGGCGTCTGGAAAATCCGGTCGTACGTACCGTGCAGCACCATCTCCGCCTTCGGGAAAAAACGGGATACGGAAACGCGCGGGCTGACGGCGTTTTGATTTACCAACAGTTGATAGTGATCCCAGCGCAGGCCAACGTTGATGGCCCAATTGCCCGCGCGAATCAGGTCCTGCACGAACGCCGATTGCTCCAGCGCCGGCTGCGTGCCCTGGAAGTCGTAGGCTTGCGGCGTATCCGGATCGAATTGCTGCGGATCGGTGATGATGTCGGCGAAGTTCTCATACAGAAATGTGTTGTCGGATTCGACGCCGATCTTCAGCTCATGCCGGCCGCGATGAATCGCCACGCTTCCCTTGAAGTAACCTTCCCGGAAATGGTTACGCTGCGTCGCGTACACCGGGGTCGCATAGCCGTTGGACTGCAGGTAATTCGAGTTGTCCCGCACCATCCCGCGCACGTCCGCCACGACATTCTCGCTGAAAATGTGCTGGTAGCTCGCGATGCCCAGGGTCTCGGCGTTGCCCGCGTTCTGTAGTTGCGAGCCCAAAGGCGCGCCGGGGTCGAAGAAATTCTCGTGCGGCGCCTGCTGTACCTGCTCGTTGGGAATCTCGAACCGAGAAAATTCGTGGCGCACGCTCAGCGTAATCCGGTCATGCGGCGTCAGCTCCCGCTCGTAGCGCCCGGAATAGTCGCCGGTCGTCCCGGTGTTCGTGAAGTTCTCCGGCACCACCGGATTCAGGTAGCGCCCGGTCTGGTCGCCGCTGGCACTCACGCTGATCGTGTTTTTTCCCCACCCGTACTGCGCCTGCGCAAACAGCCCAGCCGTCGCGAAACTCCCACCGGACAGCACCGCCTGCCCGTGCAGACCGGGCTGTGAATCCTTGGTGGTGTTGACCTCCACCACGCCGCCCATTTTCCGTCCGTACTCCGCGGAAAAACCGGCCGTGTAGACGGCCAGCGAATCTACGTCGTCAGCCTCGATCTCCGGCCCAAAACTCGGCGAACGGTTATCGGTCAGCGGAATCCCGTCGATCACAAACTGCGTCTGGTATTCCGATCCGCGCGGGTGCAGCACCGCATTTCCTTCATACAGCCAGCCTGGCTGCGTGTTCACCAGATCCTGCAGCGACCGCCCGGGCAACGAACTTACACGCGACTCGATCGTCTCTCGGCCGATGCGGTTCACCGCGCCGGCCCGGTCTGGATCGATCAGTGTCTCGTTGGCGTTCACCGTGACGCTGGCCGCGGCCGCGGCCAGTTCCAGATTCACCGTTTTCGCCGAAGGTATCGCGGAACGAATCTCCACGGTTTCGTTGACCGTCGCGAAGCCCGAATGTTCGATCTGCACCTGGTACAGGCCATACGGCAGCCTCTTGATAATCACCTCTCCGGCGTCATTCGTCGGCAATTCATTGTTGTATTGGTTGGCCAGGCTGCTCAGACGCACCGTCACCGCGGCGGGAAGTCCCTGCGGGTCCAGCACTTTCAGGCGCAATTCCCCGCTGTTGCTCTGCGCTGCCGCCCGGCACACCAGGAGCAGGAGCAGCGTCAGCAGCCGCCACAAACTGTAATAGTTCGGCTTGAATTTGCCCGGAAGCGTCACTCTTCATTTTGGCACGAGGCCGGGCCCTCCCGCAATCCCTGCCTCGCCGCCGTGCCCGGTTAGGAATTGTCAGGTTTCGCTAGTTCGTCTGGTCCAGAAATTCGTAGCGTGCGCGCAGCGCGTCCGGTTTGGCAGCGCTTCCCGCGCCGTTCAGGTGCATCACCTGGTAACCGTTCTTGGCCTCGGAGTTGGGCCATTGCGGCAAACCCTTTCCGTTGGGGTTGCCGGTGTTCACAAAGTTTGCCCAGTAGCTGGTCATCTCTTCCGAGACTTTGAAATCGCCGGCCGTCCAGGGGGTGTCCGGATGGGCGAGCTTCAGGGTGCCGAAGACGTATTCGATTTCGCATGCGTGCCGCGAACCTGCTTCGCTCGCCGGGATGTTGCCCAGCATTTCCCCGGGCTTGGTGGCGGGCACCTGCTCAAAGCGGTAGTGATAAACCGGGGCGTTGCCGGTCTTGCGCTGCATCTCAATCCACTTCCAGGTGGAAAACGAGATGAAGTCGTCGCTCGCCAGGTCCTCGGCGGACGTCAGCGCTTCCGCATCCGTCGCCGCCGGGTACAGCTTGAGGAACGCGGGAGCGCGCGCCCCGAAGCGTTTCTCCGCCTGCTCCGCGAAACTCTTTGCGGTTGGCTTCTGCGGGGCCATCAGGATGAACATTTTCACTTCGTCCGCGTTCCAGCCCGCCAGCAACGGCACCTGGCTCTGTTGCCCGGCCGCGAAAATTTCCTGCACGGTCGCGGGGAAATAGTAGCCGTCGAGGATGGGCCGGAAACCTTCGCCCGGCTTGGACGCGGCCTGAAGCAGTTCGTCCGCCGGCTTCGCGCGCAGGTCGGCGAGAGAGTGCGCGCCGATGCTTTCGGCAAACTTCGCACCGTGCGCTTCCGCTTCGTGGAGAGGCAAAACCTGCAGCGGGCCCGGATTGGTGGGGCTATGGAAGAACGCCCCGCTCTCGCCCAGCGCTCCGTGAATAAGCTTGCGTGAAAGAGGCGAGGCCATCAGCGCGCTGACGCTGAATGATCCCGCCGACTCTCCGCCGATGGTGATCTTTTCCGGATCGCCGCCGAAGGCCGCGATGTTTTTCGCAACCCACTGCAGCGCGGCCACCTGATCCAGCAAGCCGTAGTTGCCGGAAGAATTGTGGCCCGATTCTTTGCTGAGCTCCGGGTGGGCAAGAAATCCAAACACGCCCAGGCGGTAGCTGGCGTTCACCACAATGATGCCTTTGCGTGCCAGTGCTTCGCCGTCGTAGCGCTTTTCCGAAGCGCCGCCGGCCACAAAGCCGCCGCCGTAGTACCACAGCAACACGGCGAATTTTCCGCCCGCGGGCTTCGCCGCGGGAATCCAGATGTCCAGGTTCAGGCAGTCTTCGCTGGGCTGGGCGTCGCGAAAGAAAATGTCGTGATACACATCGGTCTGCTGGCAGGGCGCGCCGAATTTGTCGGCCTCGCGCACGCCCGACCAGGCCGCGGCCGGCTGTGGCGCTTTCCAGCGAAGATTGCCGAGCGGCGGCGCGGCAAAGGGAATGCCCTTGAACATGCGCACCGCGCCATCCGGCGTCGCTGTGCCACGCAATGTTCCTTCCGCCACCTTCACCTGATCGTCGGCAAGCGCGGCGCTCGCCAGCACCATCGCGGCCAGCACCGCCGTTTTCATTGCACGCGCGAAACGCTTCTGCATCTGGATTCTCCTGTGGGCTCTGCCGGCGCCGCGAAGCTCTCCCTGGCGCGCGCTGGATTATATGCTTCGCCAACAAATTTGACATCTGCGGTCTTTGTGGGGCTTTGTTATACTCATCGGCATCACGATGACCGCGCACGAATCCTCTTCCGCCAAGCGCGCTCCCAAAACCCAGCGTGGCCCGCACGCTCCGCGCCATATTGTCATCGAAGGGCCGTTGCGCGTTGGCAAGTCCACGCTTGCGCGAATTCTGGCGGAGCGCCTGCACGCCCGGCGCATCTACGATTGCGAAGACAATCCGTTCCTCGCCGGCTTCTATCGAGAAGAGCCGGGTTCCGCCCTGCGCGCGCAGATGTATTTCCTGATGGAGCGCCAGCGGCGCTTGCGGGAAGCCCTCGCCGTCGATTCTCCAGCTCCCCTGCTCTCCGATTTCCTGATGGAGAAGGACCGCATCTTCGCCAATCTCAACCTCGACGACGAAGAGCTGAAGCTTTACGAACGCTATTACGATGCTCTGGCCAGGGACATTCCGCCGCCCGACCTGGTCATCTATCTGCAAGCCAAGCCCGAGGTCTTGCGCGCGCGGATCGCCAAAAAAGCCGCGAAGGAAGAAAATCACATCGCGACCGAATACATTGCAGAGGTGTCGCGCGCTTACGAGCACTTCTTCTTCCGCTACGAGGCTTCCGACCTGCTCGTGATTGATACGTCTGAAATCGATTTTGTCGCGCGCAACGAGGACCTGCAGCAGCTGCTCCGCCGCCTCCAGGAACCCGTCAAAGGCACGCAATACTTCCTGCCGCTAGGCACTGAATAGTTTTTCCGTCCTGCTCCTCGTAACCATCCGGCCAGCGGGCTAGCCGTGAAGCTTCGCGGCGCCCGGCACCGTCGCCGCTGCCAGACCCGTGCAAGCTGCGGCCAGGAGGGAAAACGCAATCTGCGGTGCGCCGAAATATCTCCACGCCAATACCAGGTTTGCTGCCTGCAAAGCGAACAGTGCCCAGCCGAGCCAGCCTACGGCTACCGGGTTCTTTTTCACGGTGTTTGCCAGGTGCAGGCCCACCAGCGCACAAAAGAAAAAGGCCATGGTGACAAACAGTCCAAACCCCCGATAGAACGCGCCATAACTGAAGATGCCGTTGCCCTCGTGGAAGTGCACCTCATTCATGGCGTTCCACACCGCCAGACCCGCCGCTTCCTTGGGACGGAACGTCAGGAAGCCGAAGGTATGCAGCGCGCCGAACAGGAACAGCACCGCCGCTGAAATACGAAACAACCACACCGATTTCATTGATCCTCCTCCTTGGCAACGCGCTCCGCGTACACCTGCAAGACCCCGCCCCAGCCGCCCGGCGCACCGACTTTTTCCCGCATATCGGCGCCGTTGACCATGCGCTCAAACCCGCGGTGCACGAGATCCACGCGGGTGCCGCCCCCGGCCTCGGGCGTAAAGCGGACCTCCACCTCGCTGCACTTGGAATTATCCGGTTCGTATTTCCACTCGGCGCTGATCTTCCATGCGAAGACCAGGCGCCGAGGAGGGTCCCACTCCGTGACCTGGCCCCAGTCGCACTCCGTTCCATCCTCCTGCTCGGAGTAGCAACGACCGCCGACGTGACCTTGCAGCACGGCTCTGGTCATCGGCGACTTGCCGATGTGGTGAGTGCGCGGCCACCAGCTATCGAAGCCCGACGTGAAGAGTTCAAAGGCGCGGGCTGCGTCGGCCTGCACCACGACGCTTTTTCGCACCGGTTCGAGGTCCCGATTCGCGGCGCTGCTCATGTTTGCTCCTCTGCTTGGACATCGCGGGTTTCGAGCTCTGCGACCTTGCGTTGAAAGGCCTGCAAAGCTTGCCCCCAAAACTGCTCAAAATATTCGCGCAGGTTTTCGAATCCCGCCGGATCGAGCTGGTAGAGGCGGCGGTTGCCCTCCGCTCGATCCGTGACCAGCCGGGCCTGCTTCAGAACGCGCAGGTGCTGGGAGATGGCCGGGCGCGAAACAGGAAAGTCCTCCGCCAATTTCCCGACAGGCAGCGGGCCCTCCTGAAGGAGACGCGCGAGAATGGCGCGGCGCGTGGAGTCGCCCAGTGCGTCGAGCTGGATATCTTGTGTGAACATATCGTAAGTACAGACTTACCGTAAGCTATGGCTTACTGTTTGTCAAGAACTTTTCTCGCAGCCCACTTCCCCCTTTCCCAGGACGGGTTAGCATCGGACGGGGACCTATGGCCAAGCGCAAACAGCATTGGGGTAAGACGCCCTGGACCATCACCTTTCGTGGCGGCATAAAGCGGTTGCCGGCCGCCGTGGATTTTGCCGTGGTGGGCGGAGGCTTCACAGGACTTGCGGCTGCGGCCTGGCTGAAACGCAAGGCGCCGGGCAAGTCCGTGCTGCTGCTGGAGGCTGGGCGGTTGGGCAACGGAGCCAGCGGCCGGACCGGCGGCATGGCGTTGGCCGCGAGTGCCGCGGGAGATTTGCCGGGACTCGGCGACGTGCTTCGCGGGTACAGAAAAATTCTGCGCGACCTGCGCGTGGACGGCGACGTGCGCTTGCCGGGCGTCTGGGAAATCGGGCGCGGTGAATGGTCCATGGAGGGCAAGCGGATACGGCCGCTGAAGGATTCGCCCATTGATTGGAGCGATTCCGGGCGAGTGCGCGCGGTGGGGCAGGTCCCGGGCGGAAGCGTCAACCCGGGAAAAGTGCTGAGCGGCCTTGCGCGCGCAGCGAAAAAAAGCGGCGTGACGATTGCGGAAGAGGCGGAAGTGGTCGGCCTGGAGTTTTCGCAGCCGTTGCGTTTGCGTGTGCGCTGTAGGCGCAATGGACGCATGGTCGAGGGCAGCGTCCTTGCGGGCAAGATTCTTCTGGCGACCAATGCGGGTGGATTGCACGTCACCGAAAAGTCGTTTCGCGGCGCGCGGCCAGAGCCCAAACTGACTTTCGCGATCGCCACTGCCCCGCTGACGAAGCGGCAGCGGGAAGCCATCGGCATGAGGTCCGGCCGTCCGTTCTATACCGTGGACATTCCGTATTTGTGGGGACGACCGCTGCGAAACGGCGGAATGGTGTTTGGCAGCGGACTGGTCCCGGGATTTGCCGAGCGTTTGCGCCGCAACGGAAAGCGCGGCGAGGCCCTCTGGGGCGGACTGGAAAAAGTGGACGTCCGGAGAGGCGCGGCGGCGCACCGTTTGCGCGAGCTGGAGCGACGGGTGCGTGGTCTGCATCCGGCGCTCGAAAATATCCGGGTGACGCATCGCTGGGGTGGGCCGATTCTGCTGACGCGGAATTTTGTTCCGGTTTTTCGTCACGACTCACGCAGCGGCAAGGTGATCGTGCTCGGCGGATTCTCCGGCCACGGCGTGGCGCAGAGCGTGTATCTCGGTGTCCGCGCTGCGGAATGCCTGCTCGGGAGGGCGCGGGTACCTGGATGGAACGAGGAGCGCGCGAAGGCTTAATTCGCGGCGGGGGCGGGGGCGGATGCGGGGGCGGAGAGCTCGGCCAGTTGGCTGCGGCGCAGCGTCACGAAGAAGATGGCCACGGCGACCTGGAACACCAGGGCGGCGATCCACAGCGCGTGACTCGCGTAAAACGTGTGCTGGTCGAGGCTGAACACGGCGGTTGGCAGGAAGAACCCGGAAAACGCGAATCGCTCGCCATCCAGCAGGTGCAGAGCTTCGAGCACAGTCGTGGTGCAGATGTAGTACACGGCGAGATAGATCACTCCAAGAGTCAGTGAATTCTTGCCACGGCGCATTCCAGCCCACTGCAGAAACTGAAAATCGCGGATCAGCCAGAAGGAAAAGAAGAGCACGCGCACGATCTCGATAGGCAGCTCGGCGCGCGTGACCGAAGCGGAAGTCAGGGAGCGCGCCAGGATCAGGGCACCGGCCGCAAGCGTTCCCACCAGCAGGGGCGGCGCGGGCCACAACCGTTCGAGCAAAGAGACCGCGCCGCCGCGAAGATGCAGGATGCGCCGTTCACGTTCGCGATTGCGCAGCAGCGCCAGGCCCAGCAAAGTGAAAACGCCGATGTTCAGCGCAAGCAGGGTCACGACATAGGAATAGTCGGTGTTCTTGTTGTGGAAGGGATCCTTGTCGTACTGATGCCAGTTGAAAAATCCCACCAGCAAAATGTTCAAAAAAAGCGCGAACAGCAGGAATTGCCCGGGTGAATAGAGTTCGTATTGCGCGGGATCGCGCTTGATATTACGGACCACGGCCAGCAGGAACCAGGCGGCGAGCAGGGTATCAACGACCACGAGAACGGGAAAATGGTGAACGGTGCTATCGAAGAATTCATCGGCGAATCCGTAGTAAACCGTGGGCTCGCTCGAGGCTTTGGACATCACATCCCAGGTGCGTTGCACCGCAAGGTGCGGTGCAGAGTAGGGTCCGAGCGGCCCGAGATGAAAAGTGCTGCCCGGATAGACCCCGCCAAAGGAGCTCAGCCAGAAGAAAATCAGCAGCAGGATGATGCCGCCGGTCTGCGAACCGCGGATCGAAAGCACGGAAAAAACCAGGGCCAGGGAATGCAGCGCCACACAGGAAACGAAGAGGGCAACATAGGCCGCCAGAAAGAACGTGATGCGAGCGTGCGCGGCGATGGCCCCGACGAGCGTGATGGGCAGAAAGCACAGGCAGATGAAGTACATCAAGGCCGGTGCGCCAAAGAGCTTGCCGAGGGTCAGCTCGAGCGGCGTAAGGCGTGTGAGACGCTGAAAGTCGAAGGAGTTGCGATCTTTTTCGCGGAACACGTTGTTGAGGCAGGCGATGCTGCCGCCGGCTCCAAGAATCAGCGCCTGCACATAGAACGAGATACCCAGGAGTTCTTCGCCGGTGGTCCTGATCTGGTCGGGCGCGCGGTTGGCGGGGCCGAAGAACATTGCGTAAGTTATGCAGACCGAAAGCAGCAGGCAGATGGCCGCGACCATGAGCAGCTTGCGCGGGCGGAGTTGCGCGGTAATGTTGCGCCCCAATTCGGCATTTGCGAAGAGCGTCATCACATCACCTCGCCGCTGGAGAGGCGGGAGAAAAGCTGCTCGAGTGACTCCGTATGTTCTTCGACCGCACAAACCGGGGCGCCGCTTGTGACCAGAGCGCGCACCAGCGTGGCCAGGTCCAGGTCGCTGCCCGGAAAGACGAAGTTCGCCGAGGTCGCGGGCGTTTCGCCGGCGCGCACTTCGGCCACGTCGGTCCGGGCCGCAAACCACGCAAGAAGATCGAAGCCTGCTTCAGCGAGGCGAACCGTTACGCGGCGGCTGCGGCCGGCTTCGCGCATAACCTCGGCGATTTTGCCGTGGCGCAGCAGCTTGCCCTTTTCCAGAATCGCCAGCGAGGTGCAAAGCTCCTGGAGGTCCTGCAGGACGTGCGAGGTGATGAAAATGGTCTTGCCTTCCTGATGGAAGGCCCGCAACAGGTCCTTGAGCTCAGTGCGGGCTTTGGGATCGAGGCCGGAAGCAGGTTCATCGAGAATCAGCAGCGGCGGGTTGTGCACCACGGCGCGAGCGATGCCGAGCCGCTGCTTCATGCCGCGCGAGAGGCCGCCAACGAAGGAGTCGTACTTGGATTCCAGGCCGAGGCGGGCCACGACCTGGCGCACGCGGCCGGGGATGACGGCCGAATCCATCTTGTATGCGTGGGCGAAGTACTCGACATACTCGAAAACCTTGAGGTCGTCGTACACGGAAAAGAAATCGGAGAGATAGCCGATGTGCTGCTGTGCCTGCTCCGGCTCTTCCAGGACATCCACGCCGTTAACGGTGATCTTGCCGGCGGTGGGAACGAGAAGGCCGGAAACCATCTTCAAGGTAGTCGTTTTGCCCGCGCCGTTCGGGCCGACCAGGCCGTAGATTTCGCCGCGCGGAACGCTGAGGGAAAGGTTATCCGCGGCGACAAGTTTACCTTCCTTGCCGGGAGGGAGGTCGTACTCCTTGGTTACGTGAGTAATCTGAATCATGAGGGGGTGACTCGATTGTGCACGCGGCGGCGCGGGACTGCAAGCGGGCCATGCGCAGCGAATCGCAATCGGCGATCGGGGCAAGCACTTCGCGTTGCGGGATGTTGAGGCCGCCTGTATAGTGACGGACTGCTTGGCAAACGGCGGAACTCGCCAGCGCAGCGCTGCAGAATCGAGTGGAGGGATTATGAGTTTGTGGTCGCGCCGGAAATTCTTTTTGACGTCGCTCGCGGGGACGGCAGCAGCGAGCTCGGGCAGTTTGCTGGGAGCCGGCGAAGCGGCGGCAAGCGAGGCCAAAGGGCCGCTGGGTGGCGTGGCGACCGGTAAACGGCCGGTGATAATTTCCAGCGCCAACGGGGTAAATGCGCTGCAGAAGGGCATGGACATTCTGAAGAGCGGCGGCGACACCCTGGACGCGGCGGTGGCCGCGGTGACGGTGGTGGAAGACGACCCCAACGACGACTCGGTGGGCTACGGCGGGCTGCCGAACGAAGAAGGCGAAGTGGAGCTGGACGCCAGCGTCATGCACGGCCCCACGCGCAGGGCCGGCTCGGTGGCGAGCGTGCGCCGGATCAAGAACGTGGCCAGGCTGGCGAAGACCGTGATGGAGCGCACCAACCACGTGATGATCGTGGGCGACGGGGCGCGGCGCTTCGCGGTGGCGGAAGGGTTCGAAGAGATGAACCTGCTGACCGACCACTCGCGGAAAATCTGGCTGGCGTGGAAGGCCGCTTCGTCCTTCAACTGGCGACCGGGAATTGACAGCCCGGAGTGGAACGGCAAGAGCGCCGCGAGGCGCGACGCCAATCCCCTTCACTCGGCGGAGTTTCAGCAGCGGCTTGCGGACATCTGCCAGGGCGACGAAGCGCTGATGGCACGCGCGATGCAAGTGATTCAGGACCCTGTGACCGGGACCATCAACTGCCTGGCCGTGAATGACAAGGGCGAAATTTCCGGCACCACCACGACTTCGGGCCTCTCGTGGAAAATTCCCGGACGCGTGGGCGATTCGCCGGTCATCGGCGCGGGGCTCTATGTGGACGGCGACGTAGGCGGCGCGGGCTCCACCGGCAAGGGCGAAGAAAATATCAAGATTTCCGGCGGTCACACCATCGTGGAGATGATGCGCAAAGGCATGAGCCCGACCGACGCGTGCCTGGAGGCGCTGCACCGCGTGGCGCGCAACTATAACAACGACAAGAAAAAGCTGGGCACCTTCCACATCTACTTTTATGCGCTGAATAAAGACGGCGTGTACGGCAGCGCTTCGCTGTGGCGCAACGGCTACGAACGCGACCAGCACGCGAAGTTCGCCGTCCACGACGGGACCGCGGCGAAGCTCATGGAGTGCACGCCATACTTTGATGAGATCGGCGGCGACCAGTAAGGCCGCCGGATCTATTCCACGATCAGGCGGAGGAACTTCTTTTTTCCAGCGCGCAGGAGAAACTCCGCGGGCTGCGAAAGGTCCATGTCCTTGCGGAAATCGTCCACGCGCTGCTCGTTGATTTCCACGCCGCCCTGCTTGATGAGGCGTTCCGCTTCACTCTTGGACGGGACCAGGTTCAGTTCAACCAATAGCGCAGTCAGCTTTTTTGCCGGGCCGCGCGGGATCTTTTGGGCCGGCACTTCCGTCGGTGCCTGGCGGTCGCGGAATACCCGCTGGAAATTTTCAGCGGCCTTGCGGCCGGCTTCGGCGCCCTGGAACACCGAGACGACTTCTTCCCCGAGGCGCATCTTGACGTCCATGGGATGCAGCTGGCCGGACGCCACCGCAGTCTTTAATTCGGCGATCTCCTTTTCCGTCCGGTCCGTCACCAGCTCGTAGTAACTCCACATCAGATCGTCGGGAATAGACATCATCTTGCCGAACATTTCTTGCGGCGGCTCGGTGATGCCCACGTAGTTGCCCAGGCTTTTGGACATCTTGCGCGCGCCGTCGAGCCCGACCAGGATCGGCATGGTCATGCACACCTGCGATTCCTGGCCGTATTCCCGCTGGATCTCCCGGCCCATCAGCAGATTGAACTTCTGCTCGGTGGCGCCGAGCTCGACATCGGCTTCAAGAACCACCGAGTCATAGGCCACGAGCAGCGGATAGAGAAATTCGTGCACCGAAATGGGCTGCTGGTTGACCAGGCGGTTATGGAAATCTTCGCGTTCCAGCATGCGGGCCACGCGATACTTCGCGCAGAGTTTGACGATGTCGTAGCTGGACAGCTTGTCCAGCCATTCGCTGTTGTAGCGAATCTCGGTCTTGCCGGGATCCAGAATCTTGAATACCTGCTCCAGATAGGTCTTGGCGTTGGCTTGCACCTGTTCCCGGGAGAGCGGCGGCCGGGTCTCGCTCTGCCCGGTGGGATCGCCGACCATGGCCGTGAAATCGCCGATCAGGAACACCGCGGTGTGGCCCATGTCCTGAAAGTGTTTGAGCTTGCGGATCACCACGGTGTGGCCGAGATGGATATCGGGCGCGGTCGGATCCACGCCCAGTTTGGCGCGAAGCGGCTTGCCGGTCTTGCGCGAGCGCTCCAGCTTGGTGCGCAGATCTTCTTCGCGAATGATTTCGTGCACGCCCTTTTTTAGATAGGCGAGCTGTTCATCAACCGTCTTGTAGGCAGTGGTCATTGCGCGTTGCGATCGCCGTTGTTGAGAACCGTAACCTTCCCGCTTTCGTCGAACCAGACCGCTCCGTCGGCAATCATAATGCCCTGGGCGTTAGCAAACATATGATGCGGGACGCCGGCGGCAATTTTGGCGACGAAAGCCGGCGTGAAAATGCGCTCGTAGTATTGCAGAAATTCCGCGGCATTGGCGGCCTTGCGGCGTTTGCCGTTAAGGGTAAACGAGACGGGGTAGCGGACGAACTTGGCCGCGACGGTTTTCTGTCCTTTCGCCACGGCGTTGTAAAAGGCTTGGGCGTTGCGCTCAACCAGCGCATCGTCGCTGGCGCCCGCGACCGCATAGCGCGGCGTGCACTGGCTGCCGCCCATGGTTTCGAGCGCCAGGTAAACCGGCAAGGACCTCTGTCCGGAAGCGCTGCTCCAGGTGCCGCGAAGGACATCGGCGGTGAGCGGCCGTTCGGATTTTCGCGAGGGATCGGATTCCACAAAACGCAGGGTGAACTTGCCCTGAAGTTTGCCGCTGGCGTCGCGCTCTTCCAGAACGATGTCGCGCGCGGACGCGTATGACCCGGCAAGAGCGATGTCTTTGAGGTATTTTGCGTAGAAATAGCTGCCGGTCAGTTTCTGATCGTGCGCGAGCAGGCTCATGCCGATAACGGTGCGTTCACCGAGCGTGCCGCGGTACTCGGCGCAGCGATCGGGTTCGAGCTGCGCGAAGGCTGGCGCTGTGTTTGCGAATGCGAGGCCCGCGACCACCGTCAACAGGACGCGACCCGTCATGAGCGCACCACGCGGCGGCCCGCGATGCGGAATTTTCCGGAGAGCACCAGCGCAACGGCTTCCGTGTAGATGCGGTGCTCTTCTTTCAGTATGCGCGCGCCAAGCGTCTCTTCCGTGTCGCCATCCTCCACCGGCACCACGGCCTGCAGGACAATCGGCCCGGCGTCGAGATTTTCGTCCACAAAATGCACCGTGCAGCCGGCGTACTTGACGCCATAGTCCAGCGCCTGCCTCTGCGATTCCAGGCCGGGAAACGAGGGCAAGAGCGAAGGGTGGATATTCAGAATCCGCTGCGGAAACGCGGCAACGAAATATGGCGAGAGCAGGCGCATGTAACCGGCGAGGCAGATCAGGTCCACACCGGCTTCGCGCAGCGCGGCCACCACCTGCCGATCATACGCTTCGCGTTCCAAACCTTTCGAAGGAAGGACCCGCGCCGCGATCCCGCGTTGCTGCGCGCGTGCAATGCCCGGCGCGCCCTCGCGATTGCTGAGCACCAGGGCAATTTCGGCGCCGGGGATGCGGCCGGCGGCGACGCTATCTGCAAGAGCTTCGAAATTGGAGCCGCGGCCGGAAAGAAGCACGCCAATACGCTGGGTCATCACCAAAAAAAGTTAGCACAGGTGCGGTTGGTTCCCAAGTTGCCGCAGGCGCGCGAAATCGCACAGCGCGTGCGTCTCAATACCGAGTTATGGCTTGATCGTGAAATCGGCTGAACGCGTGAGCGAGTGGCCGGACACGCGATCAAGTACCGAGAGTTCCAGTGTGTACTTGCCCGGGGCGAACGGAGAGAGCGGCACCAGGCGATTGAGGGTCACCTGCTCGCCGGATTGCCGCATCGTGTCCGAAGTTTCGGTTGCGCTCCAGACCTCGTGGGCATCCCGCAGCAGACGATACGTAACGATCACGGACGAATGATGGAGGGCCTCATCGGGCTGCAGGTTGTATAGCTGCAGAAAGATGCCCATCTGCTCTGACGCGGAAAACTCGCGCGAGAGGCGCGGCCGGACTTTGTACGATCCGAATACGAATGGACCCGCGCCGATCTGATTGGAAGGAACAGACTGTATCTGGTCCGCCAGAATGAGCGTGCTGGCGGCGATGCTGGCGTCTTCGAAACGCGGCACGCGTAGCGCCGTGCCGATCACGCCGAGATTGCCGCTCTCCACATCTTTGACGAAAACATCGAGACGATACAGACCGGGGCGGAGCGGAACGGCCTTCTGGAATACGGAAGACTGCTCCAGAGACTTTGCGAAGAGCGATTGCGGAATATCGCGAGAAATGGCTTCTTCAAAAGTCTGCACGACTTTGCCGGAGGGCGTAGTGATCTTTGCGTAGAGGTTGAGCGTGGCCGATTGCACGCCCTTGTTGTCGTG
>DATKLU010000047.1:0-2394 GCA_035542235.1 Dongiaceae bacterium
CGTGGTGTAGGCCTTCGAGACGCCAAGCACGTGGCGGATTTTCGTCGGCGGCACGCCCATCCCGGTGGTCGCACCGCCGGAAGTGGCGCTCGACGAAGTCACGAACGGATAAGTCCCATGGTCGATGTCCAGCATCGTGCCCTGCGCGCCTTCGAACAGCACGGACTTGCCCTCATCCAGCGCGCGATTGGTCAGCTCGGCCGTGTCGCAGATATACGCCTTGATTTTCTCGCCCAGCCGCAGCGTCTCTTCCACTTCGTTCGTGAAATCGAGGTCGGCGCCATACGCTCCGCGCGCCAGCCGGTTCTTCTCCGCCACCACTCGCGCCGCCTTCTCCCGGAAAAGCTCCGGCGTCAGCAAGTCGGCCACGCGCAGGCCGCGCCGCGCCATCTTGTCTTCGTACGCGGGGCCAATACCGCGCGACGTTGTCCCGATCTTGTTTTCCCCGCGCGCGGATTCGGCGGCCTTGTCCAGCTCGCGATGGTACGGAAAAATCAGGTGCGCGCGATTGCTGACGTGCAGCCGCCCCGCAACGCTGATGCCCGCCTTCGAAAGCATTTCAATTTCGTTCACCAGCGCCGTCGGATCCACCACCACGCCTGGGCCGATGATCACGTGCTGCTTCGGCCGCAAAATGCCGCAGGGGATTAGCTGGAGAACGTAGCGGTCCTTACCGACGATGACGGTGTGCCCGGCATTGTGCCCGCCGGCCACGCGCGCGATGTAATCGAACGACCCCGCGAGATAGTCGACGACCTTGCCCTTGCCTTCATCGCCCCACTGCGCGCCCACCACCACGACCGATTTCATGCGGAAATTCTCCTGGACCACACTCCGGCCACGCGGCACACCCGGCCAATTTCGGGCGGCACTACACACCAATGCACAACGGGAAATCCGCGTGACACACCAATTTCAAATCGTACGACGCGCCCCCCGGGAACGCAAGCAAGTCGGTTGGGCCGCTTAAACTCGGCAGGGCAGGCAAGCCGCCGCGCCTGCACCGTTGCCGCTTGCGCAGCGCTCTGCGCGGGCGTTCTTGATTCCGGGGGCGGCGTCGGATAGCGTCAAAAGAGCGGGATGCCTCTCCATCCTGCTGCGAATGGGAACTTTCTCCAATCAGGGGGAGAGATTTGACGAATCCGATCATTACGTTGACCACCGATTACGGCACCAGCGACCACCTCGTGGGCGTGCTCAAGGGCGTCATTCTCAAAATCAATCCGGAAGCCCAGATTGTGGACATCACGCACGGTGTGACGCCGTTTGACCTGCTCGACGGCGCTATGGCCATCGCCAACTCGTATGCCTATTTCCCGCCGCGCACCATTCACGTCGTGATTGTGGACCCCGGCGTGGGCACGGATCGCCGCCCGATTCTCGTCAGCGGCCAGAATCAATATTTCATCGCGCCGGATAACGGCGTGCTCTCCGGAGTCTACGAAAAAGAACAGCAATTCATCGTCCGCCATCTGACCGCCGAACATTATTTCCTGCAGCCGGTCAGCAAAACCTTCCACGGGCGCGACGTTTTTGCCGCCGTCGCCGGCTGGCTCTCCAAGAACTGGCAGCCCGGCAGCATGGGCGAAGAAATCACGGACTTCAAGCGGTTCGCGTTGCCCCGCCCGAAGGAGTCGGACGGCTTGCTCAAGGGCGTGGTGCTCAAGGTGGATTCCTACGGCAACCTGATCACGAATTTCCGCGCGGAAGATTTGCCCTCGACCGTCATCGAAAAGGGCGATATCAAATTGCAGGTGGGCAGCCACGCCATCAGCAAACTGGTGCCCACGTTTGCCAACGGCACTCCAGGCGAAGCCTTCGCCTTTATCGGCTCCAGCGGCCTGCTCGAAGTCGGCGTGAACAAAGGCAGCGCTGCAAAAACCCTCGGCATCGGCCGCGGCACCCCGGTACTGCTAAACAAGAACTAGGCCCGGGAACGCCAACTCTGCGCCATCTCTCAATCCCCAGATCGGCCAAGGTAGATGGTAGCTCCGCCATCACGTTTACCCTGAGCATCGAAGGGGCGACAAGCCTGCTCGCCTGCCAGAAGCCGGCGCCACCGCGAACTTTCCGGCACCGTCTTTGCTAGGCTTCGGCCGCGGCCGCTTGCTTCCGCTTGTGCCAGTATCCCAATGCCGCGAACAGAAGGACCGCCGGCACACCGGTCAGTCCGCAAGCGATAAAGAAAATGCCTAAGGCGTGAATCGGGCCGTACCTGGGGGTCAGGCTTTCGACAGCAGCGCCGGAAAACCCCTTCAAGATCTTCCCCAGCCACGCATAGGTTGAACTCAGCAGCGCATACTGTGTGGCGGTGTATCCAAGATTGGTGAGGCTCGACATGTACGCAACCAGCGCAACGCCGGCAAAGCTGATGCCGAAGTTGTCACCCACCAT
>DATKLU010000048.1:0-3419 GCA_035542235.1 Dongiaceae bacterium
TCGGCCTGGAGATGGTAGAGCGCGGCATCGCGCGCGACGGCTATAAGGTGTTCGACGCGGCGGGAGAAGAGATCGGAGTGATAACCAGCGGTTCGCCTTCTCCGACGTTGTGCAAAAACATCGCGCTGGCGTATGTTCCTCCAGCGCACGCGGCGCCGGGCGGCAATGTCTACGTGGAAGTACGCGCACAGAAGGTGAAGGCGCTGGTGGTTCCAACCCCGTTCTACAAGCGGGCGAGGAAGAGCGCGGCGGGTCAAGCAGCAGCGACGAATTGAAACTGCCGCGGACGCGGCGAGGGGCAGGTGGTTCATGGGGTATCCGGCAAATTATCGCTACACGAAGGAACATGAATGGGTGGACGTGAAGGACGGCGTCGCCACCATCGGCATCACGGACTACGCGCAAAGCGAACTGGGCGACGTGGTCTTTGTGGAGTTGCCCGCGCCCGGCGCAAAACTGGAGACCGGCAAGTCTTTCGGCTCCGTTGAATCGGTCAAGGCGGTCAGCGAAATCTACGCGCCGGCGGCCGGCGAAGTTCTGGAAGCCAACGGCACGTTGCATGACAAACCGGAAACGCTCAACAGCGACCCGCACGGCGCGGCGTGGCTGGTGAAGGTGAAGCTGGCGAATCCCGCTGAAGTGGCGGCGCTCATGGACGGTCCCGCGTACGAACAGTACATCGCGGCGAAAGGCAAGGAAGCCTCGGCCTGATGCGCTACCTCCCCAAGAGTCCTTCCGAACGCCAAGAAATGCTGGCCGCGATCGGGGCCAAATCGATCGAAGCGTTGTTCGAATCCATTCCCGAGCCGTACCGGCTGAAGAAGCCGCTGGCGCTGCCGGGACCTCTGTCCGAAACCGAAGTCATCCAGTATTTCAAGGAGCGCGCGGGCGAAAACGCGCTGGGCTACAGCAGCTTTCTCGGCGCCGGCGTGTACCAGCACCTGCGCTCGGTGATCACCGACACCATTCTGCTGCGCGGCGAATTTCTCACTTCCTACACACCCTATCAGGCGGAGATCACGCAAGGCACGCTGCAGGCGATTTTCGAATTCCAGACGCTCATGTGCCAGTTGACCGGACAGGAAGTGGCCAACGCTTCGATGTACGACGGCTCGACGGCCACGACGGAAGCGGTGCTGATGGCCGAGCGGTTGACGGGGCGGCGGCGGGTGTTGGTCGCGCGAACCGTTCACCCGGAGTATCGCGACGTGCTGAAGACGTACGCGAAGAACTCCGGATTACAGGTGGAAGAGATCGCTTACGGCGCGAGCGGCACACTGGACGTGGCCGCGCTGAAGTCGGCCTTGCGTGATGACGTTGCCGCGGTGGTCGTGCAGTCTCCCAATTTCCTGGGCGTGCTGGAGAGCGTGCCGAGCCTCGCCGACGCGGCGCACGCTTCGGGCGCCCTGCTGGTTGTCTCCATCGCCGAAGGTGTTTCCCTCGGCGCGGTGCGGGCGCCGGCGGAGGCGGACATCGTGGCGATGGAAGCGCAAAGCTTCGGCCTGGCGCCAAGTTACGGCGGACCATACGCCGGGGTGATCGCCTCGCGCGACAAATTCGTGCGCCAGATGCCGGGCCGCCTTGCCGGGCAGACCGTGGACTCGGAAGGCAAGCGCGGCTTCGTGCTGACGCTGGCCACGCGCGAACAACACATCCGCCGCGAAAAGGCTACTTCCAACATCTGCACCAACCAGGCGCTGTGCGCGCTGGCGGCAACCGTGCATCTGACCCTGCTCGGCAAGGAAGGTTTGCGCGAAATGGCCGAGCAGAACATGGCCAAGGCGCAATTCGCACTGGGCGAACTGGAGAAGGTTCCGGGCGTGAAGCGCGCGTTTGCCGGAGCGTTTTTCAACGAGTTCACCCTGGAATTCCCGCGCTCGGTGCGCATGATCAACTCGGACCTGCTGCGCGCCAAAATTTGCGGGCCCTATGCGCTGGGAACGCCGTACCCGGAGCTGAGCAAGCACGGCCTGGTGTGCGTGACGGAAACAATGCCGCGGGCGGAGATCGAGCGCTTCGCCAAGGCGCTGCAGGAAATTCTCAGTAAGCCGCTCTAACCACGGGAAAGATCACCAGACCATGAGCGACAACATCAAGAAAGCCTCGCGGCACACCAGCCAGGGCGAAGGTTTGATTTTCGAGAAATCCTCGCCGGGCAAGCGCGCCTTCGAACTTCCGGCCCTGGACGTGCCTAAGATTGATCCAGCCAAGGCCCTCGGCGTACACGCGCGCAGCGAAGGCGTGCAAGGATTTCCCGAGGTGAGCGAGATCGAGGTGGTACGCCACTTCACCCGGCTTTCCACCTGGAACTACGCCATCGATCTCGGCATGTACCCGCTCGGTTCCTGCACCATGAAGTACAACCCGCGGGTCAACGAGCTGGTCGCGCGACTCGACGGCATCGCGAGCGAGCATCCCTACCAGCCGCAAGAGCTTTCGCAAGGCTGCCTCAAGATCCTGCAACTGCTGGAAAGGTGCCTGCTGGAAATTACCGGCATGGACGCCATCACCCTGCAACCCGCTGCCGGCGCGCAAGGCGAATTGACCGGCCTGCTGCTGATCCGGGCCTACTTGGAGCGGCAAGGGAATGCGCGCAAGAAGGTGTTGATTCCGGATTCGGCGCACGGAACGAACCCGGCCACCGCCGTCATTGCCGGCTACGAAGTCGAAAACATCAAGTCCGAATCGCACGGGCAGATTGACGTCGAGAAATTGCGCGACCTGGTGACGGAAGACGTGGCGGCGCTGATGATCACCAACCCCTCGACGCTGGGGATCTTCGAAGAGCGTATTCCGGAAATCGCGGAAATTCTGCACGCCAAAGGCGCGCTGCTATACATGGATGGCGCGAACATGAACGCTCTGACCGGCGTGACCCGGCCTGGCGACCTCGGCGTGGACGTCATGCACCTGAACCTGCACAAGACCTTCAGCACGCCGCACGGCGGCGGCGGTCCGGGCGCGGGCCCGGTGGCGATGAAGAAAATTCTCGAGCCGTTCCGGCCCTTGCCCATTCTTGTGGAGCGCGAGGGCGGCAAGCTGGCGCTGGAATCGGCGCGGCCCGACGCCATCGGCAAGGTGCGCGCGTTCGGGGGAAATTTCGGCGTGCTGGTTCGCGCGCTGGCGTACATCCTGGCCTACGGCCCGGGCGTGCGCCAGGCTACCGAAGATGCCGTATTGAATGCCAACTACATCCGCAAGCACCTGGAGGGCGTTTTCGATCTGCCCTATTCCCTGCCCTCGATGCACGAAGTCGTTTTCAGCGACGCCATCCAGAAACGCAACGGCGTGAACACCATGGATATCGCCAAGCGATTGATCGATTACGGCTTCCACCCTTACACCACGGCCTTTCCTTTGATCGTGCCGGGCGCGCTGATGATCGAACCGACCGAATCGGAATCCAAGGAAGAGTGCGA
>DATKLU010000049.1:0-4458 GCA_035542235.1 Dongiaceae bacterium
CGCAAAGTGGCCGCGCTGCAATACGACGTCGGCGACGTTGCGCAGGGCCAGAAGTTCATCGCCGACACCGCGGCGCAATTCGGCAAAATCGACGTGCTGATCAATAACGCCGGCCTGGAGCGGCGCGCGGACTTCTGGGACGTGACCGAAGCGGATTACGACGCGGTCCTGAACGTCAACCTGAAAGGACTCTTTTTTATCACCCAGGCGTTCGTAAGGAACTGCATGGCGGGCAAAGCGGCGGGCAAGATTATCAACATCAGTTCCGTGCACGAAGAGCTGCCCTTTCCGCACTTCGCTTCGTATTGCGCCAGCAAAGGCGGCGTGAAAATGCTCACCCGGAACCTTTCCATCGAGCTGGCGCCCTACAACATCACGATCAATTCCATCGCGCCAGGGGCCATCGAAACGCCCATCAACAAGAACCTGCTCAACGACCCGGCCAAGCTGGGCGCGCTGCTGGAGAACATTCCATTGAAACGCCTGGGCACGCCCGAAGACGTAGCCTCCATGGCGCTTTTCCTGGCTTCAGACGACTGCAGCTACGTGACCGGAACCACCTTCTTCGTGGACGGCGGGCTCACCTGGAACTACCAGGAGCAGTGACGCAACGTACCCCGCGTTTTCTGGATAGAAACAACGCAAAAAATTCGTCGCTACTTCCCTGTTCCGGCGGTTGTCGTCGCGGGAAAATAGCGGTGAGGAGGAATACGCGATGCCCAAGAAGACCGAGGCCAGCAATACCGCCACCGCTGCGAAGACCCGAAAATCTCGCGCCGCCAAAACCGCGCCGACCCACGAGCAGATTTCGCTGCGCGCCTATCACATCTATCTGCAGCGCAACGGGGCTCCCGGCAATCCCTTTGACGACTGGAAACAAGCCGAACAGCAGCTTCTCTCCGAAGCGGCGGTCGCCAAACCACGGCGCAAAGGAAAAGTGGTTTCCATCGCTGCCTGAGGCCACGTTACGATTTTGCGGGCGCCGCTAGGCGCGGGTAAGGTACGCGGCTCTGGCCGCCGCAAGCAGGGCTCGCGCGTTCTCTTTGGCGTCTCCGTGGCCGAAGACGGCATTGCCCGCGACCAGAAGGTCCGCGCCGGCTCGCACGACATCGCCGACCGTCTCCAGGTCCACGCCGCCGTCCACTTCGATGCGGAAACTCAGGCCGCGTTCCTCGCGCAGCTTCGCCAGTTGGCGCATTTTTGCCAGTGAGTTGCGGATAAATTTCTGTCCGCCAAACCCCGGATTCACGGACATCACCAGAACGTGATGCAACAGATCCAGGACTTCGTTGAGCGTTTCGACCGGCGTCGCGGGGTTGATGACGACTGCCGGCTTGCAGCCATGGTCCGCAATCAAGTGCAGGGTGCGGTCCAGATGCACACACGCCTCCTGGTGTACGGAGATCCAGGTTGCGCCGGCCTCGGCGAATGCTGGAATAAACGCGTCGGGATTTTCGATCATCAGGTGGCAATCAAAAATCGTATCGGGCAAGGCTTTGCGGAGCGAAGCCACGACGGGCGGGCCGATGGTGATGTTTGGCACGAAGTGCCCGTCCATGATGTCCACGTGCAGCAGCGAACCGCCGCCTTCCAGCGCCTGCCTGGCGTGTGCCGCCAACTGCGCGAAGTTCGCGGAAAGAATGGAGGGCGCGAGTTCGATAGCGCGGGTCAAACGTGACTCCTGATTACGGCAAAGCGAGACGGTTGCGTCGCTAAGGCCAGCATACCCGATTCTGCCCTTCGCAGCGGCGCGCTTCGTACCTCGGGTTCCATGTGCTTACAGGGACAGCTTCCACGGCAGGATTTGCCGCGCGGCGCTGCTTTGCTCCGCGAGTTCCAGCGCGTACATCACACGCAGGGCGTCCTCGAGCGTCACATCCGGTTTGGCCCGGCCCAGCAGCACGTCGCGTACGTTGGCATAGTAGGCGCGATAGTCGCCGCGCATGGTGGGAATCTTGCGCGGCGTCACCCTGGCATCGTCAATTTCGTACAGCGTTCCGTAATCCGCCTCTTTTTCCAGGCCCCACGATTCGCCTTCCATTTTCTGTCCGGCGCGGAGCAGCGCTTCCTGCGGGTCAAGATTGTGCTTGATGAATTCGGCCCGGGTGCCGCGCACGGAAAAATGCGCGCGGGGCACTGGCGCCAGGGTATTGGCGGAGATGGTCGCGCGGAATCTCTGCGGATAGTAAAACGTGAGGTCGAACGCGTCGGAGTTGATGGCGCGATCGCGTTCGTTGCGAATATCGGCAAGCAGCGATTCCGGTGGCCCGAAAAGAACCAAGGCGTCATCGATCAGATGTGGCGCCAGGTCGAAAAACACGCCGCAACCCGCGCCCGGCTTTTCTTTCCAGGAGTCACGCACCACGGCGCGGCAGCGGTCAAACGTGGATTCATAATGCACGAGCCGCCCCAATGCGCCCTCGGCAATCAGTTTTTTCAACGTCAGGAAGTCGCCATCGAGGCGCCGCTCCTGATAAACGGTGAGCAGCCGTCCGCGCTTGCGGGCGAGCTCCGCAAGTTCCTTGGCCTCGGCAAACGTGGTCGTAAACGGCTTGTCCACCACCACGTCTCGCCCGGCCTCGAGACACGCCTTCACATAGGCGTAGTGCGTATCGTTTGGCGTGGAAATCGCAATCAGGCGGATCGACGGAATCGCCAGCAGTTCTTCCACAGATCGTACAATCTTGACGCCCGGGTACGTTTCCGCTGCCGTATTTTCATGTCGTTGTAACACCGCCGCCAGTCGCAGCCCGTCCACAGCCGTGATCACCGGCGCGTGAAACGCCTTACCGCCCAGCCCAAAGCCAATCAGTCCCACGTCAATCATTCCTGGCCTTCCCGTTGCCGGCGTTAACGCTACGGTGTTCTCGCGTTGCGTGGAGAGTCCGGCTTCGGCAAAATGCCATGATGCCCTCGAAAACGCAAACGGCGGAAGCCGCTGCGCCGTCCCAGCAAATTATTTTTTACCAGCTCTGCCTTGGCTTCGTACTCAACGGCATCATCATCACGTTTGTCGGCCCCATGCTGACCGTGCTGAAAGCCAAGTGGTCGCTGAACGACGGGCAGGCCGGGCTATTTTCGACGGCACAATTCGCCGCTTCCCTGGTCGGAGTTCTCGCTTCCAGCCCGCTGATGTCCAGGAAGGGATTCAAGCCCGCGATTGTCGCCGGTATCGCCATGCAGGGCATCGGTTTCGCGCTGCTGAATGCCCCAACCTTCGCTTTGGCGCTGGTGGCCTGCGCTGTTTTTGGCCTGGGCTATGGATTCGTCACTCCTGGCACCAACTTGTGGGTCGGCGAATCCTTTGGCGAGCGTCGCGCCACGGCGCTGAGCATCGTCAACCTGGCCTGGGGCGCCGGCGCGATCCTTTCCGCGCCGCTCACCTATCTAACGGTACGCACGAACAGCGTTCCGACGCTGCTGTACATCGTTGGCGCTGTGTGCATTCTCCTGGCGCTCACGCTCCTGCGCATGCCTTTCGGTAAGCCACAAACGCCGCAAACAGGAAGCGCGGAGGAGTCGCGCGGACCGCTTCCTTTCGGTCTGCTGGCGATGCTGGGCATCCTCTTTTTTGTTTACGTGGGCACAGAAAACTCCACCTCATTCTGGGCCGCGGAACACGCCCGCCGCGCCGCCGCCTGGCCGCCCAACACCTTTGCCTTCACCTTTGCGCCGATGTTTTTCTTCGCCGGGCTGCTCTCCGGCCGGGGTGTGGCGGCGGCGGTCCTGCTCCGCGTCAGGGAAGGGTCGGTCGCGGTGAGCGGCATCCTTCTGGCGGCAGCAGGCCTGGTGGTGTTCCTGCTGGCGCACTCGCCCATTGTGCTGTTCTTCGGCGCGCTGTTGGCCGGCCTGGGGTTGGCGAGCCTGTATCCGGTCTATATCGCCTGGCTTTCCAAATGGCTGGGCGCGCGCGCGCGCAAGGTCGGTGGCGCGATGTTCGCGCTCGCCGCCGCAGGCGCCTCCACCATGCCTACCCTGGTGGGCGTCGTTTCCAAATACACCAGCAGCCTGCGGCTGGGCTTACTTGTGCCGCTGCTGGGTTGCGCCGTGATGCTGGCTGTAGTGCTCGCGCTGCGGCCCAATTCGCGCAGCTAGTCCCGTTTACTTCTTGGGCGGCGCGGTCATTTCCATGGACCAGATCGACGCCGGCCGCATGTACATAGACGCCCGATAGTTCCCCGTGATGTCCCACGCTTCCGGCGTGCGGAACCAATAACCTTTGGTTTCGTAGCTCACGTGATAGATGCCCCAGGCGGTGTGGAAGGCCTCTTCCTTCATGCCCTCGCCGAGCATGAAGCCCGCCAGGCCCAGCGTCGTACCCGTCCATACTTCCTGCACCTGTTCATTGGTGGTAATGATGGTGCCGTCGGCGGCGATGCCGTTGACCGCGCCCATTTCGCCCTTGGCGAATTTCATCACGTTGTTGTCGTAGATGCTCTTGAGCGCCTTGGCCCGCAT
>DATKLU010000050.1:0-6195 GCA_035542235.1 Dongiaceae bacterium
CGCGAAGTGTGCGGAGATTTGTACGAGTTTCTGCGCTACGGCCCGCAACAAATCGGGATCGCGCTGGGCGACGTCAGCGGCAAGGGAACCGCCGCGGCTCTTTATGGCGCCGTTTCCATCGGGATCATGCGCAGCCTGGCCCCGCAGAAATTGCAGCCGGCGGAGATGCTGCGGCAAATGAATCAACTTGTGGGCGAGCGCCGTATCGAGGGTCGGTTTATGACCGCGTGCTTTGCGACCTGGCAAAAGGGGCGGCAGAAGTTGCGCGTTGCCAACGCCGGGCAGTCGCAGCCTTTGCTGTACAAAAGCGGGCGCTGCGACCGGATCGAGCTGACTGGCTTCCCGCTGGGAATTTTCGAAGACGTCACATACGACGAATGGGGAGTGACGCTGGAAGTGGGCGATATTCTGGTGTTTCACTCGGACGGGATCGCGGAGACTTCCAACACCGAGGGGCAACTGTTTGGCACGGAGCGGCTACGGCGGCTGATCGAACAGCACCATGAGATGACCGCCGCGGAGCTGGCCGACCGGGTGCTCAGCGAAGTGGACTGGTTCTCGCAGAGCGCGCCGCTTTCTGATGACCGCACGCTGGTTGTGATGAAGGTGAAATGAGCGCGCACGTAAAGGCCCGCCGGGGGCTGCCCTACGTGGACCCGGCGGAGCGGCTCCCGCTCTTTTCCTGGAAGAAATCGTCGAAAACACAGCGCGAAGTATTTTGCGAGCAGGTGGCGCTCTCCGAGGTGGCGCGCCGGTTCGGCACGCCGAGCTACGTTTACAGCCAGCAGGCGATTGCCGACGCGTTTCGGGAGATCGATCGTGGACTGGCCAAGGTGCCGCACCAGATTTGTTTCGCGGTGAAAGCCAATGGGAACCTCACATTGCTGCAACTTCTGGCGGGGCTTGGAAGCGGCTTCGACATCGTTTCCGGCGGGGAGCTTGCGCATCTGGGGCATCTGGGGATTTCCGGGCTGCGGATTGTCTTTTCGGGCGTGGGCAAGAGCCGGGAAGAAATACGCGAGGCCTTGCGTTACCGCGGCCACCGGGGCGATCCACGGGGGATTTTGCAGTTCAACGTGGAATCCGCCGCGGAACTGGAAACCTTGATTGAGGAATCGTCGCGCAGATCGCGCGCCGCTGGCGCCGCTCCCGGAGTGTCCATTCGCGTGAATCCCGATGTGAAGGCCGGGGGGCATCCGCATATCGCGACAGGCCTGGAAGCCCATAAGTTTGGCATCGCATGGCCCGCCGCGCGGAAGCTGTACCTGGCACATCTCGGCACGAAGGCGATTCGCTGGCAGGGAATCAGCGCGCACATCGGCTCGCAGATTATTGCGCTGGAGCCCTTCCGCCAGGCCTTGCAACGCCTTGCGAGTTACCTGCTCGACCTGCGCCAGCGGGGAATTGCGCTGGAGTATCTGGACGTGGGGGGCGGTTTGGGTGTGCGTTACACGAACGAGCATCCCGCGTCGCGAAGCGCGTATGGCCGGATGATCGCGGAGATTGCGCGGCCGCTGGGCGTGAAAGTTCTGCTGGAGCCGGGGCGGTCGATTGTGGCGGAGTCCTGCGTATTGTTGTCGCGGGTCTTGTACGCAAAATCAAGCGCGCGGAAATCGTTTGTGATTGTGAATGCAGCGATGAATGACCTGATGCGCCCCGTTCTCTACGACGCGCCGCACCCCATTACGCGGGTGGTGCAAGGATCTTCGCCCGGCAGGGACGGGTCGCGCCGCGCCGACGTTGTGGGGCCCGTGTGTGAAACCGGGGATACGTTTCTGCTCGATTGGCCGCTGGGGGAAGTAGCGCAGGGAGACTTGCTGGCGATTTGGCTGGCGGGGGCGTACGGTTTTGTGCAGTCTTCCAACTACAACGCGCGCGGGCGCGCCGCCGAGGTGCTGGTGCAGGGGAAAAAGGCGAAGCTGATCCGGCGGCGGGAGACGCATCGAGATTTGCTGCGGACGGATGTGCTGGGCTGAACGATTCGAGGGAAAACGCATTCAGGGGATGGTCCGGGGTGTTCGAGCTTGCTTGGGCTGGGATTGTGCGGGTTGGCCCGGCTGCACAGGCAGGAATGCCTGTGCTACGCGAACGTGATTGCGGCTTGTGAGGCTTAGGCTTCGCCCCATTTCAACTTGTTGCGGAGAATTTCAAAGTAATTCTTGTTGGGGGGTTGAATCAGCTTGAGGCGTTCCTTGGAGCGAACGATCTTGACGCGGTCGCCGAGCTGCAAGGGAACACCCGTCTGTCCATCGAGGGTAAGAAAAACGGAATCCGAACTTTGCGAAAGGATCAATTCGATCACGGAGCTGTCCTGGATGACCACCGGGCGATCGCTGAGGGTGTGGGGGCAGATCGGCGTCACCAGAATTGATGCCACGCCGGGCTGCACAATGGGACCGCCGGCGGAGAGCGAATAGGCCGTGGAGCCGGTGGGTGTGGCAACTATCAAGCCGTCGGCGCGATAGCGGCACACAAACGCGCCGTCAATCTGTAGCACAACCTCGATCATGCGGGCCAAGGTGCCTTTGTGGACCACCGCGTCGTTGAGCACGCGCTGCTGCGTGAGCAATTCGCCGTTGTGGGTGCGCTCCACGTCCAAAAGAACGCGCTCCTCCATTTTGGCCTGGCCGGCGAGGGTGCTTTCGAGCGCGGGATACAGCTCTTCCACGGTGAAGCTGGTAAGAAAACCGAGGCTGCCCATGTTGATGGGCAGGATGGGAATATCGTGATGCGCGGCTTCGCGCGACGCCGCGAGAATCGTGCCATCGCCGCCGAGGACCAGCAGGAGGTCGGACTCCTGCGCGACCTGGTGGCGCGTCTTGCCGAGGGAGTTGCCTTTGAGCACCGTGGCGGTTTCGACGTCGTAGACGGATTGCAAGCCGCGTTCCTCGAGCCAGCGCAGCAGCGGGGGCACGACTTCCGCAATATTCGAGCGCCGCGGGCGAGAGATGATGCCGATTCTTTTGAAGAAGGGTTCGGGCCGCATGGACTATTGCGATTCTAACCCAGGCGGTTTTCGAGCGTGAAGGAAATACTCCTGGTTGCCCTCGGCGCCGGGCAGCTGGCTGGGGGCCACGCCGGAAACCGCGAGGCCCAGCGCTTCCGCGGCGCTTTTTACGGTGGCGATGGCTTTTTCGTGCAGGGCCTTTTCGCGAACGATGCCGCCTTTGCCGACGTCTTCGCGCTGCAATTCGAATTGCGGCTTTACGAGGATGAGGAATTCCGCGCCGGCCTTGGCGCAGGCAGACGCCCCGGGCAGAATCTTGGTCACGGAGATGAAGGAAACATCCGCGACCACCAAGTCCACGGCTTCCGGCAGATCATTGGCGCGCAATTCGCGAGCGTTCTTCTCGATCCGGATCACGCGCGAGTCTTCCCGCAGCTTCCAGCTCAGTTGATCCGTGTTCACGTCTACGGCGTAAACACGCTTGGCGCCGCCTTGCAGCAGGCAGTCAGTGAAGCCGCCGGTGGAGGCGCCGAGGTCGAGGCAGACTTTTCCGGCAGCGCTTACCTGAAAATCCTGCAGCGCGCCTTCCAGCTTCACGCCACCGCGGCTGGCATATTTCTGCAAGCGGCTGTGGACCTCGATGTGCGCGGTGCCCGGGAGCAACGCTCCGGCCTTTTCCGCGCGCTGCCGGTCCACTTCGACTTCTCCGGCGAGGATCATCGCCTGCGCTTTGTGGCGCGATTCGGCGATGCCGCGTTCGACGAGAAGCACGTCCAGGCGCTTGCGTTCCGCTTTTGCATTCATGGGGCGCCGCTACGCGCGGCGAAGAACCAGAAATTCCGCGATGGCCCGGAGATGATCTGCCTTCTCCTCATATGCGCGCAGCTCGGCGATGGCGGAGTCGGCGAGTTCTTTGGCAATCTGCTGCGAACGCTCCAGGCCGAAGACAGAAGGGTAAGTCGCTTTCTGCTGCGCGATGTCTTTGCCCGCGGTTTTGCCCAAGGCTGCGGAAGATTCCGTCACGTCGAGGATGTCGTCGGTCACCTGGAAGGCCCAGCCGATGGTGTCGCCGAAACGCCGGAGCCGCGCGACTTCCTCGGAAGGAGCCCCGGCGCAAAGCGCGCCGGCGGTGATGGAAGCGCGAATCAGCGCCGCGGTCTTGGAGCGGTGAATGTATTCCAACGTATCGGGTCCGACCGGCCGGCCTTCAGCCTCGAGATCGGCGACTTGCCCGCCGACCATGCCGTTCACGGTGCCCGCCGCCGTGGCAATTTCCGTGACCATCGCAACACGGCGCTCGGGCGAGACGGGCGCGGCGGCGATGGTCTCAAACGCCAGGGTCAAGAGAGCGTCGCCGGCCAAAATCGCCGTGGCCTCGCCGAATTTCTTGTGGCAGGTGGGTTTTCCCCGGCGGAGATCGTCGTTATCGAGCGCGGGCAAATCGTCGTGAATCAGCGAATAGGTGTGGATGAATTCGATGGCGCAGCCGGGAAACAGCGCCGGCGCGACATCGGCGGTGAAAATCCGCGCGGTTTCGAGGCACAGGATGGGGCGAATCCGTTTGCCGCCGGCGAAGACGGAATAGCGCATTGCGGTGTGAATCGAAGGTGGCTGGGTGCTTTCGGCGGGCAGCAATTTTTCGAGCTGCGCGTCGACGGCCACGCGGTCTTCTTCAAAAAAAGGAGGAAGCTGCATTGGTGCGGGAGATTGTCGAGTCTGCATCACCGGGCGGCGCTCACTCGTCGTTCTCGGCTTCGTTGGCGAATGGCTCGGGGGCCATCTTTCCGTCGGCCTTCTTCAGCAGGATTTCGACACGACCCTCGGCTTCTTCGAGTTGCTTCTGGCACTCGTGCGAAAGCCCCACGCCCTCTTCGAAGAGCTTCATGGCTTCGTCGAGAGAAAGCTGCGGGCTTTCGAGGCGGCGCACGACTTCTTCCAGGCGCGCGAGCGACTTTTCAAAATCAGGCTTCTTGGGTGGTTCCGGTTTTTTTGTCGCAGGTTGATTCACGCCATCCCCTGTCATCGTTGCAATCGCGCGCGCCGCAGATTCCGCGCCGCAGAATTATTTCTGGCAATGCCCGCAAAAGTAAGTCGAACGCCCGCCCTGCTCGACGCGCTGGATCGGGCGCCGGCAGCGGCGGCACGGCAAGCCTTCCCGCTGGTACGCGCGCACCATCGAGTCGAGCCCCTGGAACCACCACTTTGGATCGCGAAAATCGGGCGGCGGGTCCTGACAACATTCTAGAGCACGCCGGAGAACGTACACAATCGCTTTATGGAGCCTGGCGGATTCGCGGCGGCCGAGGGAATCCGCGGGTTGCCAGGGATTGAGGCGCGCGCGCCAGAGCGCTTCGCTGGAATAAATGTTGCCGATGCCCGCGACGCGCGTTTGATCCAGCAGGAATTCCTTGAGCGGCCGCTTCGAGCGTGAGGCGCGTTCGTGCAGCAGCTTCGCGGTGAAGTGCGGATCGAAGGCGTCCACCCCCAGCCGGCGCAGCGGCTCGCACGCCTCCTCGGATGGCCACGCGTGCACACGGCCAAAATGGCGCGGGTCGGCAAATCCCAGGACGCCCTCGCCAAATTCAAAGGCGGCGTCCACATGCACGCCTTCCTCGCCCGCGTTGGCTTTCTTCAGAAGTTCCTTCGCGCTGGAAAACCAGATCAGCTGACCGTCGAAGCGGAAGTGCATTTCGACCAAGCCGCGATCGAGCCGCAGGAACAAGTATTTGCCGCGGCGGAAGACTTCCTGCACGCGGCGGCCTTCGACCATCCGCGCGATCTCCGCGGCGGGCTGCGGCTTGAAGGCAATCGCATGGAAAACGTGCAGGCAGCGGATGCGCTGCCCGCGGACAAGCGGACGCAGCGTCCGCGCGATGGATTCGACTTCAGGAAGTTCAGGCATGGCAGGGAAGCGCGCTCAATTGGCGGGCTGTAGCTTCAGGGAATGTTTCTTCACTTTGGATTCGGCGGCGTCGCTGAACGGCGCGTAGATCGCCTTGCCGTTCAGCCAGTAGGAGAACTGATCGGAATAATGCTCGCTGCCCGGCTGGCCGGATTCGCCGGCGGGCAGCAAGAGGATGGACTGATCCCAGTCGGCGAGGTTGGCGACGAAGCGCTCCGAAGGGCCGTGATGCTTCGAAGCGGCGCGGGGGCTGAAGAGCGTGCCGGATTGCGGCTCGCCGGATTTGCTGAGGAGCTTTTTCAAAAGGCCGTCGCGCCCGATGGGGTGCAGCATGTCGAGGTAATTG
>DATKLU010000051.1:0-17395 GCA_035542235.1 Dongiaceae bacterium
GCCGCAAGGCCAGCCGCTCGGGAGTGGGCCCGGCAGAGTCAGAAACTTGACGGCTCAGTTAGAGGGCGCAATCCACCGCAAGGCGGGTTGCGCCCTCGGTTTTTTTGCGCCTACCTGACGCGCTGCTACCCGGATAAGGTATCGTGGCGCTGGGTCTGCCTCCTTAGGCAGGATTCCCGCTACTCCGCGACGGTGAGCTCTGGTATCGCCGACTGGACCACGCGCGACCCGGCGGCCGGAGCTTGGTCAATCACCGCGCCATGCGGCCACTGCGGCGCTGCCACGGTGTTTACTTTATGCTTCAAACCCGCTGCGTCCAGGCGCCGCAACGCGTCCACATCCACCATTCCAATCAGGTGCGGCATGACGTAAGCCTCTTCCCGCGGCCCTTGCGAAACCAGCACGTCCACCCGCGGCGTCGCTCCGCCGGAGCCCGGCTTTGGGTTCTGCAGCACTACGGTGTCCGCCGGCACATCCGGCAGCGTCACCGACGAGACTTCTCCCACCTGTAACCCCGCCCGCAACAGCTCGATCCGGGAAACGCGCAGCGAATTGCCTTCGAGCGGCGGCACCTGCAACTGCCGCTGCCCCAGGCTCAGCACCACGTGCGCCTGCTGTGAAACCTTCATCAACATGCCCGGGGGCGGCGTCTGCCGCACCACCGTGTTGATCGCCTGCTCCGAGTAGACGCGGTCCGCCACCCGCAGAATCAGCCCGCGTGAGCGAATCTCGCCCGCCGCGTCGGAAACGCTCTTTCCCACCAGATTCGGCATGGTGACCTCGCGCCCGTGAATGGCAATGCGCATGGCCGTAATGGCGCTCAGAAATGCCGCCGACGCCAGAATAAACACCAGCAGCATCATGCGGCCGAGCCATTCGATCCGTTCGCGAAAGGTCATGTCGGTGAGTCCATGTCGGTAAGTCTAGGACGGAACCAATCGCACCGCTCGCAAATCTTGCCGGCGGCGCGCGCAAAATGCACGGCCATTTCGCCCGGTGGCAGAGGCCCGCCCGTCGCACGCAGCCTTGCGGCCGTGGGCGCTCGAACGAGCCGGCAAACTATTTGAGTGGAGGTGCCGGGTAGTCCGGCAGCTTGTCTTTGCTCTGGTCGGCGCGCTTCACCTGCAGCTCGTCGAAGAGGATGGATGGCGCGATCACCGTCGCCGGAATGCCGCCAATGCGGTTGCTCACCAGGGGATCATTGCCGGCCGCGCTCCAGTCGCTGCGCAGCGCGCGCAGATCAAGCTCGGCGAATACCGCGCCGCGCACCAGTTCTTCGTGGCCGTCCTTCGCATACACGCGATAAAGCAGCCGGGGCGCCGCCCCGGCCATAGTTTCCACGCGGTAGCCGTAGGGCTTGCCCTGGTTGGAGACCGACTCAACCACGCGCTTGCGCAAGTCGGCCGGGGATTGCGGCTCCTCGCTCTTGATGAGCAGCACCCCGAGGCTCGGCACCGGCGGCGACGCCGGATTGGCCCGGCCGTGGCCATTGGACTGCGAAAAATCGCGGATCGGCTGGCGGCCCAGCAGATAGTTTGTCAGCACGCCTTTCTGGATGACGTCCACCGGCTGCGCTTTCACGCCTTCGCTGTCCACGTCGTAGGAGCCGATCAGGCTCTTTCCGCCGAATTCCTTGAGCGTGGGATTGTCGGTGACATCAATAAAAGTGGGAAGAACGCGGGTCTTGTAGCTGGTGGCGAAATTTCCCGTGGTGCGGTTCGGCGCGCCCAGCTGCGGCTTGCGCCCGAGCACATTGTTGCCCACCAGCGCTGCCAGCACATCGTCCGCGGCATCGGGCGAGAACAGCACCGGCCCGCGATACTCTTCTTCGACGATCGGCGCGAGGCGCAGCGCCTTCAGCGTGTCCAGCGCCTCCTTCGCGTCCTGCAGAAGCTTTTCGCGGGTCGGCAGCTCTTCGATCTTGCCGACGGTCCACGCTGGCGTGCGTCCCAGACGCATGCCGTCGGGCGCTTGGGTGGAAGCGGCCACTTGCACGCTGTACACCGCTTTGCCGGTGCGCGTCACCGTGCCCTCGGTGTTCAGCAGGTAGTCGTTGAAGATCGTGAAGCGCGCATTCGCGGTCACCGACTGAATCTCGGGGTAGCCGCGGTAAAGATTGGTGGCCGCCTCCAGCGTCTTTTTCCATCCTTCGGTGTCGGCCTTAAGCGTGAGGGTTGGTTCCACGTCCTGCACCGGAGGCGCTTTGGCGAAATCGTCCACAGGGTGCTCGTCGGCGCTGAACTGCTTCAGGATCGACTGTTTCTGGGTGAGCGCCTGACCGGCGGATTTGTAGGCTTCATCGGTGGCCAGCCAGATCTGGTGGCGCAGCGCGATCGGATCATTATCGAGCGGCAGAACCGAGCTGCTGCCCATACCCTGGCCGAAGTAAGAATCCTGCTTGTAGTCGCCGAGGCGCACCACCACGCGCAGCAGGCGAACGTGCACGCGCTGGTCTTCGCGGGTTGCGCCGAACGCCGCTTCGGCGAGGAAGTCTTCGATGTCGTTGACGCGGTACTCGATGTAGTACGGCGTCTGCAGCTGATCCATTTTCAGCTGCGCGCGCGAACGTTCCAGCTCGGTCAGCAGCGCATCGAGAATCGGATCGCCCTTGGCCGCCGCTTTGGCGGCCTGCATCGGATCGCCAGGCTTGGCTTCGTCCGGCCGGGCCGGCAGCGAAGCCGGCGTCAGAAGAAGCGCAAGAGCGAAAGCTGCGAGCCACGAGGCGAACTGTACGGTGCGGCGGGCGTTCACGGTTTCACCTCGTTCTTGGGACTTGTCACGGCCGCCGGGGCCGATTGCTTCGGAGGCAGGTTTTCGAATCCAGGCGGAGGCAGGATCGGCGGACGGTCGTGGTCGTGCGCGCGTTTCTGCACCTCCATCTCAGAAAAGAGCATCGCGGGCGCAACCGCGGAAACCGGAACGTTGCCGCTTTCCGCGCCGCACACGCCGTTGAACACGTGCTGCTGATCGCCGGTGGTGATAATGCGGGTCAGCGCTGCCAGCGGCGTGCCGACGATGTCCACGCCACGCACCAGTTCGTCCGGGCGGCCATCGGCATAGACTTTATAGACGATGACCGGCAACACCTGGAACGCTTGCGGCAGAGAGCGGGTGGTAAGCGTGAAGCCGCCCTGAATATCGTCGAAGTACAGGCCGTACGGCTTGTTCTGTTTTTTCACTTCGTCGATCAGCTTCTGGCGCATCTCCTTTTCAGGAACGGTCTGGGAAGAGCTGACGATGAGATTACCCTGGCGTCCGGTGGGCATGAGCCCGGGCTGATTGCGGCCATGCCCGTTCGAGTGCTCGAATCCCTTGATGGGCATGCGCGACATCAGGAAGTTTTTGAGGACGCCGTTGGTGATGACCTCCACGCGCTGCGCGGGCACTCCTTCGTCGTCGAACTCGTAGGTGCCGGCAAGCTTTACGCCGTCCATTTCGGCTTTGGTAGGATCGTCCACGATGCTCAGAAACTTCGGCAAAACTTCCTGGCCGACCTTCTTGGTGAACGTCTGGCCCTCGTCTTCATCCCTCTGGCGGTGGCCTTCCAGGCGGTGGCCCAGAACTTCGTGGAAGAAAACGGCGGCGGCCCGGCCGCTGAGCAACGCGGGACCGGCGTAGGGCTCGGCCACCGGGGCTTTGCGCAGATCGTTCAAGTCGGTCGCCATTTTTTCTGCTTTGGCGGTCAGCTCTTTTTCGTCGGGCAGGCCTTTGGCGGACGGCGCCTGGAAGGTCTCGACGCGCAGCAGATCCATGCCGTCATCGGCGCGGGTCTGCGCCTCCATCACCAGGCGCGTGGAAGCGCTGGGTGTCACGATTTCGGTGCCTTCGCTGGTCACCATGCGCTCTTTTGCGTTCTGTACCTGCAGCACCACGCTGGCGAAGTACACGTCGGGATACTTGCGGAACACGCCGGAGAGGCGGCGAATCTCCGCTTCCCATCCGGGACGGTCGAAATCCGGCAACTTGATCTCTTCGCCGGTGTGATTGACCGGCTTTTCGCTCGAGAAGTCGGGGGACTTGTCTTCCTCTTCCGCGCGCACTGCGCTGTTGGTTTTTACGTTGAGAAATGCCGGTGCAGCGCGCTTGTACCCGCGATCGGTAAGTTCCCACAAGACGCGCGCCATGGCGTCGGTGTCGTTGCCGAACGGCACGGTGCCGGAAACCATGCCGCTCTGGCGGCTTTGCCCATGGGTGTTATCGAGCGCGGGCGATCCCACGCGGGTGACGACATCGGCCTGGCGGCGGTGCACGCTGGCATCGGTGATGAGCGATCCGTAAGCGCCGGCGATAATGACCGAGCTTTGGTCGTAGATGGTATAGCTCTGGTAGTAGGGCGGAGGATCGGTCTTGGCCAGGTCAGCGATGGCGCGCTTGAGCTCGGACTGCATGGTGGCGAGGACCGCGTCAGAGCCAGCCGGTGTCGCGCCGGAAGTTGCCGACGAAGAAGGACCGTCTGCGGCGAAAGTAGCCGGTTGCAGGAGAGCGGCGGCAAGCAGGGAAGAAGCTGCGGCACGCGCCAGCCAGTTGCCATTCGCGTGCGCGGGTGCACCGGCTTGGCGCCGGAACGAATTGTCGGTGATCAAAGTGGCCGCTCCCAGAGTGGCGTAGCAACGCAGAGACGAATTTCGAGTATGCCTGAGGTGTACGTGGCCCGCAACGCAACGTCAGGCAAAGCGTTCGCCAGACTGCAAATGGGCGCCGCGGGCAAATTCGGAGGCGGAGACTTCCTTGCGCCCTTCCAGTTTGACGCGAGAAAGGGCCAGAAGCGTTTTCTGGCCGCACAGGACGAGAAGCGCGTCGCCCGCGCTGAGAATGGTTCCCGGGGCGGCATCGCTGGGGATGGATGGTGCACTGTCATTAGACACCGGCGCGCCAAAAAGCTGGCAAGCCACGCCGCGGAATTGTGTGTAGGCGCCCGGCCAGGGATTGAAGCCACGCATGCGATGGTTGATGGTGCTGGCCGTAAGGGACCATTCAATGCGGCCGTCTTCTTTCTTCAGGAGGGGCGCAAGTGTCGCGGCGGAGTGATCCTGAGGCAGCGGATCGATGGCCGCGTCGCGCAGTCGGCGCAGGGTCTCGACCATGAGTGGGGCGCCGAGCTCGGCGAGGCGCGCGGCGAGTTGCGGAGCCGTCTCGTCCGGGGCAATCGCCGTTTCGGCCTGCAGCAGCATGTCGCCGGTGTCCATGCCGGCGTCGATGCGCATGCTGGTGACGCCCGTGATGGTCTCGCCATTGGCGATGGCCCACTGGATGGGCGCGGCGCCGCGATACTTGGGGAGCAGGGAAGCGTGCAGATTGATCCAGCCGAAGCGCGGAATGCCGAGCAGGCGCGCGGGAATGATCTGGCCGTAGGCGATGATGACGATGACGTCGGCCTGGATGCGGCGAAGAAATTCCTCGGATTCGGCCGCGCGAATTTTTTCCGGCTGATAGACCACGGGAACTCCGGCGGCCAGGGCCGCTTCCTTCACGGCGGAGTGCGAGATTTCCTGACCGCGTCCGCGCGGGCGGTCTGGCTGGGTAATGACCGCGGCGACCTCAAAATCGGGCTGCGCGAGCAAATGCCGGAGGCTGGGCACCGCGAAGGACGGAGTGCCGCAGAAAATCAGGCGGAGTTGCGGTGGCGAAGTCATTGGCAGTCATCCTTCGCGGCGGGAAACGGCGTCAACGGAATGGCCGGGACGAGCGAAGGCTACCACTCGCCTTGCTTCTTGAGCTTCTTGATCTTGCGCTTGATGAGGTCGCGTTTCAGCATGCTGAGGTGCTGCAGAAATAGCACGCCGTTCAGATGGTCAATCTCGTGGCAGAAGGCGCGGGCCAGTAGATCCTCGCCGCGGATCTCGAACGGTTCGCCTTTTACGTTTTGCGCCTTTACGGTCACGAATTGGGGGCGGACCACATAGCCCCGGAAACCGGGAATGGAGAGGCAGCCCTCCTCTTCGCGCTTTTCCCCCTCGCCGTGGGTGATTTCAGGGTTCACCAAGACGATGCGGGCTTCCGGGTTCTTGCCACCGGTGACGTCCACCACCGCGATGCGCACGCTCTTGCCGATTTGCGGAGCAGCCAGGCCGATGCCCTGCGCGGCATACATGGTGGCAAACATGTCCTCGGCAAGTTCTTCGAGCTCGGCGTCAAACTTACTGACCGCCTTGGCGGGCTTCTCCAGGACGGGATCGCCGTACTTGACGATGGGATAGATTTTGCGCGGCGCCGCTGTGGCGGTTTCCGCGGCGGCCGGCTCAGAAGTCGTGGATTTGTCTGGCATATCCCTCGAAGTTCCGGCGCATCTCCTCGATGGAGTCGCCTCCAAATTTTTGCAGAAAAGCGCCGGCCAGGACAAGGGCCACCATGGCTTCGGCGGCCACGGCCCCGGCGGGAACCACGCACCAGTCGGAGCGCTCGTAGGCGGCCTGGACAGGCTGCTTGGTGACCATGTCCGCGGTGCGCAAAGCCCGGCGCAGCGTGGAAATCGGCTTCAGATAGCCGCGGACCACGATGTCTTCGCCGTTGCTGATGCCGCCCTCGAGGCCGCCGGCCCGGTTGGAGCTCCGCAGAAATTTCTTTGCGGCTGGGTCATAGGAAATTTCGTCCTGCACTTCGCTGCCGAGCGAGCCTGCCGCGAGAATGCCCGCGCCGATTTCGACGCCCTTGACCGCCTGCACGCTCATGACGGCTTGCGCCAGCAGTCCATCGAGCTTTTCATCCCACTGCGCGTGGGAACCCAGACCGACTGGCACATTGTGAACGACGACTTCGAAAACGCCGCCGACGGTGTCGCCGGCCTTCAGCACGGCGTCCACTTCGGCTTTCATCTTTTCCTGGGCGGCGGGGTCCACGCAGCGGAGCGGCGATTCGAGGTCCCTGGAGATCGCCGCAATTTCTTCCCAGGAGGGAGCGCGTTCGATGCGGGTATGGCCGACCTGAATCGTATGGCTGGCGATTTCGGTGCCGAAAGCGCGCAGCAGGGTCTTGCCGAGGGCGCCCGCGGCTACGCGCGCGGCGGTTTCCCGGGCGGAAGCGCGTTCCAGCACGTAGCGGGCATCGTGAAAATTGAATTTCTGCGAACCGGCGAGATCGGCGTGTCCGGGGCGCGGCGCTACCAGTTTTTTCGCGGAGGCGTCGTCCTCCGGGTAGGCTTCCACCGCCAGAATCTTTTCCCAATTGGCCCAATCGCGGTTTTCGATGCGCAGCGCGACCGGGGCGCCGATCGTCTTGCCGTGGCGAACGCCGGCAAAAATGTCGGCGCGGTCCTTTTCAATTTTTTGGCGGCCACCGCGGCCGTAGCCGAGTTGCCGGCGATGCAGTTCGGCGTTCAGGAACTCGACGTCAATGGGCAGTCCCGCGGGAAGGCCGGAGACAAAGGCCAGCAGCGCCTGGCCATGCGATTCACCCGCAGTGTAAAAGCGAAGCATCCGAACGCGTCCTGACCCCAGCCTGACGGTTACAAAAAATAGTGCAAAAGCAAAACTAGAGTGTAACTGCGGCCGGGAAGCGCGTCCAGCAAATGCCGTATGCCGTTCAGGAGAACTTGCCTTGACGGGCCAGGGCGGCGCGGTTAGGCTTTTCCTCGAAATGCTTTTCTGCGCCCACATCTCGGCGTAGCGGCGGCAGAAGGCAGCCGCGCGACGAGTGGCCGCGGAACAGGGACACGTGGCAGACACGCCTCTTCAGGTTACCGGCCGGGAACCTCAGGCGCCTCGGGCGCAGGAATCCGCCTCGATTCCGGAAATTCTCAGCGCCAGCGCGAAAGACGCGATTTTTCGCGTGCAGGAATACTCCTACCTGGCTCTGCAGTCCATCGGCAACGTTTTCTCGCGGCCCTTTTATTTCCAGGACATGCTGGATCAGATGGACAGCATCGGCGTGGGCTCGCTCCCGATCGTTCTGCTCACGGGATTTTTCATCGGCGCGGTGATGGTGCTGCAGACGGCGTCGCAGTTCGTGCGCTTCGGGCAGACCTCGCTGACCGGCGACGCGGTGTCGCTGGCGCTGGTGCGCGAGCTGGGGCCGACGCTGACCAGCTTGCTGGTGACCGGGCGCTGCGCTTCGGGCATTGCGTCCGAACTGGGCTCGATGCTGGTGACCGAGCAAGTGGACGCGATGCGGGCCATGGGCACGGATCCCAGCCGTAAGCTCGTGACGCCGCGGGTGGTGGCGACAATCCTGGTTCTGCCGCTGCTGACGGCAATTTCGGACTTCATCGGATTGGTGGGCGGCTGCGTGGCCGCCGTCTTTTCGCTCCGCCTGGGCGTGGTGCAGTTCTGGACGCGGGCGATTGACGCGCTGGACCTGGCGGACATCGCCCAGGGCATGATGAAGCCAATCGTCTTTGCTTTCATCCTTTCGACCGTCGGCTGCTATCACGGGCTGACCGTGAAGGGCGGGACGCAAGGTGTCGGAAAGTACACGACGCAGGCAGTGGTGGTCTCGTCGGTGATGATTATCGTTGCCGACACTTTCTTGACGAAGCTGGCGCTGTACCTGGCGGACAAGATTTTCTGACCATGGACGCGACCATTTCTTTCCGCGATGTGCACATCGGCTTCGGCGAAGGCGATATCGTGAACGGGCTTTCGTTTGAAGTCATGCCGCGCGAGACGCTGGTGCTTCTGGGAGAAACGGGGACGGGCAAGACGCTCAGCCTCAAGATGGCGGCAGGCTTGCTCCGGCCGACGCGCGGGCAGGTGGATGTGCTGGATCGAACGGTTTCCAGAATGCGCGAGAAGGATCTGCTGGATTTCCGGCGCGAGATCGGGTTTGTGTTTCAGGAAGGAGCATTGTTCGACTCGATGACGGTGGAAGAAAACGTGGCCTTCCGGTTGCGGGAAGAGGGCGTGCCGGAAGCGGAGATCGAGCCGAAAGTGCGCGAGGCGCTGCGCTTTGTGGAATTGGAGCATGCGATCTGGCAATTGCCTTCGGAACTTTCCGGCGGGATGCGCAGAAGGGCGTCGATCGCGCGGGCCATCATCACCAGGCCGCCGATTGTGTTGTACGATTCGCCGACGGCCGGCCTGGATCCCGTCACTGCGCAAACCATCATTGCGCTGATCCTGCGCCTAAGGGACACCTATGGCGTAACCGCATTGCTGGCGACACACCGTTCACAGGACGGTTTCGCGCTGGCGAATTTCTTCTTTGACCGCGAGAACAACGAAGTACGCAGGAACAGCGAACGGAAGGCGCGCGGCGAAGCGCCTTCGCAGACGCGATTCGCGGTGTTGCGCGACGGTAAGCTGTTTTTTGTGGGCAGCCCGGAAGAACTGGGAAAGACGAAGGACCCGTACCTGCAGCGATTCCTGGTGTAAGGGACGGCGGGGGCGGGCTGCAGGAAAAGGAGCGGCGGCAGATGGCGCAGCGGAAACAAGTGACGTGGACGGAATTGCGCGTCGGGCTGTTTGTGCTGGTGGCACTGCTGGTGATCGCGGTCGGTATTTTCTATGTGACCGGACCGGGATTCTTTGGCCCGAAGTACAACCTGAAGACCTATTTCCCGGAAGTGGCCGGAGTTTCCAACGGGGCGCCGGTGCGCTTGAACGGCATGGACGTGGGGAACGTGGAGTCGGTGCGGTTGACCCCGCTGGCCGGCGGGCAAGTGCCGGACAAGAACCGGAATATCGAGGTGGTGATCCGGCTGGACAAGCGCTTCCAGCAGGACATCCGCACGGATTCGACAGCGAAGCTGGTGACGGAAGGATTGCTGGGGAATCGCTACGTGGATTTGTCGCGAGGGTATACCGGAGTGCCGCTGCAGGACGGGCAAGAAGTGCCCGGCACGTCCGAGAAAAATCTATCGGACGTCATGGCCAGCGTGCAGAGCTTGAGCGATCAGTTGCAAGGCGTGCTGACCGACCTGAAGAGCGGGAAAGGCACGATCGGCAAGCTGCTGACGGATGAACAGGCATACGACAACCTGAATGGCCTGCTGGCGCGGGGTAACCAGATGGTGGGCGATATCCAGAAGGGCCACGGGACCATCGGGAAGCTGGTGGCCTCGGACGAGTTGTACGGCAAGGTCAACCAGACGCTCGATAACGTGAACGGCCTGGTGACCGACGCAAAATCGCCGAAAGGAACGATCGGCAAGCTGCTGTATGACCCCTCACTTTATGACGAGGCGAAGAAGGCGCTGGAAAACGGCAACGCGGTGCTGGGCGATGTGCGGGCTGGGAAGGGTTCGCTCGGCAAACTGGCGACGGACGATGAGCTCTACAACAAGTTGAAAGAGACCAGCGGCAACCTGGCATCGGCAACGGCGAAATTGAACGACAACACCACCACGGCGGGCAAGCTGTTTTCCGACCCGAAGCTGTACGACAACCTAACGGGCCTGACCGGCGATATGCGCCTGCTGATCGGGGATTTCCGGCAGAACCCGAAGAAGTTTCTGCGTATTAAAGTGGCGATTTTCTAGCGCCGCCCAAAAGCGGGCGCCAGGCCGTGGCTGCTTTGCGCGGGATGCCGGCGTTGTGATGTAATTCGGTTGTTACGAACAAGGCCCGCCCTTTGCATGCGTCAGGTGCCGACGACTTCATGGACAATCTAGAGTCAACCCCCAAACAAAACCGACCCGAACCGGTGAAATCCACGCTGCCGCAGCCGGGGCGGCCGGTGCCGAACCGCGCGTATCCGGGCGCGCTGATCGTCGTCGAAGGCACGGACGGGTCGGGAAAAAGTACCCAGCTGTACTTGCTGAAGCGCTGGCTGGAGATCGGCGGCTACCGCCTGCATTTTACCGAGTGGAACTCGTCGCCGCTGGTGAAATCGGCGACGCGACGCGGCAAGCAGCGTCGCCTGCTGACGCCAACCACGTTTTCCCTGCTGCACGCGGCGGACTTCGCCGACCGCTGTGAGCGGCAGATCATGCCACTGCTGCAAGGGGACTACCTGGTCCTCGCCGACCGCTACATTTATACCGCGTTCGCGCGGGATGGGGCGCGCGGTTGCCCGCAGAAGTGGCTCAGGAATTTGTACCGCTTCGCACCGGTGCCGGATATCACGTTCTACTTTCGTGCGCCGCTGGATGTCGCGGTGCATCGCATTCTGAGCGGACGCCCCAAGCTGAAGTACTACGAAGCGGGGATGGATCTGGGATTGTCGTACGACCGGCCGGAGAGTTTTCGGCTGTTCCAGGCGCGCATCCTGGAGGGTTACGACAAGATGGTGGAGTCCGACAATTTTGTGGTGCTGGACGGGACGCTGCCGGTGAACAAGCTGCAGAAGCAGATGCGCGATATCGTGGCATCGAAGATCGATTTGAAGCGCTTTGCGCCGCGCGCGGCGGAGGCGGAGTGATGGCGGACCAGGATAAGGAAAAGCTGGGCGTGGTGGAGGCGCCGGAGGCGGCACAGCAAGTTGCGGCGAAACTGGCATCCACCACGGCGGAAGAGCCGGAGCCGACCGCGACGTTTTTTGGCGAGCCGCTGGTGGGTTTCGACCCAGGCGAAATCAACGGCACGCTGATCGTGATCGAAGGGATGGATGGATCGGGGCGGTCCACGCAGATCAGCCTGTTGCAGGAGTGGCTGGAGTCGGAAGGCTTCGCGGTGCAGACCAGCGGGTTGCGGCGCTCGAACCTGGTGGGACGCGACATTGACGAACTGCTGGCGAAGAATGCGGTGACCCGGCTGACGCTGGCGCTCATGTACTGCACCGACTTTTTCGATCAGCTCGAGCACCGCATTGTGCCGGCGCTGAAGTCGGGCGCGGTGGTTCTGGCGGACCGTTATATTTTCACGCTTATTGCACGCAGCGTGGTGCGCGGCATCAACCGCGACTATCTGAACGGGCTGTACGCGATGGCGCTGCGGCCGCATTTGACGTTCTGGCTGAATGTGCGCCCGGAAACGGCGTTTGGACGGGAGTTCCGCAAGGCCCAGGCGATCAGCTACTGGGAAGCGGGGCGCGATATGTCGCTCTCGCACGATTTGTACTGGTCGTTCATACGCTACCAGACGATGATCAAGCGCGAGTTCGAAGCCGTGGCCAAACGCTACAGCTTTATCGAACTGGACGGCGAAGCCAGCGTGCCCAACGTGAATCGATTGCTGCGGCAGCGCATCGCCGAACAACTCGGAATCCGTTCGACGAAATACGCACCCTCTTCCGCGCTAGCGCACCTCTGGCGCTAGACTACCTGCATGCCTGAGCCGGTACACATTGCCGCGATCGACGCCGGCTCCAACGCCGTGCGCCTCTCGATCGTCCGCGCGTACTCCGCCCTCGATATCGAACCCTTGCACAACGAGCGCTTTCCTCTTCGCCTGGGCGAGGGGGTCTTTGTGCGCAACCGCTTCAGCGAGGACATTTTCAAGAAGGCGGTGAAGGCCTTCCGGCACTTCAAGGAAGTAATGAACGAGTTTGGCGTGGCGCGGTACCGCGCCGTGGCTACCAGCGCATCGCGCGAAGCCACGAACCGCAAAGCCTTCATCAAGCGCATCCGGCAGACCTCGGGAATACGGATGGAAGTGATCAGCGCGGTGGAAGAGTCGCGGCTGGGGCGCGAGGCGGTGTTCGCGGCGTTGGGGCCGGATTCGCAGGCGCGCTGCATCGCGGACCTCGGCGGCGGCAGCCTGGAAATCAGCGTCTTGAAGGATCACACCGTGCTGCAAACGGCGCAGATTCCGGTCGGCACGGTGCGGCTTATGACCACGCTGCAGTTGCACGGGGTGATTCGCCCGACGGAAGCCGAGCAGGTGCGGAAATATTTGCGGGCTCTGCTGGAATCGAAGCTCAGCCCGCGTCCGAACATCGCGGACGGGCTGACCGTGGCGTTGGGCGGAAACGCGGAAACGCTGGCCAACGTTGCGCCCGGTCCGCGGGATCACGGCTTGAGCACCATCGAGCTTTCCCTGCTGCGCGAGCGGCTGCCGGAATTGCTGCGCATGGACAACCGCGAGCGGATGAAGGCCTACGGCGTCCGGCGCGACCGTGCCGACGTGATGGGCATCGCAGCCATTATTTTTGTCACGCTGGGCCGTTATCTGAATGTGCGGCTGCTGGCGGTGCCCGCGGTCGGAATCCGCGAAGGGCTGATCCACGAAATTGCGAAAGAGGCGTTTTCGCGCAAGGAGCCGCACCGCTACAACGCGGCGGCACGCCAAGTGTTGGCGGGGGCCCGAAGCTTTTCACGCAGGCTGGATAAGGATCAGCGCCACGCCGACCACGTGCGCGAATTGAGCCTCCAGCTCTTTGACCAGCTGCAGCCTTTGCATCATTTGCCGGGCGAAGCGCGCGTAATCGTGGAAACCGGCGCGCTTCTCCACGATATCGGTCACTCGATCAACAACAAGGGCCACCACAAGCACGGGGAATACCTGACAATGAACGGGGATATTCCTGGTTTTGATGGCAACGACCGGCAGCGGGCACTGACGGCGGCGGTGGTGCGCTACCACAACCGCAAAGCCGAGCCTGCGGATCACCACATCTCGTATGCGGCGCTGAATAACAACGATCGGCGACTGGCGCGGCGGCTGGCATCCCTGGTGCGCATCGCGGAGGGGCTGGACCATTCCCACCGCCAGCGCGTAAATCGCATTCGCGCGACGTTTCAGCGCGGCGCGGTGGGTTTGCAGCTGGAGACGCGCGGGGATGCGAGCGAAGACATACGCGACGCGGAACGCAGCGCCGAGCTGTTTGAGAAGGAATTTCATACGCAATTGTTTTTCCGCGCATCGAATGGCTAGAACCTTGGCTAACGCCTAGCGACACGAGCGCGCGGAGCCACGTGAACGGGAGCCGACCTGGAATGCTGCTGTACATCGTTCGTCACGGAATTGCGATTGACCGCGCAGACCCGAAGTGTCCGTCCGACCCGGAACGTTACCTGACGGCGGAAGGGCTGAAGAAGACCCGCGAGGTGGCGCGCGGTTTCGCGGAGCTTGCAGACAAGCCGGACCTGTTTCTCTCAAGTCCCTACGTGCGGGCCTTGCAAACCGCCGAGATTTTCGCGGACGCCCTGGGCGTTGCGAAATCCAAGATTGAAAAGACGGAGGCGCTGCTGCCCGGGGCAGAGGCGGAAGAGTTCTTGGGCTTGCTGGCCAAGCGCAAGGTCACGAACCGCGTGGTGTGCTTCGGGCACGCGCCGCATCTGGATGAACTGATCGCGCACGCGCTGAATTGCAATCACGATTTGACCGAGCTGAAGAAAGCGGGCGCGGCGGCAATTGAATTGAAACGCCTGCATCCGCCGGCGGGCACGCTGGTCTGGCTCCTGACGCCGAAAGCGTTGCGTAAGATCGCCAAGCAGCGAGCCAGGCAAGAATAAGACCCGGGACTAGCGGGCGAAAGCTATCGGCGGATGCAAAGAAGCTGAGTTTTCAGCCGAGGCGGCAGCCGAAGGTTCGGGCGATGTCTGCGGCTGTTGCGCCGGCATAGCTGGTTCGGCTTGCAGCAACAGCGTGCGCGAGAGAGCTCTCTCCAGCATGCGCTTGGCGGTTACAAAGCGCGCGGCATTTTCCGGGGAATCCTCAACGCCTGCGACCCGCAACAACAAACCATTGGGAAGAGACTCCAGACGCAGGGCCGCGCCGGAGTTCACGCCCGCCTTTTGCAGCGCCCGAGCGAGGCGTAAGAGCCCGGCAAGAAGTTGAACGGCGGCCTGCTGCTCGATGGGCAAGGACGAAAATTTTCTGTGATGAGTGTCTGGTTCACGGCCGCGTTCAAAGCGGATTGCCCAGGCCACGCGTTCCCATTCGGCGAAGGTCCATCCCGGGGGCAGCGGGGAAGCGAGTAGATAGGTGCGCACAGACTTGCCGGACGCCTTCTTCTTTCGCGGGGCACGAATGCCGCTGAGGCGGGCTGCTGTTTCCAGAACGCGGCGCTCCGCCGCATCCGAGAATGCCGAAACCTTGTGCTTCTCGCTCAAGGCTCGCAGCTCGCGCCACAACCGCAAGGCAATGCGAGTGACGGCCAGGCTGCGGCGCGGCTTGCTGTCCAGCGTGCGGCGCGTCACAAAAAATCGTGCGCTGGCCAGGCGCAGCCACTGATCGCGGGGAAAGCCGGCGCGCCAGACCTGCCAAACACCGGCATTTCCGAGCGCCATCTGGCGGTAGGTATCAGCCTTTTCCTGGACCATGGCGGCGATACGCGCGTCCCAATCGGGCGCGGGCAATTCGGGCTGTGCGCCGCGAGCTTCGTTTACAAAGTCGTTGAGCACGTGCAGGTCCTGAATATCACCCAGCACGTCCTGCACGCGTTTCAGGGATTCGCCAAACTCCGAGTGTAGTACCGGCACCAGCGATTCTGCGGTGTAACGAAAACGCTTGATCCCGATGCGCAGCGCGTGCCAGGGCCTGGCCTTTTCGGTGCGCAACGCGCGACGGTGGAGCTCCCACGCTTCCTCGAGACGCTCGAGGGCGAGGCAGCGAGCGGCGTTCCCGCCAAGAGGAACGACTCGGAGCCGGAGCTCCAGTCTGTGCCGCAGCCGGGCCCAGCGGTCCTGGGAGAAGCACTCGGCGTGCCGGGTTGCCTTTTCGAGGGCAGCGTCCTCCCGTTGTGCCAGCAGGCGCAGCAGGCTTTGTTTGAAAAGCCCTTCCTCTCGCTGCAATTCGTCCAGCCACTCGCGCATGATCTGGGCGTCGCGGAGCGCGCCAAGGTTTCGGAAGAGTTTGCGTGCCTGCCCGCGCATTTCCAGCCAGTCCTCGTGCGGGTCAATTTCCAGGACCGCGGCGCCGACGGCCCGGCAACGGCGCAGGGCGACGCGCAGGTCATGGACGGTGTCTTTGTCGCCGGGGTTGGCTCGGAACTCGGCGAGCTCTTCCAGCGTCCGGTGCATCCAGAACGCCAGGCTGCGGTGCTCGCCAGGAGCACGCGTGGGAAATGCGATCGCGTGAGCCATTTCGTTGGGCCGCCCTCACCCGGAATGCTCCGGGCCCTGTGAGTGCGGCGCAGCTATAGACTAGCGCCGCGACGGAGATGAGTCCAGCGCAGGGCGGCGAGCCGCAGGGCGGGGTCGGCCAGGGCCAGGGATGCGGCCGCAAGTAGCGACAGCAGGCCGCAGAGCAGATATACACGCGAAGGAGAAGGGTGGCCGAGGCGCAAGAGCGCAAACTGCGCGACCGGCTGCAGCGCCACCCCGATGAAGGACAGCAGGTTGGCCACCGCGATGACGCGGCCTTTCTCCTCCGGGCGCGGGATGCGTTGGATCCAGGCATTGACCGGAACGACGTAGAAGCCGCCGCAGATGCCGAGCAGCGCAAGCAGCGCCAGGCACCAGAAAAAAGAAAGCGTGGGCAGGGAGAGCAAGGTCGCGAAAACCGCAATGCCGGTCATGCCGGGAAGGATCATGCCGGATTCGATGGTCTTGCCGGAGGCCAGGCCGGCCACATAGCTGCCGATGCCGATTCCGAGTCCGACGGCGGCCAAAAGATAACTCGAATGGGCCTCGTCCGTGCGCAGCACGTCCGTCGCATACAGGACGGTATTGAGCAGCAGCAAGGAGCCGAGAAACCAGAAGAACGTGTTGGCCAGGACGGCGCGTTTGAGATTTTTCTCGAAGCTGATTCGTTGCCATTCGCGCCAGAAGTCGGCGGCCCAGTTCCAGGGGAATTCTCTTTGGGGATCGCGTGCGGGCAAACGAGAGATGCCGAGGCTGCAGGCCCAGCCCACAACTGAGATGGCCAGGAGAATAAGGCCGGAAATCCACTGGCGACCGCGAAAGGCAGTGGCAAGAAGACCGCCTGCGAGCGAGCCGAAAATTGCGGCTAGCAGGGTGGTCAGTTCGATGATGCCGTTACCCCAACTGAGGCGCTCATAGGGAAGGAGTTCCGGAAGCAGGCCGTATTTGGTGGGCCCAAAGAGCGCGCCCTGGGTACAGGCGAGGAACAGCGCCGCGCCTGCCAGTTCCAGGCGGTTCAAGGCCAGCGCCACGGCGGCGAGCAGCATCACGCCGAGCTCCATGACCTTGGTGGCGATGGCCACGTCGCGCTTGGAAAAGCGATCGGCAAGAAAACCGCCGGGAATGGAAAAGAGCAGAAAGGGAACCGCGAAGACCAGCGGCACAACGAGGACAAAGTACAGGTCGCGCTGGCTCGCGGTAAGTCCTGCACCGAGGACGAGATAGCTGACCAGCCATTTCAGGGTGTTGTCGCTGAAAGCGCCCTGGAACTGGGTGAGGATCAGCGCCCAGAAACCGCGCGTGCCGGCAGGCTCCGATGCTGCGAGAGGGGCGGGGGTCACCATTGGGTTGCGCGAGTCTAGCGGGGGAAAGGGAAAATGGAAAAGAGAAAATTGAAAAATAGCAGGCGGGGAATCGCCGCTGTTTTCCGTTTGGCGGCCTTACGTGGTATTTTTGTTGGGTTGCCGGAGTGGCGGAATGGCAGACGCGGCGGACTCAAAATCCGCTGCCCGCAAGGGCGTGTGGGTTCGACTCCCTCCTCCGGCACCAATCTTCTGG
>DATKLU010000052.1:0-65966 GCA_035542235.1 Dongiaceae bacterium
GCGGCGGCGGAGGGCACGCTGGATCCGCTGGTGGGGCGCGAAGGCGAAGTGGATCGCGTGATTCAGATCCTTTGCCGGCGTACGAAAAACAATCCGGTCCTGATTGGCGAGCCGGGCGTGGGCAAGACCGCGATTGTGGAAGGACTGGCGCAGCGGATTTCCGACGGCGACGTGCCACCCTTCCTTGCCGACAAGAGAATCCTGTCGCTGGACCTTTCTCTGATTGTGGCGGGCACGAAGTACCGCGGACAGTTCGAAGAGCGGCTGAAGACCATCATGAAGGAATTGATGGAAAGCCAGAACTCCATCATCTTCATTGACGAGCTGCACACCCTGGTCGGCGCGGGTTCGGCGGAAGGCTCGCTGGATGCGGCCAATATCCTGAAGCCGGCGCTCTCGCGCGGCGAGATCCAGTGCATCGGAGCCACGACGCCGGGCGAATACCGCAAGTCCGTGGAAAAAGATCGTTCGCTGGAGCGGCGCTTCCAGGCCGTGAAGGTGCCGGCGCCAAACGAGGAAGAAGCGATTCTGGTTTTGAACGGCGTGCGCGAGCGCTACGAGAAGTTCCACGCCGTCAGCTATACCGAAGAGGCGCTGCGCTACGCAGTGTACCTCTCGAACCGCTACATTCCCGACCGCTTCCTGCCGGACAAGGCGATTGACCTGATCGACGAAGCGGGCGCGAGGGTGAAGTTGCGCCAGGCCACGGTGCCGGAAGAAGTCAGCGAAGTGCAAAAGCGGGTGAAGTTCATCACCCACCGCATGGAGAGCGCGATCGCCGCGCACGAATTCGAGAAGGCGCGCTTTTACTCCGAGGAAGAGCGCAAGGAGAAGGAATCGCTGCGGCAACTGCGCGAGCGCTACAAGCTGGACGACGCGACCACGGGCGTGGTGACGCGCGAGGACATCGAAGAGGTGGTGTCGCGCTGGACCGGCGTGGCGGTGACCTCGATCAAGGAAGACGAACAGCAGAAACTGCTGCGCATCGAACCGGAGCTGCACAAGCGGGTGATCAGTCAGGATAAGGCGATCACCGCCCTGGCGCGGGCCATTCGCCGCAGCCGTGCAGGCCTGAAATCTCCATCGCGACCCGTGGGTTCGTTCATCTTCCTGGGTCCGACCGGTGTTGGCAAAACCGAAGTGGCGCGACGGCTGGCGGAATTCCTCTTCGGTTCGGAGAAATCGCTGGTGCGCTTCGACATGTCGGAATTCATGGAAAAGCACTCGGTATCGAAGCTGATCGGCGCGCCTCCGGGATATGTGGGCTATGAAGAAGGCGGGCAGTTGACGGAACGCGTGCGCCGCACGCCGTATTCAGTTATCCTCTTGGACGAAATCGAGAAGGCTCATCCAGACGTATTCAACATCCTGCTTCAGGTGTTCGAAGACGGGCAGTTGTCGGATGGTTTGGGCAATACGGTCGACTTTCGGAACACGATCATCATCATGACTTCGAACCTGGGCGCGCGGCATCTGCAGAAGCGCACGGGAATCGGATTCCTGGGGGGCGCGGACGAAGCAGGCGCCAAGACCATGGAAGAACTGGTGATGAACGAAGTCAAGCGGGTGTTCAACCCGGAGTTTTTGAACCGGTTGGACGAAGTGATACTCTTCAACCCGCTCGGTGATGAGGATTTGCTGCGCATCATCGATTTGCTCGTGGGCCAGCTGAACGACACGCTGATTCACCGGCAGGTGCAAATCGTGCTGTCTCCGGAAGCAAGTCAGTGGATTTTGGAGAAAACGTGCGGGGACCGCAGTTATGGAGCGCGTCCGCTGCGCCGGGCTCTTCAGAAATACGTCGAGGACCCACTCTCTGAAGCGCTGATCCAGGGAGGAATTCAGAGGCCGGCGACTTTACAGATTTACGTCGCGGGGGAAGGCCTTGCATTCCGTCCGGTGGTTGAGGCAACCCCGGTTATTCACTAACGAATCTGACACCAACATCGTGTGGCGCGAACTCATGCGAAGGAGCGCGCACGGCTGAATCACGACGCGTCGCCGCAGGGCGGTTCGAGGCGGACTCAGCAGGAGAAGAACTTTGGTCTCGGGGGCGCGGCCTTGAAGTCTTCCACGGCCGCTTACAGCAAAGTCTGTTCAACGTACGGGATGATTCGGGTTGCTGGAGCGATGCTGGCCGCGACGGTGCTGGGCCTGGCCGCATTTCCGGCTGATGCCGCAAAGCGATCTTCCCGCGCGGATGACTCGCCGTCTGCAGCCTCCGCGAGTCACTACGTGCTTTCCTCTTCCTTGGATTTGCTGACCGGTGAATCCGTTACACGGGAAAGCTTGCCACGCGAGCAGCAAGCCAACGGGCAGCAGGCGCAACCGCAGCAGGCGGCCGTGATTGAGCGCATCGAGTTCATCGGCAACCGGCGGGTGCGCAACGACACCCTGAAGGCCCGCATCTTCAGCCGCGAAAATGACCCCTACAACGAAGAGACGCTGCGCCGCGATTTCCAGGCCCTGTGGAACACCCAGTTTTTCGAAGACGTGAAGTTGCGCGTGGAAGACTCGCCGGACCGGCCGAACGCCAAGATCATCATTTTCGAATTGAAAGAACGGCCGGTGATCCGGCGCATCCGCTACGAAAATATCCACTCCATTTCGGAGTCGGACATTCTCGACCGCTTCAAGGAGCGCAAAGTCGGCCTGACGGTGGAAAGCCAGTTCGATCCGACCAAGATCAAGAAGGCCGAAGTGGTGATCAAGGAACTGCTGGGCGAGCACGGCCGGCAGTTCGCCAAGGTCACGCCGCAGTACGAGCGCATTGCTTCCAGCAACGCGGTGATCCTGATTTTCAAGGTGGATGAAGGACCCAAGGTCAAGGTTGGCAAGATCAAGTTCACCGGCAACCACGCGTTCAGCGACCGCAAACTGATTCGCGCGATGAAGCACGACCGGCCCTACCAGATTCCGCTGTACATCACGGAAATCAACGTGATGCACAAGACCTACGACCGCGACAAACTCAACGAAGACCTGGAAGTCGGCATCCGCGGCTTGTATCAGGACAACGGCTATTTCCGGGTACTGGTCAAAGAGCCGATCCTCGAGAACATTGATACCCGCAACAACCGCTGGGGCATGCCGGTGCCGGTGATCGGCAAAACCGACGGCAAAGCGGTGAACATCACCATTCCGATTGAAGAAGGCCCGAAGTACCACATGGGCACGCTCAAGATCGTGAGCGCGGACCCGGACAAGGCGCTTTCGCTGAAGGTGGATGCGCTGAAAGCCGCGTTCCCGATCAAGCAGGGCGACGTGCTGAACGTCTCCAAGCTGCGCAAGGCGATGAAGGACTACACCAGCATTTATGGCGAGTACGGCTTCATTGACTTCACCCCGGAGCCGGATTTCGACATCGACGATGCGACCAAGGTCATCAACCTGACCTTGAAGTTCGACGAACAGAAGCAGTATTACGTGCGGCGCATCGATTTCAGCGGCAACACCACCACGCGCGACAAAGTAATCCGCCGCGAACTGCTGATCGATGAAGGACAACTTTTCAACAAACGCGCCTGGGAAATCAGCATCCTGCGCCTGAACCAGCTCGATTATTTCGACAAGATCGAAGAAGACAAGGCCGTCGAAATCAAGCGCAACACCAAGGAAGGCACGGTGGACCTGAACCTGAAGGTCCACGAAAAGGGCAAGCAATCCATCGGTTTGCAGGGCGGCGTGAGCGGCCTGGCCGGCGGCTTTATCGGATTGACCTACCAGACCAACAACTTTTTGGGCCTGGGCGAGACGCTGACGTTCTCCGCGCAGTTCGGCAGTTATCAGCGCAGCTTCATGTTCGGATTCACCGAGCCGTACTTGTTCGACCGCCCGATCAACACCGGCTTCACGATTTTCTCGAGCCGTTACAGTTTCGACCAGGCGCGGCAGGAAGCGCTGCTGCTGGGCCAGTCGGTCAGCATCAACCCGCAATACGTGCAGAATTACAATCAGGACAGCACGGGATTCACGGCGTTCGCCAGCTATCCGATCAAGCGCTTTTCGTTCCTGCGGGTGGGCTTGACCTACGGGCTGACGCGCACCAACATCACGGCGTTCAACGACGCCTCGAAACTGCTGTTCACCTCGCTCCAGTACCGCAGCTTCGCCGGACCGAACGCGCTGGATGGCATCGTCTCGAGCACCATCACCCCGTCCATCCAGTACAACACCATCAACAACCCGCAGGAACCAACGACCGGCAAGAGCTATTACTACACGCTGGCGTTCACCGGCGGACCGATCGGCGGGAACGTCAACACCATTACCAACGTTCTGGAATTGAAGCGCTTCCGGCCGATCAACAAAAAGCGCAACGTGATCGGCATGCACATGCAGGTGGCGTACATCACGGGTTACGGCGGCAAGGACATTCCTCCGTTCAACCGGTTCTACATGGGCGGGGAAAACGATCTGCGCGGCTACGACATCCGCTCGATTTCACCGGTGACCTTCATTCCGACAGCCTCGGCACAGACCGTGACGTACAACGACCCGCTCTCCGGCGGCGCGCTGCGTTCCTTCACGATCCCGGTGCTGACCTACACCGCGACTTTGCCGGGCGGCGACCTGCAAGGATTCGGCAACGTGGAGTACCGCATTCCGATCGTCGGGCCGGTGCAGATGGCCCTGTTCTTCGATGGCGGCACGAACGGCATCCTCAACCGCGGCGGGCTGAAGCTCGATCCTTCCGCTCTGGATACGCAGGGCGGCACTTGCACCACGATTCCGCTGAGCCTGGCCTGCCAGTTCCCGACGGCGAAGATCAATACCAGTCTGCCGATCCAGCCCGGCACCAACTTCCGGTTCCGCGGCTCCACGGGTATTGAATTCGTGGTGCGCCTGCCGATCGTGCAGGCACCCTTCCGCATCTATTACGCGTACAACGTAAACCGCCTGCGGCAACAGATCGTGGCGCAGCCGCCGTTCATCGAACCGAGCGAAATCGCCTACGTGCGGGGAGCGCTGGACCCGATCGATCCGAATATTTTCAAGTACCAGATTGCGCCGCAAATCAACCTGATTCAGAACAATCCGGGGCGCTTGAACTACTTCGAGCCGGCGAGGACCTTCCGCTTCACGGTAAGCAGGACGTTCTAGCCGGCTTCCGGCGGCTTTTTGCAGTTGGGGGATTCAGCAAGGCCGGGCGATCGCCCGGAAAAATGCAAGCAACTTTCCGGCAAATCAGCCGGGGAGGATTTTGGGGGTTCTTGTGTTGAGCAAGTCTCGTGTTGCACATCTTGGTTTTCTCGGGAGCCTGGGCGCTCTCCTGCTGGTGCTTTCTGGTTGCGGCGGCGGCGGCTCCAACGTGGTGTCGGTCACGGTGAGCCCGGCGAACACCTCGGTGATCGTATCGCAGACGGTGACCCTGTTCGCCTCGGTCGGCGGATCCACCAACACCAACATCAGTTCCTGGGCCTGCACCTACTACACCGAGAATATCGATTCCAGTGGCAACACCAAGAATAGCAGCGAGACCGCCTGCACCGCGGACACCGGCAACATTCCCGCGCAATCCGGAACCACGGTCAACACCAGCATTACTTTCACCGCTCCGAATAAGGTTCCCGATCCGACCAAACTTTCCGGAAACAACTGCAGCACGGCGGCCAACAACACCTGCCTGCTCTTCATCAAGATAACGGCCACCGCGGCTGCGGACACCAAGAAGACCGGTTTTTCCACGATCACCCTGGACTCGGGTATCGCCGTGTCCATTACCCCCTCGACGGCGACGGTGCCGACGGGTGAGCAACAGCAGTTCAGCGCGGTGCTCTCAAACGATCTGCAGAGTCAGGGCGTTACCTGGCTGGTTACGCAAGGCACACCGACCAGTACCGTACCGTATCCCTCGCTTTCATCCTGCAGCCCGGCCTGCGGCTCGGTGGATACGAATGGCAAGTACACTGCGCCCTCCAGTGTCCCAACGACGGCGACCCTGGTGCTCGTGGCGACATCGAAAGCCGACCCGACGCGGTATTCCATTGCCTCCATCACCATCATTCAAGGCGGGCCGATCACCTTCAACAAAATCTCCCCGACGATCGCGCCGCAGGGCGGCACTTCCTACGACATTTATCTCGAGGCCCCGTTCATCTCGTCGTCCTCGATCGTCAAATTGACCAAGCAGAGCGACAACACGGTCACCACCATCGATTCCTCGAGCGGTCAGTTCAAGGTGCTGTTCCCAATCCCCACGTCAACCGTGACCAATCCTGCCTCCACCGGAGCGCGCTTGCGCTTGAACGCGGAGAACCTGGCGACCGCGGACACCTACACCGTTTCGGTCACCGACCCGGCGCAGACCGTGACCAATGGCGCCGGTCCCTTCACCTTCACCGTGGTTCCGGTGCGGCCAAGTTCCGTGGCTTCGTTGCCGGACAGCTTTGTGCAGAACGCGCAATCGAACGAATTGAAGCTGACGGTTGACGGCGGATATTTCGGGCCGACGGGAACTCTGGCGGTTGCCACTTTTAATGGCAACGCAGTGCCGCAAGACTCGACGATTCCCTCGAGCTCGCGGCAACTGAACCTGGTCTTCTCCTCGAGCGAAGCAGACGGCGCGCAGCCCGGCCTGTACCCGATTTCGGTCGGGCGCACGACCCCGCCGCTGCCCGCACTCAACAACCCTTCGGTCACGAACATTGCGGTGTTTCCGGACTATTCCGTTACGAAACCGTCTCTGGGCACTTCGTTTCCGGCCGGCACCAATCCGGGCGCGGTGGATATTGACCAGCGCCTGGGAATTTTGGCCGTCGCGGAAACCGGTTCGAACCGCGTGGAATTCTTCAGTATCGGCAACAACAGCCTGATTTCGCTGTCAACGGTCGCGGTGAACGCCCCGTCCGGCCTTTCCATCAATCCTTCCAACCATACGGTTGCGGTGGTCAGCTTCCAGGATCAGAGCGTGCAGGTTTTCCCGCTGCCCGGGCAGACCGGCGCGCCGGGCGTGACGTACCCGCTCACGATTTCCCTGGCCAATCTGATTCCATCCAACGTGAGCCCGCAGCCCGTGCCGTATTCGATCGGGGTGGACCCGGACACCAACAATGCGGTGGTGGCGTACTCATCCACTGCGAGTCCAACCACCGCGAAAGTCGGCTTCCTTCTGGACCTGAATGCGGATTCGCAGACCTGTCTGGCCAGCCTGCCGAGCGGGACGGTTCCGCCCTGTGTGCACGCTCAGGTCACCCTGAATACCGGGCAGTATCCGCAGGTGGCGATGGTGCCGCATTCGCATACGGCGTACGTGACGCCGGGCGGACTGGGCACATTGAGCGGCATCGACGTCACCAAGGCGTCGTCGCAGTTCAACATCACCAATATCTCCCTGACCTCGGGCTTGGTGACGGTCACGGTGAACGTGCCGAGCGGCCAGACTTTGGGCCTGACTCCGGGCAACCCGGGTTCGGTGCTGATCGCCGGCGTTCCGAACGGCACCACCAACAACACCAACTTCAACGGCGTGTTCTCGGTCATCAGTGTGCTCAGCAGCAACAGCTTCACCTATGCGCTGAACTCGACGCTGAACGATACCTCCACCGGAAACTCCAATAGTTTCGTGTACTTCAGCAGCCCCAATATTTCCGTCAGCTTGTCGCAGACCGTGCAGGGCATCGCCATCAATCCTGTTACGCGCACGGCCGCGCTTGCGGACGCCAACGCGACCGGAAGTAATGCCCCGCAGATCGACTTTCTGAACTCGCTCGACCAATCCGTCACCTCGATTGCTTTTCATCAGGGCGACGCCGACCAAGGCGGCGCAGGTTGCACGGTCTACACCAAGACGTGCACCGGCGCACCGGAACTTCTGGGCACGAGTTCCGTGGCGTTTCAGCCTTATTCCAATCTGCTGGTTTCGTACAACCCGCAACAGAACCAGGTTTCGATTTCCAACCCGGCGACTCTGGGCCGCTACGCGATCTTTTCCGTGGGCGCGGCGAATGGCGGCGTGGCAAGCGTTCCCGTCACCACCGGCGGCAACAGCGTGAACCTCAACTTGTTTGGCGGGGTGGCGGTGGATTACGCCACGAACCAGGCATTCGTTTCGCAATCGGGGAGCAACTCGATTCAGATCGTGAACCTTGGGCCAAACGGCGGCACCGTCCTGAAGGCGGCGCAGATCACCGAACTGCAAGTGCCCACGGTCAGCGGCGCGCAGATCGGCGGCATTCCCGGCGCCTTGATGCCGCAGGGCACACTGACGTCCACTTCGAATCTCACCGGCGTGCAGATTTTTGGCTCCGGCTTCGATTCCGGCACGCAGGTGCTTCTGGACGGCGTGTCCATCGGCTCGGGCAACGTTACGTTCGTCAACAGCCGCATCCTGCGGGTAACGATTCCCGCATCGTTCCTGGGCATGCCCCACCGCTATGCGGTGAGCGTGACCAACGGCAGCGGCTCGAAATCGAACGCCACGGATTTCTTCGTGATCAAGGCGGTGGATTTGACCACCGCCTGCAGCGGCGGCAAGCCGCTGCCAAGCTCGGTGGCGATTGCCGACCAGCTGCCGGGCCAGTCGTTTGCGCCTATCGCGGTGGTCAGCAACAGCGGCTGCAACAACATCTCGCTGGTGGACATCAATCCGGCGAGCGCCAACTTCGGGAAGGTCAAGTCATCCATCGCCACAGGCACAGCACCGCTCGGGGTTGCGGTTAGCCCGCGCTTCGGCCTCGCGGTGGTGGCCAACAATACCGACGGGACCGCTTCCGTGCTGGACCTGGTGGCAGGCACGCAGAAGGTTGCGGCGGTGACCGTGGGCGCGACGCCGACCGGGGTGGCGATAGACGACGGCACGGGCGCCTGCCTGATCACCAACACCGGCAGCAGTTCCGTGTCGGAAATCAACCTTTCCCTGCTCTTTGGCACTTCGCCGGCCACCTCGCTCACGGCACTTACGATTGGAGTGGACTCGACCCCGATTGCGGTGGCGATCGATCCGGACCGCGGCACGAACAATCGTGGTCTGGCTGTGGTGACCGCGCTGGAGCTGATCTCGGGCTCGACGCCGGTGGGCGTTCTGGACCCAATCGACCTCGGCGTGGTCTCTCCTGCCAAGAGCACCGGGGCGGCGGTGGGCACCGTGACCGCTACCCCGACGGGACTGGTGTTCAACACCACCGTTTCGCCGGCACTGTTTTATGCGACATCGAGCGGCGGCAACGTGGTGACGACCTACAACCCCGATAGCGGCTCGACGACTTCGGTACACGTCGGCATCAACCCGACTTCTCTGGCCATCAACCCGCAGACCGGCGGCATTCTTACTTCGAACTCGGCGAGCCAGACGATTTCGATCATCGACACGCTTTCCAACCCGTTCAAGACGCGCAGCAGCTTCGGGCTGAGCGGTTCGCCGCAATTCGCGGTGGCGATTGACCAGTTCACGAACCTTGCAGTCGTGGCGGATCAGGCCAGCAACCGGTTGCTGATCTTCCCGATGCCAAACTAAGGACCGGCGCCGGACGAATGCGCCCATCGTATTGCCGCGGAGCAACGCAGACGGTAGGGAAGGGCATCGCATGAGGTACTTCCCGCCGTGGGCGCATGCGGCCGCGGGCGCACGCAAGACACCGAAGAGCCACATGGTTTGCCGTTGCGAGGACGACCCGCCCTCGGCTATACTTTTCGGTTTGTACGGGGCCCGCGAATCTCACAGGAACGCGGCGGGCAGGTAGTACGGCTTCGAGGGAAGCCCGGCAAGCCTTGCGGGGCGGTTGCAGGTGCAAGCACCCGGGCCAATAAGACTTCCGCCAAACCATTGGCACAAGAGGAAGCGCTCAGCGCTTCTTCACCATAAGGAGACTACTGTGAAAAAGATGTTTCTCATGGCCGCCCTGGCCGCTTCGAGCCTGCTCGGCGCAGCCGCCGTCGGTGCCCAGGCGGCACCCGCCGCGAGCGCGGCCAAAATCGGCGTGCTGAATGTGCAGCAAGCCATCGTGGCCACCGGAGAAGGCAAGCAGGCTTCCGGCGAACTGCAGGCGCAGTTTGCCGCTCGTCAGAACGAACTGGAAGGCATGAACAAGCAGATCAACGATATCCGCCAGCGTTTGCAGACCGGGGAAGGCAAGCTGAGCCCGGAAGAGGCTGCGCGGTTGCAGCGTCAGGGTGAAGCGCTGGCCAAGCAGTTGCAGCGCAAGCAGGAAGACTATCAGGAAGACCTGAATGCGGCCCGCCAGGAAGTCGTGGAGCGTATTGGCCGGAAGATGATGGACGTGCTCGACCGCTACGCGCGGGAAAACTCGTTCAGCGCGATTTTCGATTCGTCCGCGCAGGGTGCACCGGTCTTTTTCTCGCCGACGATTGACGTCACGGCCGATATCGTGAAGCTTTACGATCAGGCCTACCCGGCCAAGGCTGCGGCCACCACGCCGAAGCCCGCCGCGGCAAAACCGGCCACGACGCCCGCTCCCAAGCCTTAATCTGACTTGCTGGCTGTTGCACCGCGCCCGGCGCCGGACCCCCGGTTCCGGGCGCGGTTTCGTCTGGCCTTCGCCCGCGAGGCTGGAGGCAGCCCGTATCTTGCTTTTGCCGTATCGCGGGCATATACTTTCACTTCGCTCTGTAACGGGTCGCACGACGGAGTGGGCGCAAGCCCACTTTTTTGTTGGCCGGTTGATGTGGGCGGTGAACCGGCATAGGCCGGGGAGTCTTCGCTTGCAGTTGGAAAAAATACGCGATGCCGCGGAACGGGTAGCCCGGTCCGAAGGCCTGGAAGTTGTTGATGTCGAGTGGAAGATCGGCAAACAGCGCTTCCTTCGGGTGTACATAGACCGGTTGCCGGCGGAAGCCGAAGCCGCGACGGGCGTTGCAACCGCAAGCCCCTACCCGAAGATTTCGCACGCCGATTGCGAGCGGGTGAGCCAGCAACTCAGCGTCATCCTTGACGTGGAAGAGCTGGTGCCAGGGCCGGGTTACGTGCTGGAAGTCAGCTCGCCGGGTATGGATCGCGCGCTGAAGAAAGCGGCGGACTTCGCGCGCTTCGCCGGAAGGCTGGCGAAGGTATGGACCGAAGAGCCGGTGGAAGAACTGACTTTTTTTGAGGGACGTCTCGCGGGACTTGCGGAAAACAAGGTCCGCGTGGAGTTGAAAGGCAAGACCCCACGCATTGTGGAAGTGCCTCTCGCCCTCATACGCAAGGCGCACCTCGTCGTCGAGTTTTAGTTGCACACTCTGCGGGGCTGTGGCGGCCGTGCCTGGTGTTTCGGCGCGCTTGCGGGATAGTAGCGGCAATTTGCGGCAGGGAAGGAAGAATTCAGTTCGACTCGGGAAAGCGTTATGGCGAATTTGCTCTATCAACAGATTGAAATGCTCAGCCGCGAGAAGCACATTGAGCCGGAAGTCGTGGTGTCGGCGATCGAAGACGCCATGGTGGTCGCGGCGCGCAAGTATTACAAGACGGAAGAGGACCTGCGCGGCAAGTTCAACCAGGAAACCGGGCAGGTGGACGTGTTTTCGGTGCAGACCGTGGTCGAGGAAGTGGCCGACCCGACGCGCGAGATCAGCCTGAACGATGCGCGGCGCAAGAATCCGGGCGCCGAAGTGGGCTCGGAGATTCTGACCGCCAAGCCGACCGACGTGCTGGGGCGCATCGCCGCGCAGACCGCCAAGCAGGTGATCCTGCAGAAGGTACGCGAAGCCGAGCGCGACACGATTTTCAACGAATATCACAACCGCGTGGGCGAGCTGGTGACGGTGATCGTCAAGCGCGCGGAAGGGCCAGACCTGATTGTGGACATGGGCCGCACCGAGGCGCGGCTGCCCAAGCGCGAGCAATCGAAGCTGGAAACCTACAACATCGGCGAACGGCTGCGCGTGGTGATCCGCATGGTGGATCGCGCGGCGAAGGGGCCGCAGGTGATTGTTTCCCGCGCGGATGCCGCGCTGGTGCAGCGCCTGTTTGAAATGGAAGTGCCGGAAATTTACGACGGGACGGTGCAGATCCGCGCCGCTGCGCGGGAATCGGGCGAACGCACCAAAGTCGCGGTGTTCAGCCGCGACAAGGATGTTGACCCGGTGGGCGCGTGCGTGGGCATGAAAGGTATGCGCGTGCAGTCCATCATCCGCGAGCTGCGCGGCGAGAAGATCGACATCATTCCCTACAGCGAAGAGACCGTGGCTTTTGCGCAAAAGGCGCTGAGCCCGGCCAAGGTCACGCGGGTGCAGATCACCGATCCGGAGAACCGCAAGCTGGAAGTGATCGTGGAGGACTCGCAGCTTTCCCTGGCCATCGGCAAAAAGGGCCAGAACGTGCGCCTGGCCAGCAAGCTCATCGGCTGGGACATTGACATCAAGAGCGAGGAAGAGAAGCGCCGCGAAATCGAAGAGCAGATGACGGCTCTGACGGCGCCGACCACCCCGCTGACCGCGCTGGCCGGCGTGGGTCCGAAGACCATCGAGAAGATCGAAGCCGCGGGAATCACTTCGCTGGAGCAGCTGGCGGGCATGACGCCTGAGCAGTTGATGGAAATTCCCGGCATTGGCGAAAAGATGGTGGACAAGATTTATCAGGCCGTGAACCAGTTCTATGAAAGCGGCGCCGGTGCGCAGCCCGCGGACGGCGCGGCGGAGACGCCTGCCGAATCCGGGGAAGCCGCCCCCGCAGCGGAAGCCGCGGAAGGCGCTGTGGAGAGCGCCGCGGCCGGCGAAGGCCAAGGCGAAGCCGCGAGCGTGCAAGCGGACGCAGCCGCTGAAACTCCCGCGCAAGAGGGCGGGGAAGCGGCCGGCGAGAAGCCCGAAGAGAAGAAGGAAGAGAATTCGTAAGTTAAGGAACGCATGACTGACGCGAATCAAGTCCGAATCAACGAGCTGGCCCGCGAGCTGGAGGTCAAGGCGAAAGCCATCATTGACCTGCTTCCCGGCTTTGGTGTGAGCGAAAAGAAGACGCACTCCAGCTCGATCCCAGTGGATGTCGCGGAGAAAGTGCGCCGCACGATCCAAGGACAGGCGGCAGCGGATGCCGCCGCCGAGGCAGCGGTCGCGGCCGAGAAACAGGCGCGGGACGCGGCGGCGCGCGCAGCGCGATTGAAGCCCGCGGCAGCGGCTCCGCCCGCTCCGATTGCCGCACCCGCAGCGCCCGCGGCACCGGTTGCAGCCGCTCCTGCCGTTGCTCCTCCTGCTGCTGCGCCCGTTGCGCAACCTGTGGCGCCCGCGCCAGCCCCGGCATCTCCTGCGCCGGCGGCTCCCGCGGCGGCAAAACCCGCGCCCGCGGCCGTGCCAGCCCCAGTGGCTGCCCCGCCGGCGGCACCCGCAGTCACGCCAGTCGCGCCGAAGCCATCCGCACCGGCAGCCGCACCGCAAGCTCCTGCAACGCCAGCCGCAACTCCGGCAGCGCCACGCCCCGTAGCTCCTGCAGCTCCTGGAGCCGCGCCAACGCCATCGGCGCCGCGTGCAATTCCGAACGCTACGCCCGGCCAGCCGCTTCGTCCGTCAGGGCCCGGAGCGCCCGCACAGCGCCCGCCGGCTCCCGGTCAGCAATCGAATCAACCGGGCGCGGTTCGGCCCGCCGCGGCCCAGCCTGGGCGTCCCGGCGTTCCTCCCAGCCGGCCACTGCCAACGGGCAATCGTGGCCCGCTGCCCACTGGAAATCGCGGTCCCTTGCCGACCGGCAATCGCGGTCCGCTGCCTTCCGGCGATCGTCCGAGCGGCCCGCGTCCCGGTCAGCCCATACGACCGCAGCAGGGTGGACCCGGCGGCCAAGGCCGTCCGTTCACGCCGCGCCCCGGTGGTCCAGGCGGACCAGGCGGTGCGCCCAATCGTCCTTTTGGTCAGCGTCCAGGAGCAGTGCCCACAGGCACTCGTCCAGGGCCGCGCATGCCCGGACGTCCCGGCATGTTGCCGCCTCTCCCGGACAAGATGCCGCCCAAGGCTGAGCCCGGAAAACCGCTCTATGCGCGCAGGCCGCCGCAACGGCAGCGCCCGGTAGCGGACAAGCGGGAGCAGGAGGGGGAACGCAAGCTGCACCCGACGCGGCATCGTCCAGGCACAGGGGACCGCCGCGCCGCCGCCGTCATTGCTCCGCCGGAGCCGCGCGCGCCCCGCGATATCAACATCACCGAAGGCATCACCATTCGCGAGCTCGCGGAAAAGCTGGACGTTCGCGCGAAAGACCTGCTGAAAGTGCTGCTCGACAAGGGAATTTTCGCCAGCATCAACCAGGCGCTGGATTCGCCCACCGCGACCCAGTTGGCCGAAGCGTTTAATGGCGTGGTGACCGTCGTTTCGTTTGAAGACGAAATGATGCTGGAAGTAGCCAAGGAAGAGACCAAGGAAAACCTCAAGCCGCGGCCGCCGGTGGTGACCGTCATGGGCCACGTGGACCACGGCAAGACCAGCTTGCTCGACGCCATTCGCGAAGCCGAAGTCGCGGCCGGCGAAGCGGGCGGTATCACCCAGCATATCGGCGCATACAAAGTTCAGGTGAACGGCGAGCGTAGCGTGGTGTTCGTGGATACGCCGGGTCACGAAGCATTTACGCGCATGCGCGCGCGCGGCGCGAAGGTCACGGACATCGTGGTGCTGGTTGTGGCGGCGGACGATGGCGTGATGCCGCAGACCAAGGAAGCAATTGACCACGCCAAAGCCGCCAATGTGCCCATCGTCGTGGCCGTGAACAAGATTGACAAGCCGGAGGCACAGCCCGAGCGGGTGAAGCGCCAGCTGTCCGAGCTGGGCCTGATGCCGGCCGAGTGGGGCGGCGATACGGAATTCGTGGAAGTCTCCGCGAAGCAAAAGACGGGGCTGGAACGGCTACTGGAAATCCTGCTGCTGGTCGCGGACTTGCGCGAGCTCAAGGCCAACCCGGATGCCCCGGGCAGCGGCACCGTGCTGGAATCGCGGGTGGATAGAGGCCGCGGCCCGGTTGCCACGATCCTCATCCAGAACGGGACTCTGCGCGCGGGCGATTTCTTCATCTGCGGCGCGGTGTTCGGCAAGGTGCGTGCGCTGTTCGATGACCGCGGGCGTGCCATCAAGGAAGCTGGACCATCAACCCCGGTCGAGGTTCTCGGTCTGCAGGGAGTGCCGGAAGCGGGCGACCACTTCCAGGTGACCGACGAAGCCAAAGCGCGCCACATCGTGGATTACCGGCAAGGCAAGCAGCGCGACGCGGCATTGCGCGCCAGCGCGGGCGGCCGCATCACCCTGGACCAGCTGCACGAGCAGCTCAAGGCCGGAGAGGTCAAGGAACTGCCGATCGTCATCAAGGCCGACGTGCAGGGCTCGGTGGAAGTTCTCAGCGAAATGCTGCCGAAGCTCTCGACCGATCAGGTCAAGCTCAAAATCATCGGGTCCGGCGTAGGCGCGGTCAGTGAGAACGACATTCTGCTGGCTTCGGCTTCCGGCGCGATTGTGATTGCCTTCGGCGTGCGGCCGGAGCGCAAGGCGGCGGACCTGGCGCAGCAGGAAGGCGTGGACATCCGCGTCCACAGCATCATCTACGAAGTCTCCGACGAAATTAAGAAGGCCATGGAAGGCTTGCTGGAACCGGTGTTCCAGGAGACCTACCTGGGCCGCGCGGAAGTGCGCAATACGTTCCGCATCAAGGGCTCGGGGACGATTGCCGGCTGCTACGTGGTGGACGGCGTGCTCAAGCGCGACGCACAGATCCGCGTGGTGCGCGATGGCGCGGTGATTTATACCTCCAAGCTGAGCTCGCTCAAGCGCTTCAAGGACGATGCCAGCGAAGTGCGCACCGGTTTTGAATGCGGCGTGGGCATCGCCAACTTCAACGATGTCAAGGTCGGCGACGTGCTGGAAGCCTTCACGGTGGTGAAGGTCTCCGGAGCGGAAGCGGCGGCGCAGTCCGGCGCGGCGCGCAAATAGCGAAAACGTTGCAGGCAGTTTGCGCCGGGCGCAGCGCTGGCCCGGCCGGTGATGCGTTATGGCTGTCGGCGTCTTGATTCTCGAACTCAGCCTCCCGGAAGCGCGCTCGCTCAAGGACAAGCGCCAGGTGCTGCGCAGCCTGAAAGACCGCTTGCGGCGCAAGTTCAACGTGGCTGTGGCCGAGCTGGATTTCCACGACGTGTGGCGGAGCTCGACCGTTGGCGTGGTCACAATTTCGAACGCCGAACAGCACGTGGAAGAGTCGCTGCAGCATGTTTTGGCGGAGGCGCAGCGAGTGCTCGGCCCGCTGCTGGCGGATCACTCCGTGGATTTTCTCTAGGAGCGAATGGCGATGTATGGCGCGCACTTGCCGTCCGCGCTGCCTTACGGTAAAAAAGCACACGCTGCGCGCACACCGGAACCTTTTCCATGAGCACAACCAACCATCGCAAGGAACGCATCGGCGAGGAGATCGCGCACGAAATCAATGCCATGCTCGCCGGAGAATTGAAGGATCCCCGCCTGGAGATTTCCGTGGTGGTCAACGAGGTGCGCATCGCGCCCGACGGCCGGCATGCGCGGGTGTTTGTCGGCGCTCGCGGCAGCGAAGAGGAGCAGAAAGGCGCGATCAAGGCGCTGGAACACGCGGTGGGTTACATTCGCCACGAGATTCTGGAGCGGCTGCAGCTTCGCCGCATGCCCGATCTGCACTTCACGCTGGATAAGTCCGAGGAATATACGGAACGCATCGACAACCTGCTGAAAGAGATGAAGAAGGATTCCGCCGCCAAGAAATGACCAGCGCTTCCCTGGCAGCAAACCACAACGCCGCACAGAGCGGCGGCAGGATCGAAGGCCCGGCCGCAAGACTGGTTCAAACCGACTGCGCATCACTGATTCCTGACCCCACCGCCGATGCCTCGTAAACCACAACCCGCACCGTTTGATGGCGCGCTTGTCGTCAACAAGCCGCAGGGCAAGACTTCGCACGACATCGTGGACGCGGTGCGCCGCCTGGCCGGAATGCGCGGCGTGGGCCATCTGGGAACACTGGACCCGCTGGCGACCGGGGTACTCGTGCTGCTGCTGGGCCGCGCGACGCGCCTGGTGCAGTTCTACGCAGGGCGGCGCAAGCGTTACACCGCCGGCTACCGCTTCGGTTTCGCCACCGATACCTACGACTCCGAAGGCAAGGCGCAGGGGCCGGACGCCGCGCCGGCACTTGACGCGGGCGTGCTGGAAAAACTGGCCGCGGACCGCGTGGGTCTGTTCGAACAGATGCCGCCGGCGTTTTCGGCCAAGAAAATCCATGGCCGCCCGGCGTACGAGCTGGCGCGCAAGAATCAGCCGGTGGAATTGAAGCCGGTGGAAGTGGAAGTGTTCGAATACCGCCTGACCGGCGTGGAAGGCAGCGTCGCGCGGTTCGTGGTGGAGTGCTCGTCGGGCACCTACATCCGATCCCTGGCGCACGAGATGGGAGAAAAGCTCGGCTGCGGCGCGCACCTCACGGAAATTTGCCGCACCGCCGTCGGTGAATTTGCCCTGGACCAGGCGCTTTCCCTGGAAGAGCTGGCGGAAGCCGCGCGCAACGGCAAGTTCGCGCAGTGCCTGATCAAGATGGAGCACCTGTTGCCGAATTTTCCGAGCGCGACCGTGCTTCCGGTGGTCGAAAAGCGGGTTCGTCACGGTTCCAAGTTCACGGTCACGCTTTCGCAGATCAAGGCCGGCCGCGCCGAGACGCCGCCAAACTCGACGGCGCAGCTCGATGGCGGCACGCCGCGGGCGCCCCGCTTGCGCGTCTTCGACCAGCAACAGAAGCTCATCGCGATTGCCGAGGCCGTGGTTCCGCGTACCTATCAGCCGGTCGTTGTGTTTGACCCTTTGCCCTGAGGCTGGCATGACGAACCCAGGCGTGTTGTGCCCCTGCCTGGTTCTCATCCCGGCTGGCGCGTGCTAAATTCTCTCCTCTCACCCTGCGCCTCACGGAGCGTCCATGCTGATCCGGCTTACCGCCTCTCTCACTCTGGTTGCGGCCCTGGCAACGGCGGCGTTCGCGCAAGCGACCCCGCGAGAAGCGCTGCTCATTCTTTCCAAACACGACCACACGCTGACGATTGTGGATCCCGCGACGCTGCGGCCGCTTGCCCGCATTCCCATTGGCGATGACCCACATGAAGTGATCGCGTCCGCCGACGGCAGGACGGCGTACGTCTCCAACTACGGCGGCAACGGCGCGGGCGCGCTGCACACGCTTGCCGTGGTGGACCTTGTCGCACAGAAAGCGTTGCCATCCATCGAGCTGGGCGCGCTGCGCGGTCCGCACGGCCTCGATTTCGCCGGAGGCAGGGTGTGGTTCACCGCCGAGGCGGCGAAGGCCCTTGGCAGCTACGATCCGGCAAGCGGGAAGATCGATCTGATTCTTGGCACCGGACAGAACCGTACGCACATGATTCTGGTCACGCCGGACGTCAGCCGCATCTACACCACCAACGTTTCGTCCGGGAATGTCAGCATTTTTGAAAAGGTTGCGCCGCGCGCGCCGTCAGGCCCGCCGCCGGGCGCTCCTCCGGCTGCGGCCGGAGCTCCCGCTGGGCCACCGCCGGGTCCGCCCGCACCAGAGTGGAATCAATCGCTGGTCTCCGTGGGCCCGGGCGACGAAGGATTTGACGTCACGCCAGACGGCAGGGAACTCTGGACAGCCAACGCGCAGGACGGCACCATCTCCGTCGTCAACATCGCTGAGAAAAAAGTTACACAGACGCTTGCCGCGAACGTGCGCGGCGCGAACCGGCTGAAATTCACGCCCGACGGGAAGCTGGCGTTTGTTTCCATGCTGGGCGGATCGGATGCCGTGGTTTTTGATGTCGCGTCACGACAGGAAGTGAAGCGCATCGCCGTGGGCCACGGAGCGGCGGGCATTCTGATGCAGCCGGACGGCTCGCGTGTTTTCGTCGCTTGCACACCGGACAACTACGTGGCGGTGATCGATCTCAAGGCCATGCAAGTGGTCGGTCACATCGACGCCGGCGGGAATCCCGACGGACTGGCCTGGGCTTCGCGCCGCTGAGCGGCGCCCTGTTCTGGCCGGCAGCGACTCGCTTCATTTCGATTTGCGGTCTCAATCTGCAGCTTAAGGAGCCACTGAACATGTCTTCGCGTCTCGTCCAAACCGCATCCACAAGGGCCCTGTTTTCCGCGCTGTTTCTGGTGGCAGCGCTATTTGCCGCCAATTCCACCGCGCGCCCGGCTCCGGAGGCAAAAGTGCTCAATCACGTCGTGCTTTTCAAGTTTTCCCCGGATGCCACACCGGAGAAGATCAAGCAGGTGGAAGACGCGTTTCGTGCGCTGCCTTCCAAGATCACAGAGATTCGCAGTTTTGAGTGGGGCACCAACGTCAGCCACGAAGGCCTCTCCGATGGCTTCACCCACTGCTTCCATCTAACGTTTGCCTCGGAAAAGGACCGCGACGCCTACCTCGTACACCCCGCGCACAAAGCGTTTGGCGAGATGCTCGGCTCGTCGCTGGCAAAGGTAACGGTCGTGGATTTCTGGGCGCAGAAATAAGCCGCGCCACCCGCGCACCGTCGCCGCTTACTGCTTCGCCTTCGCCGGTCCAGGCGGCCCGCGACGCTCCATTTCGGTAGGTACGGCAATCGAGCGCGCGCCGTTTTTCCCAACCGACCGCACCGCGAAAAAATGATTGTCCGTGGAAACGCCGGCGAGCGTTGTTTCACCGGCCTTGGCCACCACGTCGTACACCTGCCAGCGTGGCTCCGTCGTCTCGCGCCACAAAATCTCAAATCCCGCCCGCTCCGCATCGTCAGGCGCTTCAAAGGAAACCTTCGCGTCCGGTGTCACCGCGCCACCCAGCCGCGCGTTTGTCGGCGCCGCCGGTGCCAGCGCCAGTTGCCGCAACGCCTCCGCGTTGTAGAGCGCCACATTCCCCAAGAACGTGAAGTTCAGGAATTTTTCGTAGTCGCCGTACTCCACGCCGTTTTCCACCCGCGGCGTCTGGTGCTCGTGGTTGTAATTTTCGAGCGGCTCGGTGAAGCGCACCGCCGGTAATCCGGCCTTGTAGAAAGGATAATGATCGCCGCCGCGGCCGTAGCGGTCCTGCCGAAAAACCATCCGGATCGCCGATTTGCCGTTGATTTCCTCGATCGCGCGCGCCAGTTCGCGCGCCGGTGAGTCCGCATCGTCCTGCTCGCCATTCCCTGAAAAGAGCCGCACGCGATGCGGCGCGCCGGGCGCGAAGTCCGCGCCGACAATGTCGTCGTCGAGCATTCCGCCCACCGTGTAGCCCTGCTCCTTGATCCAGTCCAGCAGATGCGTTGAGCCCAGCAATCCTTGCTCTTCCCCGGACACCGCGGCAAACAGCAGTGTCGCCCGGAAGCCGCCGTGCGCGGCCGCGGCCTTGCTCAGCAGCCGCGCGCACTCCACGCTGACCGCCACGCCCGAAGCGTCATCGTCGGCGCCCGGAGCATCCTTCGTCGGGTCCATGATTTCCTTGAAGCTCGGCATCGAATCGAAATGCCCGGAAACGAGAAAAACGGTCTTGGCCAGCGCTGGATCGGTGCCAGGGAGAATCGCGTAGATGTTCTGCAACGGCGCCGGCTTGCCGGCCGTGCGCTCGGAAGTCATCTCAAACTTGTCCACCACCACTTGCAGCTTGCCCCCGCTTCCCCGGCTGATGTCGTTGAAGCGCGCCACGATGTGGTCACGCGCGCATCCGATTCCGCGCTTCGGGTCTTCCCAGGAAGAGAGCGTCAGGCGCGTTCCGCAACCCACGAGGTCGTGAATCAGCGAGCGTATGCCTTTTTCATCCACGCTCTGCCGCGTGAAGCGGCCAGCGGGCCGCGGCGCGATCTTCGGCGCGGGCTGGGCGTGCTGGGGTTCCGCCGGATCGCGCGGCGCCGGTGCCTGAGTGTGCGCCGGTGCCTGGGCAAACGCGGGCGCTGACCAGCTTGCAAGGGCCGGGAACAAGAGTGTCGCTGCACACACGATGTTACGAATCCTGAGCAAGAGAGCCATGGTGACCGCCTGCAGAAATTTGCGTCACGAGCAGCGCAGATTCTAACAGACGCGGTTGGTTTGCAGGAGCCGCGCAGAGGGTCGCTACTGCTGATCAGGGGCGGGAGAAGGTTGCGTAGCGGGCGCGGCCACCGGAGAACTGCTGCCCGTTCCTTGTCCGTGCCCGGCGTAGAGCGCCCGCATTTGCCGGATGCGATCGCTCATGCGGCGCGGCGTGACGATAATGAGCAGCTGCGTGTCGGTGCTGGACTTGCTGCGCTGGCCGAAGGCATAGCCCACACCGGGCAGATTTGCCAGCCCGGGAATTCCGGTCAGGGATTTCGTTTCTTCCTGATCCAGCAAGCCGGCAATCACCGAAGGTTCGTTCTCGCGCAGGCGGACGGTCTGGGTCACGGTGCGGTTGGTGATAATCGGGATGCCATTCACGCTGTCTCCGGAAAGCGCGCGAATTTCGAATTCCAGCTGCAGAGTGACCTCATTGTCGTCGTGCACGGCCGGCGTAGCCTTCACCTTGATGCCCAGGTCGATATATTCGGAGGCCGGATAGGGCGATTGCAAGGCGGAGTTTCCCGAGGCAAAATCCGAAGGGTCGAGCAGCACGGTCATGAAATTTTGTCCGGCCGAGCTTGCGGTCAGCGCAATATCGGGCAGCGTGTTGGCGCTCACGAGTTGCGCGGAGATGAGGGCCTGCGGCCCGGCGGGCACGGTCAATTCGATGCTCTGGGAAAATGTGCCGGAGCCGAGCCCGGCATACACGCCCAGGGTGCTCGCACCGTTGTTGGTTACCGCGATATCGCCGACGCCGTCGTTCGTGAAGTCCGCGATGGTCACCCCGGAAGGAGTGCTGGCCGTGTTGAGCGGCGAGCCTGCGGCCGTCGTGAACAAGCCCGTACCGTCATTCAGCAGAACCGTGACCTGTGCAGCGGACTGATTCACCACGGCCAGGTCCGAGAAACCATCCGCGTTCAAATCGCCTTCCGCGATCGCTACCGGATTCACGCCGGAGGCAACCGGCGACCCGCTCAATTCGACGAACTTCCCATTGAAGGTGTTGTCGAAGCTGGCCTGAAAAATTCCGATGTTGTCGGTGGTGGCGTTCAATACCGCGAATTCCGGCTTGCCGGAATTGTCGAACACCCCGGAAACCGCGGCGATCGGGCCTTTTTCGGCGGAGGGCAATACGAACGGCGCCGGGTACGGGGTGAAATTGCCCGCGCCGTCACCCTTGAAAACCGAAATGGTGTTGTCGCCCTGATTCACCACCGCGAAGTCCTTGTTCCCGTCGCCGTCGAAATCGCCGATAACCACGGCGCTTGGATTGGCGCCCACGGTGAATGGCGAGCCCGCGGCTTCGACAAAGGTGCCATCAAGATTTTCGCTGCCCAACAAGACGGTGACCGTGTTCGAGATGCTGTTTGCGATCACCAGGTCCGCAGGCTGCACCAGGTGGTTCGCATCGCTCACGCGAAAAACAGCGGAGGCGATTGCCGCAGGGCCTTGCTCGTTGGCCCCCAGGGTAATCGGCGAATTCGGTGCCGCCTGGAACTGTCCTTTGTCCTGGTTCAGAAAAATATTTACGGTGCTGTCGCCCTTGTTCACGACCGCGATGTCGCGCAGCCCGTCGTTGTTGAAGTCCTGCGCGACCAGTGCCACCGGGTTTGCGCCGACGGTGAAATTGGTCTGCGCAAAGGTTGTGGATTTCACGGTGCCGCCGACCACGGTGCTGCCCAGGCTGGTCGAGAGCAGTGAAAGCGTGACCGGATAACGCGTGCCTACAAAGAACGTGGCCGGCTTGCCATCCTGTGCGCGCATGAGGATTTCCCGCCCGCTTTTCACCGTTGAGAGCCCCTGCGCAAAGGTCGCGGATACGCTGGGCATGGTCAGCAGGTAGGTACTCTTGCCGCCGCCGACCGGAAGAACTTGGGTTGGGTTTGCAGTGATGCCCTGCGCCTGAAAGATCTGGGAAACCAGCGTGAGCAGGTTGGTGATGTCGGTCGCCTGCTCCAGCTTCTTGATGTCGGAGGAGTTGATGGGGATGGCTTGAATCTGAGAAGGCGGTGTGGCGCCCAGGGTGTGCGACCAGTTGCGGTCCACTTCCAGGAGTTCGATATCCAGCATCACGTCGCGCCGGCCTTGCTCCAGTTGTCGGATCAATTGTCCCGCCAGGGCCACGCGATCCGCGGTTTCGCGCAGCGTCAAGCTGTGATTCTTGTTGTCAACCTGGACGCGCGTGGAATTGGTGATTTCGCGCAGCACCCGAACCAGTTCGGTCATGTCTTCCGGCGCCACTGCGGCGTCCAGGCGGAAGGTCTGCTCCACTTCCTGGGAAAACTCCTTTCGTTTCGCGATGGTGTCCTGGGCCACGAAGATCAGCGTCGGATTGACCACGCGGTAAAACGTCTGCGTCTCGGCGCCCAGAATAGAGATGGCGGTGGCGAAATCCACGGCGTCCAGCTTGAGCTTCACGTTGCGCCCGATCAGGTCGGGATCGAACGTCACCTTGATTCCGAACAAGCTGCCGATCTGCGCATACGCGGCTTTCGAATCTCCCCGGACGTTGATCGCTTTCTTGCCCGCTAGTGGCGCCAGCGCAGGCGGACCTTTCAGTTCGTAATCCGCGGAATCGCCCGCCGGCAGGTACTCCTGCGGGATCTGCTTCATCTGCGCCAGGCGCTCCGCCACGATGGTGTTGCCTGGATCCACGCGCAGCGCGTCGCTCATCAGGCTTGTGGCCCGGTCAATGTCTCCGCTCAGCGCCGCCGTTTCGGCCTTGTCCACCAACTGCTGCACGGCTGTGGCGCGCATGGCCGCGGCGCGGCGCACGATATTCAGATTGCCTGGCGCCGCGCGCACCGCGTCCTGATAATCCGCCAGCGCTTCGCGCATTTTCCCGGCCGCCGCCGCTTTATCGGCCTGGTCGGCCAGCTTTTCCGCCTGCTTGAGGTCGTCTTTGGAAGCCTTGCTCGGAGCCGGGTTCTGCCCGTTTTTGGCCTGCCCGCCGGCGATTGCGGCAAGCGGCACGAGCATAAGCAAAGCCAGCGCCAGGCGCGTCCGAAAACGAGGAGTGCGCGAAGCCCGGGACCGAGGATTGGCTGAAAAATGCATGAGACTTAGGTATTCTATCCTGAAGAAATAGGACTAAATTAGTCCGATTGACCTGAGCGTTCTCCGGCGCTACACTAAGTTTTTAGTTGCAAACGATTTACATCTGGATACCCGTGCTCTCTGCCTTTCTCATCACTCTGCGCGAAGGCGTCGAAGCCGCCCTGGTGGTCGGCATCATCCTGGTCTATCTCGCGCGAACCAGCCGCAGCCATCTGGCCCGATTCGTGTGGTATGGCGTCGGCCTGGCCGCGGCGCTGAGTCTGGCCGTGGCCGTGGCCCTGGAGCGCTGGCAGATCAATCAGGATGGGTTCGAAGGACTGCTGCTGCTCCTCGCCGCCGGATTCGTGATTTCGATGATCATCTGGATGAACCGCGTTGCGCGGCATCTGCGAAAAGAGATCGAGCAGAAGATTGAAAACTATGCCGAGCGCGCCGGTTCGGCCGCCGGATGGGGCATTTTTCTGTTTGTGTTCCTGATGGTGCTGCGCGAAGGCATCGAACTTGCGCTGATTCTCCGTGCGGTGGAGCTTTCGAGCGAAGGCATTCAGATCTGGATCGGCACCATTGCCGGTCTTGCCGCAGCGATCGCGGTCGGGCTCTTTTTCTTCAACGGTACCCTGAAAATTCCGCTACACCGCTTTTTCGCAGCTACCACGGTGATCCTGTGGCTGGTTGCCGCGCAGCTCGCGCTGACCGGTTTGCACGAACTGAGCGAAGCGCGCTGGCTGCCATCGAGCAAGCAGGAGATGGCGTTGATCGGGCCCATCGTGCGCAACGAAATTTTCTTTTTCGTCTTCATTTTTGGCGCGGCGATTCTGCTGATCTTGCGCGAGGCGCTGAGCGCTTCGCACGCGCGCGCCGCGGCTGCTTCCGCCGGCAACGATGCTGAGAAGCGGCTGCTTGCCGCGCAGCAGCGCCGCCAGCAGCGCTGGATGGCCGCCGCCGCCGCAGCCTGCCTGGTGGTAATCCTGGCGTTGACGGCCGACTTTATCTACGCCCGCGCCAACGCCGCGCCTCCTGCCGCGCGTGCCATTGCCGCCGCGGGAGAAGAGCTCCGCATACCGCTCAGCGAGATCCAGGATGGCAACCTGCATCTTTTCACCGCGCAGTCCGGAAGCCGGTCTTTTCGTTTCCTGGTCATCAAAAAGCCCGCGGGTTGGGGTGTCGCTCTCGATGCCTGCCGCATTTGCGGGGCGGAAGGTTATCGCCAGGACGGCCAGAACGTGGTGTGCCGGCATTGCGGCTCGGCCATTTACGTTCCAACTATTGGAGAGGCCGGCGGCTGCAACCCGATCGGCGTGCCGTTTCACACGGAGGGAGCGGACCTGGTCGTGAATGTCGCCGCGCTGGCAAAGAGTTTCGAGGAAGTGCCCAAGTAAGCCGCCGCGCAATGTTCCTACGCCTCATCGCCGATAACTTCGCGCGCCGCCCGCGCCGCAAACTGCTTACGGCCGCGGCGCTTTCGCTGGGCATGGCGGTGGCGACCGCAGCACTGAGCGTCTCACTGGACGTGGGCGACCGACTCGCGCGGGAATTCCGCTCCCTCGGCGCCAACCTCGTCGTGACCCCCGAGTCCGACTCGCTCCCCCTCGAAATAAACGGCGTGGATTACCGCCCGGCTAATTCGGGCGCCTACCTTGCTGAATCCGATCTGCCCAAGATCAAATCCATCTATTGGCGCAACAACATCATCGCCTTTGCACCGACGCTCGAAATGTCTGCGCAAGCCTGGTCGCCCGCTTCCCGGAATTTTTCGTCTCCCGGCGTTGCGTCGCGCGTGATCGTCATCGGCACGTGGTCGGGCCACGATGTTCCTCTGGCGGACGGCTCTTCGTTTGCCACCAGCGTCGAGAAGACCAACCCGTGGTGGCGGGTCTCGGGCAGCTGGTTCCAGGAAAATGCGCAAGAGTGCGTGGTGGGTGCACGATTTGCGGGCCAAAACGGAGTCCAGGTGGGAGACACCCTGAACCTGAGCGCCGATGGCAAGACGTGGAGGGCGCTCAGCGTTCGCGGAGTCCTCGCCACGGGCGGCAACGAGGACGATGCGGTTCTCGTTCCGCTTGGCCTGGCGCAACAGCTCGCGGACAAGCCCGGCCAATATCGCAAGCTCTATCTCTCTGCGCTCACCAAGCCCGAGGATGATTTTGCGCGCCGCGATCCCAAGAGCATGACGCCCGATGAATTAGAACGGTGGTCGTGCTCTCCCTATGTGTCCTCGATCGCCTATTCCATCAAGCAGGTGTTGCCTGGCTCCGACGTTCGCGTCGTGCGACGTGTCGCCGAAGGCGAGGGCCGCGTCCTTTCGCGCGTGCGGGTGCTGCTCGGACTGGTGGCGGTTGCCGCGTTGCTTGCGGCCGCGCTGGCCGTCGGCGCCTCTTCCGCCGCGTCGGTGCTGGAGCGCCGCAACGAAATCGGGTTGATGAAGGCCCTGGGAGCGGGCTCGGCGACCGTCGGCCTTCTGCTCGTCGCGGAACAATCGCTCCTGGCGCTGGTCGGAGGCTGCCTCGGCTATTCGCTGGGGCTGATCCTTGCGCGCATTCTGGGGACAAGGATTTTTGGCGTGCCGCCCGAGCCGTCGCTGCTGGTGCTCGGCGTGATTCTGGCGCTCGCCGCGGCGGTCACCCTGCTGGGCAGCGCGATTCCGCTGCGCCGCGCGGCCAACTACGATCCCGCGCCGATCCTGCGAGGCGAATGATGAGCACTGCCAACCGCTCGATGTTCTGGCGGGTCATCCGCCGCTCGCTCTTTGCCAATCGCGGGCGCCTGCTGGTCATTCTGCTTGCGCTCGGTGCCGGCGCCGCGGTCACGGCCGCGCTGCTCAATCTGCAAATTGACGCCAAGCGGCGGATCAACTCGGAGTTTCGCGCATTCGGAGCGAATGTCGTCATCGTTCCCGGTCCGGACCCGCAACGCAACTGGCCGGCAACCCTGCCGGAATCGCTGGTGCAAACGGCCGCCGCGGCCGCCGGCGAAAACGCTGAAGTTTCCGGCCTGCTCTACACCATCGGCATCGTCGAGGTACGCAAGCTGCACGGGGAGTTGCCCGTCGACCCGAAAATGATTTCGCAAGCGGTTATCGCCGGCTACTCATCGCGTGATTTCTCCAGGCTGTATCCTCATCGCGTTGTTGAGGTTTCCCAACCGCTGGGCTACGACGACCGGCTTTGCTACGTCGGCGAAAAGGCGGCGCGACAACTGAAAATCAACGCCCGCGACTCGCTGAATATCCTTCGGCAAAATATGGAAACGGGGGACGACTGCTTCGTCCAGGAGATCGACTCCTTTGGCGGCACCGAGGACGGCCAGATTTTCATACCGCTCCGGGCGGCTCAGCGGATTGCCGGCCTTCCCGGCGCGGTCAGTTCCGTCGCGCTGCGCTTGCCCGGGGATTCCCGCGAGGTGCAGCAGGCGGTCCAGCGGTTGCAGTCGCAAATCCCCGGTGCGGATGTTCGCCCGCTGCGACAATTCGCGGAGGGCGAAGCGCGGCTCTACGAAAAAATTTCCGGCGCGCTTACGGCCACCATCGTTGTCGTGCTGTTCCTGACCGCTCTGTGCGTAATGGCTGCTATGACCAATGTGGCCATGGAGCGCAAAAATGATGTCGGCTTGATGAAGGCCCTCGGCGGCTCGGTGCGCCGCGTGCTGCGTTTGTTTCTGGCGGAAGCCGCGCTACTGGGACTTGCAGCCGGTCTTCTCGGCGCGGCATTGGGAATTCTGCTCTCTATCGCGCTGGGCAAAGCGGTTTTCGGGGTACCCGCGGCGCCGCGAGCCATCGTGTATCCTGTTTCCGTGGCCTTGACCGTCATCGTCGCCGTGCTTGCCGCCTATCCCCTGCGCCGCCTGGCGCAGATCCGGCCGGCCTCCGTTTTTCGAGGCGAAGAATGAGCGCTACGCCGCAAACCGCTTCGCAAGTCGCCATCGACGCGCTGGTCAAGCAGTACGGCACGTTGCGCGCGCTGGACGGCGTCTCGTTCAATATTTCCTCCGGAGAATGGGTGGCCCTGATGGGCCCGTCCGGTTCGGGCAAGACCACGCTCATCAACATTCTCGGTGGCCTGGATACGCTCACCTCCGGCCGCGTCTCGGTGGACGGCGTCGAACTTTCCAAACTCAACGAAAGTGCTCTGGTCCGCTACCGCGCGGAGAAAATCGGCTTTGTCTTTCAACAGTTCCATCTGGTTCCGTATCTCAGCGCCCTCGAGAACGTAATGCTGGCGCAGTATTTTCACTCGGTCACGGACGAGCGCCAGGCCGCTGAGGCTCTGAAGCGCGTCGGCCTCGGCGAACGCCTTGCCCATCTGCCCGCGCAGCTCTCCGGCGGCGAGCAGCAACGGGTGGCCATTGCCCGCGCACTCATCAATCAGCCCAAGCTGATTCTCGCCGACGAGCCCACCGGCAACCTGGACGAAGCCAACGAGCAGATCGTGATCGAGCTGTTTCGCGAACTGCACAGGGCCGGACACACCATTCTCATGGTCACGCACGACCCGGACATCGCGCGCCAGGCCGACCGGCGGATCGAGCTCGCCCATGGCCATCTTTCTTTCGATACCGCGCAGCACGGGCCCAATCACCCCATGGCCTGCCCGCTGGCCAACACCGCCGATTGCTGCACCCCCGTCTCCGCCGAAGACGAGGTTCGGGTGGATCATTTGCTTGAGCAGATTTGGATCTGCGGCGAGGAAGGGAGGCCGGCGCAGCCCGAACTTCTTCGCGCCCAGGGCCCCGCCGGTCAGTTGCCCATTATCGGCGAGGACGCAACGCGCCTTCTGGCCCGCATGGCTGAATCGCGATTGATCGAACTCAACGGCCACCGCCACGCCGCAGGGAATGGTGCCGCCAACCGCTCGGCGAATGGCTCGACCACCATCGCCGGCGAAGTGCTGCTCACGGAGGCCGGAGCGCGCCGCGCGCGCGATGTTGTGCGCCGCCACAGACTGGCCGAGCGTCTCTTCACCGACACGTTCGCGATCGAAGACGCGGAAGCGCACCAGCAAGCCTGCCGCTTCGAGCACATCATCACCCCTGAGCTCGACCAGAAAATCTGCTCCTTCCTGGGCCATCCGAAGACCTGCCCGCACGGCAATCCCATTCCCCCCGGCCCCTGCTGCGCGCCCAATCTAAAGCCTTGATGCTCACGCGCCGTCTGCTCTTCGTCGCATCGGCTGCGCGGCGAATTTCAACTTTTTTTAACTGAGCGTTAGACTAGCTTCAGCTACGCCAACATGCCCATTCCCCTTGACCAGCCGCGCCGCAGGCCGACCAGCGTGAAAATCCACGTCTCTTCCGGAGCCGGCGTGGACATCTCCTGGGCCGACGGTCACACCAGCCACTTCGATTTCGCCTACCTCCGCGAAGAGTGCCCCTGCGCCTCCTGCAACGATGAGCGGGCGAAGAAGGAGTCTCTCGCCGAGGCTTCGCCTGCATTCGCCTCCTCACCCGCGCTGCCCATGTTCAAGCCCAAGCCCCGCGCGCAATCCGCCACGCCGGTGGGCCAGTACGCCATCCAGATTTCCTTTTCCGACGGCCACTCGACCGGCATCTACTCCTACGACCACCTGCGCGCCATCTGCCCCTGTCCCGAATGCCAGGCGCAGCGGAAATAGGCGGCGCGGCGCTCGAGTCTGTCTGAGCGCAGGGGCAATCCAGAGGGTCGCGCACCGCCCATTTGAATCTCGCGCCAGTCTATGGAATTCTCTGGCGACTCCTTTCTGTGCCCATCCTGGAAGAGGTGGCCCATGGCCTGTGACGCCGGCGAACTGAAATATGTCCCGCTCTTTGCCCTGCTCGACGATGAAGAGGCAGCGGTGCTTGCATCCCAGGTCGAAATCAAACACTTTGCGCCGCGACAGCGCATTTACAAGATCGGCGACACCGACGGCCACGCCTACGTCATGGTCAGCGGCAAGGTGCGCGTCACCACGGTGGACGAGGACCACCAGGAAGTGATCGTTGACGAACCCTGCCACGGCGAGTTCTTCGGATTCGCTTCCATGCTGGAGCAGACGCCGCACCAGACCAACGCCATCGCCGTGGAAGACACGGTGTGCATCGAAGTGGACCGCCACGACATCGCCGTGCTCCTCGAACGCAAGCCTCTTGCCGGGATGGACATGCTCACCGTCCTCGGCCGCCAGTTCCACGCTTCGCAGCAACTGGTCCGCTTGCGCGCCATGCGCAATCCCAACGAGGTCATCGAAAAAGATGCGACCTTCGGGGAACGGGTCGCGGACATGGTCGCCGGGTTTGGCGGCTCCTGGACCTTCATCATCATTTTCCTGCTGGCGCTGGTGGGCTATTCCTCCCTCAGCCTTTTCATGGGCAAGAACTCCTGGGACCCCTATCCTTTCATCCTGCTGAATCTCTTTCTTTCAATGCTCGCCGCCATCCAGGCTCCCGTCATCATGATGAGCCAGAACCGCCAGGATACGAAGGACCGCCTGCGTGGCGAACTCGATTACGACGTGAATCGCCGCGCCGAAGCGGAAATCCAGGGCCTGGCCGCCAAACTGAACCTCATCGACGACAAGATCGCCGATATCCACAACCACCTGCACAGTGCGGGGTCTGCGAATCCGCCGGAAAGCTCGTCGCGCCTTTCGTGAAGCGCGGCGTCGCTTGGTAACAAATTCGCGCCACGCAACGCAATTTTGCGTGCGGCGGATAGCCCCGGCGCTACCATTTCCTCACCCCTTGTCCCCGGAAAGGTGATCCTCATGTCTTCAGTGGAACGCCGGCGTTCCTCCCGCGTGCCGTTTGTCGCCAGCGCGGAAATCATCGACGACGAAGAAAACACCCGCAGCTCCTCGCAACTCTCGGACCTCAGCCTGCACGGCTGTTACGTGCAGATGGCCAATCCGTTTCCGGAAGGCACCAGCGTGACCATTGAGATCTACAAGGACGACGACTTCGTAGAGACATCGGCCACGGTTGCCTATCTCCAGCCCAAAAAAGGCATGGGCCTCACCTTCGTCGGCATGGAGCCGCAATTTGCCTCCATCCTCAAGAAGTGGCTGACCTCGCCGCCGGTGCGCTCGCGCCCGTCGTGAGCGTTCCTGCATATTTGCCCGTCAACTGGACTTCACCGCGCAAATTTGCGAGCATTTCAATCTGCAAGTCTGAACAGCCCTTTACATGAGCACTACCCCAAGTAATCCTGCGGCTAGCGGTGGCCGTGGCAACGGTATTCCGCGCGTCATCGTCGCCACCACGGCGCTGCTGACCTTTATCTCCTTCTGGCGAGCCGCCGCCATCGTGCTCAATGACCTGGCCTCCTCCGCCTACTACGCGGGCGGCGAAGCCGAGGGCTACATCGGGAAAACCGCCCCATGGTTCATCCTGGCCATCATGCTGTTCTCCTACGCGGTGCGCGCCGTGTACGTGGAAAGCTGCAGCATGTTCGTGCGCGGGGGCGTGTATCGCGCGGTCAAGCAGTCGCTCGGCGGAGCGCTCGCGAAATTTAGCGTTTCCGCGCTGATGTTCGATTACATTCTCACCGGCCCCATCAGCGGCGTGTCCGCGGGCCAGTATCTCGGCGGCCTGCTTAGCGAACTCCTGCCCTACGCCAAGATCACCACCGGGCCGCTTTCGCCGCATTCCATTGACGTGATCGCCGCGACCTCGGCCATTATCGTCACGGTCTATTTCTGGTGGGAAAACACCAAGGGCGTTACCGAGTCCAGCGAAAAAGCGCTGCACATCATGAAGCTGGTCACGGTGATGGTGGTGATCCTGCTCGGCTGGTGCATCTACACCATCGCCGTGCGCCACTCGCCGCTGCCGCCGCTTCCGTATCCGCGCAACCTGCATCTGACCGCCGGATCGCTCGGCTGGCTGGCGCACAGTTCGCTGCCGCATATGTTCGGCATCGTGGCCATCTTCATCGCTCTGGGCCACTCGGTGCTGGCCATGAGCGGCGAGGAATCGCTGGCCCAGGTCTATCGCGAAATCGAACATCCCAAGCTGCCCAACCTGAAGAAGGCCGGACTGGTCATCTTCGTGTACAGCATGGTCTTCACTTCGCTGGTTTCCTTCTTCGCGGTGATGATCATTCCCGACGACGTGCGCCAGGGCTATCTCGAAAACCTTATCGGCGGCCTGGCCATGAGCCTGGAAGGACCGTTCCTGGTGAAATTGGTCTTCCATGCGTTCGTGGTGGTGGTCGGCGCGGTCATTCTCGCCGGTGCCGTAAACACGGCCATTGTCGGCTCCAATGGCGTTCTCAACCGCGTGTCCGAAGATGGCGTGCTCAGCGATTGGTTCCGCCAGCCGCACCCGCGCTTTGGCACCAGCTATCGCATCATCAACATCATCGTCGTGCTGCAGATAATCACCATTCTCATCAGTCATGGCGATGTCACGTTCCTCGCGAACCTCTACGCCTTCGGCGTCATCTGGAGCTTCGCCATGAACGGGCTGGCCGTGTTCGTGCTGCGCTACACCAATCCCGGCCAGCGCGAATTCCAGGTGCCGCTCAATTTCAATTTCCGCGGCGTGCAGATTCCTCTCGGCCTCGGTCTGATCACCCTCGCGCTGTTCCTGATCGCCTTCGTGAACCTATTCACCAAGCAGGTGGCCACGATGGCCGGCGGCGCATTCTCCGTTCTTCTCTATATCGTGTTCACGATTTCCGAAAAGCGTGCGCGCCACACCGGCGTCGCGCACGTGGAAATGGATCAGTTCAACCTGGAACTGGAGGGCGAGCTCACGCCGGAAGCCGTCGGCGCGCGTCCCGGCAACATCCTGGTGCCGGTCAGCAATCACTTCAACATGTATCACCTGGGAAATGTTCTGGATCGCGTGAAGCCCGGGCGCCGCGACGTGGTGGTGCTGCACGTGCGCATCCTGCGCCGCTCCGCCACCGGTGAGCAGGAATTCGACGCCGACCAGCTTTTCGGCAGCATCGAGCAGCATCTTTTCTCGCAGGCGCTTTCCATGGCGGAGAAGCGCGGCAAATCCATTCGGCTCGCGGTCGTGGCCGCCAATGACTTGTGGGACGGTATTCTCCGCGCCGGAAGCGGCCTGCAGTCCGCCACCATCGTTGTCGGCACCTCCGGCCGCTGGCAAAGCGAAGAGCAGGCCCGGCAAATCGGCGAAGCCTGGGAAAAGCTCCCCGATCCCAAGCCACAGTTCAATCTCGAAGTGCACCTGCCCAACGGCGATAAGGTGTACAAGGTGCTTGGGCCGCACGCGCCGAACCTCACCGCCAACGAAGTCAATCTGCTGCACCGGCTGTGGCTGCGCTTCAGCGACCTGGTGGCGCCGGAGGAACTGCACCACCACGACGTGGTGCACTTCGCGCTGGAAGAGTTGCAGCGCGAACTCAACAATGGAGCGGACGAGCAGGTCGTGGAACGCCTGCGCGCGCACCTGCTGGCCAACCACAAAAAGAAAACGCCGGGCACCTAGAGCACCCGGCGTTCGCAAGACTCCGGTTAAATTGTTGTTAGAGGGCCGACGTGCAGTGGCCGCACTTCTTGGCCGCCACCGGAATCGGCATCACGCAATATGGGCAATCCTTGGTCGTGGGCGCCGCGGCGGGAGCCGGCTTGACAAACCACTTGTTCACCAGCTTCAGCAGCACGAAGATCGCGAACGCCACGATCACAAAATTGATGATGGTGTTGAGAAAGATTCCGTAGTTCAGTGTCGGCGCGCCGGCCGCCTTTGCGGCCGCCAGCGTTTCGTACGGCTTATCGCTGAGGTTTACGAACAGGTTCGAGAAATCCACGTGGCCCAGCGCGCGACCGAGCGGCGGCATCAGTACGTCATCCACCAGCGACGATACGATTTTGCCGAACGCCGCACCGATGATGATACCAACGGCCATATCCAGTACATTGCCGCGCATCACAAATGCTTTGAATTCTTTCAGCATCCCAAATCTCCTTGCGCTCTTGATTTGTATTTCATGGAACGCCCCTGGGCGCGGGACGCTTCAGTTTTGCCGAAACACTAGCACGGAAGCTACCAACCCCCGCAAGAGCAGAAGCGCGCCGCCCGCGGCCAGCAGCGGCCCCACCCAAGCGAAGGGAACTCGTGAGATGGCGATGATGATTGTGCCGAGCAAGAGCAGGGAAATGCCGCGTGTCCAGTCTTCCGCGCGCGACCAGTATTTGCCGGGCCGGTACAGCGAACGTGCACCCCACAGCAGCACCGCCGCCCCCAGAATCAGCCAGCTGGCTTTGCGACGGTCAAAAAAGATGTGTCCCGTCAGCCCCAGCCAGATCACCAGGGCGCCCAGCAGAACGAAGACAATTTCGATCGCTGCGCGCATGCTCTTTTCGGGGGTTGAGGGCATGGACTTAATTTATGATCGTGCGTTTAGATGCGGCGGGAGTCACGAAACCCGTTCAATCTTCACGTGATTGATGGTCACCGGCGTCTTCGGACGGTCGCTGCCGTCGCGCGGCACCAGGGAAATCTTATCTGCCACGTCCTGGCCTTCCACCACTTCGCCGAAAATCGTGTGCCGGTTGTCCAACCACGGTGTCGCCGCCACGGTGATGAAAAACTGGCTGCCGTTGGTGTTCGGTCCCGCGTTGGCCATGGAAAGCTTTCCGGGCTTGGAATGCTTCAGTCCCGAACCAAACTCGTCCGCGAATTTATAGCCGGGACCGCCCATGCCCGAGCCTTGCGGGCAACCGCCCTGGATCATAAAGTCCGGAATCACGCGGTGAAAGATCAGCCCGTCGTAGAACGGCCGCTTCTCCTTCTTCCCGGTCCTCTCGTTCGTGAACTCTTTCGTGCCTTCGGCCAGCCCCACGAAATTCTCCACGGTTTTCGGGGCTTCCTTCTCCAGCAGCTTGATCACGATATTTCCCAGCGAGGTTTCAAAAATGGCGTAGGTGCCGGCCGGACGAGTCATGCGATCTCCTTAAAAGTTGAGCCCAAGTATCGTACACGAGGGGCCCACAGTGGCCAACTTGCTTGCCGCTTCGCCAGGCAAGCTTTCAGTGCGCCGGTTGTGCCGCAACCGGGTTGGGAACAAACTGGGTGATTGTGCCTTTCGGTCCCGCGCCCCACACGTGTTCGCGGTCCAGAGCAAAGAGCGCATTCAGCGGTGGGCCATCGAATCTGCTCCAGTGCGCTCCGCCATCCCGGGAAATGTCCGAACCGTTGCTTCCGACAGCGACGAAGAGCGCGTCATCGGACGCGACCACCGCCGAGCGAAAACCGGCCGGTTGCTGAGTTGCCAGCCGCCAGATTCCGCCGCCGTCTTCGGAAACCGCGGCCGCACGCAAGCCCGCCTCGGGCTGCGCATAATCGCCACCCACCACGACCAGATTGCCGCGCTTGGCGCGAGCCATGCCGAATGCTCCGGATGACGCATTGTCCGCCGCCAAGGGAACCCTGGCCGCGCTCCACGTTTTCCCGCCGTTCGCCGTGTGCAAGACGCGCGCGGTAAAACCGCCGGTCACCAGGAAGTACTCCTTCTCTGAAACCAGCTGCAAACTGGAGTTGCTTGCCGCAAATGCGCCTTCCTTTGCCACGGCCGCCGGACGCTCCGCCTTCGGCGCCACACTCCATCGTGTGCCGTCGCTGGTTTTCAGCACGACAAACTTGCCATCCATCGGATCGCCCAGCGCCATGCAGAAGCTTTCCGAAAGGCATGCGATCGAATCGAGAAAGAACGCTCTGTCCGGCAGCGTGAATTGCGTTTGCCAGGTCCTGCCGCCGTCCAGGGTTTTGAAAATCCCCGAGTTCTCGCCGTCGCCGCTGGCCATCAAATAGGCTACTGAGTCGCTAATCGCCACGATTCCGCGAAAATCCGCCTCCGCACGGCCCGGTACGCTTCGTCGCTCCCAGGTCGCGCCATCATCGCTCGAGCGCAGCACCACGCCGTGCGATCCGCAGGCCCACAACGTGATGTGGCCATCATGATTATTCTGTACCGCGCTGAGCCCGCGCAGATTGCTGTCGGTGCCGCTCGTAAGCACCTTCCAGCTTTGCGCCGCGGCCGCGCCAGAAAAAGGGAACTGTGCCAGCAAGAGTCCCGCCGTCAAAAAGAGCCAATGCCGCATGGCGAAATTCTAACAGCGCCGCGTCCCCGCGCAGAACGTTCGTTGACAACTTCCACGGCCGGGCGCAAGATACCGGGCGGCCGTGAGTAAACGCTTACTTAGGCCTTTTCCTCGGCTACTCCCGCGCGAGACGGAGACCCTCCCATGATCACCCGCAGAAAACTGCTGGCCAACATCGCGGTTCTGGCCAGCGCAGCCGGTTCGCGATTGCCCGTTTGGTCGTACCCCCTCAAGCCCAGCGCAGCCACGGTTCCAGGCGGTCAGGTGGAGCATGCCCTGCTGCTCGGAGTGGATTATTACCCCGATCAGACTCCGGAGAGTTTGTGGGAAGAAGACGCGCGCATGATCGCCGAGGCCGGGCTCACCAACGTACGCGTCGCGGAGTTTGCCTGGTCGCTGATGGAGCCTTCCGAAGGCAAATTCGACTTTGCCTGGCTGAAGAAGTCGGTCGGCATTTTGAACGCGCACGGCATACAGGTGATTCTGGGTACGCCCTCCGCGGCGCCGCCGCCATGGCTCACGGAGAAGTATCCGCAAGTGCTTCTGGTCAATAGCGAAGGCGCGACTGTGCATCCCGGCGGCCGCCGCTTCACCTGCCCCACCAACCAGACCTATCGCAAGCTCGCGCTGGCCGTCGCCAGCGAAATGGCAAAGAATTTTTCCGATACGCCGGGGGTCATCGGCTGGCAGATCGACAACGAATTCACCCTGCAGCAGTGGGGTCGCTGCTACTGCAAATATTGCCGCGAAGGCTTCCAGGACTGGGCCAGACAGAAATACGGCACGCTCGACGTCCTCAATCAAAAATGGGGCACCGCGTTCTGGAGCCAGATTTACACCGACTGGCGGCAGATTCCGGTTCCGCTGCCGTCCAACGGCGAACCCAATCCGGGCCTGGCGCTCGACTACGACCGCTACCAATCCTACGCCTACGTTTCCTTCTGCAATGAGCAACTGGCGATGCTGCGGCAGAAGTGCCCGCGCCATTTCGTCACCACCAACAACGTCGGCGGCATCGATACCGTCGATCTGCGCGAGCTTTTCCGCGGTCTGGATTTTGTTTGCCACGACAATTACCCGGGGTTCGTGGCGATCTACTTTGCCGAAGCCAATCTCTCTGCGGAACAGGTGGCCACGTCCACTTCCATGAGCCACGACATCATGCGCAGCGTGAAGGATGGGAAACCGTTCCTAATCATGGAGGAACAAGCCGGCAAGGCGGGGCAAAGCTTTTTCGCGCCGCAGCCGCACCCCGGGCAATTGCGCCTGTGGGCCTTCCAAGCGGTCGCGCATGGCGCGATGGGCGTGAACTATTTCCGCTGGGACAGCGCCAACTTCGGGGCCGAGGAATATTGGCACGGCCTGCTGAATCACGACCGGTCCAAAAGTCCCGGCTTCGAGGAAATCGTGCAGACCGTGAAAGAGATGAAAACCCTCGGCAAGGCCGGCCTGGAAGCCCCGTACGTAGCCGACGCGGCGCTCAGCTACGACCTGGATTCCGACTGGGCACTGGCCATCCAGCCGGGCAACAGGAAGCTCAACTATCGCGGGCAAGTCTCCGCATGGTACGGATCGCTGGCGAGCGCCGGCACCGGCGTGGACATCGTGAAGCTGGAAAATGATCTTTCGAAGTACAAAGCCGTGTTCGCGCCGGTGCAGTACGTCCTGAGCGAAAAGCAGGCCGAAAGCATCCGGAATTACGTCAAAAACGGCGGAACGTTCGTCACCAATTTCCGCGTTGCGGTCAAGGACGAAACCAGCCAGATCGTCAAAACGCCGCTGCCGGGGCTGCTGCGCGATGTGCTGGGGGTCACGGTGAAGGACTACGTGCCGCTTTACGGCGACAAAGTCGGCGTGAAATTCAGCGGCGAGCTTGCCGGCCCCGACGCCACCTGCGCGCTGTGGGCCGACCTGCTGACGCCGCACACTGCAAAGGTCCTTGCCAACTACACCGGTGCGTACGGCGAAGAGGCAGCCATCACCGTAAACTCCTTCGGCAAGGGCAAAGCCGTTTATATTGGCGCCGATCTGGACGTGATGAGCCTGGCGCGGGTGCTGCGCACACTGCTGGCCATCAGCGGAAGCAAGTCCGATATTGAAGCGCCGCGCGGGGTGGAAGTGACGCGGCGCAAAGCCGGCAGCGTCGAATGGACCTACATTCTGAACCATTCCAGCGAAACGCAGAGGATTCCGCTGCCGGGCAGATTCAAGTCAGCGCTGAACGGCGAAGCGCACAACGCGGAATTGCAACTCCAGCCTTACGGCGTCGCGGTCCTGCAGCGCGCGTAGCCGTGGCCCGCGTCTACTGTTCGAGTTGCACGGTCTTTCCGCTGGCCGCCGAGCGCCGCGCCGCGTCCAGAATCTCCGTCACGATCACGTTCGTCTCCAGCGAGGACATCCCGTCGATCTTCGCCCCGTCCAGCAGGACCGCGCGCAAATAGCTCAGGGAATCGTCATTCGGCGCCGCAATGGGCGGTGCCGCGCCGGTCGTGGCCTCCGGATGCTTCGGCAAGCGCACACAAATCTCCTTGCTCGCAATCGTGAGGACGGAACCGGTGCGGCCGTACACTTCCATATCCTTGCGGCTATACGGCCAGTTCCAAGAGGCTTGCAGGATCGCCTGCGCCTTCGGATAGGTGAGGACGATCGTCGCTTCGTCGTCCACGTGGGCGTAGATATCCGGCTTGATGGTTTGGGTCACCGCCGTCACCGTCAGCGGCCGCTGCCCGTCCATCAGCCAGGTCATCAGATCCGCGCCATAGCAGCCAAAATCGAAGAGCGCGCCGCCGCCGTTGCGTTTCGGGTCGGTGAGCCAATCGAGAAATTCCGGCTGAACGCCGATCTCCTTTGGGCCTTCGTGGCCGTCGTGCACGACAACTTTGCGCAGTTCGCCGATTTCACCGCGATGCAGGATGTCGTAGGCTGCGCGATTGCTGGGATACCAGGAAGTTTCGTAGTTCACGAGGACGGTGATTTTTGCCTGGTGCGCAGCGCGGGCGATGGCTTGGGCGTCTTCGTAAGTGGTGGCCAGCGGCTTTTCGACCATGACCGCGGTTTGATAGCGCGCGCAGGTCTCGACGATTTTGCGGTGGTCGAGGGTGTTGGTGTAGCCGAGCACAGCCTGGGGGCGGGTGGTGCGGAGCAGCTCGTCGAGGTCGGCGTGATAGAGCGACGGATCGAGATGGAACTGCGCCGCGTAGCGATCGAAGAGCACGCGGTCGGGTTCGGCGATGCCGACGATCTGGATGTCTTTCCGCCGCAGCGCGTGGGAGAAAAATCCGCTGGCGTGGCCGTGGACCAATCCGGCAATGGCTACGCGCAAGGGCGGTTTTGCGTCTTGCGCGGGCAGGGAAGCGGCGCAGAGCAAAAACAGCAGCGAAACGAACAGGCGGCGCGCGGTGCGGAGCATAGAGTCCTCCCGAAGCGGAGGGATGATACATCAAGGCGGGCCCGCGCACGCGCGCGCCGGGCTAGAGCTTGTGCCAAAGGCGAGAGAAAAAGCGCCGCGCCGGATTGCCTTCGGTTATGACGACCACGCCCATCATCATCGCTCCTACCTCCAGCCGGTAGTCCGGCGGCTTACCTGCCGGGAGTGACACGTGGTCAAACGTCGCGTGCCGAAAGGCCGGGTGCACGATTTCAACTTTGTATTTACCGTGCTTGAGTTTCGCGACGCGCAGCGAACCGTCTGGGCCCGTTTCCCCCTTCACCACTTCGCCGGTCTTCTCGTTCGTGAGGGTCACGCTTGCTTGCGGGATCGCGGCACCCGTGGCGTCTTTGGCCACGAGGATCTTGCGGTCCCCTTTGCTCGCCGAGTTTTGCCTTGGCGCGATTTCGCCCACCACCACGCTCTGCTGCGGCGCCGGCGCTTGCTGCAAGGGTTCCTCAAACACCAGCGGTCCGCCAATCCGCCCGACCTGGAGGACGAAGGTCTGCCGGCCGGCAGGAGAGAAGTGCTCCACGCGCCGGGTCTCGAACCCCGCCATGCGAATGGTCAGTAGAAAGGTTTTCCCGCTGCCGGCCACGCCCTGAATCACGCGTTCGCCCTGATCGTTCGTCTCGCCGGAAATCTCCGTTGCGGCTGCCTCGTCGGTGAGCGTAACAATCGCCCCCGCAACGAACGCACCGCTGGGGTCCTTGACCACGATGGTCGCGCTGCCACTTTGCGGCTCGGTGCTTGTCACCGGCGTCGTTTGCTTTCCGGTCTCTTTCGCGCGCGCCGCTCCTGCCCCTGCCAAACCAAGCAGTGCGGTAAGCGCCACGAACGCGCCTCCGTTTGCGAGAATCCCGCTTTGCCCCGCGGGTGGGTACGTATCACGCGTCACCATGCTGCCGTCCGCGCGTTGCACGTAGCGTCCGCAGAGCCGCCCGCGCCTCGCCGCCAGCAGCGCATCAATCTCCCGGCGGGTCATCGCGGAGAAGTTATGCACGTCGCGGTCACATTGCGCGCAGTGACGGACGCGCTCAGTGCCGACCATGCCCTCCCAGTCATTGCTGCAAGGCGAAGCAATCCTGATTTCGTAGGTTTTGGCTGTTTTCATGAACGAGGGACCTTCCCGTTCCGGGTCTGCGGGCCGCACCCCGCGGCGTTCATCGCAGGCCTTGGTTGGCAATTACTCTCTGCGATGCCCGAGCGCGGCGGCCAGGTTGCCTTGAGGCCTGGGGCATGGAACGGACGCGCACGCGCCAAAGCGCCAGGCATCGACGGCGGGGCGTTATGGCACGTTGAATATCCGTACGAGTTAGCAGCGAACGGTTGGCGACTACCAGCCGCGAGCTTTGCGAAGCTCGGTGATGTGTGCCACGTGGTGCTTGCCGTGCCAGGAATAGACCCAGAGTAACCAGTCCACGTTGCGCGGGCCGCGTTCCGGATGGACCAGCGGGCGCGAGAATTGCTCCGGTTTCAGCACGCGCCATAGCCGCACCCAGCGTTCGTGTAGAGCATCCAGCAGAGCCAGTGAGACGCCGATGTCGCTCGATTTTGCGTCGGGGAGATTGGCCCAGGTGTTTTCGTCGTAAGGCTTGATGGTTGGGCTATCTTCAGTGAGCGCCAAGCGAAGGCGGATGTACGCGTTGATGTGGCTATCCACGAGATGATGCACGACTTGGCGGACGGTCCAACCGCCGTCGCGATACGGCGTATCGAGCTGCTGGGCGGAGAGACCCTGCACGGCGGCGCGCACTTTTGCGGGAGCTTCGGCGATCGCGTCGATGGCGGCAGCACGAACGGCGGCGTTCACTTCGGCAGGAATTTGCACGTCACCGATAGGAAAGCGAGGGTCCATTTTGAGGGCTCCGGTTCGAGGGATTAACTGGAGAAAACAATAGCGTCCTTGGGGACGGCGGGCAAACGGTCAAAATGGCCGCCCCAGCAACACCGAAGCAGTGGCCGAGAGCGTCGGAACGACCGGAGGCGGATGGTACAATGCAGGTCTGCTCCTACGCTTTGGGTCTGTAACTCCGGGCTGTCTCGCGAATCTAACGTGTGGAGAACTTAGAGAATGCGCAACGTGGTCATCATCGGCAGCGGTTGTTCCGGCCTTACCGCGGCGATCTATGCTGGTCGCGCCAATCTGAAGCCGCTGGTGCTGGAGGGGCATGAGCCCGGCGGGCAGCTGTCCCTGACCACCCACGTGGAGAATTTCCCCGGCTTTCCGGAAGGCATCCTGGGACCGGAGCTGATCGAAAACATGAAGAAGCAGGCGGCCAAGTTTGGAGCGGAATTCAAGCATGGCGCGGTGACGGAAGTGGATTTGAGCCGGCGCCCATTCCGCATTCAAGTGGACGGAGAGACGGTGGAAGCTCAGACCCTGATCGTCGCTGCGGGTGCTTCGGCGCGTTTGCTCGGACTGCAGGGCGAACGCGAACTGATTGGCCGCGGGCTTTCGACGTGCGCCACCTGTGACGGCTATTTTTTTCGGGGCAAGCCCATTGCCGTGGTCGGGGGCGGAGACTCGGCGATGGAAGAAGCGAACTTTCTATCGCGCTACGCGAGCAAGGTATTTCTGATTCACCGTCGCAACGAATTCCGGGCGTCCAAGATCATGATTGAACGCGCAAAAGCGAATCCCAAGGTGGAGTTTGTCACCCCCTACGTGATCGAACAGATCCTGGCGCCGGAAGGTCTGGTATCGGGCGTAAAACTAAAGAACACCGAAAATGGCGAAGCGCGGGAGATCCCGCTGGACGGGGTGTTCGTGGCGATCGGCCACGACCCGAACAGCACCGTGTTCAAGGGCAAGCTGGACATGGACGAAAACGGCTACCTGGTGGCCAAGCACGGCAGCATCTCCAATGTGCCGGGCGTGTTCATCGCCGGCGACGTGCAGGACCACCGCTACCGCCAAGCGGTGACCGCGGCGGGCTCCGGGTGCATGGCGGCCATCGACGCGGAAAAGTTCCTGGAAGCGCACAATCACGCCTAACAGCCTCGAAAATGCGCGTGGCGCACGGGCATAATAGGGCTGCACATGCTGCGCTCGACGCTCCTGAGGCTTTCCGAAAGCAAAGGTTTCGCCCGCTGGGTGACCTCCAATCGCACCACGCGGCGGATGTCGCATCGCTTCGTGGCCGGCGAAGAGCTGGACCAGGCGCTGTCCGCGGCGCGGGTCTGCAACGACCGGGGCATGCTGGTGAGCCTGGATTACCTGGGCGAGAACGTCGCCACCACCGGTGATGCGCAGCGCGCCCGCGACGCCTACCTCGAAGTCTTCGACCGCATCGCCGCGGAAAAACTCAACGCCAACGTTTCCTGCAAGCTGACGCAGCTTGGCCTGGACCTGAGCGCCGAATTCTGCGAAGGCCAGGTGCTTTCCATCGTGGAGCGCGCCGCGGCGTACAACAATTTCCTGCGCGTGGATATGGAAGGTTCCCTGTACACGGCGCGCACGATTGACGTGGTGAAGCGCGTGCGCGTGCAGAACGCGGCGATTGGCACGGTAGTGCAGGCGTATCTGTACCGCACCGAGCAGGATATTCGGGATCTGCTGGCCTATGGCTGCCGCATTCGGCTCTGTAAGGGGGCGTACAAAGAGCCTCCGCAGGTGGCGTTCCCGAAGAAGCAGGATGTGGATGCGAACTACGTGAAGCTAATGAGCATGCTGCTGCCAAGCGGGGTATACCACGGCATTGCCACGCACGATCCGAAGATGATCGCGGCGACCATCCGCTTTGCGGCGGAAAGACAGATTTCCAAGGACCAGTTCGAGTTTCAGATGCTGTATGGAGTGCGCACGGATTTGCAGCAGCGTCTGGTGCGCGATGGTTTTCGGCTGCGGATTTACATCCCCTACGGGCGCGACTGGTTTCCGTACTTCATGCGGCGGCTGGCGGAGCGGCCCGCGAATCTGGGCTTCTTTGTGCGCAACTTCTTCCGCTGAGTCTTCCCTTACTTGAAGTAAACGACGCCCGGCGTGGTCGGCGGCAGGTATTGCAGGAACGCCGGATCCGCCCCGGAGAAATTGGCATACTTGGCGTTGATCTCGTGCGCCCGCAGGATCGAACTCCACAGAATGTAACAAGTGAGGCCCGCAACGACAGCGAGGCCGCCGGCGACGAACCCGTAGACCTGAGCGCTTTCCGGCAAGTAGGCTGCCGCCAGGACCATCTCCGGGATTGCGCCGAGCGTGAGGATCAGGCCGGCCCAGCCCAGTGCCCGGTACTTTTCGCGGTGCTGGCGGCAGAGAGGCAGATTCACGGCCATGGTGCGGCCAAGGACCATGGCCAGGATCGCGTAGAGCAGCAGCGCCAGCAGGATGAATATATAGACCCATTGCGGATGCCAGCGAAAGCTGCGTTTGACGGTTGGCGGCTCGGCGGGGCGGCCGCATTTGACGCAGAACGGCGGCAACACCGCGCTGTGCCCCACAATCAGCCGATTGCCAGAGGCCCAGGCATTGCTTGGTGTGAGCGGGATGGGCGGATTCATGCGCACGCTTGTAGCACAGTTCACTTCTCCAGGTAAATAACGGATGCCGGTTGCGCCCGCTTCGGCGGGCAGAGTTGAGAAACGAAAGCCTGCCGGGTACACTTACAACGTAGCGCCGGGTCTCCCGGAGAGCAGACAATTTCGCCGCAGCAAACGCAGGCGCGGCGAGCGCAGAATCACAAAGGAGAAGCTGAATGGCTTACGTGATTGCCGAGCCGTGTATCGGCACGAAGGACACCGCCTGTGTGGACGTGTGCCCGGTGGACTGCATCCACCCGCGGAAAGACGAAGCGGAGCACGAAGGCGCGACCCAGCTCTTCATCAACCCCACGGAATGCATCGATTGTGGCGCGTGCGTGCCGGTATGCCCGGTAACCGCGATTTTCGCGATGGAAGACCTGCCGGAGAAATGGCAAGCGTTCGCGGCGACGAACACCGAGTGGTACGCCAAGAAGTAAGGATTGAGCTTCGGCAAGGCAACGGCACGCTGCGGCGTGCCGTTTTTCTTTGCGGGCGCCTCATTGACCGCAGACGGACTGCCAACCCTGCGAGGTGAAGGGTCATCTCAGCTAAGGCGACGAACACGCGCGACATCACAGGTACATCTCCATGCGCAAATCCATGTGCGGATTGAAGCAAGGACGGAAGCGGCGCTTCTTGGCCTGCGCGCTCATTTGCCTCTGCGGCGCCCTGTTGGCGGCTCGTTGCGACGCACAGAGCGGGCAAGCCGCGGTTCAGAAAAGGGACGCCGCGCGGCCAGCCGGCCCCGCTTCGCCGACGGGCGAATGGATCGGCACGCTGCAGGTTGGCGATTCGCAGTTGCATCTGGTGCTGCACCTTACGCGCGATCCGCGAGGCAAGTGGCAGGCGAAGCTCGACAGTCTGGACCAGGCGGTGTACGGGATGGACGCCGCTAACGTCAACTTTGAGGCGGACACCCTGCACTTCGAGATGCCGACGGTGGGCGCGCAGTTCGAAGGCCAGCTGCCGCCGGATCAAAGAACCATTCGCGGCGTGTGGCAGCAGGGCGGAACGGCTCTGCCGCTGCGGTTTGAGCGGCGAGCGCCGGGAGCGGAAGCTCGCGCGGCGGCGAACGCGGTTTCCCGGGCGGAAGGAACGTGGCAAGGGGCGATTGTCTCGGGAAACATGAAGCTGCGTTTCCAGCTCCATGTCGCGCACAGCGACAAAAGCGAACTGCTGGCCTCCATGGACAGTCTGGATCAGGGGATTCAGGGGATTCCCGCTTCGAACGTAACCGAGAAGGGCGGACAACTGAAGTTTGAGATTCCGGCGTTCGGCGCGCAGTACACGGGAACGCTGAGCGCGACCCACAATGAAATACGCGGGCAGTGGGCGCAGAACGACAATCTGGAAGAGCTGAATTTCACGCGTTCGGAACACGTGCCGGAGGTGGTGCGGCCGCAGACCCCCGCGAAGCCTTATCCCTACCGAGAAGAGCAGGTTTCGTTTCACTCCGGCGACGACAAGATTCTTCTGGCAGGGACGCTGACCCTGCCGCAAGGCAACGGACCGTTCGCGGCGGCAGTGCTGGTTTCCGGATCGGGCTCCTACGATCGCGACGAAGTGATTGCCGCGCACCAGTGGTTCCTGGTGCTGGCGGACTTTCTGACGCGCAAGGGAATCGCGGTGCTGCGCTACGACCAGCGTGGCGTGGGGCAATCGTCAGGGAGCCACGAGACGGCTTTGCTGGAAGACTTTGCGGGCGACGCGCAGGCGGCGCTTGGCTATTTGAAAGCGCGGCCCGAACTGGACGCCAGGCGACTGGGAATGATCGGGCACGGCGAAGGCGGTGTGCTGGCATCGCTGGTGGCTTCGCGAACGGCGGATGTCGCGTGGCTGGCGCTGCTGGCTTCGCCAGCTGCGAATGGCGAAGAGACGTTGTTGCGGCAATCGGAACTGGTGGCGCGCGCGGGCGGCCTTTCGGACGAGCAGATCGCCCGAAGCCTGCAATTCGACCGGCGTGCGTACGCCGTGGTGCGCGAAGAGAAAAGCGTCCCGGCGTTGCAAGCGCGGCTGAAGCGGCTGGTGGAAGAAAGCGGACTGGGCGCTGCCATGCCTCCGGCGGCGCTGCAAGCCCAGATTCGCTGGATGACAGCTCCCTGGTTCCGGGAGTTCCTGGTGTATGACCCCGGCCCGGTGCTGAAGAAGCTGCGGATTCCCGTGCTGGCGATGAATGGCGACCGCGATCTGCAAGTGGACGCCGCACAAAGTGTTCCGCTGCTGCGCGCGGCTTACGAAGCGAGCGGGAACAAGGATTTCACGGTGATGGAAGTGGACGGGGTGAATCACTTGTTCCAGACAGCGCAATCGGGTTCGCCGGCGCTGTATGGCGCGATTGAAGAGACCATTTCGCCGCAGGTGCTGGCGGCGCTGGGCGACTGGCTGGGGCGGCATACCGCGCAGTAAGAGCCCGTTTCGGCGCCTATTTGTTGCGGCTCATTCACGAATTGTTGCGAACTGGGCGCACGCCGCCGCCGCCGCGACTTGCAAAAGAAACCCGCACGGTATCATGGAAGCTGGAGCCCACAACGTCCCCGTGCCCCCTAAATTCCATCTTTCCCTTCTGATCCACGCGCACCAGCCGGTGGGAAACTTTGCGGATGTTCTGGAGCGCTGCTACCAGCGCGGCTACCTGCCTTTCCTGCGAATGCTGGAAAAGTTCAAGCGAGTTCCAGCGACGCTGCATTATTCCGGGCCACTGCTGCAGTGGATCGAAAAGCAGCACCCGGAATATTTCGAGCTCTTGCGCGCGCTGGCCAAAGCGAAGCGCGTGGAGATTGCGGGCGGCGGGTTCTACGAGCCGATCCTGGCGGTGATTCCCCCCGAAGATCAGCGTGAGCAGATCGAGCGGCTGGCATCCTACATCGAGCAACATTTTGGCGAACGCCCGGCCGGGGCCTGGCTGGCGGAGCGCGTTTGGGAGCCGCAACTCCCCTCAGTGCTCGCGGCGGGGCAGGTTGGATACGCGCTGGTGGACGATTTTCACTTTCTCTCCGCGGGCTTTGAGCCGGCCGAGCTGTATGGCGCGTACTTGGCGGAGGATCGCGGGAAGACGGTGCGGCTGTTCCCCGGGCACAAGGCTCTGCGTTATCTGATTCCGTTCGGGAAAGTGGAAGAAATTTTGCAGTACCTGCGCGAGGCGGCATTTGCGCATCCCGATGGCGTGGCGATTTTTGGCGACGACATGGAAAAGTTCGGGGTGTGGCCCGGGACCTACGAACACTGCTACACCGACGGCTGGCTGGATGAATTTTTTGCGGCGCTGGAAGCCAATTCTGACTGGCTCACGGTAACCACTCTGGGCCAGTATGCGGCCGAGCATTCGCCGTTGGGGCGCGCGGATTTGCCGGCGGCGTCGTATCCGGAAATGACCGAGTGGGCCTTGCCTACGAATGTGCGGCAAAGATTTCACACGGTGCAACAGGAGTTCGCGAGCCGGCCGGAGGTGGCGGCCTTTTTGCGCGGTGCGCCGTGGCGCGCCTTCTTCCGAAAATATCCGGAAGCCAATCTGCTGCACAAGAAAATGCTGCGCGCGGGGACGCGGCTGGCGGGCGTGCCACAGCGCCGGACGGAGGCGCGAGCTTCACAGGAGGTGGCGGAAGCGCGGGACCTGCTGTTGCGCGCGCAGTGCAACGATGCGTACTGGCACGGCGTGTTCGGCGGACTGTACGCGCCGCATCTGCGGACGGAATTGTGGCGCAGCCTGATCCAGGCGGAAGCGGCGGCGGACAAATTGATTCCCGGCGGACAAGTGGGGCGCGTCGAAATGCTCGACTACGACGCGGATGGGAAGAACGAGCTGCTGTTCACAGGCCCGGAGTATCAGGCGCTGGTGAAGCCTTCCGACGGCGCAACGCTGGCGGCCCTGGACTTCCGGCCACGAGCCGCGACGCTCATCAATTCGGTGCAGCGCCGGCCGGAGGCGTATCACAGCCGGCTCCGGGAAGCGGCGACCCTGGCGCCGCCCCCGGGCTCCACGAGCACCGAGCAGACGCGCGTAAAAGAGCCGAACCTAGAACGCTTTCTGAAATACGACCGCTGGGCGCGGCACGCATTTCGCATGCTGGTGTTCAGCCCCAAGCGCACGCACGCCGACTACGAAGCGCTGCAGCTTATGGAGGACCCGGCGTTCGCGGCAGGCGAATTTTCGGTGCGGACATCCGCTCCACACCAGGCCGAGCTGCATCGCGACGCGACATTTGCGGCGATACCGCCAAGCAACGAAGCGACGCCCGTCTCGGTGACAAAACGCTACTCGTTCGCGCCGGCGCCGGGCGGTTGCGAGATTTCCTGCGAGCTGGGCTTGAAACTCAAGCAGCCGCTGGAACGCGCCGTGATCGTGGGAGTGGAGACCGTGGTGAATCTGCTGGCGCCGACGGAGCCAGACCGATTTTTCGAGACGCCGGACGGGCGGCGGAATTTGCGCTTCAGCGGAGAGTTGCCGGCGCCGATCCTGCACATGGAAGACCACTGGCAGAAGCTGCGAATCACGCTGCACGCCCCGGGCTCGGAAGCCTTCTGGGTGGCGCCGATCGAAACGGTTTCGGAGTCGGAAGAGGGGTTTGAACGCGTATACCAGGGATCGCAGATCCTGGCGCGCTGGCGGCTGAGTACGCAGAAAGTGCTCTCCGCGCGCATCGTGCTGCGGCTGGAAGCCATCTAGGTTAGCGTCGCCGAGTCTTTGCCGAACGGGCTATTCGGCGAGCCAGAGGTTCTGCGCGAAGGCCCACTCCCCATCGATCCATTGTTTGACCTGACGGAAGCCGGCGCGCTGCGCCATGCGCGGGGGCTCCGCAGCCTCGTACTTGTGGGAACTCTCCGTCCAGATGGTTTCGCCCTCTTCCAGGCGCAGGAGCAGATTTGCGGCGGCGATGCTGACGCGCTGGCGGCGGCGAGAACGCAGATGCATTTCAATGCGGCGCTCCTCTGCGTTCCAGCGGGCCACGTGCTGAAATTCGCGGAGCTGGAAGTTGCCGCCCAGCTCGCGGTTGATGCGCGCAAGCAGATTCAGGTTAAAGGCGGCGGTGACACCGATAGGGTCGTCGTAGGCGAGGATCTGGGTTGCCACGTCTTTCACCAGATCGGTGCCCAGGATCAGGGAATCGCCGGGCTCAAGCGCGCCACGCACCTGGCGGAGAAAATCGTCGGCAGCGGGGCGATCGAAATTCCCGATGGTGCTGCCGAGAAATAGGACGCAAAGGTGTTCGCCCTGCTTGCGGCGAGCAGCGACGGCGCGAAGTCCTTCCAGGTAGGGCTTTTCATATCCGACCAGGCTGACGAAATCCATTTGACCGAGTTCTTTTTCGCATGCGGCCAGGGCGGCGGCAGAGATTTCAATGGGGTAATAGAAGGTCCGTTGACATCGGGAAATTGCTTCGAGGATGTGACGCGTCTTCTTGCCGCTGCCGCTGCCAAGTTCGGCAACGTGCGTGGGTAAGGGAACGTGCTCGAAGAGTTCGCCAGAGTAGCGCTGCAGCAAACGCGCGTCGGCCCGCGTCAAGCCGTATTCAGGAAGCAGGCAAATGGCTTCGAACAGTTCCGAGCCCACGTCGTCATAGAGATATTTGCTGGGAAGTTCGCGCTGGCCGGCTTTGCTGAGCCCGGCGCGGACATCGCAGGCAAACTCCGGCGCGAGTACTTGCGGAAGGGTGGTCGCGAGCATGTTCTCTCCCGGACTGGGAACTGCATCTGCAACGGAAACTTTATTCCTCGACGCAGCGAAACGTCGCATACACATACGGATAGTGCGGCTGGAACCAGTTGCGGAACGACCGCCGTAACATGCAGGCCGCCGTGCGCGGCGACCCGCCCTTCATCACGTAGTGTTTGCCATCGAAGAAATTCGCGGAATACCCGGGATAGAACGGCATCGCGGCGAAGCCGCGGAACGGCGCAAAGACGGTGCGCGTCCACTCCCATCCGTTGCCGACAAGATCCTGCACGCCAAAGGCACTGGCGCCCTCGGGATGTGAACCGCAGGGCTCCGGATCCCAGTTCGCGAAGTTGAAGTTGCCGAAGCGCGAATCGGGAGCGTCTTCGCCCCAGGGATAACTGCGCTCTTCGCTGGAGTTGGGAACGCCGTAGGCCGCGCGGTGGAACTGTTCTTCCGTGGGAAGCTTTCGGCCCAACCACTTGGCATACGCAGATGCTTCAGCGTGGCTGACGTACACCGGCTGATCCATGGGCAGCGGATGTTCGGAGAACATACCGCGATATGTCCAAACGTTTCCCCGGCGGTTCCAGAAAGCTGGATACTCGACGGCATTCTCTTCGCGCCACTTCCAGCCTTCAGCGGACCACAGCGCACGCTCGTGATACCCGCCGTGCTGCACGAAGTGCATGAACTGGCGATTGGTGACGTTGTGATTTTCAATGCTGAATTCCGGGACGAACACGCGATTGAGGCCGCGTTCGTTGTCCCATGCGAAGTCGTTATTGTCCGCCATGCCGAGGGTCGCGAAACCGGCCGGAATATCCACCAGCAAATGCGCGACGCGCGGGCCGCCGCGCCAGGCAGCCTCCACCGGCTCGCGACGTTTCTTATCGAACGGCAGGCGATGGAACATGTAAGCCAGTGTTTCCGCGTGCATCAGGCGATGCTCAATGGCCGTATCCAGCATGGCCAGCAATTGCGGGTGGCCTTCTTGCGGATGGCCGAGGGCCTCCTCGATGCCGCGATCGAGTGCGTCGCGCAGCTGCTGGTTGTAGGCGGCGATTTCCCGGCGCGTGGGCCAGTCGGCCGGCGTGTCGGTGGGTAAGCCTCCGCCGACCGGGTCAATGCCAAAGGCAAAAAGCTGGTCGAAGGAGCGGTTGAAGCGCTTCAGGCCGAAAGCGCGCTCGCCGAGAAGGTTCCAATCGAAGGTTTCCAGGTGGCCGAGGTAGAAAATAACCCGATGGCGCTCCGCGATGGGCCGCTCATAAAATGCGTCATCGTTCAGGATGCGAAAGAGTTCATCGGTCGTGTGGCGCGCCTGCTCCAGGCGAAGGTGGTGGTCGCGACGCGTTCGAACGGCGGTGGCGAGTGCTCCCATGATGGGGGTCCCTTGGTCTTTGATGCGTCCAGCAAACGAAGGATGCACCAAAAAATCGGCGCAGGGAGGCTGGCTACGCTACGATGGTCACGCCGAGTGAACACGGTGTCAACCAAAACCATCGTGAAAACCTTCTGACATGAGCGACAGTATCATCGCGTTTCAGGGCGTGGAATACCACATTTCTACTAGAAATGAGGGAAATCGTGCGATTTTGCGCGGGGTCAGCTGCGACATTCATCGAGGAGAAACAATTGCCTTGCTGGGGCGCAGCGGAAGCGGCAAGACCACCCTGCTGAAACTGATCAACCGGCTGCGTGAACCGAGCGGCGGGAACGTTTACATCAACGGAAAGAGCGCGAGGGAATGGGATCTAATCCAGCTGCGCCGGTCCATCGGCTACGTGATCCAGGAAGTGGGGCTGTTTCCGCATCGAACGGTGGCTGAAAACGTTTGCCTGTTGCCTCGCCTGGAGAAGTGGGCCGAGGTGAAGGTGGCGCAGCGATTCGAAGAGGTGATGCATCTTATCGGACTTTCGCCGGGTGAATACGCGAGCCGCTATCCGCGCGAGCTATCTGGCGGGCAGCGTCAGCGGATTGGCGTGGCACGTGCCCTTGCGCTGGACCCTGCCATTCTGTTGATGGACGAGCCTTTTGGCGCGCTGGATCCGGTCACCCGCGCCGAGATACAGCGCGAATTTGCCGCCCTGGCCAAGCGCGTGTGCAAGACGGTCGTACTTGTGACGCACGACGTCCGCGAAGCGTTGCTGCTGGGATCAAGGATTGCGCTGCTGGATGATGGGCGGCTGGTGGCCTCAGCCACACCGCAGGAGTTTTTGCGATTGGAGCATCCCGTGGCGCGGCAGTTTTTGGCGGCGTCCGAACTGAAAGCCGGGGTGGACGCATGAAGGTCTGGCAATTCTTCGCCGCGCATCGCAATGAGATTCTTCAGGCGACACAGCAACATCTGATGCTGGTATTGATTGCGATGGCCATTGCCGTGGCGATCGGCGTGCCGTTGGGGCTGGCGCTCGTGGGACACCCCCGGACCAGATCGTTCGCGCTTGCGGTCGCGAGTATTTTGCAGACGATTCCGAGCCTGGCGCTCTTCGGATTCCTGATTCCACTGCCGTTCCTAGGAGGTATCGGGGCGCGCACGGCGATCGTGGCGCTGGTGCTCTATGCCTTGCTGCCGATTCTGCGAAACACCTGCGTGGGATTGGCGTCGGTGGACCCGGCGGTGTTGGAGTCCGCGGAAGCGATGGGTATGACCGGAACACAAATACTGTTCCGCGTGCGTTTACCGCTCGCGTGGAGCGTGATCCTGGCGGGGATTCGAACGGCGACGGTGATCACCATCGGCGTGGCGACGATCGCGGCGGCCATCGGCGCGGGCGGCCTGGGAACGTTCATTTTTCGCGGGGTGGCGATGGTCAGCGATGTGGTTCTGCTGGCCGGCGCCATTCCGGCCGCACTGCTGGCGCTGGCCGCGGACTTTCTGCTGGGCCTTCTGGAGCGGCGGTTGAAGGTGGCGGCATGATGCGGCGCCCGATGCGGCGCCTGTTTGCGCTGGCGCTTGCGTTTGGCGTCTTGCTGATGGCTTCCTGCGGCGGCGCCAAGCGGCAACACATCGTTGTCGCTTCCAAGTTTTTCACCGAGCAGGTGATTCTCGCGGAGCTGCTGGCCCAGCACATCGAGGCGCGCACCGGAATTCCGGTCGAGCGCAAAGCCAATCTGGGCGGCACGTTGCTGGTGCAGAAGGCGTTGCTTTCCGGCGATGTGGACCTGTACGTGGAATATACCGGGACGGCGCTGACGGCGGTGCTGGGCGAGTCGCCGGCCGGCGACTCCGCGGAGATCTACAAGCGGGTGAAGCAGCAGTACGCGCAGCGATTTGCCCTGGAAGTGACCGATCCGCTCGGTTTCGCGAATGCGTTCGCCATGGTGGTGCGCGGAGACGATGCCCGCTCCCTGCATCTGGCCAATATGTCGGAGCTTGCGCCGGTTGCACCGCGGTGGCGCCTTGGGGTGGGCTACGAATTCCTGGAGCGGCCGGACGGCTATCGCGGCTGGACCCAGAAGTATGGGTTGCGTTTCGGCGAGCAGCCAAGAGTGCTGGACCTGGGTCTGCTGTACCGGGCGCTGGCCGAGAAGAAAGTAGACATCGTGGCGGGCAATTCGACCGACGGGTTGATCGACGCGCTGGGATTCGTGCCGCTGCGGGATGACCGACATTACTTTCCGCCATACGATGCCGTGCCGGTGGTGCGAAAAGCGACGCTCGAGAAGTTTCCGCAGCTCCGCGGCGCGCTGGCGGACCTGGCCGGCAAGGTGACGGAAGACGATATGCGGCGGATGAACCGCGAAGTGGACGCGGACCAGAAAGACGTCGTGGCCGTGGTGCGGGAGTTTCGCGCGGCGAAAGGACTGTAGGAAGTTTTGCTTGCCGGCGCGTGGCCGCGTGCCGCACGATAGCAGCCGCCGCCCGCGGGAGCCCTCCATGAAAAGCCTGATCGTCCTTCTTGCATGCAGCGCCGTGCTTACGCTTGCCGGCTGCCAGACGGAAAAACCCTCGCAGCCGCCGGCTCCAGCGTCAGCTCCAGTTTCGGCACCGGCGCCCGCGGCGACTGCGCCCAATCTTGCGGGAACGCAGTGGAAATTGCAGACGATTGCCGGCAAGGCGGTCATCGCAAATTCACGCGCGACCCTGATGTTTCCCGAGGCCGGCCGCGCCGCGGGGAACAGTTCCTGCAACCGGTTCGCGGGGGCAGTGACGATTGCCGGGGACGCCATCAAGTTCGGACCCCTGGCGGGAACGCGAATGTTGTGCGACGACCCCGCCAACCAGCAGGAAACCGCTTATCTGAAGGCCTTGGACGCTGTGCAGAAATTCGCGGTGACCGACGGCAAACTGCTGCTGTTCGCGGGCAGCGCCGAGCCCGCATTGACCTATCGTGCGGCGACGGCGGACGAAGCGAAATAGGCCGCCTTGTGGCGGTTGCGGCGCTACTTTGCTACATTTCCAACATGGCGATTCCGCAGGATGTTCTGGCTCTGCTGGTGTGCCCGCTTTGCAAGACGCAGGTTGAGCCCCTGGCCGATTGTTCCGGTCTGAAATGTACCTCTTGCCGCCGGGTGTATCCGGTGCGCGACGATATCCCCGTGATGCTTCCCGAAGAGGCCACCATAGCGCCGGCTTGAGCGCGTCCTACCGACTCCATGCCCAACCTTGTCACCGACTCGTTGCCCAGACTGAAACGCCTGCTGCCGCGGCTCAGGGGTATGCGGCTCGGCGTGCTTGGCGATCTCATGCTGGACCGCTATCTGTGGGGCACGGCGTCGCGGCTTTCGCCCGAAGCGGCGGTTCCGGTGGTGGATTTTGCCGAGCAAAGCGAATGCCTCGGCGGCGCGGGCAACGTTGCCGCGAACCTCGCTTCCCTGGGCGCCAAGGTCGAAGCATTCGGCGTGACTGGCGAAGACGAGCCGGGACAGGCGCTGCGAACGTGTCTGCGTGCTGCGGGCATCGCGGAGCAGGGCTGCCTCGCGGATAAGTCCCGCGTGACCACCGTCAAGACGCGCATCATCGCGCGCCACCAGCAGATTGTGCGCATTGACCGCGAGCGGCGCGACGCGGTGATCGCTCCCCTGGAAGAGAAATTGTTCCGGCGTCTCCTGGCCTCGCTCGCAAAGCTCGATGGACTGGTGCTGTCGGACTACGACAAAGGGCTGATCAACGACGCATTTGCCGATCGCGTGTTGAGCGCGTGCCACCGCTTGAAAGTGCCGGTATTCGTGAAACCGAAGACGTCGCGGCTGTATGCCTATCGCGGCGCGCGGGTGATCGTGTGCAACGCCAAGGAAGCGGGATTTTTTGTCACCCGCTCGCTGCACGACGAGAAATCGGTGGAAGATGCGGGGCGCGCCTTGCTGGCCCATTTCGGTTGCAGCGCGGTGGTCATCACCCGCGGCGAAAAGGGCATGAGCGTGTTTGAAGAAACTTCGCCGCGGCATGTGACGATCCCCGCGACCAGTTTTGAAGTGACCTATGCGCGCGTGGGTCAGCCGGGGGTGGAACGCGGGGCCACCGGCCGGCAGGTGTTTGATGTGACCGGAGCCGGCGATACCGTGCTCAGCGTGCTGTCGCTTGCCGTGGCGGCCGGAGCATCTTTGCCAGACGCCGCAATCCTGGCGAACACGGCCGCGGGCGTAGTGGTGGGCAAACTGGGCACGGCCAGTGTGACCATCGCGGAGTTGAGCCACGCGCTGGCCGATCTGCGCCGCTGAAGCTTCCCATCCCCGTCAGAAGGACGGCGGGAAGCTGAGTGACTTGTCGGCGCTCTTGACCCACACGCTGACTTGCTTGGTCCAGCGGCTCTTTTCCAGGTCAGCCTTGTCCGGCATCGGCGCGAAGCGGCTCACCCGCACGCTGATGATCACCCCGTTGGCGCCCCTCTTCGATTCCGCCTTCACGATTTCGTAGCTTTTCACCGGGCCGTAGTAGCCTTCAGGTCCCCAGTCGGCCAGGAAGTCGCCGAAACGGTAGCTCTCGCTGGGCTTCCACAATTGATACGCCTTCTTGGTGTCGCCCGCCACCAGCGCATTCAGGAAATGTTCGGTGGCCTTCTTTTCCGGATAGTAGCGAAACAGGAAGTAGCCCACGATCAGCAGTGCCACCAGAATTCCGGCGGCCGCATAGACAATCGCCTTTGGCTTGTTCGACGGTTCGGAGGGCGGCGAAAGCAATGAGGACATAAAGTGGTCCGCGCGATGCGCAGCGTCTATCGTAGCACTGAAGGGGCGGACACTTCAGCTAGGCGCTCCGCGGCAACTGCGCTTCGATGGTTAGACGCCGCGGCTAGGCTTCCAGTGCCCCGCCGGCGCCTTCCGGCAATTCGATCTGGTATTTGGTGCGGGCCTTTTCGGCGTGAATCTCGAGTGCCAGAGCAATGAGCTTGTCAATGAGCTCGCGGAAGGGAATTCCCGAGGCCTCCCACAGCTTCGGGTACATGCTGATGGAGGTGAAGCCCGGAATGGTGTTGACCTCGTTGAGATAGAGCTTCGTGCCTTTCTTCTCCAGGAAGAAATCCACGCGAGCCATGCCGGAAAGCTCCAGGGCGCGGAAGGCGGCGACGGCAATTTCCTGAACTCTGCGCACCTGCGGGGGTTTGAGTTTGGCCGGGATGATGAGCGCCGTGCCTTCTTCCAGATACTTTGCGGTGTAATCGTAGAATTCGCGGTGCGGAACGATTTCACCGGGCACCGATGCTTTCGGATCGTGGTTGCCCAGCACCGAAACTTCGATTTCCCGCGCGTTCACCGCGCGTTCCACGAGAATCTTGGTGGCAAATTCGGAAGCCAGGTCCAGCGCCGGACCTAGTTCCGCACGCGAGTGGACCTTGCTCATGCCAACCGATGAGCCCAGGGCGGCGGGCTTCACAAAGACCGGGTATTTGAACCTTTTCTCGATCTGTTTGCGAATCGCGTCGCGATCCCGCTCCCAATCTGCGCGATAGACGGTCACCCAGGGCACGACGGGAATATTGGCCTGTTGCAGCAGGCGCTTGCTGACGTCCTTGTCCATCCCGATGGCGGAGCCCAGCACGCCGGCGCCGACAAAAGGCAGGCCTGCCAGGTCCAGCAGGCCCTGGATGGTGCCGTCTTCGCCGTAAGTTCCGTGCATGACCGGGAAAACCACATCCAGGCGATGGCCGCCGCCGCTGCGGTCCAGCGGAATCAGCGCGGCGTCGGTCGGGTCTGCGGCCATGACCACGCGCTGCCCGGCCTTCAACACTTCCGGGAGCATTTTCTGGGCCGCGCCGCCGATCAGCCAGTGGCCCTCCTTGGAGATGCCGATCGGCACAGCTTCGTATTTATCGGGATCGAGACCACGTATCACCGAAGCCGCGGAAGCCAGCGAGACTTCGTGCTCGCCGCTCCGTCCGCCGAACAGCACACCCACCCGCAACCGCTTCTTTTCGTTGGTCATGAGCTCACGCACACCGCGCGCGGAGTTTGGCCGGTGCCGCGCGAATCGTTCCCAGTGTAGCGTCGAAGACGCAGCAGCCCGCGAGATTCCGCAGCGCACTGCGGCCAAACAGGAACGGCCCGTGCGTACAGGCTGGGCGAAACGGAAAGTTTACAGAATTTTCTGGCCGAGGCCGGAGAGCACCAGCTCCACGCCGAGCAACGCGGTGCGGTTGTGTTCGTCGATGACCGGATTGATCTCCACCACTTCCAGCGAAACCATGGCTTCGCTGTCGGCGATCATTTCCATCGCCAGATGGGCTTCCCGGTACGTCGCGCCGCCGCGCACCGGCGTGCCCACACCGGGCGCGTCCTGCGGGTCGACAAAATCCATGTCCAGCGATACCGCGATGCCGTCCGTGTCGTCGGTCGCGTACTTCAACGCGTCGGACATCACTTCGCGCATGCCGCGCTCGTCGATATCGCGCATGGTAAAGACGTGGATGCCGGAGCGCTTGACGATCTTGCGTTCCTGCGCGTCCAGGTCGCGCGCCCCGACGATCACAATATTCCCGGGCTCCGCCTTCGGCTTGAAACCCTCGAGATTCACCAGTTCTTCGGCTCCGTAGCCCATGATCGCCGCCAGAGGCATGCCATGCACATTGCCGGAAGGCGAGCTGTCCGGCGTGTTCATGTCGCCGTGCGCGTCCAGCCAGATATAGCCGATCTGTTTCTTTTCCTTGCGGAAGTGCGCGGAAACGCCGGCGGCGACTCCCGCGGCAATGGAGTGATCCCCGCCCAGGACCAGCGGGAAGAAACCCTCGGTCAGCGATTGCTGCACGTTCTTCGAAATGTCCTGGCAGGTTTCCGCGATTTCCTGGAGATATTTGGCGCGCTTTTCGCCGACCTGCATCTCTTCCGGCTGTTTCACTTCGAGGTTGCCGATGTCCTCGACGGTATGGCCCAGCTGCTTGAGCTTGGACTGCAGCCCGGCCACGCGTAATGCCGAGGGGCCCATGTCCACGCCGCGGCGGCTCTGGCCCAGGTCCATGGGCACACCAATAATGCGAACTTTTTGAGGCATATCACTATCCAGATTCGGCGGCGAACTGGACCGGGACGGTGATCAGGCGCCTACCCGGACGCCCGGCCGAACCGGCAGCCAACCGCTCCTGACTGCGTGGAACTTTAAGGGTACACCCGGTACAGCATCCGCGGGAAGGGGATGACCTCGCGGATGTGCTCGGTGCCGCATATCCAGCCTACGGTGCGTTCCAGACCCAGGCCAAAGCCGGCGTGCGGGACGCTGCCGAAGCGCCGCAGATCAAGGTACCACCGGAAGGCATCTTCCGGTAAGTTGTGCTCTCTCAATCGTTTAACCAGCAGATCGTAGTCGTGGATGCGCTGGCTGCCGCCGATGATCTCCCCATAGCCTTCCGGCGCCAGCATATCAAAGGCAAGCGCCTTGGCCGGGTCATTGGCGTCCGGCTGCATGTAGAACGCCTTAATGGCCGAAGGGTAATGGTGAACCATGACCGGCCGGTCAAATTCGCTGGAGATGACGGTTTCTTCGTCGCCGCCGAAGTCGTCCCCGAACTTTGCCGGGTTGCCGTGCTTGTTCAGGACCTTCACGGCGTCCTCGTAGCTGATGCGCGGGAAGGGCGGCTTGACGTTTTCGAGCTTGCTGGTGTCGCGCTTGAGGGTTTCCAGTTCGCGGGAGCGGTTCTTCAGGACGGCCTGCACAATGGCACTGACCAGGCCCTCGCCGAGGTCCATCATGTCGTCGAGCGTGGCGTAAGCGGCCTCGGGCTCCAGCATCCAGAATTCCGTGAGGTGCCGGCGGGTCTTGGACTTTTCCGCGCGAAACGTGGGCCCGAAGGTATACACCTTGCCCAAAGCCATGGCCGTCGCTTCGATATAAAGCTGCCCGGACTGTGTGAGGTAGGCCTTTTCGTCGTCGATGTAGTTGACTTCGAAGAGGGTGGACGTGCCTTCGCAGGCAGAGGGCGTAAACATCGGCGCGTCAGTCAGGGTGTAGCCCTGCGCGTCCATGAAGTTGCGCGCGGCCCGTACGGCCTCGGCGCGTATGCGGAGAATCGCGGCCTGGCGCGGCGAACGAATCCAAAGATGGCGATGGTCGAGCAGGAAGTCCACGCCGTGCTCTTTGAGCTGCACCGGGTACGGGGTTTCGTCCGGAACTTTCTGCAGTACCTGGATGCCGGTGACGCCGATCTCGTAGCCGCCGGGCGCGCGCTGTTCGGCGCGAATCTTGCCAGTGACGATGACACTCGATTCCTGCGTCAGGCCCTTGAGCGCGGCAAAAGCCTCGGGGTTCTCCTTGAGCGAAACGACACCCTGCATGATGCCCGTCCCGTCGCGAAAGATGGGGAAGAGTAGCTTGCCGGATTCGCGCAGGTTGTAAAGCCAGCCGCGGATCGTCACTTCTTGGCCGTCGTACTTGCCTGCCTGCTCGATTGCAATGATGGTCATGCGCGTTCGGCTCCGCTTGGCGCCCGACGGTGCAGCCCGGGGCGCGGGTCACAACTCCTTAGAATATCGCGTGCGGCCGGAATTGCGAACTCGCGGCGCGAAACTCAGGGAACAGATACAATGCCGCCCTTGGCAAGGCCCCCTTGACGAGGCACCCTCGGCGAGGCACGAGGAGGAGCAATGAGCAGCAGTTCGCGCAGGGATTTCCTGGCGAGCGTGACCGCGGGGCTGGCAGGCGCCGCCGCGGGCTTGCATTCGAATGACAGGGAGACGCCGCTTCAAGATCCGGAGCAGAATCCCGCGCCGGCGGGGATGCCTCCGGCGTTCGGGACATCGCAAGGTTATGGACCGCCGGTCTCCGGCGAAACCTTTTCAGAGGCCGAAAAATTAGTGCAGGTTACTCTCACCGCGGCCGAAAGAGAGATGGCGGCGAAGAGCTGGCGCGGCAATATGTCCGCGCTCTATGAGCGGCGGACCGGCCCGAAAAAAATGGCGCTGGCCACGAGCGATGCACCGTATTCGCAATGGAACCCGGTGTTGCCCGGGCAGACGGCCGGGCCCGCGCACGATCGCTTTGTGCGCAGCGATAGCGACCCTGGTCCTTTGCCGGAAAGGGATGAGGACATCGCCTACGCTCCCGTCAGCAAACTCTCCCGATGGATCGAGACCAGGAAGCTGACTTCGCAAAGGCTGACGGAAATCTACCTCCGGCGCATCGAGCGCTACGACCCGCAACTGAAGTGCGTCATCACCGTCACGCGCGAAACCGCGCTGCGGCAAGCCAAGCTGGCGGACGAAGAAATCGCGGCGGGGAACTATCGCGGGCCGTTGCATGGGATTCCCTGGGGCGGCAAGGATTTGCTGGACACGGCCGGGATCGCGACGACCTACGGTGCCGAGCCGTTTCGCAATCGGTTGCCGGAAAAAGACGCGGCGGTGGTTCGCCGCTTGCGTGAAGCAGGCGCTGTGCTGATTGCCAAACTGAGTCTGGGTGCATTGGCGCTGAACGACATCTGGTTCGGCGGGCAAACCGTGAATCCCTGGCTGCCGGAAGAAGGCGCTTCCGGATCGAGCGCGGGCCCTGGCGCGGCGACGGCCGCCGGCCTGGTGGGATTTTCCATCGGCAGCGAAACGGGCGGCAGCATCGTGAGCCCGTCCATGCGCTGCGGCGTGACCGGACTGCGCCCGACCTTCGGCCGCGTCCCGCGCACCGGGGCGATGACGCTGTGCTGGTCGCTGGACAAGCTGGGACCCATGACCCGCGGCGTGGAAGATGCGGCATTCGTGCTGAAAGCGATCGCCGGGCCGGACGCTGGCGATCTTTCGAGTGTTCCGAGCAAGCTCAATTTCGACGCCAACCTCGCGCCGAAAGGATTGCGCGTCGGCTATTTTCCAGCGTGGATGAAAGAAAATCCCGCGACCGATGTGGATCGCGCCGCTCTGGAGACGGTGCGCAAGCTTGGAATGCAGACAGTAGAGGTGTCGCTCCCCGACTGGCCGTATGACTGTCTGCAGCTCATCCTCTTCGCGGAGGGCGCGGCGGCGTTCGAAGAATTGACGCTAAGCCACCAGGCGGATCAGCTGAAGGCGCAGGTTCCCGACGCCTGGCCAAATATTTTCCGGCAAGCGCGGTTTCTTTCCGCGGTGGACTTCGTGCAGGCGGACCGCATGCGGCGCAGGGTGGCGGAAGAGATGGCTCGCGTCTTTTCGCAAGTGGACTTGTTGCTGGTGCCGTCATTGCGCGACGAGATGCTGACCATCAGCAACTTCACCGGGCAACCTTCGCTGACCCTGCGCGCCGGTTTTGTGGAGGTCTTGCAGGCGCGCAGTGACTGGGCGCCCGACCCCGGGCATCCGTTGCCCAAGTTTGCCTCACCGAAACGGGTGCCGCATGGCGTGACGTTGATCGGGCGACTCTTCGAAGAAGGCACGCTGTGCGCTGCCGGAATCGCGCTGGAACGCGCGTTTGCCGTGGCGGGCGAACGTCCTCCGTTGTTCTCCTCAGGCCGCCTTACTTTGCCTGGCCAGGAATGAGGGCGTAGGAAACGAAGGCAATTTTCTTGCTGTCCGGAGACCACGAGGGAACGTTGATGGTGCCCTGGCCGCCGAAAAGGTTTGCGATCACAGTGATTTTCTTGTCGGCAAGGGTCATCAGGCGAAGTTGCACGTCTTTATTCTCGGGATGGCCCGAGACACCGCGGTCGAACGTGAGAAAGGCCATGTATTTTCCGTCCGGGGAAATATGCGGAAACCAGTTATTCAGCTCGTCGGAAAACACTTGCTCCTGCTCCGAGCCGTCCGTCTTCATGCGCCAGATCTGCATGTGTCCGGTGCGTTCCGAGTTGAAATAGATGTACTGCCCGTCGGGCGAATATTCCGGCCCGTCGTCGAGTCCTTGCGCTGTCGTCAAACGCGTTTCCGCCCCGCCTTCGATTGAAATCGTGTAGATGTCGAAATCGCCGTTGCGCTGGCCGACGAAGGCCAGTGTTTTCCCGTCGGGTGACCAGCCGTGCCAGTAAGAAGGCGAGTTCTTGGTGACGCGGCGCGGCTCGCCGCCCGCAAGCGGCATGATGTAGACCAGGGAACGATGATCCTCCTGCGATTGATCGCTGAAGGCGACGAGCGTGCCCTCGCGCGATAGGCCGTGATCGTTGTTCAAACGGTTCGCGAAGCCGGTGTCTATGGTTTCGGCCTGATTCTGCGGAGGCGGCGCCGAAGCGTCGGCGACGATGGGCAGGCGCAGCAGACGCCCATCGCGATTGAAGAGCAGGAACTTTCCGTCCGGCGACCAGTTCGGTGCTTCGAAGCGGCCCTGTGAGACGTAGATCGCCGTCCGGTCGCCGGAATCCACGGGCGCCCATTCCAGAAAACTGTACAACGTTGGCTTTTCACTGCCGCTCGCGGGCGGCAGCGCTTTCATTTCCACTTTCGAAAACACGGCTTTCTCGACGATGTCCGGTTCGTGGCTGGAAAGACCGATGCCTACGTAAAACGGCTCCTTCAATTCGATGCGCGGCGATGCGCCGGCAATTCTCATTTGGCCATCGCTTCCCGCCAGCCACATGGAGAAATAGGCGCCGTGCTTTTCGATGCGCAGCCGGGTTGGGCTCCAGGTAGCGGCTTGCACCTCGCGCGTCAGGCCGCCCTGCTGCAAACGAAATTGAATCGCGGTCATGCCATTGCCATGGCGCGCGATGTCCGCGTACACCGAGTCGGGGTCAAGACTCTGGCGAATCATCAGAAGCGCCTTGCGATGTGGGTTGGTCCCCGCGCCCAGGAAGGAAATGTCGGCGGCGAGGCTCACATCGCCCGATACTTTTTTCCATACGAATTGGTAGGCATCCTTCGCGAACCAGACGTTTTCGCCGCTGGCACTCACGGTGTAGGCGTCCTTTGCCGCGTCGTATTCCGCGGAGCCCGGGTGAAGAACGGTGCCGACGTCGCCGTGCGATTCGAACGCGCCAACGGGCGGAGTCTGCGCAGCGGCGAACTGCGAAGCACGCACAAAAACGATGGCGAGAAGAAAAATGCAGCAGGCGCGAACACGGCTCATGATGGAGGCTCCCGGCGCAAGGCGCGCGCCGGTGCCATTCTACGCCGAGAAGCGAACTACCAGGCGGACTGGAATTTCTCGAAACCGGCGGCGGCCGCGGTCAGTTGATCGGCCACCGGCGGCGCATCGGGGCCGAATTTTTCCTTGAGTTCGAGAACGACGGGCAGGCTCTCCAGCGGCACGGACTGCAGCAGAGGAATCGCGTTGGCCCAGTCAATGGTCCCTTCGTAGGGCGCCAGATGCTCGTCTTTTTCGCCGTGATTGTCGTGCAGGTGGACGGACGCGATGAGTTCGCGCATCGGTTCGAAACTCCTGGCCACCCGCTCCTCGAGCGGCCCCTCCGCGAGGTGCGCATGCCCGATATCGAAATTGAAGCGCAGGCCGGTGAGCCGGGTTTCGTCCACGAACGAACGCAGATAGGCGGGATCGCCCATCTCGCTGGTGGTGTTTTCCACCGCCAGGGTAACGCCCGCATGCCGGGCGTGCAGAACCAGGTGCTCGAGCGAGCTGAAGGCCGCATCGCGTTTACGAGGATCCGCGGCTTCCCGGTTGCCACCCATGTGCAGCACCATGCGCGAGAACGGCAGGTCTTCCGAGACATCGATCGCGCGCTTGAATTCGTCCATAGCCTCGATGCGGCGCACGCGTTCCACTTCGCAGACGGATAGCGGCGTGCCGCTTTCCCGCGTAGCGCTCAGGTCCTTGCTGGTTGGAGCATGCAAGGAACTCAACGAGAGGTGAGCGGCATCCAGCGCAGCGGCAAGAGCGCGGATTTCGGTTTTGGACGAGTAGTCAAAGTGTGCGCGCGAGCAGAAAATTTCCACCGCAGGGAAACCGGCTCCGGCAATTTGCGCAAGAAGTTCGGGAGTCAGTTTGCGGGAGATGAACAGATAGGTCGAGAGGACTTTCTGCATGTCAACCAGGTCTCGCAGGCGAAAGTTTGGCGGCGGCCGGACGCGGCGCTAGTATCCCACGGCCGAACCATCGTCGCGAGGGTCGGCGGCGCCTAATCTTTCCCCGGTTTGCGAATCAATACCTATGGCATTGACCAGGCCGATGTGGCCACGGCGGCGCGTGTTGTAGCCCATGGCGTTCATCGCGCGTTCCAGCCCGGCGGGGAATTGCCGCTCCATCAGCAGCATGTCGGGCAGCCACTGGTGATGGAAGCGCGGTGCGTTGATGGCCGCCTGCGCGTCCATGCCCAGACGCATCCAGTTGATCACCGTGAGCAGCACCGCCGAGATGATGGTCGGTCCGCCCGGCGAACCGGTAACGAAGCTGAGTTTGCCGTCGCGCACGAGAATCGTCGGAGACATGGAACTTAGCGGGCGATGTCCCGGCGCGATGGCGTTGGCTTCGGACTGCAGCAGTCCAAACAGGGCGTTCGGAACACCGGGCTGTGTGGTGAAGTCGTCCATCTCGTCGTTCAGCAGGAAGCCGGCGGTGCTGGTAACGTGCGAGCCATAACTGTCGTTGAGTGTTGTGGTGCTGGCGACGGCATTGCCGGCAGCGTCCACCACAGACAAATGCGTGGTGTGCGGGCCGTCATTGAGGCTGACTTCCGCAGGAGCCGGGAGAGATGCCTCCTCGGCGCAAACATGGGGCTGACCGGCCTTGACATTCTTGCTGGAGGACGCGCGCGTGGGATCAATCGTTGCGGCGATCTCTTTGGCGTAGCACCCGCTGGTCAAACCATCCACCGGAACCTTCGAAAAATCGGGATCGGCCAGGTACGCGGCGCGGTCGGCGAAGACGCGGCGCATGGTTTCCGCCACCAGGTGCACGCTCTTCGGGTCGTCCCAATCTTTCAGCGGCGTCGCCTGCAGGATATTCAGGGCCTCGATGATGGCCACGCCGCCCGAGCTCGGCGGCGGAGAAGAGAGCACTTCCCAGCTGTGCTGGTCGATGGTGTACTTGGCGCGCAGGACATCGCGCACCTTGGGCTGGTACTGCGCCAGGTCGTCAAGGGTAATCAGCCCGCCGAGCGCGGCCATGTCGGCGACCAGCATCTTCGCGGTTTCGCCGCGATAAAACTCCACTGCGCCGTCTTTCGCGATGCGCCGCAACGTGGCGGCGAGTTCCGGCTGGCGAAAGGTTTCGCCGGGCTGGTACAGCGCGCCATTCTTCAAGAAAATGCGCGCGCTGACGGAGTAGCGCTGCAGATACTTGCGCTCGTCCTTGAACTCGCGCGCCAGCTTGGTGCTGACCGGGAAGCCCTGCTCCGCCAGGCGAATGGCCGGCGCCATCACATCGGCGAGTTTCATGGTGCCGTAGGTTTGCAGCGCCAGTTCCAGGCCAGCCACGGTTCCCGGCACGGCCACCGAGCGGTAGCCGTAAACCGAAGCCTCGAGATCGAGCTTGCCGTCGGGCTTGATATACATGTCGCGCGTGGCTTTGCCCGGTGCGACCTCGCGGTAGTCAAAGAACTTTGTGCGGCCGTCGGCCATGCGCACCAGCATGAAGCCGCCGCCGCCGATGTTGCCGGCGGCCGGTTCGACCACCGCAAGCGCAAACGCCGTAGCTACGGCAGCGTCCACCGCGTTGCCGCCCATTTGCAGAATTTCCACGCCGGCGCGCGATGCCAGCTCTTCGTCGGTGGCCACCATGCCGTGAGCGCCGCGTACCGCCTGCTTCGGCCAGGATTTTTCCGATTCCGTTCGTTCCTTGTATTCGGCGGCGTTTTGCCCGGCAAGGGAAAGCGCTACGGCGGATTGCAGCAAGCACAGAAGGGCAAACCTCAACAACGCGCGGGTGTGCATAGAGAGAGGACACTACGTAAATCGCGAAGAGCGGTCAAGCTCGCGGCTTTGCTGGATCGGCTCGAAAAAAGCGGAGGCGGCCGGCTACTCGCTCAGAAACTCTACGGTATCCGGCCCAGGAATCACGCCGGCCTTGGTTCCGCGCGTGATCAATTCTTGAACCGCTTGCCTTCCGCGCTCGCCATAGCCGAGCGTCCACTTGTTCACGTACATGCCGACGAATTGATCGGCCAACTCG
>DATKLU010000053.1:0-25807 GCA_035542235.1 Dongiaceae bacterium
CAGGAAGGCAATTTCATTGCCAAATGCCCGGTAACCCTTTCATTTCAAACGATATAGCTTGACTCTCTCCGGACAAACACCTACACTCAGCGAGCTACTCCAAGGGGGCATCCGCGAAATGGATTATAAAATCGGCGACAAAGTCGTGTACCCGAACCACGGTGTTGGCATTATCGAGCAGATCAATTACGGAGTGCTGAACGGAAAAACCGAGCGGTATTACATGATTCGCGTGATTTCCAGCGACTCGCGCGTCATGGTTCCCCAATCCAATGCGGAAGCCGTCGGACTTCGTTCGGTGATGCGCTCGAATGACACCGGCAAGGTTTTGGGTTTTCTGGAACGCGGCAAGCTCAATTGCCATCACGACTGGAAGCATCGCTTTAAAGAGAATTCCGAGCGGATGCGCACCGGTTCCCTTCTGGAAGTAGCCGTAGTCCTCAAAAGTTTGTGTTCGCTGAGCCGCAGCAAGCCTCTCTCCTTCCGCGAAAAGAAAATGCTGGAGCGCGCCAAGTACTTGCTGGTTAGCGAAATGGCGACGGCGCGAAGCACTTCGGCGGAGAGCGCTGAGGCCATGGTTCTCAAGTCTCTGGCCAAGGCCAAGCTGCAATTCCCGGTTATGCAGGAAGGCTTCGAACAGTAGGATTTGCCGAGTCGCGAGTTTGGCGGGACAGGCTTGGTGCCTGTCCCGTTTTGTTTTTCAGGACGATTTCCGGCGGCCGGGCTTGGATTTCTTGCCCCAGCCACCTCCACCCGGCGTTTCGATACGAATACGATCACCCGGCCGGACCTGCAACGATTGCTTGGCCTTGAGCGGTTGTTCCCGGCCTTGACGAATGAGTACGTTACGGCCAGGCTGCCCTGACTTGCCGCCGCACAAGCCGTAAGGGCGAGTGCTGCGGCGGTCGCTCAGCAGGCCCACTTCGGCACGTTCCAGGAATTCGACTTCGCGGACGATGCCATCGCCGCCCCGGTGCAAGCCATCCCCTCCGGACTTCGTTCGCACCGCATAGGTGTGGATTCTGACGGGATAGGCTTCTTCGAAGACCTCCGCCGGCGTATTCCAGGAATTCGTCATGTGCGAGTGCACCGCGGAGGCCCCCGCCCTCGCCGCCGAGGCGCCACAGCCACCGGCAATCGTCTCGTAGTAGGTGTACGAACGGCGCTGGCCTTTGGTTGAAAGCCCGCCGAAGGTGAAGTTATTCATCGTGCCCTGGCTGGCCGCCGGAATGAGCTGCGGGGCGGCCTTCGACAGCGCACGAAGGATCGTGTCCACCATGCGCTGTGAGGTCTCAACGTTTCCCGCCGCGACCGCGGCCGGGGGCCGTGCGTTCACGACACTTCCTTGCGGGGCGCGAATTGTGATCGGGCGGAGCAGTCCCGAGGTAGCCGGAACGTCGTCCGCCAGCAGGCTCCGGAACACGTAAAAGGCCGCCGAAACGGCAATGGCCTCGACGGCGTTCACGTTGCCGGCGCATTGCGGAGCGGAACCAGCGAAATCAATTTCCGCCTCCCCCTGGGCAATTCGCACGCGCGCACGAATACGCAGAGGCGCGTCGCTGAATCCATCCCCGTCCAGGAAGTCCTCGGCCGAGTAGGTCCCGGCGCGCAGCGAGCGCAGGGCACGGCGCATCAGGCGCTCGGAATAGTCCAACAGGTGTGTGGCGTATTTCCGCACCTCGAGCGGGCCATACTTTGCGGCGACCTCGCGGATGCGGCGCTCGCCAAGTTTGCAGGAAGCGATTTGTGCGGCAAGATCGCCCCGGCGCTCGGCCGGAGTGCGCACGTTGGCCAGGATCAGCTCGAGAGTGTCACGCTGGATTTCGCCTTGGGCCAGCAGCTTGACCGGCGGGATACGCAGGCCTTCCTGAAAGATTTCGCGCGCCGGTCCCATGGACGCCGCCAGAGCGCCTCCGATGTCCGCGTGGTGCGCGCGGCTGGCCACGAAGTAGCTCGGAGCTTCGCGCTCAGCGCGCCCCACGAAGACCGGCATAACCAGCGTCAGATCCGGCAGGTGTGTGCCGCCCGCAAACGGGTCATTCAGCACGGCGATATCGCCGGGCGCAAACCGCAGATGCTTTCGGGCCGCGGCAACCGAAGCCGGCATCGAGCCGAGATGCACGGGCATGTGATCGCCCATGGCCAGCACCTGACCTGCGCCGTCGTAGAGCGCACAGGAATAATCGCGGCGCTCCTTGATATTGGGCGAGAACGCGGAACGTCGCAGGGCCGCGCCCATCTCCTCGGCGATGGAGTGGAAGATATTCTTGAAGACTTCCAGCCGCATCGGGTCCGGGCGGCTTGCTTGGTCGGATTTTCTCTTAGCGGCCACGGGAAGCCATCCTTCCCTGCCGGGCGGAGAGATGAAGTTGCCCGTAGCGGTCCACGCGAAGGAGCCAGCCCGGCGGCACGAGCGTCGTCGCGCTATATTCCGTGACGATCGCCGGGCCGGAGAACGTGTGGCCGGCGAGCAAGGTTTCGCGAAAATAGACTGCCGCCTCCATGCGCTTGCCCGCGAAGGTACAGTTCCGGCGGCTTTCCGGCCTGGCGTCCGCGCCTGGTCCGGCCCTTGCCACTTCCTTCAAGGAGATGCGGGGCGACAGGCCCTTTGCGCGGCAGCGGGCATTCACGATTTCGACCGGCCAGGATGCATCCGAATGACCGTAGGCCTGGGCGTGTGCGCGATGAAATGCCGCAACAAAATCGCCGTCGAAGGGCACGCTCAAATCGTAGGCCTGGCCCCGGTAACGCAGGTCCAGCCGGCACTCGAAGCGCCGGTCGCGCGCCGCGAATCCCTCGCGCGCCAGAAAGCGGTCAGCCTCCCCCTGAAGTCTGGGTAATTGACGGGCAACCTTGCCACGCGCTTCCCGTGTGCCGACGACCGGCAGCAGGACCGTTTGCGAAAAATCGCGCACTACGTCGGCACGTAGAATCCCCAGTGCCGAGAGTCCGCCGGGGAATCTGGGCACGAGGACGCCGCGTAAGTCCAGCGCGGCCACCAGATCGCACGCGTGCAGTGCGCCGGCGCCTCCAAACGCCACTAAGGTGTATTCGCGGGGATCGTGGCCACGTTCGATGGAGATCAGGCGAATCGCGCGTTCCATGACCGCGTTGGCCACGCCAAGAACACCGCTGGCAAACTTTTCCGGCGTCGCAAAGCTTCCTTTGTCGCGGTCCAATACGCGGCGGGCTCGCTCTACATCCAGCGGAAATGCGCCATTCAACAGGCCTTGCCCGCCGAAGTGTCCCAAGACCGCGTGCGCGTCGGTTACGGTCGTCGCGTCTCCCTTTCCGTAGCAGGCGGGGCCAGGATCGGCTCCAGCGCTTTGCGGGCCGACGCGCAGCGCTCCGCCGGCATCGAATCGTGCCAGAGACCCGCCGCCCGCGCCCACCGTGTGAATCTCAAGCATTGGCACCGAAACCGGAAGGCCCGCGACGCGAGCTTCCGTGGTGACCCGCGTCTCTCCGGAGAGCAGCGCCACGTCCGTGGATGTGCCACCCATGTCGAATGAAATGATTTTGCTGAGTCCCGCAAGCTCCGCGGCATAACTCGCGCCGAGCACGCCGCCGGCCGGACCGGAGAGAACTGTGCGCACAGGCTCTGCGGCGGCGCGCTCCGCAGAGATGATTCCGCCGTTCGACTGCATCACCCGCACGCGAACCGGGCTTCTCGCAGACCCTTTGCTCTTGCGCAGGGCCTGCCCGGCTTGCGAGTGCGTCTCGCGCAGATATTCGGTCATGACCGGCGCCAGATAGGCGTTGATCACCGTGGTGGAAGTGCGTTCGAACTCGCGATACTCGGGCAAAATCTCGTGCGAAGCGCTCACCAACAGGCCCGCGGCGCGCAACGCTCGCGCCAGCATGGCCTCGTGCTTCGGATTGCGAAACGAAAAGAGGAAACAGATCGCCACCGCGCCGGGGGAGGCCGCCTTGCACTTGCGAACGAGGGAGCGGATTTCAGCCGGACTGAGCCTGGTCACAGCCGCGCCGTCCGCTGCCAGCCTCTCGCCGGCCCCGATCCGGAGAGCGCGCGGCACCAGCGGCGGGGCCTTGGCAAAGGTCAGGTTATACAGTTCGGCGCGCGCCTGCCGCCCGATTTCGAGCACGTCCTCGAATCCGCGCGTGGTGACGAGCAGAACGCGGCCACCGCGCCGCTCGAGAAGCGCATTGGTGCCGACGGTCGTGCCGCAGACCAGATGAAGCTCCGCACCGGTGGACGTGCCGACCGCCGCAAGGGCCTTCTCGACCGCTTCGCCGATGGCCGCGGCGCGCTGCTTCGAGCGCGACGGCACTTTGAGAATTTGCGGTTGCCCGTCGCGCAAGAAAACGCAGTCGGTGAAAGTGCCGCCTGTGTCGGTCGCGATGCGCATGGACGCAGCATCTTACCGCGAGGAGGCCGGAACGCGAATCAGGCGATGGGCAGCGAGGCGGAAGCGTTGAGCGAAGAGTCAGCGAGAATGTGATTTTGCAAGCGGGGGTAGGCCGCGGCGGCGATCATTGCCGCGTTGTCGGTGGAAAGGGCGAGGCTGGGAAAATAAACCTGGCGGCCGGCCAGGCGCGCGCGGTCTTCGAACGTGCTGCGCAACTGCCGATTGGCTGCGACCCCGCCGGAAACCAGCACCGTGGGCACATCCAGCTCTTCCGCGGCCTTCAGAGTACGCTCCACCAGGTCGCGGACCACCGCGTCCTGAAACTCACGCACCAGGCCCAGGGTCTTTTCGCCGCACAGCGGCAGCAATTGATCGAACTTTCGCTCGCCGCGCGCAATGGCCGCTTCGCGCGCCGCAATCTCGGGCAGGTAGTCCGGGTTGTCGCGCAGGTGATACAGCACGGCCGTCTTCAAGCCGCTGAAGCTGAAGTCATAGGCATTGCCCTTCATCCGGGTGGGCCCGAACTTGACGGGCGGCTTGGCACTTCCCGCGGATGCCGCGAGCTTGTCCAAAATCGGGCCACCGGGATAGCCGAGCCCGAGCAATTTCGAAACTTTGTCGTAGGCTTCGCCGGCCGCGTCGTCGCGGGTCTGGCCGATGCGACGGTAGCGCCACAAGGCGCCCGCATCGCTGCGGGCAGCATCGCGCGGCTGCACTTCGTAAAGCACCGTATGGCCGCCGGACACGATCAGGCAAACCGCGGGCAGCGCCGGCTCGATGCCGGCTTTGTGGGTTTCCAGAAATACCGCGTGAATGTGCCCTTCCAGGTGGTTCACGGGAACCAGGGGCTTTCCGAGCGATTCCGCGAGGGTCTTGCCGTAAGTAATTCCGACGAGCAGCGAACCCACCAGCCCCGGCCCTTGCGTGACGCCAATCGCGTCCACGTCGGCCAGCCGCAGATTGGCCTGCTCCATGGCTTCGCGTACCACGGGCACGATGCGCCGGAGATGCTCGCGCGAAGCCAGCTCGGGCACCACGCCTCCATATTTGCGGTGAATATCGATCTGCGAAGCGACCACGCTGGAGAGGATTTCCCGCCCATCCACCACGACTGCGGCGGCGGTTTCGTCACACGAGGATTCAATTCCCAGAATTTTAACGGGCATCTTTCTTATTTCGCTCTAGGCTAATCGTAACATGGCGCACAGGAGCACCGCGGCGCTCATTCCAGGGCTTCCGCAACTACAGGAAGAATCCGATTGAAAATCGGCCTGCCTCTTTTACCCTATTGCATATGACTTCTCCGACCGGTTCGAACGCTCCCATCCGCAGAGTGCGCAAAGCGGTGTTACCCGCCGCGGGACTCGGCACTCGCTTCCTGCCTGCCACCAAGGCGCAGCCGAAAGAAATGTTGAACGTCGTGGACAAACCGCAGATTCAGTACGTTGCGGAAGAATGCGTCGCCAGCGGGATCGAGCACATCATCATCATCACCGGCAAAGGCAAGAATTCCATCGAGGATCATTTCGACTACAACCCCACGCTGGAGCGCTTCCTCGAAGAAAGAGGCAAGACCGACCTGGCGGCGATGGTGCGCCACATCAGCGACATGGTGCAAGTCAGCTATACGCGGCAGAAAGAGCCGCTGGGGCTCGGCCACGCGGTGCTGGTCGCGAAAGACCTGGTGGGCGATGAGCCCTTTGCGGTCCTGCTGGGCGACGTGCTGATTCCCGGCGCCAACCCTGCGACCAAGCAACTGGTGGATGTCTATCAGGCGACCGGCATCGGCGCGATCGCCGTGGAAGAGGTTCCCCGCGAAAAGACGCACTTGTATGGCATCGTCGCGGGCGAAGCCGCGCCGCAGGGGCCGTTCGGCGAACGCCTTCTGCGCATTCGCGAGCTGGTGGAGAAACCCAAGCCGGCCGAAGCGCCGTCGAACCTGGCGATTACCGGCCGCTACGTGCTGCCGCCGGCAATTTTCGAATGCCTGGAGCGGACCAAGCCGGGGGCGGGCGGAGAAATTCAGCTGACGGACGCCATGAAGCTGCTGGCCAAAGAGCAGGGTCTGTGGGCCTACATCTACGAGGGTGTTTCCTACGACGCAGGCGACAAGCTGGGATTTCTCATCGCTACCGTCGAGCTCGCTCTGCAGAATAAAGAATTTGGCGGAGCGTTCCGCAACTATCTGAAGAACCTGAAACTGGGTTAAAGCGCAACCGCGGCCGCGGTCACTTCTTCTTGGCGGGCTTCTTTTCTTTCGTTTCTTTTGCCGAAGTCTCTTTGGAGGAGTCTTTGTCCTTTCCGGACTCCTTGCTCTCGGACGATCCGCTATCCGCGGTCACAGCTTCTTTTGCACTGGACTTCCCCGCATAGTCCGTCACGTACCAGCCCGAGCCCTTAAACTGGATGGCCGGCGCGGTCAGCATCTGCTCCACCTTCCCGCCGCAGTGCGGGCACTTCTTCAGGTGCGGACCGTTCACATTCTCGATTTTTTCCGTGCGCTTGCCGCACTTCAGGCACTTGTATTCGTACAGTGGCACCGCTGCTCCTCCGCGAAACTTGGATTATACCATGCGCCCCGCGACCCGACCCGGCGCGGCGGCATGGCGCTACCGTGCGTGTTAGACTCGCCCCATGCCATCGCCCGCTTCACTGGGTCGTCTCTTCCTTGTGGCCACCCCCATCGGCAACCTGGAAGACATCACTCTGCGCGCCTTGCGCATCCTGAAAGAAGCCAGCCAGATTGCCTGCGAGGATACGCGTCACACGCTGAAGCTGCTGCAGCACTACGGCATCGAGAAGCCACTCGTCAGTTACCACGAGCACAATGAGATGACCCGCGCGCCCGAGCTGGTGCTGGCGATGGAACAAGGCGCCCAGATCGCGCTGGTTAGCGACGCCGGCATGCCGCTGGTCAGCGATCCGGGCTATCGTTTGGTGACGCTGTGCTTGCGCCATTACATTCCCGTGACCCCGATTCCGGGCCCGTCCGCGCTGCTCGCTTCTCTTTCCGCTTCCGGCCTGCCCAACGAGGAATTTCTTTTTGCCGGTTTTCTTCCCGCACGCTCAGGCGAGCGCCACCGCGCGCTGGAACGCCTGCGCATCGAGGACCGCACCATCATTCTGTATGAAGCTCCGCATCGCATTGCGGAAACGTTGCAGGACGCGGCGGAAATTCTCGGCGATCGCCCGGCCTGCCTGGCCCGGGAAGTCACCAAGATTCACGAGGAGTTTCGCCGCGGGACGCTTTCGGAGCTCTGCGCATCGCTGGCCGAAAAGCCCGCGCGCGGGGAAATCACGCTATTGATCGGGCCGCTTCCCGACGGCCAGAAAACCGGGCAATCGGACACCGCGCAAAGTCTGGCCGAGCGCGTGGATGAACTCATCCGGCAGGCAAAACTCGACCGCAAAGAAGCGCTGAAGCTGGCCGCAAAGGAGCGCGGCCTGACCAAACGCGCTGCCTACCAGCAATTGCACGTGGATTCGCCGGACTCGGAAACGGCCGAGGAGTAGGCTCGCAAAGCGGGAAAGGCTCACAACCGGCTCAGGCTGCCGATTCAGAGCGGAACATGCGCTGAAAGCGTGGTCCCGTGAACTGCACACCCACCATGTGTTCTCCGGGGCCGGTGGCCGGGCTTATATGCACGATGCGGCCGCGCGTCGCGAAGTCCGCCTCCTCGCGGCGCCAGAGCGGGCTTGCCAGAGGAATGCGGATGTCAACGTCGGTTCCGACTGCGACCTCGAAGCGGGTCACGAATGCGGCTCCGTTGCGGCACAAGTTTTCGCTGGAAGTCTCTTCGGTGAAGACTACGCCGCGCGAATCGCGGCCGGTGACTTGCATGGGCAAGCGAACAGAGATGCGTCTTTCAGCCCGCTGTCTCGAGAGGTGCGTGCTCGTTTGCATCGTCGGCCGGCTCCTCTTTGGGGAAAGCCGCTTGCAGCGGCTGCGCGGCCTGGCGCTCGAAGAAACGTTCCACGGCGTCCAGAACTTCGCCCGGCGTACGCGACTGGTGCACGCTGCGCCGCAGTTCGCTGCCATTCCCCACGCCATGCGTAAACCAGCATGCGAACTGCTTCATTTTTCCCACAGCATCGGGTTGAGCGGCATCCTGAATTTCTTTGTAGTATCCAGAAAGTAACGCATGCCGGTCCCCGTCGGTTGGTTGCCGGTACGTTCCGGTGGCGCGAAACTCCTGCATTTGCCGGAAAATCCAGGGATTGGTCGCCGCCGCCCGGCCAATCATTACCGCATCGCAACCTGTCTCCTGCACGATGCGCCAGGCATCCTCCGGGGTCTGGATATCGCCGTTGCCGATGACCGGAATCTTCACCGCCTGCTTCACCGCGGCGATAATCTTCCAGTCCGCACGGCCGGAATAACCCTGCGCGCGGGTCCGCGGATGCACCGCGACCGCTTCCACCCCGATGGACTCGGCCAGCCTGGCCACCTCTACCGCAACAATGGATTTTTCGTCCCAGCCGGCCCGCAGCTTGATGGTCAGGGGAATCCGCACGGCCGCGCGCACCGCGCGAAAAATCTCGCCGAGCAAATCGAGATCGCGCAGAAGTCCCGAGCCGCCGCACTTTACGACTTTTTTCGCGGGGCAGCCCAGGTTGATGTCCACGGCGTCAAAACCGTGGTCTTCCACCATTTTCGCGGCCTCGGCCATCACTTCCGGGTTCGCGCCAAAGAGCTGCGCGGTAATCGGATGTTCGTCCGGCTGAAAAAAAAGATAGCGTAAAGTCTTTTTCGCGCTGCGCGTGATGCCCTCGGAACTGGTGAACTCCGTCATCAGCAGCCCGCACCCGCCGAGGCCGCGGATCACCCGCCGGAACAACGTATCGGTGACGCCCGCCATCGGGGCCAGCACCGCCGCCGGACGGATGGTCAGATTCCGGATTTGCAATTGTTCGGGAACCATTCCTTCACTCTAGCCCAGTTCAATCGCCCTGCGGGTTCTTTTCGGGCTGGGCTTGCGCCGCCTGCGGGGTCTTCAAGTAGCGGTCCAGTCTCAGAAACTTGCGCTGCAGCGCGCCGCTATACAGCGACCAGTCTTCCTCGCCCGACTCGCTGCCCAGCGCGTTGCGGATCGCCGCCATCTTCGAATCCAGGTCATCCAGGTAGTGGAACACCAAAGCTTCGCGAATCATCGGCAGCTTGGGCGAACCGAATTCGTACTCGCCGTGATGGCTGATGAGCAAATGCTGCACCACCGTCTTCAGCTCGGGCGGGAAGCCCTCGATCCTGGCGATCGCAAAGGACACAGTTTCCAGCTCCATCACAATATGCCCCAGCAGTTGCCCGCTCGTGGTATAGCCGATGGCCCGCTCGTAGCACAGTTCGTCCAGCTTGCCTACGTCGTGCAGCGCCGCCGCCGTCAGCAGCAGATCCAGATCCAACTCCGGGTAATGGGCGGCCACCAGCCTGGCCAGGCGGCACAAGCCGACGACGTGTTCCAGCAAACCGCCCAGGAAGGCATGGTGCATGACTTTCGCCGCGGGCGCTCGCTTGTAGCGTTCCGCGATCTTATCGTCGGTCAAAATGCTCAGCACCAGCTTCTGCAGCCAGGGGTTGCGGATGGAGTTCGCGCAATCCAGCAGCTCCGCCCACATCTTTGCCACGTCCTGCTTGGTGTGCGGCAGAAAATCCGTCAAGTCGATTTCGTCGGGCTTGGCTTTGCGCAGCTGCAGCAGCGCCAGCTGCGGGCGGTCGCGGTACAGCTCCACGCGCGCTTCGACCTTCACAAAGTCGTCGCGGCTGATTTCGTGCGCGGGCAGCTCGAACTTGGTCCACATGCGCGCTTCGACGGTGCCGCTGCGATCGCCGAGTTCCAGGCGCAAGTACTGCTTGCCTTCCTTGGTATTGCGAATCTCCTTCGCGTGCACCAGGAAGAAGCTTGTGATGGTTTGGTCGTTGGGCAGGTCTGCCGCAAACAGCGTCTTCATCAGGAGTCGGTTCTCTTGCCGAACAGCAGATACTTCTTGCGCGCCTTTTTCTGCTTGGTGGCCTCCGGCGTCGCGTTGACTTCCTGAATTTCCGAATTGCTGCCGCCGGCCAGTTCGGCATAGCCCGGCTTGATCACCACATAACTCTGTTCGCGCAGCGTCTTCAGGTATTCGCGCACCGCAGGCTCCAGCTTCTCGTTGTACAGGTGGTCCATGATCTCGTTCTTCACCTTTTCGAACGATTGCTCGCCCTCGTCATAGTGCTCCAGCACCTGGAAGATCACGTAACCCTGCTGGGTCTCGATCACGTCCGTCAGGTCGTTGCGCTTCATCTTGAACACTGTGTCTTCCAGCTGCTTGGCCAGCTCGCCGCGCTTGAACATGCCGATGTAGCCGCCCTGTTCCTTGGTGGTGCCGTCGGAGAGGCGCTTGGCGATTTCGCCGAAGTCCTCGCCGTCCTTGACACGCTTCAACGCCGTCTCCGCTTTCTTTTTGAGGTCCGGCAGCTCGCTGTCGGGCTTCCCTTTCGTGTTGACGATAATTTCGCGCAGAGCCACCTGCTCCGGCCGGACAAACTCGGTTTTGTGATCGTCGTAGTATTTGCGCGCGTCGCTCTCGCCCACAGAAAGGTGCGAGCCCACTTCCTGCTGAATCACCTTCTGGGTCAGAATTTTGTTGCGGATGTTGCTCTTGAAGTCTTCCCAGTTCAGGCCCTGCGCGGTGACCGCCTTCTCCAGCGCGTCCATGTCCGACAGCTTGTTCTGGATGCGGATTTGATCGAGTTGCTTGATCACCTCGGTTTCGACGCTGATACCCATGTCCTTGCCGCGCTGCACCAGCAGCGACTGGTCAACCAGGTCGCGCAGCGCCGTTTTGCGCCGGTCTTCGATGGCGCCCTGCAGTTGCTCCGGGGTGCACTTGCCCTGGCAGTCTTGCCGGATGTCCTCTTCCGCCGTGTTCAGGGACTTGTCGTATTCGCTCTTTGTAATGATGTCGTTGTTCACACGCGCGATGATCTCCTCGACCACCGCGCCGGAGTTGGGATCGGCTTTAGTCGCGGCCGGCGCCGGGGTCGCGGCCTTAGGCTTGGGCGCGGGCTTGGGTGCGGGCTTCGGCGCCTCTTCCGTCTCCGGAGCCATTTGCGGCTTCTCGAGCGGGGGCGGCGGGGCAGGCTGCTGACCCTGCGGGTCTTGCGCAGCCAGCGGCATGGCCGCGAACAGAGCTGCCAGAAGTACCAGATTTCGCATTCTTTTCCTCACTTCTTGAGTTTATCCCCGCCTTTGAAGGCCGAGCAAGACGTTTCGCAGTGCCGCCGCCACACCCTCGCCGCGCGCCACTTCCATCCACAAGACGCCCGAAGGATCCAATCGTATGCCCGGCCGCGAACGCACGACTTGCACCAGGGTCGCCGGATCCAAGGTGGTCTCCGGATGGAACTTGATGGCCAGACGATTTCCTTGACGCTCCACGCTCGAGATACGCAAAGTTTCGCAAATGGCTTTGAGGGCGGCGTACTCCAAAAGGTTTACCACCGAGGCCGGCAGCGGCCCAAAGCGGTCCTCCAGCTCCTTGCCCACATCGTTCCGCTCGTCGTCGGTCTTGATTGAGGAAATTCGCTTGTAGGTGCGCAAACGCAAGTTCTCGCTGGGGATATAGTCCTGCGGAATGCGCACGTCCAGGCCCAGGGTGAGCACGGTGCGCAACTCCGGCGCGGCCTCTTCGCCCTTGAGCTTCGAAACGGCGCGCTCCAGCATTTGGGTGTAGATGTCGAAGCCGACCGCTTCGATATGCCCGTGCTGCTGCCGGCCCAGCATGTTGCCCGCACCGCGCAATTCCAGGTCCAGCGCCGCGATGCGGAAGCCGGCTCCCAGTTCGCTGAACTCCTTCATCGCGGTCAAGCGCTTGCGCGCCACCTCGGACAGCACCGTCTCGGGCGGCACCAGCAAATAGGCGTATGCGCGCTGATTGGAACGGCCGACGCGGCCGCGCAACTGGTACAACTCCGAGAGGCCCAAGCGGTCCGCGCGGTTGATCAAGATCGTATTGGCCCTGGGAATGTCCAAGCCGTTTTCCACGATGGTCGTGGCCACCAGCACATCCGCTTCGTCGCGGATGAACTTGAGCATCACCTGCTCGAGCTCTTTTTCGCCCATCTGTCCGTGCGCGACCACCACGCGCGCCTTGGGCACCAGCTTGGTCACCAGCGCTGCCAGCGAGTAGATGGACTCCACGCGGTTGTGAATGAAGTACACCTGTCCATCCCGCTCCAGTTCGGTCTGCACCGCCTTGCGAACCAGATCTTCCTGGAACGGCGCCACCACCGTCTGAATGGCCAGACGGTCACGCGGGGCGGTTTCGATGATGGACATGTCCCTCAGTCCGACCAGCGACATGTGCAAGGTTCGCGGGATGGGCGTCGCGGAGAGCGAGAGCGCGTCCACGTTCTTGCGCATCTCTTTCAAACGCTCCTTGTGCGCGACACCGAAGCGCTGCTCTTCGTCAATCACCAGCAATCCCAAGTCCTGAAAGGTCACATCCTTCGAAAGCAGGCGGTGCGTTCCGATCACGATGTCTACTTTCCCGGCTTCCAGATCGGCCAGCACCTTTTTCTGTTCGGCCGCCGTGCGGAAGCGGCTCAGCATCTCGATTTTTGCGGGGAACGCCGCAAAGCGCTTCTTGAAAGTCTCATAGTGCTGGAACGCCAGCACCGTCGTCGGCGCCAGCACTGCCACCTGTTTGCCGTCCATCACGACCTTGAACGCGGCGCGCATGGCCACCTCGGTCTTGCCGTAGCCCACGTCACCGCACAAGAGGCGGTCCATCGGCACGCCGCTCTCAAGATCCTTCTTGATGTCGGCGATCGCCAGGTTCTGGTCCGCCGTCTCTTCGAACTCGAACGCGTCTTCGAACTCCCGCTGCCAGTTGCCGTCAGGGGAAAAGGCAAAGCCCTGCGCCGTCTTACGCGAGGCGTAAAGCGCGAGCAACTGTTCCGCCATGTCTTCGAGCGATTTGCGGACCTTGGCCTTGCGCGTGGTCCAACCCGTGCCGCCCAGCTTGTCCAGAACCGGCGGCGCGCCTTCCACCGCGCGGTAGCTCTGTACCAGGTCCATGCGCTCCAGGGGCACGTACAAGCGAGCGTCTTCCGAGTAGCGCAGCAGCATGAACTCGCCGCGCCGCCCATCCGATTCAATTTGCCGCAACCCTTCGAACTGGCCGATGCCATGGTCCACGTGCACGACAAAATCGCCCGGCTTCAGGTCGGCAAAATCGCTGAAGAATCCGGAAGTGCGAATCTTGCGGGTGGGCCTTTCCACCGCCGGGGCCACGTCGAACAGATCGGCGTTCCCGAAAACGGTCAGTTGCGCGTCTGGAAACGCCGTTCCCTCGCCAAACGGCGCCCGTAACAAAACGAGCCCCGCCGATTCCAGCGCGCCCTCCGCAGTGAAGCCCGCCGCCGCACTTTCCGATTCCCCCAGGACGTATGGCACTTCGTACTCGCGGCAAATGTCCGCGTACCGCTCCAGTTCGCCGGTGCTCGCCGCCGTCAGAAAAACCGTTCCGCCCGCGGAAAGCTGGGACTTTACGTCTCCCACGCATGCGACCACGTCGCCGTGAAACCGCGTGCTGGGCCGGGAAGCCACATGAAAACGCAAGGCCTCGCTTGCGCTCAGCCCCAACGCCTCCAGCTCCGCATGCGTGACGCCGCGCAACGCCCTGGCAAACTCCTCTTCACTCCAGAAAAACGTTCCGGCTTCCGGCGCGTTTGCCGTTCCCAATTTTTCGTAAGTCTCTATCGCATCCCTTGCCGCGGAGCCGGCGGCTTCGCGAACCGCGCCGGGTTCGTCCACAAACACCACGGGTTCGAGGGAACTCGGCGAGAGCTCAAAGAGATTCCGGGAACCGGCCTCGCGCGCCGGCCCCCAGTAGGTCGGCAGCGGCCAGGCGTTCTCGCCGTCACTGCCTGAGGTCGCCCATTCCGTCAGCGGCAGCACCACCGCGCGGTTCACCGGCGAGATGGAGCGCTGCGTGCGCGGATCGAACTCGCGCACGGACTCCACTGTGTCGCCCAGCAGTTCCACGCGCACCGGTCGCGGCGCCTCCGGCGAAAACACATCCACGATTCCGCCGCGCACCGCGAATTGTCCGGGCAGCTCCACCATCTCGGTGCGCGCATACCCGGTGGCGCCCAGGTGCGCCAGGAAATCCTGCAAGGGCACGTCCTTATCTTTTTCCAGCACGCGGGTGAGTTCGGCGTAGTCGGCGCCTTCGCGGTAGCGCCACATTGCCGAGCCCGCGGGCGCAATCACCAGCGAGGTTTCTCCCGCCGCGAGGCGGTATAGCGTCGCGGCGCGGCGCTCCAGAATGTCCGCGTGCGGCGCGCGCGATTCCCAGGGCAAGGTATCGAACGCCGGCAACACGGCCACGCCCCCCGTCGCGCCGGGAAACACGGAGAACCAGAAGCGCAGCGTTTCCGCCGCTGATTCCGCTTTTTTGTTGGAACTGACCACCAGGAACGCCGGGCGCCGCAGTTCGTGCGTCACATGGGCGATGAGCAGGGCTTTGGCCATTTCCGTGAGCCCCGCGCAGCCCACAGCTTTGCTACCGCCCCGCAACGCCGAGAGCAGATCCTCCAGCCCCGGCTGGCGCAGCAGCTTTTCCAATCGTTCACGGACTACGGGCAGGATCATGTGCGCTTACGAACGGCCCGCTTCCCCGGGCAGACGCCTGATTTTTTCCAGAATCGCCGTTGTCGAATACCCGCTTACCACCGGAACCGAGACTACCCTGCCACCTGCCCGCTCGACTTCCTCGCGGCCCACGATGCGGTCGCTGGCCCAGTCTCCGCCCTTCACCAGCACGTCCGGCAGGAGCGCGGCGATAGTCTCGCGCGGCGTGGGTTCATCGAAAATCACCACCGCGTCCACACACTCGAGCGCCGCCAGAATCTCGGCGCGTTCCTTTTCCGGCAGGACCGGCCGCCCTTCACCCTTCATTTCTCGCACGCTGCGGTCGCTGTTCACGCCGACAATCAACGCATCACCCAGCGCACGGGCGTTCTCCAGCGTCTCAATGTGGCCGGGATGCAGCAGGTCAAAACAACCGTTGGTGAAGACGATCCTGCGCCCATTGCGTTTCTCGCGCGCGAACCGCAAAATCGCTTCGTGCAGGCCCAAAACTCCTTCGCTCACGCTGGCATCCCTTCGCATCCCGGCTTTTGCGCGGAATCGCCATTTTATCACGCCGCCAAGAGCGGTTCAGTCGCTCCCGCTCACTCCGGAATGGCCGCGAGCGTATGACGCGCCACCCGCTCCTGCAAGCCGGCATCGGTGTCGCGCTCTGCGCCCTGGGCTTCCTTCTGTCCCGCCCCGCCGGCTATGAAGTTCACACCGTTCTGGCTTCCGCTGCGGGCTGCCGAATGCCGGTGGATATTTACGAACCTCGCACCGGCACCTCCGTGGGGTCGGTAGTTCTGTTTCATGGACTCGCGGCCAACAAAACCGTGATGGCTTTTACGGCCGAACAGTTCGCGAACCAGGACCTTCGTGTCTTCGTCCCTGATTTTCCGGGGCACGGCAAAGCGCCGGGCCCATTTTCTCCCGGGCATGCGGAAGCCTGCGCCGAATCGCTGGTATCTGAACTCATCGCGCGTCGCGCCATCGTGCCGCAAAGAACGCTTCTCGCCGGCCACTCCATGGGCGCCGCCATCGCCGCGCGTGTGGCATCGCGGGTTCCGGTCGCCGGGGTTATCGCCATCTCCCCTGCTCCCATGCACCCGGCAAAGGGAGTGCCGGCGGAGGCTCTGCTCTTCCCTGAACCGCCGCAACTGCCGGGGCATTCTCTGGTCCTTAGCGCTGCCTGGGAGCCTCGGGCCATCCGTGACATTGCCGCGGATCTGGTCACGGCCTCCGCGGACACGACGAACCGCTATCTCGTGATTCCCAACGTCACCCACGTCAGCATTTTGTTTTCGGCAAAAGCCCTTGCCGCCATGCGCGACTGGACCTCCGCCATTCTCGGCGCGAGTTCCTCGGCGCCGCTCCCCACGACGCACCCGGCCCTCGGTTGCATTCTTGGGCTGGCGGGGCTTTGCCTTCTCGCGCCACCTTTTCTCCGAGAACTTACTGCCGGCAAAAATCCTGCAAGCGTTGTCACCGAAGCCTCCGGGCCGCGTTTCTCGCTGTTCACGGTGCTGGCGGTCGCCGTTGCCGGCGCGCTGGCCGTTGTCGTTCTAAAATTCTTCGTACCCTTGCGCTTCCTGCACCTGTTTCAAGGGGATTATTTTGCGTCCTTCTTACTTCTCGCCGGCACTCCCCTTCTTCTCCTGAATTTTTCCGCGCTTCCACGCTTTACGTCCTTCTTCACGAAGTCCGTAGCCGGACCCGCCTTCGGCGCGCTGCTGCTGGTTCTTCTCTTCGCGGCCTGGTACGAAGTCAGCTTCTACGAAGCCTGGTTCACCGCTTCGCGCTGGCTGCGTTTTCCCGCGGTCTTTCTCGCGCTGCTGCCCTGGCACCTCGCGGAAGAGATCCTCCTCGGCCCGGCCGAGCATTCGCTCAGCCTGGCGCGCGTTGCGAAAGCGAATCTCTTGCGCGCTCTCCTGTGGCTGGCGCTCCTTGCGGGAATCCTCGTTCTGCATTCCGGCCAGATTCTGCTGGTCCTGTTCCTCGTCTATTTCGTACTTTTTTCGCTGCTGCAGCGTGTGGCCATTGACTTAATACGTCACACAACACGCTCGCCTGCCGCCGCCGCGATCTTCGGTGCTATACTCCTGGCTGGATTTGCACTGGCGGTTTTCCCCATCGCCTAGGCAACGCGCCCCGAGAACGCTCCACCAAAAGAAGCGGGAGCAGGTCATGGCTGAAATCGTTATCGTTGGCGGCGGCCCTTCCGGTGCCATGTGCGGCGAACAGCTCGCTCGCGCCGGAAACACGGTGCGCATATTTGACGAGCATCTGGCCTGGGAAAAACCCTGCGGCGGCGGCCTGACCCACAAGGCCATTCAGCGTTTTCCCTTCCTTCTGGAAAATTCCCACCCCAAGAAGCTGATCCACTCCATCGATCTCATCGCCAGCAATGAACAGCGCGCGCGCCTGGAGATGCCGCACCCTATCGTCATTTATTCGCGCACGGTTCTGAATGGCCTGCTGCTGGAGCGTGCACAAAACGCCGGCGCGCAGGTGTACCGCTCGCATGTGGTGGCCGTGGACACGTCCGGCGAGAAGCCGCGCTATTCCGTGGAAGGCGAATGGCGCAGCGCCGACTTCCTGGTGCTGGCCGCCGGCGCTCGCAATCAGCTACTGCCGGAAACCCGCGCGCTGCAACGCGACGAACTGGAAATCACCCAGGGCTATTTCATTCCGCAGGCCGAAGACTCCATCATCATCAAATTCCTGCCGCACTTTGACGGCTACATCTGGTCGTTTCCGCGTTGCGATCATTTATCGGTGGGCATTTGCGGCAGCATGTCGTCGCACAACCAGAAAGAACTCGGCACGCACCTGCACACATTTCTCGGCAAGCAGAAGTTTTCCATTGAAAACGCGCGCTTTTACAGCCACGTGCTGCCGTCGCCGCAGGTTCCCACGCTATCGCAGCGCACCGTTGTGGGCCGCAACTGGGCGCTTGTGGGCGACGCCGCCGCCTTCGTGGATCCCCTTACCGGGGAGGGCCTCTTCTACGCCATGCGTTCCGGCGAACTGCTCGGCAAAGCCATCGCCGAGGGCCACCCGGAGATGTACACGGATTGGGTCCGCGCAGCGTTCTCTTGTGAACTGGAATTTGCCGCGCGCATCGTGCGCCGCTTTTACCGCGGCACTTTCCTGGGCACCGCCGTTACCACGCGCATGGTGCAGTTCCTGCGCCGCAGCTCCATCTTCCGCCAGCTGATGGCCGATATTTTCAGCGGCACGCAGGACTACACCACGCTGAAGCAGCGGGTTGTGGGGCACCTCGGAATGACCCTGAGCGATTTCGTCACTTCCGTACTCAACGTCGACTCGCCGGCCATCGCCAAGCCGCGAACCGACGGCGTCACCGTTCGTTAGCCGGCGCGCCGCAGTTGGGAGTTCTCTTGCCTTCGTCAGCCGCTCCATCCCGCCGGGAACAAGGATTTCGCATGCGTGGCGCCCGCCTGACGCGCATCGATATCTTCAGTAACGCCATTTTTGCCTTCGCTCTCGCGCTTCTGGTGCTCTCGCTCGAGGTGCCGCGCACCTTCGCCGAACTGCGCGACGCTCTCAGCGGCTTTCTGCCCTTCGCCGCCTGCTTCACCATCCTGCTGGTCCTATGGTATTCGCACTACCTGTTTTTCCGACGATACGGCCTGCATGACCAGGTAACCATTCTTTTCAATTCCGCCTTGCTGTTCATCGTTCTCTTTTACATTTACCCGCTGCGCTTCCTCTTCGGGACACTCTTTGTTCCCTTGCGCCGCGGTCATCCTCAGCCACCGCTCAGCAATTCGCAGCTCACGGAGCTGCTGCTCCTGTGCGCGATCGGCTTCATCGCGGTTTGCTTTCTCCTGGCTTCCCTGTATGGCAACGCCTGGCGCCAGCGCTCCCGGCTGGCCCTGAACGGCGTGGAGCGATTGCTCACCATCCACTCCATCCTGGATTGCCTGGGGCTGGCGGCGGTCGGCTTTCTCGCCGGTGTCGCCGCGTGGCTGCTTCCCGCGCGGTTTACCCTGGCTTCGGTCTATCTCTACTTCCTGATCGTCCCCTGGAAAGCGCTTTCCAGTTTCTATTTCGGCCGCAAGGCCCGTAACCTGCGCGCGCTCGTCGCTGCCCCGAATCTGTAGTCCTTTCTTTACGCTTGCTGTAACATCTGTTCGTCGAAACCCGATTTTTCTGGAGCATTCATGTTCTGCTCGAAGTGTGGCAGCAACCTCCCGGCAAACTCCGCGTTCTGTAACATTTGTGGCGCGCCCGCGCCCAGCCCAGCTTCGGCTCTGCCTGCGCAATCCGTGCACCTGACGCCACAGCCCCTGCTATCCGCCCCGGCCCAGCCGGTCTCTCCACACTGGCTGCCGCCGCCCATCAGCCCGTACGCTGGATTCTGGCTGCGCTTCGTCGCTCATCTTGTTGACGGCGTCGTGGTGGGCATCTTCATTGGGGTCATCATCATTCCGATTTTCCTGCTGACGGGCGTGGCCGCATCCTTTCGCGGGCTGCGTCCGGACGGAGCGCCGGACCCGGCTGTGGTGGCCGCTTTGGTTTCCTCGATTGCACTGATTGCGGGAGCGAGTTTCCTTCTCGGCTGGCTCTACAATGCATATTTCGAAAGTTCCGATTGGCAAGGAACTGTGGGCAAAAAAATTCTGAATATCAAGGTAACCGACCTCAACGGCAACCGTATTTCCTTTGGGCGCGCCACGGGCCGCTTCTTTTCGAAATTTATCTCCGGGCTCATCCCGCTGGGCATCGGCTACATCATGGCCGGCTTCACCGAACGCAAGCAGGCGCTGCACGACATGATTGCCAGTTGCCTGGTGCTGCGCGCATAGCCGCTATTCCGGGCCTGAAACGGAAGTCAGAAGATCCGGCGGAGCGAACGAGCGCAATCTGATAAGGCATCACTGGATGCCACCTGCTGAGCCGGATTACCGTTTTTTCTCCAGCAGAATCATCGCGCTTCCCGCACCGCTGTACGCTACCTTGGCGAGGAAACCGCTGGCCTCCGCCGCGCGGCACACGGCTCGCGCCGAGTTCCAATGCATCAGCACCGGCGAGCCGCGGTGCTGCTTGTACTTTTCCAGCACCACGCCGAAGTAGCGGTCGTTGCGAATGTCCAGGGTATCAGTGTCGCTCATCCCGAAAATGAAGAGGCCGCCGGGTTCCAGGACGCTGTGCAGTTCTCTCAGGTACATCACAATGTCGAACAAGTTGAAGTGAATGAAGACCGCGTTGGCATAAGCCTTGTTGATTCGCAGGCCTTGCAAGGCGCTCAGGTCTGCGAACGGTATTTGCAGGAACTCGACATTCGCAAACCCGCGCAACTCTTCCCGTGCGCACGCCAGAAATTCGCCGCTGATGTCGGCGCAAACCACCTGGGCGACCAGCGGCGCAACCACACGGGCCAGAAATCCAAATCCGCTTCCCAGGTCAAGTACGCGGTCCGTCGCCGTCAAATCCAGCGCGTCGATCAGGAACTGTGCTTCGTTCTTTTTGTAGGCGCGGATATCGTCCAGGCGAGTTTCCGGTTCCGGTCCGAAATCGTTGCCGACCAGCGCATACAACAGCATCCGGCGGTTCTGAAACTCCCACTTTGCGTGGTCCGCGTTGCCGGCCGGTGCAAGGTCAGGGCCTTGCTTGGCTCCCATGGATTGGGTCATCACGGGTCGTCTCCGCGGTGATAAGGAGCACGAGGATGGCCGATGTGAGAATTCAAATTACCCGGAACCCACCGCGAAAACAAAAAGGCTGACCGGCGTCCGACCGGTCAGCCTTACACGAATCTTCTCCAAAGACTCCTGTGCTTACACCGCGGGGCGACGGACCAGCGGCTTGCGCACCGGCGGGGGTACCATGGTGGCCATCTTGCGGATCATCGCCAGCACCAGCCGCTTGTCGCCATCCGACAAGGTCGAGCTATAGCGCTTGATCTCAACCAGAAAACGAATTTCGTCCTGCGAGAGCTCGCCCAGCATCTTTTGCGTCTCTTTGTCGCGCGGTGTCTCGGTACCGGGGAAAAAGTCCGCCAGAGAAATATCCATGGCTTCGGCGATCTTGGCCAGGGTTTCCAGGGAGGGCACAGTGTGGCCGTTTTCCACGCGCGAGAGGTAGCAGCGCAGGAGACCGGTGCGCCGCTCGATGTCTCCCTGGGAAAGTCCTCGCTGGCTGCGATAGGTCCTGATGACCTCTCCGATGTTTACCTGCGGCTTCTCTTTCGGCATCTTGCCCTCACCCCTCTCCCGTCGGCGGGAGCGATTCTGAGGGAGTAGCATATTCACTAACAGTAGAACTAGCAAGGCGTTCGGGCCGGCTACTCCCCGGGATGTTTCGTAAGAAACACCTGCCCGGGAAACGCAGGCTAGTGGCCCCGAAACCGGGGGCGCGGCGCGCTACCTCGCCGTCGGAGTGACAGTCACCGCCTGTTGCAGGCGGAATTCCAGAAGGGTCTCGCTCGGAACCTTTACCTGCTGGCCCTTGGTGAAAATCTGCACCCCAGCGCCGGCGCCGGCCCCCGCCGCCGCGCCGATGGCCGCGCCTTTCCCGCCCGAGGCGATGCCGCCAATGACCGCGCCAAGGATCGCGCCGCCGCCCACTTTCTTCGCGCTGTCCGCGCCCCGGCCCTTGCCCTGCACGTTGTAATCGCTGCTTACGATTGGATAATCGCGGCCGTCAATAATCAGCTTCGTCAGCCCCAGCTGCAGCTCGGACTTGCCGGAGAACTTCCCGCCCTCGTCCGCCGCTTCCAGTTTGCCGTAGATGTCAGCGCCTTTGCGCGCCACCAGCACGCCGTTGACGTTCAAATCTGTCTCCAGGCTGGCGTGAAAAACGTCTCCCACTTTGTTCTTTGAGGAGTCCACGCCATCAATCATGCGCACCAGCAGAGACTGGTTGATCGGCAGCGTGACATCGCCGCCAGCCGCCGCAGGCGGCTCGGCACTGAGAGCGGAAGCACCGCTCGGCGGCGCCGGAGCAGGCCCGGGAGCGGCAGAGGGTGGTGGTCCCGCCGGTGCCGCCGAGCCCCGTTGGAACGTCAGCGCCAGGATGTCGTTGGTGGCAAAGGTCTGAACTTCGCCATTCACTTCGAACCGCAGGACGGCCTGCGTCCCGCCGAGATATTTGCCCTGCAGCACACGCCCGTCTTTCAATTCCAGGGTATCGGCCCAAGCTCCCGATCCCAGCAGCGCCACGGCGGCCAGCGCCCAGATTGCCCTCGACACAATTTTCATCGCGTTTCCTCGCAGGGACGTTTACACCACCCGCACCAGTGTAACGCCTTTCGCCCTGCCTCCAGCCATTGGATGACGGCAGCCACGCGACAGGTTGCGCGATTTCCTCGCAGGTTCGCCGCTGTCCGCGGCCTTAAGGAGTGGACTTGACGATGTTAAATCCGCTGATTTCAACGCCCGGTTGCACGGCGTGCAGCATGGCGGCGTCGTACGAAACCCCAATGATGCGTTCCTCGCCCGGCAGCAGCGAAAAATAGTTGTCGTCCCAGAAGACCGGCACGATGTCCGCCCCGTCCTTCTTGTTCAGCAACCGCAGGCGAACCTGGAACGCAATCCCGCTGGTTGGGTTCTTCACCCGCACGTGCGCTTTACCCGCCGGCTCAATCGCCACGCTGCTTTCCAGTTTCACTTCCTTCAGCGTCTGTAATCCGGAAAGGTCGCCAAATTCTGCCTGTGGCGTATACACGGTGTCCTGGCGCTTGGCCCAATCGAGCGTGTCGGCCTTTGTGGAAAGCCAGTAAAAATTGTCGCTGACCAGCTTCCCCCGCGGGTCGTAGAGATTGAGCTTCACGAAGTAGGTCGGCGTCACGCCCTCCGGCATCGGCACCTCGAAGGCCTTCACCGCCCCATCCGCCGGGACATCGACCGTTTCGGACTTGTCCGCCAGTGTCTTGCCGTCCAGGGAAAACACTCGGGCCCGTATCTTCATTCCTTTGCGTTCGACGTAGGTGTCGTTGACCACCGCCACGCTGTGGTCGTCATACCCATACTGCACATGCACCGGCTGCATGGCGCGTTTGGTTCCGAAGTATCCGCCGCCCGGAACCAGATAGTAGTCGTAGAGGTGCCAAATCAGCGAAGGCCACGAATTGTTGAGCATCCACTGAATGACGCCGGTGGAAACGTACTTGTTCCGGCCGTAGGACTCAAACATCGCGCGCTCGCCGTCATACGCCATGGCCTGTGCCTTGCGTTCGTAGTCCGCGAGCGAGATCGCCGGGCCGTAGCGCCGCGTCAGCGCGTCGGTAAAAACATTCACCGTCGTAAATCGTTCGCCGCCGGCGTGGTAGTTCCAGACCTCATCGATCGGCCAAAGATGTTCCTTGGGGATGAAGCGCTCCAGGCTTTCCAGGGTGGGGATCGCCGGTCCGGGGCTGGTCTCCGTGTTGTAGCCATATGCCCCGCCCGCTTGCGTGTCCGCGAGCCAGTACACCGGTGGCACGTATTCGTACGGCCCGGTCATCTTCACGCCCGATTTTCCCGTGACCGTGGTGGGCGTCTCGCTCGCCGAGGACACCGAGGGATTCGGCCACTCCGCATCCGCCAGCGCCGAGAGGTACATCTTTTCCACATCGGCAGGTGGCGGCCCGTCGCTGCCGTACAACCAGACAAACACGCTGGCGTGATTCCGCAGCCGACGCGCCTGATCGGCCATGGAGGCGGCCGCGATCTTGCGCGTTTCGTCCGTCCAGTTCTGCCACAGCTCCCAGGCGTCGCAGCAGGTCCATCCTGGCATCACCAGGATGCCCATCTCGTCGGTCTTGTTGAAGAGTTCGTCGCGATCAATGCGCCCTTCCAGGCGAATGGTGTTGAGGCCCATGTGTTTCACATAGCGCAGGTCCGCATCCAGCTTCTGCGGCATCGGGCGCAAGAACATGTCCGGGGCCCAGGCAGCGCCGCGAATCAGAACGCGCCGTCCATTGATCTTGAACAGGCGATGGCCCTTGTCGGTGAGCTCGCTGGTCACCTTACGAACACCGAAGCGCAACGAGGTCGCATCGGACACCGCTCCGTCCGCCTCGAATGCCAGCTTGGCGTGATAGAGATAGGGCGTCCCGATGGTGTAGGGCCACCACAATTTCGGCTTCGCGAATTTCAGCTCGGGGTGCTGGGCCGCGCCGAGGCTGACGCGCTTGGTCTCGCCCGCGCCAAGTTCCACCGCCTGGCGCACGGTCTTGCCATCAATTTCCGCGACGAACGTTCCCTTCACCGGGACCTGCGCATCGTTGCGCAAATCCGCGGAGACAGTGACCTCCGCCGCGCTCAGGTCGTCCTTCAAATCCGGTTTGACATACGGATTGCGAATCGCCACGGGCCCGGTCGCCGTGAGCGTCACCTCTTTCCAGATTCCCGCGTCCTTGTCCGCCGGCGTCGGGTTCCAGTCCACCCAGGTGATGCCCAAATCGTTCTTGCCGGGAACAAAGATCTCCAGGGCGATGGTATTGCGTGCGCCCGGCTTTGCCAGGGTCGTCAGGTCGAACTCAAAAATGCGAAAAGTTCCGGCCACATCCTTGGCGTCGGCAACCTTCGTCCCGTTGAACCACACGTTCGCGCGGTAATTGATGCCAGGGAAATGAATCGCCACATGCTTCTTCGCGAACGACGGCGGCAGCGTGAATTCGTTGCGCCACCACCACGAGCACAGAAACGGGCTTCCCGCGGGCAGATCCTGATTCGCAAAGAACGAATCTGCCGAGTAGTTCATCCCCGGAAGGGATTTCAGGTTCGTACCGTAGGTTGGATCGGGATAAGTTTTGTCGTCCACTAGCGACCCAACCGTCGTGTTGGGGACCGTGGTGTTATGCCACCCGGTTGCTTCATAGCCAGAGCTCGAGATCTTTTCTCCGCCGTCGCTTGCCGTGCACGAGGACTGAATCTTCCATCCGGTCGCAAGCTCCAGGCGAGGCTGCGGGTTCGGGTGGGCCTTCCCGTGCGTCTCCGCCGGCGCGCGACCGGCGGCATCCTGCGCGAAACTCGGCGCGGCAGCAGGAGTCAAGGTCAGCAGCAGGAGCAGAACCATCGCAGCGGGGGACAAGCGCATGGCTGGCATCGCAAGGGGCTTCGGCAGGGGCATGGTCCAACCTTTTCCACAGAGGGTAACAGCGAGCGTGCAATATTAAACCGATTCAAATCTGTGCGGAAGAGGAATCGTGAAGGCTCGTCGGCTAGCGCTTGGCGTGCTCCAGGTCGCTTGCCGGAAACCCTTCGGTTCTGGCCTTCCCGCCTTCTTGCCAGTCGCACCACACCTTCACGTCGCGCGAGGACGGAATCTTCGCAACTTTGGTGACCTGCATTTGGGGTTCTTTGGTCCCCTTGCGTACCACCACGTCGCCTACAGTTATCTGACGGGCCATATTCACCTCCAGCAGAACCTTCCGACAGAGCATAGCGCCACTGGCGGAGTGTTTCCAGCTACCTGGGACAATCCGGCAGAATACTTGATTTACTGATACGTTATAATATTCTTTATATATAGACGTCAGTCTGTAGTATCTTCCCTCCTCTCAGCCGCACCTCCTGGCGCACGCGCCGCCCAAAGCCTGAAAATTAAGCCGCAAGATCGAATGGAGAAGCCGGCTCCGGCCCGCCATACGGCCGGACGAGGCTCCTGAGCTTGTGAGATTAGGGTTTGTCGTTCTCGTCTTGTGCCGGCCGCGCAGGACGCGTCGCCGTCACTCCAGAAGATTGGTGCCGGAGGAGGGAGTCGAACCCACACGCCCTTGCGGGCAGCGGATTTTGAGTCCGCCGCGTCTGCCATTCCGCCACTCCGGCAACCCAACAAAAATACCACGTAAGGCCGCCAAACGGAAAACAGCGG
>DATKLU010000054.1:0-2563 GCA_035542235.1 Dongiaceae bacterium
ACATCCGCCGGCAGCGCCTGGATCGGGTTGCTGGTAGCCTGGCGAATTCCTTGTATTGCCGCCGCCGGGTAACCGTCAAAGATGGCGCGGTCTTCGGCAAAGGCCAGGGTCTTGGCGGCGTCCTTCGCGGGCTGCCAGTCCGAGTCTTCGGAGCCGCGTTCGACGTCATCAATCGCCTGGCGCGAAAGTTCGAACGGCACGCGCAGCTCGACCAGCGGCTTCACCTCGCGCAGATTGGAAATAATTCCCTGCGCCGGCGGCGTGACCGGCAGCAGGTGCCCGCTGCCGATTCCCGCCAGCGTTTCGCCGCCTCCGGTGATCACGTCCACCACGCGGCGCCCCGCGAAATAGCGCTTCAATGTGCGCGCGGTTTCTTCCTCGATCTGTGTCCACGCGGCGGCGGATATGGGCGCGAGCTCGCGGTGCAGGTTATTCATGATTTTGTCCCTTTCAGTGAACCGATTCCGAGCGAAGGATCGCGCGCGGGCGAAACCGCCGGCGTCTCCGGGTGCGCTGTGGCCCCAGCGGTGACGGCGCTGCCCGGCGAAGATGTAACCTCCGGCAGGTTCTCCAGGAAGCTAGCGGACGGCGCAAAGAAGAGATTGCCGCTGATGGCGCGGCTGAAATCGAGAATGCGGTCGTAGTTCCCCGGCGGCCGGCCGATGAACATGTTCTGCAGCATCTGTTCGGTGGTGCGCGGGGTCCGGCTGTAGCCGATAAAATACGTGCCGAATTCCCCGTGGCCGGGGCGCCCGAACGGCATGTTGTCGCGCAGAATCTTCACTTCCACGCCATTTTCTTCGATCACCGTCAACGCGCTGTGCGCCGAGGACGGCTTCACGTCATCCGCCAGCTCGATATCGGAAAGCTTCTTGCGGCCGATGATCAGCTCTTGCGTTTCCGTCGGAAGCGCATTCCAGCGCGGCATGTCGTGCAGATATTTTTGCGTAATCACGTAGCTGCCGCCGGTGAATTGCGGGTCCTCACCGCCCACCAGTGCGGCGTTCAACGCGGCTTCGGCCCGCGGGTTCTCCGTGCCGTCCACGAAGCCCAGCAGGTCGCGGTCGTCGAAATAGCGGAAGCCGTGCGTTTCGTCCACCACCGAAACGGCGCCGCCGATGCGTTCCATGATCTGCGTGACCATTTCGAAACAAAGGTCCATGTGTTTGGCGCGCAGGTGGAAAAGCAGGTCGCCGGGCGTCGCCACGGCGTGGCGGTCTCCGGAGCGGAATTCGCGAAAAGGATGCAGTTCCGCGGGGCGCGGCTTGCCGAACAGTCTGTCCCAGGCGTCCGAACCGAAAGCCGCGACGCAGGACAGGCCGGCTTCGATGCGCCGGAAGTCCACGGCCCGAAAGATGCCGGGCAGGTCGGCACAGAGCGAGCGAACGGCCGCGTAGCTTTCCGGGTCCGGCTTGATGCAGGCAATCAGGAAAATCGCCGCGCTGGTCAGAGGCGCGAGAACGGGCTGCGGAACGGCCGGTGGATCTCCTGCGGCGGCTGGGCTCATTTCGAGTAGTTGGCGTGTCTCCGGGAAAGCTATCTTACCAGCGCTTTTGCAAAGCGCGCTTATGCAAAGCGAAAATTCCGATGCGGAGAGCTGCGGCCGAGTGCCGCGGAGGCATAATAGGCTCGCCATTTCCGACATCCTTGGGGAGAAAACGCGCACCCGAATACGAAAGGCGCGCGGCCGGTTTAAGGCGATTCTGGTGCGGAAAAGGCCCGCGCGTTTGCGCGAGTGCCTCGCAAGCCGAGCGCTGCAATCCCACTCCGACGAAACAGCAACGTAACACCGGCCCCACCCGCCGCTTCACGCGAATTTTGCATTCTCGCCATCGCGTGCTATTCTCTTTCTGCGGGGTGGAGCAGCCTGGTAGCTCGTCGGGCTCATAACCCGAAGGTCGTCAGTTCAAATCTGACCCCCGCAACCATGGGCGCTTAAGAGGCAAATCCTCTAAGCGCCCTTCTTATTTATAGTTACGAGTTGAGCCGTAACAAGTTTTCCGCCTAATCCAGCGCCGCAGAGTTGTTCCTGTTCGCGATATTGGGAACAACTGGGAACAGATCGCCGTAGATTGCCCTTTAACACTCTACTCCGTATTTGGCACCGCTCCTGCGCTGCTCTCTCTCACGGGCTATTGGCTGTATTTTCGACGACAAGCGCGAAGCCAGCGGCCTAAGAAGCTCACGCCAAAAATTCTTCTCAAGTGATCCCCCTAGGCATAGTTGCGCGATACGCGCCAACCATAATTCATCGTGAGCCGTCCACGGAGATTTGCAAAGACGATAGCGTCGCACCTGTAGCTCGATCAAACTCCACTTCCGCTTTCTTGTAGTCGGTGAACGCGGTGCTGAGAGCTGACTGCGCGATAGTAAGATCGCGTTGGGCAGCAAGGGTCTGCAGATTAGACCCAGCTCCCAGCTTCTGCTCCTCCTGCATAATCTCAAAGGTTTTCTGAGCGAGATCGCGGCTTTTCTGAGCGGCAGAAACACGTGCTGCCCCTTGTTGCAGCGCCACGAGCGCATTCTTGATTTCGATCCGTATCTGTTTTTTTAGCTGCTGTGA
>DATKLU010000055.1:0-50098 GCA_035542235.1 Dongiaceae bacterium
CATCGCGGAGCCTTGCGCATCGGCGCCGCGGCCGGAGACGAAAACGAAACGCAGCCGCGGGCTGGCCCTGAGCAGCGAGTGTGCCGCGGCGAGCGCGAAGTCGTGCGTGATGCGCGTGTAATCGCCTTCACTGCTGCCGACCGAGGTCACGCCGAGCGCCCAAATGCAGGCGTCCGCGCCCCGAAATTCATTTTCTATCGCGGAGAAATCGAGAAAGTCCTGCTGCACGATCTCTCGAAGTTTGCAATGCGCTTCGGCGGACGGCCGGCGCACGACCGAAAGGACGGAATCCACGGAAGGATCGCGCAGGCATTCCAGGAGCGCGCCGCGCCCAACCATGCCCGTGGCGCCGAACAAGACGATTTTCACGAGGGCTCCGGGCGGCGCGAGAATTTAGCGGTTCTCGCACCGCCACTCGGCGTGTTATGTAACGGACAGAAACTCTGGCATCGAAGGGTGGTCTTCATGAAAGTCATCTGGTCTCGTTCATTGTACTGCGCCGCGCTCGCACTCTGCGCCCTGTCCGTCTCCTGCAGCGTGGCCTACCGGCGCGGTGGCGAGGTGCAGTACGACATCAAGTTCGTGAAAGACCACAACACGGTCACGGCCACCTATAGCCTGAACGTTCATCCCGGCGGATCGGAGCTGCTTTCCGATCTCAAGATCTACGTGGACGGAAAGAACCTGATCGACAATTTCAAGCCGGGGCAGATTGCATTCAATTCTTCTTCGCAGGCGGTGCTGGAGCATCCCGACCGCGACGTTACCGTGAGTTTCGTTGTTTCCACGAACCAGGCGTGGAGCGCCACCGAAAGCGCGGTACTGCGAGGCGGCAAGACGTATGACGACGCCGAGTTTTCCCGCTAGGCCGGTTGCCGGCGGCGCGTGCTATCATCCTGCCCATGAAACGACGCACACTTCTGCAAAGCCTTCCCGCGGCGGCCCTGCTGCCGGCCGTGAATTCCGTGAGCAAGTTTTCCGTCGCTGCCCGGCCCGATAGCGGCGCGGTTTACGAACTGCGGGTGTATCACGCGGCGGAAGGCAAGCTGCAGGATCTGCTCAAGCGCTTCCGCGAGCACACCATCGCGCTGTTTGAGAAGCACGGAATGCATGTAGTGGCGTTCTGGACGCCGGTGGATGAGCCGGCCAAGTCAAATACGCTGCTATACGTCCTGGCGCACCCCAGCCGCGAGGCTGCGACGGCGAACTGGAAGTCGTTCCAGGAGGACCAGGAGTGGGTGTCGGTGCGTACGGCCTCGGAAGTCAACGGCAAGCTGGTGGACAAGGTCGACGTGACATTCATGACCCTGACCGATTTTTCCCCGAAGCTAGCCTGAGCCATTTTCCGCGGCACCCTAGAGAGAAGTGAATGCCTGATTTGACAGCAGAGACCCTACTGTTTGGATTCCTGTGGTACGTGGCGTTTCTTTTTTCCACGACCTGTCACGAGGCGTCGCACGCCCTGGTGGCGAAACTCGGCGGCGACGATACGGCGGCACGGCAGGTGACCCTGAACCCGGTGCCGCACATACAGCGCGAGCCCTGGGGCATGGTGGTCATTCCGATCGTGTCGTTTCTTTTCGCCCAATCAATGATCGGCTGGGCCAGCGCGCCCTTCAATCCAGAGTGGGAGCGGCGGTATCCGAAGCGCTCGGCGCTGATGGCCCTGGCTGGGCCGGCGGCGAACTTCACGCTGATGCTGATCGCGGCCATTTTGCTGCGCGTGGGCCGGGCGCAGCACTGGTTCGCGTCGGCCGACGCCGGGCACATCAACCTGTTCGGCACGGTGCTGGTGATTTTCTTTTCGCTGAACCTGTTGCTCGGCGTTTTCAACCTGCTGCCGGTGCCGCCGCTGGACGGAAGCTCGGGAATCATGGTGCTGATGAGCAACCAGACCGCGCACGGGTACCTGGACTGGCTGCGGACGACACCCTATCGCAGTCTGGGATTGCTGGGCGCTCTGTTGCTGTTCCGCTATGCTTACGCGCCAATCGAGAGGGTTGCCACGTACTATCTTCTGCTGAAGCCGTACTGAGCCAAAGCGGAGCATTCCGGGCCGGATGTTTCGCGCGATGACACCGGCGGACGAAAAAATCCACATAAGCTGACGGAGTTACAGCACTTCCGCGCGTCTCATTGGTGTCTCAACTGCATGTCCATCCCGGCAGTTTGTTCCGCAAGGAGACATGCAATGCCGGTGACTTATCCCGAAAAGCAGAGTCTGTACGCGGTGGAGGTTTCGGGCTGGGACGCGCACGAACAGTTCTTCGTCGAGAAGACCGAGTTGTACTGGGATGAAGAGTCGGGCAAGCACGTGCATCTGGTGCATGCGATACCCTCAGGGGCGCTGATTTTCCTGCGGCTGCTGGATCCGTTGAGCATTGATCGGACGCAGCCGGTGCCGTACCGGGCGGAGTGCCTCGACGAGAATGAAATCGGGCAACGAGTGGTGAGGCTGTGTGCTGTGTCGCCCCCGATCGCGGGCTGAGCGCTGCGTTCCAAAAAGGGAATCCAAGGGGCACAGGATGCCGGATTGGCGCAAGCTGTTCGTTCTCAGATGAGGGCGAGTGTGGGACCGCAGAGTGGTCTGGCCGTGTGAGAGTCGTCTAAGAATCCGTATTCCAATCAGAATCAGGGATATAGCTCGAGAGCGGGTGTGGCCACGGGAAGAGCGCGGCGGAGCACAGGAAAGAGCAGCAGGACCAAGCGGAAGCGTTGGGAATGGAACATGGGGTGCGGAGTGATGCGGTATGCAGGTTGCGACAAAGAATCTGGAACTGATTTCTCCCCGCGCGGCCCTCATGCCGTGCATTCTTGACGACGATCCAGCACAACTGGAGCTTTTGACGCAGCAGATTGCGAGCCTGGGGTTCGAGGCACAAGCGACGTCTGACCCGGAGCAGGCGCTGCGCCTGGTGAAAAACGGACGGTCGCGGCTGGTGCTGGCCGATGTACACATGCCGGAGATGAACGGATACCAGTTTCTGGAGCGAGCGATACAAGCCGATCCCGGCGTGCACGTGATCCTGATGTCGGGCGACTACACGCTGGAATCGGCGTTGGACGCGATCCGCAAGGGTGCCATGGACTTTCTGCCGAAACCGGTGGACCGGACGCGGCTGAAGCGGATTCTGGACGATACGGCGGCACTGCACGACCAGCGGCGGCGGGTGAAAGCGCTGGAAGAACAGCTGCTGAAGGACCTGGAATTCCACGGCATCGTGGGCAAGAGTCCGGCGATGCTGGAAGTGTTTGATTTTGCGCGCAAGGTCGCGCGGCACTACACGAATGTGCTGTTGACCGGGCCGACCGGGGCAGGGAAGGAACTGGTGGCGCGGGCGCTGCACCAGATCAGTCCGGTGAGCCACCAGAAACTGGCGGTGTGCAACTGTTCGGCGCTGGTGGATACCTTGCTGGAAAGCCAACTGTTCGGGCACATGCGGGGGGCATTCACCGGAGCGACGGATACCCGGCCGGGTCTGTTCGAATATGCGAATGGCGGGACGGTATTTTTGGATGAGATCGGAGAGACCTCGCTGCCGATGCAGGCGAAGCTGCTGCGCGTCATCCAGAACCGCGAGATCCAGCGGGTCGGATCGCCGGAAGTGCGCCAGGTGAATGTGCGGCTGATTGCGGCGACGAATCGCGACTTGCGCGCGGAGGTTCTGGCCGGGCGCTTCCGGGAGGACCTTTACTACCGTCTGAGTTCGATCCAGATTCGCATTCCGTCTCTGGCGGAGCGGCTGGAAGACGTGCCGCTGCTGGTGCAGTACTTTCTGCGGAAGTACAACGATGCCTACGGAAAGAACATAGCGGGGCTGACCCGGCGAGCGCAGGCTTTGATGCTGCAACACGCATGGCCCGGCAACGTGCGCGAGCTGGAGAACGTGGTTTCCAGTGCCAGCATCACCGCAACCGGAGACTTCATCGATATTCCGGACCTGCCGGAACAGATGCAGCACCGCGGCGGGACGCCCGCAGGCGGCCGGGACGATTGGCGGCCGCTGTCGCTCGATGAGGTCCGCAAACAGCATATCCAGCGAGTGCTGGCCATGTGCAAGGGCAACCGCTTGCGTGCCGCGCAGGTGCTGGGCATCGGCCGCACCAGTCTCTACCGCTACCTGAAAGAAGACGGCTTCGAACAGGCGGCCGTGCGCTGGACCAAGAGTGCTTCGGCGGCGGCCGGCGCGTAGGCCGGAAATAGAATAGAAACCCAGAAACTGGTTTTCCCGCCCACTGGCCGCTCCGTGCGGTCGCAAAATCGAAAATCGAAAATCGCCCCTGCCATCCGGGTTCTGGAATCCGCGCATAGGGCAAGGACGCGAGACAGCGCAGGTTCCTGCGCCGTGCCGACGGACGATTGCAATCTGCAGAAAAGAAGAGGTTTACGATTTAACAAAAATTCCCCTTGACATATTCCTGTATAGGAATATATTTGCGACGTGCCGCGGGCAGCCACAACCACCGATGCTTTCAACGCCGTGGCCGAGCCTCGTCGCCGCGACATCCTCAGCTATTTGTTGCTGCAGGAGCGCAGTGTCAACGAGATCGTGCTGGCCATGGCGTTGGAACAGCCTTCGGTTTCGAAGCACCTGCGGGTGTTGAAGGAAGTCGGTCTGGTGAACGCGCGGCGAGAGGGGCGGCAGATTTTCTACCGCACGAACGCCGACGCGATTCGTCCGCTGCACGAATGGACGGGGACGTTTGAGCGGTTCTGGAGCCACCAGCTGGCGCGGGTCAAGCAACTGGCGGAAGCGAAGGAGCAGGCGCCAGCGGGCAAGGACGCCGGGGCTTCGCGGCCGGCCGATTCAAAACAGGAGAAGAAAGAGTCATGACACTACCGGAGCAGATTCGCGAGAACTTTACCCTGAACATCGTGCAGGAGATGCACGTAAACGCTTCGCCGGAAGTAACCTTCGCCTCGTTGCTCGAGCAGATTGGGCCGGCGAATTCGCGGCCGGACGGGGTGCCGATGCCGATGACGCTGGAGGCATGGCCCGGCGGACGCTGGTACCGCGACCTGGGCGCAGGCAACGGCCATATGTGGGCACACGTGCAGGCCATCAAGCGGCCGGAGCTGCTGGAGCTGTATGGCCCGCTGTTCGCGTCGTATCCGCTTGTGTCGAACGTGCAGTACCGGCTCAAGAAGGTGGACGGCGGCACGCTGATCGCCTTCCGGCATACGGCTCTCGGCTTTATACAGGACGACCACCGGCAAGGCGTGACCGGCGGCTGGAACTGGATCATGGAACGGATCAAGCGTTTCGCGGAAGGCGCGGCGGCGGGCAGCGTCGCCACGCACTGAAATCGGGAGTTGCGGAAGGCAGCGGAAGAAGGAGCGGCACCATGTGTCCAGCGTGTATTTCGATGACCACGGTCTTGATCGCGGGAACGACCAGCGCAGGCGGGCTGACGCTGCTGCTGGCAAAGATTCGCGCACGGCTCGCACGAACCAGGCTGGGCGGGAAAGTGAAGACGAAGGAGCAGGAACAATGAGCACGGCAGCAAACGCAGTAGCAACCCGAGCGGGGCAGCGCCAGGCGCGCATCGTCTCGCAAGCCGAATGGCTGGAGGCACGCAAGGCGCTTCTGGCCAAGGAGAAGGAGTGGACGCACCTGAAGGACGCGCTGAGCGCGGAGCGGCAACAGTTGCCCTGGGTGCGGGTGGAGAAAAACTATCTTTTCGAAACGGCCTCGGGGAAGCGCACCTTGAGCGATCTGTTCGAGGGGCGCAGCCAGCTGATCATTTATCACTTCATGTTCGGGCCGGAGTGGGCGGAAGGCTGCCCCGGCTGCTCGATCGTGGGGGATCATCTGGACGGCAGCGTGGCGCACGTGAACGCGCGGGACATCACGCTGATGGCGGTGTCGCGCGCGCCGCTGGGGAAGATTCAGGCATTCCAGAAGCGCATGGGCTGGCGTTTTCCCTGGGCCTCGTCGTTCGGCAGCGATTTCAATTTTGACTACAACGTTTCCTTCACCCCGGAGCAGGTGGCCAACGGGAAAGCGGAATACAACTATGGCCAGCAGCCGTTTCCGACGGACGAAGCTCCGGGCGCGAGCGTTTTCTACAAGCACACGGACGGGACGATCTATCACACCTACTCCTCCTACGGGCGCGGGCTGGAGCAAGTCATGGGCGTCTACAACTGGATTGACATCGCGCCCAAGGGACGCAATGAAGCCGGACTGACGCCGCCGATGGCCTGGGTGCGGCACCACGACAAGTACGGTGACCCCAACGCCGCCAGCAAGATCGCGGCTCCAACCATCGAGGCGAAAAAGGGTTCCTGCTGCTCCGAGCAGAAGTCATAGGTTCAGGGAACTCGGAATAGCAGGTTGCAGCAAACGCAGGAAAAGGCCGCCTTTACCGGGCGGCTTTTTCTTTTGTGGAGAAAGGCCCGCAGAGAGCCGGGATTCAGGGCCGCAGGTTCGGAGGCGAATCAGAGACCGCCCGCAAGCGCGCGACGAGATAGCGTTCGGGCGGCACTTCGCCGATGGCGAAAGGCAGCGGGCCCCAGACGGAGGCGTAGAAGCCGGCGCCGCGCGGCTGAGACATGGTGGCGAGGCGACCGGCAACCGGGAAATTTAGAATCTGGGCGTCGGCAAAGACGAAGCCGTCCGGCGGTCCGAAGCTGTTGGTGGTGTTTTCCGGAACGAGCAGGATGTCGCCCGAACGAAAAAGGGTCTTGCGCTTGTCGGCAGGCACAGCACCAGCGCGCTGCATGTAGTACTGAAATCCCCAATGGCCCTGGAAGAAGACGCCCGCGCCGGTGACGCGCGTCTGCTGCGAAAGGGTCTCGGCCGCCGTGCGCCCGGCGTTGGCGAGCCGAAAATCGGCGCAGGCAGCCCAAGCTCCCGCGGCGGCAGTGAGCGCGAGAGGCAGGGCGATGCGGGGAAGGGCCAGGTGACTTGCCGAATCCAGGCGATCGCCCAGGCGCTTCGCGAGGAGAATTGCCGCGCTCGGAATTAGCGGCAGGATAGAGCGGGCGTTCATGGTCCAGTTGAGGAAGGCCGCGAAGACGAATGTGCCGAGCAACCAGAGCACGAGGAGTGTGACCAGCGGTTCGCTGCGTTGCCGCCACCACGCGCCGCACGCGAGAGCCAGGAGCAGCGCGCCGCCGAAGGCGAAGAAGGCCAGCTGCAGGCAGAAGGAAGCCCGGTTTGCGGCGGCTTGCGGCGCATCGACAGAGATGATGCCCCGGCAAACGAGTGCCGCGGCGATGGTGCCAGCGCCGGCCGCGAGGGCCAGGCCGCGCCAGCGCCAGGCGAGCGGAGCGAACAGTAAAATGAAGAAGGCGCAGCCGCCGGAGAAGCTCAGACCGAGGATGAATTTTGCCGCTGCACCAAGTTCATGGCCGCGGTTGTGCAGGCTGGCGTAGAGCAGAGCGTCCGAGAAGAGTCCGCGGCCGTACCGCCGGAGAGTGGCGTACTGGTAGAGGGCGAGCAGGAGCGCGGGCAGCGCGAGCCATAGCAGTGAATTTCTCCAGCGACGATGGCGCAGAAGAGAGAACGCGGCCAGCAAGGGTAGCACCGCGACACCGAAATATTTGGTAAGGGCAGAAGCGGCGGCGCAAAGCACCGCGAGAAATAACCAGGCGGGATTGCCCGCTTCTTCGCCGCGCAGCCAGAAAAGGACAGCCAGCATCCAGAAGGCGAGCATGAGGACGTCGCACATAACGCCGGTGCCGGAGACGATAAAGCCCGGCGCGAACAGCGTGAGCAGCGCCGCGAGCCAGGCCAAGCGGGTGAAGCGCTCAGCCAAAAGATAAGTGCCCAGCACGACGATCAGCGCAGGAAGGAGGAAGGCCAGGTGCAGCGCTCGCTCGGACCATCCGAAGATTCGCCCGGCTGCGGCGGCATAGTAGGCCGCGAGCGGCGGATTCTTGGTGACTTCCACAATCGGTGTTTCGGTGGCGTACCAGACAACGCTGAAGCCATAGGGATCGAGGGGATGCTGGGCGATGTGCTGCGCCGTCCAGAGGAAGAGCGGATCGTCGATATGGAAAGCCTTGTTGGAGAACGGCAGAAAGCAGACGAGCACGGCGAGCGCGAGCAGTAAAAGGATGAGCAGGCGACGGGCGGGCGGAGCGTTCACAAGTTGTAATCCGCCTCGGGCCAGCGCGGCTGGGCGAAAAGGCCGCCGTCCACGCCGAGGGTTTGGCCGCTGATGAAGCTGGCGTCAGCGCTAAGGAGGAATTGTACGGCGGCGGCGACGTCCTCGGGTGTGCCAATGCGGCGGAGAGGCGTGAGTCTGGCCCAGGATTCGGCGAAGCCGGCGATTTCCTTCTTGGTGCGCTCGGTATCGATGGCGCCAGGCGCGACGCAATTGACGCGAATGCCGAAGGGGCCGAACTCCATCGCGGCGGATTTGGTGAACATTTCGATGCCGCCCTTGCTGGCGGTGTACCCGGAAAGATTGGGGAAGGGAATTTTGTTGCTGCCGGAGCCGATGTTGACGATCGCGCCCGAGCGGCGTTCTCTCATGTGGCGGCCGGCCAGTTGCGTGCACAGGAAGCAGCCTGTGAGATTGGTGGCGATGACGCGGTCCCAGTCGGCGGGTTGCGCGTCGAGAATGGGCGCGAAGACCTGCATGCCGGCATTGTTAACGAGAGCGTCGAGCTTGCCAAACTCCGCCAGAACTTTTTCAAACATGGCGGCGACGTCTTTGGGGTCGGAGACATCGGCGTAGACGGGAAGCGCTTTGCCGCCGTTGGCTGCGGCCAGCCTTTTGGCAATTGCTTGCGCTTCCGCTTCGCCAACCTTGTAGTTGATGGCGACGTCGTAGCCGGCGCGCGAGAGGCGTTCGGCGATTCCGAGCCCGATGCCGGAGTTTGCTCCGGTCACAAGTGCGCTTGGACGCTGGCCTGTCATCCGCTTCTCCGGAAAGGAACTGGTCTGGCTGACGCGCAGAACAGTAACGCAACTCACGGACGCTCTCAACCTCGGTGGGCGGACAGGTTGCGCCGCAGGAACGTTACCCGGTGACGAGAAGCAGGGCGAAGCCGTCGTAGCCCTTGCTGCCGACGGTCTGAATGGCGGTGGCGGCGACGCGCTTATCCTGGGCGATATGCTCGAACATGAGCCGGGTGCCGGCGATGTCCGGGTCGGTGCAGTTCGCGTCGGCCACTTTGCCATCGCGAACGACATTGTCCACAACGATTACGCTGCCGATTCGCGTGAGTTGCATGGCCCAGGAGAAATAGCCGGCGTTGTTAGCCTTGTCGGCGTCAATGAAGACCAGATCGAAGGGGCCGGCGCTTTCCTGCGCGAGAGCCCGCAGCGAATCCAGCGCGGCCCCCACGCGAATCTCGACTTTGCCGGAGAGGCCGGCGTGCGCGATATTCTGGCGAGCCACCTCGGCGTGCCTGGCACTGTACTCGAGCGAAATCAGCTTGCCTCCTTCGGGCAACGCGCGCGCCATCCAGATGGTGCTGTAGCCGCCGAGCGTGCCGATCTCCAGAATTTTGCGAGCGTGAATCATGCGGGCGAAGAGTTGTAGCAGCTTGGCTTGCGTTGCGGTGACGTCAATCGCGGGAAGGCCAGCCGCGGCATTGGCAGCGATCGTCGCCGCGAGTGCCGGATCGTTGGGTGCGAGCAGAGGCGTCAGGTAACGATCCACTGCGGTCCACGTTTCGGGCGAGAGGTTGTCTTCGGGCATGGTGGTTCCCCAATTCACGGAGTCATCTAGCGTGGCAAAGGCCAGTTGTAGCACAACTTGCGGGTGGGAATTTTGGGCCGCTTGCCGCGCTGCGATTTCTCAGGATTGGCGGTTCGCCGGTGCGGCCACTGGGCAAAATCGGCAACTTCAAGCAGCCAAGCGATCAGCAGAAACAGGACTTGCTGAACGTCCTGCGGCCACTCTTTTAGGGGTGTTTCCCGCAATCTGAAGAAGGGTCGGGCGCCTGTGCCAGTACTTCAGCTCTTGCAAGCCAAAGAAAATACACACTATGCCAATGAGGGCGAACCAGATCAGCATTTGTCTCCCGCTCACTTGGTAAGGTACTCCCTCCCATCCTGCGAGATAACACAACGGCCCCGCGTTTTCCTCTCCCGGCAAGCAGCGGGCCCGTCTGCAGCCAATCCCGCATTGCTTTACAGATAAAATATTTGTGTGTTACTCTGAATAAGTCGAAGAGAAGAGGAAAATTCAGGGGACGACGGAGAGGGCACTTGAGCGCACCGAAAGCAGCGTTGATCGAACAGTTCCGGTCTCATGTCAAGGATACGGGTTCGCCAGAGGTGCAGATTGCACTTTTGAGCGAGCGGATCAACTACCTGACGACGCACCTCAAGAGCCACGTCAAGGACCATGCATCGCGGCGGGGACTGATTATGATGGTGAACAAGCGCCGCCGTTTGCTGGACTATCTGAACCGCCGGGACCCGGATCGGTATCGCGAGATTGTGGAACGCCTCAGTCTGCGCAAGTAAGTCCAGCCTTTGCAAAAGGTTGGAGGCTTTGCGCGTAGATACAACTTCCAAGCGAAAAATGTCAGGTGTACGGCATTCGGCTGGAAAACAGGCGAATTGTCTCGACGTGTAATTGCGGCACGCCGCGTTTCTCCTATCCTCGATGGCGCAGCGTTACGTTAACGCTGCCGCCGCACTTACCAACGAGCAGACGGTTCTGCTCGCGGCACCCGCCAGAGGCGGGGCCAAAGGAATGAATCATGGCAGAAAATAATCACACACCGGCTCCTTATCAGGTATCGGTGCAAGTGGGCGGCAGAGCGCTGATTCTAGAGACCGGCAAGATGGCCAAGCAAGCCAACGGGGCGATCGTGGCCAAGTACGGCGACACGGTCGTCCTCAACACGGCCTGCATGGCGACAAAGGCCAATGACAAAGACTTTCTACCCCTGACGGTGGACTACCGGGAGTACACATACTCCGCCGGCAAGATCCCCGGAGGGTTCTTCAAGCGCGAAGGGCGCCCCACGGAAAAGGAAATCCTGGTCTCACGGCTGATTGACCGCCCGATGCGCCCGCTCTTTCCGGAGTCCTGGCGCAATGAGACGCAAGTGAACGCGCTGGTGCTTTCGGCGGACAGCGAGAACGATCCGGACGTGATCGCGGTGACGGGCGCGGCGGCAGCGGCATATTGCAGCGACCTGCCTTTCGCCACACCGATCGCCGCAGTGCGCGTGGGTCTGCTGAACGGCCAGCTGGTGGCGAACCCGACGGTGGCGGAACAGAAGAGCAGCCTGTTGAACATCGTGATTGCGGGCAGCGACGAAGCCATCGTGATGGTGGAATCGGGCGCGCTGGAAGTTTCCGAAGACACGGTGGTGGAGGCTCTGGAATTCGGCCACGCACAGATCAAGAAAATTGTGGCGGCCATCCGCGAGCTGTATGCCCAGTTGAAGCCCAAGAAAGTGGAAGTGGCGCCGCTGCCGTTCGATGAAGGCATCTACGCCAGCCTGAAGAAGTCCATCGGCGCCGCGCTGAAGGATGCTCTGGACACTCAGAAGCACCCGAAGAAGGAAAGCTACCACCTGGTGGACGAGCTGAAGGAGAAGGTGGTTTCGGCGATTCCCGAAGAGGAAGAAGACAAGATCAAGCTGACCAAGCGGGCGTTTGACCGCTTGAAGGAAGACATCTTCCGCGACGAAATTCTGAACGCGCGGCGGCGTCCCGATGGGCGCGGATTCGATCAGGTCCGCAAGATCACCTGCGAGGTGGGCCTCTTGCCGCGCGTGCACGGCTCCGCGCTATTCACGCGAGGCGAAACGCAGGCGCTGGCAACGTTGACGCTGGGCACCAAGGAAGATCAGCAGCGGCTGGATCTGCTGTTCGAGCAAGACAGCTTCAAGCGCTTCATGCTGCACTACAACTTTCCTCCGTTCAGCGTGGGCGAAGTGAAGCCGGTGCGCGGCCCGGGCCGGCGCGAAATCGGTCACGGTGCGCTCGCGGAACGTGCGCTGGTGAGCCTGCTGCCGCCCGAAGTGGATTTCCCGTACGCCATGCGCCTGGTCAGCGACATTCTCGAGTCCAACGGCTCATCGTCCATGGCCACGGTCTGCGGCGGCTCGCTGGCGATGATGGATGCCGGTGTGCCGCTGAAATCGCCCTGTGCGGGTATCGCTATGGGCCTGGTGACGGACGACAAGGGCAAGTACGCGGTCCTGACGGACATTGCCGGAGCGGAAGACCACTACGGCGACATGGACTTCAAGGTCGCGGGCACGCGACAGGGCATCACCGCTCTGCAGATGGATATCAAGGTTACCGGCATCACCATTTCGATGATGCGCGAAGCCCTGGCCCAGGCCAAGAAAGCCCGCCTGGAAATCCTGGACATCATGGACGCCACGCTGAGCACGGCGCGCGCCGCGATTTCCAGCTATGCCCCGCGGCTGTACAAGCTGACCATTCCGACGGACAAGATCCGCGACCTGATCGGTCCGGGCGGCAAGAAGATCAAGTCCATCATCGAGGCCACCGGCGTGAAGATTGACGTGCACGAAGACGGCACGGTGCATATCTTCTCGACCAGCGGCTCGGGTGGGGACGCGGCGCTGCAGATGGTGCGCGACGTTACCGCCAGCGCGGAAATCGGCAAGACCTATCTCGGCAAAGTGGTTCGCCTCGCGGAATTCGGCGCGTTCGTCGAGCTCTTCCCGGGCACCGACGGCTTGCTGCACATCAGCGAAATCTCCGAGCATCGCATCCGCGACGTTCGTGATGAGCTGAAACTCGGCGACCAGGTGCTGGTCAAGGTGCTCTCGATCGAGGGCAACAAGATCCGCCTTTCCCGCAAAGCATTGATCAAGGAAGCGCGCGACAAGGCCGCGCAGAAGAGGGAAGCGGCAGGCGGCGCAGCCGAGTAAACCGGGCCTGCAAGGGCCTGCAACGCAATATCAAACACAAAACCCCGGCAGTTCGCCGGGGTTTTGTGTTTTCAGAGGCAGCCGGAAGAAGAGAGCTTCAGTTGCAGCGGCCGGAGTGAACTGCGTCGAGTGCGCCCCACAAGGCTTGCAGCGCTTCGCGGGCGGAGGCGAGGATCTGTTCCTCGCTGGAGTTCTCGTCCTGCGCATGTTCCAGAAGCCAGTGGCGCCAAGCGGCACGGTGCGCGCGGTCGGCTTCTTCGTGGACGGAGAAATACTTTATGCCCTCTTCCGAGGCGATACCGTAGAAGCGCTTGAGTCCATCCATTTTTGTACTGGCGATTTCGGGAACCTGCGCTTCATAAGCGTAGAGGGCGGCGACGGCTTCGGCTACCGAGCGGTTGGCGCAGATTTCGCGGAAGGTGTGGACAACGTTCTGCGTGCCGGGGAGGGAAGGGGAAGAGGTGATGTCGTCCTGGCTGACGCCGAGGGCGGCGGCGAAATCGCGCCAGAGCTGCGGATGCGGCGCCGATGGATTCTCTTCTTCGGCGAGGTTCTCGAGGACCACAGGCTTCAGGGATTCGTCCGCGCGGGCCGCGAGTACGCGCAGGTGACCGGGAAACGCCTCCACGTGACGGTAATACTGCGCTGCATAGAGCTGCAGAGATTCACGGGAGAGATTGCCGGCCTGCCAATCGCGATAGAAGGGATGCTGGAGCAAGTTTCGCTCCGCGATGGCGGCGTCAAGGCGTTCGAGAAGGTGTTCTGCGGGCACGGCGTCCTCCGGGTACATGGGTAAATCGAATGCGCAAGAGTCTAGCAGAGTGGCGCGCGAAGAAAAAACCGCCGGCGCCCGCGAGAAGGATTGGCGCGGGCATTATTTCGCGCGTTGCTTGGCCTCGGCGAGGCCAGCGGAGCAGGTCTGCTGCAAGTTGCCCTGAACGGCGGCGCACTTTTCGAACGCGGCGGCAGCTTTCTGGGCCTGATTGGAGTTCAGCGAAGCGACGCCGAGAAGGTAGTAGTTTGTGGAATCGGAATTGTCGCCGAGCTCGATAGCCTTTTCTAGCAAGGGGACTGCGCCGGCATAGTCCTGCTTGTGCAGAAGGACCAGTCCGGTGCCGCTATAAGCCATGGCCAGCACAGAATTCTTCGAGGCCTCAAACTTCGCGTCATCCACACCCTCGGGCTTGGTCAGGGTCGGAACCATGGCGATGGCACGCTTGCCGTAGTCGTCGGCTTTGGCCAGCTGCGCCTCGCCGTTCGGAGTTCCCGGCCGGTAGAGCCGAGCGAGGGCCTGGCTAAGCGCGGCCATGGTGTGCACATCATGCGGATTGAGCTGGAGATCCTTGTCGCCGGCTTCGGTGGCCTTGTCCAGGGCGCCGGTCTGAATATAGGCAACGGTGAGGAAGCCGTAGACGTAGCTGGTGTACGAAGTGGATGGATATTTCTTGATGAAGTCTTCGCCGGCCTGGGTCTTGTGAGCCATGTCGGTGTTGGGCAGCGCCTGAAAGCTCTTGAAGGCTTTATAGGCCTTTTCTTCTTTCGGCTCTGGCGGTTTGATGACTTCGAGGGCGTTTTCCTGGTTGAGAGGGGAGGTGTCGCGTCCGATGGTGCGATTGGCGGAACCGGCCGCCGCAGCACCGGATGCAGCGCCGCTTTGCGCGAACGAACCGGATGCGAGCGTGAGCGTAGCGGCGAACACGGCGGCCAGGTGCAAGGAACGGTTTGCGGACGTCATTACGAGAGGCCTCCCCAGAATCGTGAGCTAAAAGAGTAGCAAACGAAAACTCAGTCATTCAAATCGGGCGAGGCGAAGCGAGGGGGTGAGAACCGACTCGACACCGTCGTGGTACAGGACAAAGGCTGCGGGGTTTCCTTACGCCGGCGCGTGCAGGCGGACGATTTTGGCGCCGACGGCGCTGAGCTTTTCGACGATGCGCTCATAGCCGCGGTCAATGTGGTAAACGCGCTCGACGATGGTTTCGCCGGAAGCGACGAGCGCGGCGAGAACCAGGCCGGCACTGGCGCGAAGATCAGAAGCCTGGACGGTGGTGCCGCTGAGGGCGGCCGGTCCGCGGACGACGGCGCGGCGGCCGTCAATGGCGATTCCCGCACCCATGCGCATCATTTCGCTGGCATGGAGAAAACGGTTCTCGAAAATGGTTTCGGTGATGGTAGAGACACCCGCGGCCTGTGTGGCCAGGGCCATGTACTGCGCCTGCATGTCGGTGGCGAAGCCCGGATACTCTTCGGTGGTCACGTCGGCAGCCAGAATCTTTTTGACGTTGCGGACGCGGAGTTGATCCGGAGCCGGCTGCTCGATGGGTACGCCGGCGCCGCGAAGTTTCTCGATGACGGCGGCGAGGTGCGAAGGCTGGCAATGGGTGATGGTGAGATCGCCGTGGGTGATGGCCGCGGCGATGAGGAAGGTGCCGGCTTCGATACGGTCGGGGATTACTGAGTGCTCGGCGCCGGAGAGAGCCGGGACGCCCCTGACGCGAAGAGTTGAAGTGTCATCGCCGGAAATTTGCGCGCCCATCTTGCGCAGCAGAGCGACAAGGTCGGTGACTTCCGGCTCGCGGGCAGCGTTTTCGATAAGGGTTTCGCCGTCGGCAAGCACCGCGGCCATCAAAATATTTTCCGTGCCGGTGACGGTGATTTTGTCGAAGACGATGTGCGCGCCCTTGAGCCGGCCGCCCTTTGGAGCGCGGGCCTCGATATAACCGTGCGCCGTGTAAATTTCGGCTCCCATTTTTTCCAGGGCCGTGAGGTGCAGGTCCACCGGCCGGGCACCGATGGCACAGCCGCCGGGAAGGGAAACGTGAGCAATGCCCGTGCGGGCCAGCGAAGGACCGAGGGTCAGAATCGAAGCGCGCATGGTTTTGACGAGTTCGTAGGGCGCGACGCCTTCTTTAATAGATTTCGCCGCGAAGGTGTAGCTGCTGGCAGGGAACTCGGAGGTAGAAACGCTGGCGCCCATGTAGGCGAGGAGCTTGCCCATAGTGATGATGTCGCGCACCATCGGCAGATTGTGCAGGGTGACCGGCTCAGAGGTGAGCAAGGAAGCGGCCATGGCCGGCAAGGCAGAGTTCTTGGCGCCGCTGATGGCCACGGTGCCGCGCAGGGGAACGCCGCCGGTGATGGAGAATTTGTCCATGGTTCGTGGGGAAACTGTTTCTCCGGCCCCGTTCGCGGCTATTCGCCGAGGGCCGCGCGGAGATTATTTTTCGCGGCGCGCAAGGCTCGCCTGGCCGCGGCGCTGGAGACTCCTTTCTTGAGCATGAGCAGAGCGATGCGCAGGTTGTGTCCGGAATTCCGCAGAGCGTGTGCGGCAGCAGACGGCGGCTTGCCGCTGGCTTCCGCAAGAATGCGCAAAGAACGTCCGGAAAGCTTGGCGTTTGAGTCCCGCAGGTCGATCATCAGGTTCTCATAGGCGTGGCCGAGGCGCACCATGGCCGCAGTAGAGAGCATGTTGAGAACCATTTTTTGCGCAGTGCCCGCTTTCAGGCGGGTTGAGCCGGTCAGGACTTCCGGGCCAACTTCGGGCGCGATCAGAATTCTGGCCACGCGGGCCAGTGGAATGTTGCGATTGGCGGTGATTGCGACGGTGACGGCGCCGCACTGAGCGGCGTATCGCATGGCGCCGAACACATAGGGGGTCGTGCCGCTGGCAGCGATCCCGACGACAACATCGCGCTTGGAGAGTTGTTTCGCGCGCAGATCGCGGCGGCCGTTCCGCTCGGAATCTTCGGCGCCCTCAACCGCGTTGGTGATGGCGCGGCGGCCTCCGGCAATGAGCGCCTGAACCTGGGAACGCGGGGTGCCGAACGTCGGCGGACACTCCGAAGCGTCGAGCACCCCGAGGCGGCCACTGGTGCCGGCGCCGACGTAGAAGAGGCGGCCGCCGCCCGAGAGCGCGGAGACGATGGCGTTCACAGCTCGCGCGATGGCGGGAAGCTCGCGCCCGACCGCGGCGGCGACTTTGCGGTCTTCGCGGTTCATGAGGGCCACGATTTGCGCGGAGGAAAGCCGGTCAAGGTTGCGCGATGCGGGATTGCGGCGTTCGGTCTGGCGAGAGTCGAGGCGGAAAGTGGCGGGGCGGCGAGAAGTCACGCAGACATTATATATGGCAGGGCGAAAGGGCGGGAAACCCGAGAGCGAGCTGTTTTGCAGGACAACACAGGAACACGGGAACGAAAGATGCGGCGCGGCGGATGGGCTATGCTAGGAACACCGCGAGAGAAAAGCGCGCCAGCGGCGCGCATACCGACCGCAGACGGGGCACGCGCGATGGACGTTCTGAAAAAGATGTTCGAAGAGCATTTCCATGCCCCGGCGGAGCGGGTGCAGCCGCTCCAGGGGGAATTGGGCGGGTCTGGGCGGAAGATCATCCGGTTGGGCCGGGGCCAGACGAGCGCCATCGGGATTCTGTATGGGGTACGGGAAGAAAACGCGGCGTTCCTCTCTTTTTCGCGGCACTTCCGTAGACACGGCTTGCCGGTGCCGGAAATCTACGCGGAAGATCTGGAACATGGCGCCTATCTCGAAGAAGATCTGGGCGACACGACGCTTTTCGAGTTCCTTTCGAAGAACCGCGACGGCGAACATATTCCCGCGAACGTAGTGCAGGCATATCGCAGCGTCGTGGCGACCCTGCCGCGTTTCCAGGTGGAAGCGGGCCGGGATCTGGACTACAGCGTGTGTTATCCGATCGCCAGCTTCGACCGGCAATCCATCACCTGGGATCTCAACTACTTTAAATACTACTTTTTGCGACTGGCAGGAATTCCGTTCAGCGAATCGGCGCTGGAGGCGGATTTTCAGCGGTTGACGGACTACCTGCTGACGGCGGACACCAATTTTTTTCTCTATCGCGATTTTCAGTCGCGCAACGTGATGCTGAGCAACGGGCAGCCCTATTTTGTGGATTACCAGGGCGGGCGCAAAGGCGCGCTGCAGTATGACATCGCCTCGCTGCTGTTCGATGCCAAGGCGGATCTGCCGCCGGAATTGCGCGGCGAGCTCCTGGAGTACTACCTGGAGGCGCTCAGCCGCTATGTGCGTGTGGATCGCGACGATTTTCTGCGCCACTACTACGCGTACGTGTATGTGCGCATCATGCAGGCGCTCGGCGCATACGGTTTCCGCGGTTTCTACGAACGCAAGGCGCATTTTCTGCAGTCGGTGCCTTACGCGCTGAAGAATCTGCGCTGGCTGCTGCATCACGCGGAAGTGCCGGTCGAACTGCCGACGCTCCTCGGCGCATTCCGGAGCATGCTCGGTTCGGAGAAACTGCTGGCGCTGGCGAAGGAAGCGGACAGTCTGAACCTGAAGATTTTCAGTTTTTCGTTTCACCGCGGCCTGCCAAAGGACGAGAGCGGCAACGGAGGCGGATTCGTGTTCGACGGACGCAGCCTGCCGAATCCGGGCCGGGAAGCACAATTCAAGGAGCTGACGGGCAAAGACGCGCCAGTTATCGAGTATTTGAGCCGGCAGGAAAGCGTGCACCAGTTTTTGGCGAGCGTGATGTCGCTGGTGGATGCCAGCGTGAGTAACTATCAGGAGCGCGGCTTCAAGCACCTGATGGTCTCATTCGGTTGCACGGGCGGACAGCACCGCTCGGTCTACCTGGCGGAACAATTGGCGAAGCGCTACCGCGGACGCAAGGGAGTGACGGTCACCGTGCGGCACCTGGGACTGGAAGCGCGAGAAGAGGAAGCGCAGGCGGCACTCGAGGCCGCCGGCAAATGACGGCGGTGGCATGAAAGCCATGGTGCTGGCGGCGGGATTGGGCACGCGATTGCGCCCGCTGACGGATTCGCGACCGAAGGCGCTGGTGGAAGTCGGCGGAAGAACCCTTCTGGAAATCACCCTGACACGATTGAAGCAGTTTGGCGTACGCGAAGCGATTGTGAACGTCCACCACTTTGCGGACATGGTGGTGGAGTATTTGCGGGCGCGCGACAATTTCGGAATGAAGCTCGCGATTTCGCGTGAGGACAATCAGCTGCTGGACACCGGGGGCGGATTGAAGAAGGCGGCCTGGTTTTTCGAGAAAGACGACGAGCCATTCTTTCTGCACAACGTGGACGTGGTGAGCACCATTAACCTGGCACGTATGGCCGAGGTCCATGCCGCGAGCGGCGCGATAGCGACGCTGGCGGTGATGGAGCGGGACAGCTCGCGATTGCTGCTGTTCGATGAAGGCGGGGCTCTATGCGGGCGACGAGGCGAGGTCAGACCCACTGAGCCGGAGCGCCCCGGCGAAGTGGCGTATGTCTCTCTGGCATTTTGCGGCATTCATGTGATCTCACCGCGACTGCTGGGAGAAATACGCGAGACGGGCGCCTTTTCGATTATCGACGTGTATTTGCGGCTGGCGGAAAAAGGCCAAAAGATTCAGGGCTTTCGCGCGGACGACGAATACTGGCGGGACCTGGGGAAACCGCAGAGCGTTGCCGCGGCAGAACGCGACCTTGCCGCGGGCAAATTCCAATAAACCTATTTCGCGGGAACCGCGGCAGCGAGGCCGAGCGACTGCATTACCGCGTCGTGCAGGGCGGGGCGAACCTTGATGTGTTTCTGGTTTTCCCGGGTGGGATAAACACGATTGGTGAGAAGGACCACGAAGAGCTGGCGCTCGGGGTCAATCCAGATGGAAGTGCCGGTGAAACCGGTGTGACCGTAGGAGCGCGGACTGAAGAAATGGCCGCTGGAGCCGCCTTCGGTGGGCGCAGCCCAGCCAAGGGTGCGGGTGCCGCCCGAAAGCTGCTGAGGGGCGGTAAATTCGGAAATCGTGGCGCGGCGCAAGATGCGTTGGTGCGCGTACACGCCGCCGTTCAGAAGCATCTGACAAAAGGAAGCCAGGTCCGGGGCGGTGCTGAAGACGCCGGCGTGTCCGGAAACGCCGCCAATGGCGGCGGCATTCTCGTCGTGAACTTCACCTTGCAACTGGCGGTGGCGATATTGAGTATCCATCTCGGTGGGGGCGATGGATGGCCAGAGTTTTTTCGCGGGATTGTAGGAGGTGGAGAACATGGCGAGCGGCGAAAAAATATACTCGCGCGCGAGCGTGTCCAGCGTTTTGCCGGTCAAGCGCTCGATAATTTCAGCCATCAAGATAATGCCGAGATCGGAATAGACTTCCTTGGCGCCGGGTTCATTGTCGAGGGGCTCGACGAAGATCCTGTCCAGCGTGTCCTGTTTCGATTTTGAAGTGCGCCAGTATTCCTTGAACGGCGGCAGGCCGGAGGTGTGCGTCAGGAGGTGGCGGACGGTCACCTGACGGCGCCATTCCGGCTGCGGACCGCTGGACCATTCGGGAAGATAGCGCGAGACCGGCGCATCGAGATCGAGGCGAACGGGGAAGTCGCCTTCCACGAGCTTCGCCGCGAGCGTTGTGGTGACGACAACTTTCGTGAGCGAGGCGATGTCGTACGGGGTGTTGATGGACACGTTCGGAGACTTGGCGTCGTAAGTGAACTTGCCGAACGCGTGCAGCGAAACTTTGCCGCGATAGCCGACGGCCAGCGTGGCGCCGGGGAAGGCTTTGTCCTTGATGGCGGCTTCGAGAACGTCGAACGCCGGCTGAAGCTGGGCCTCACCGCGCACGTCCATGGGCTCGAGTTTCATGGGGCTTAGGGGAAGGTCCATGCCGAAGCCGGCCTTCAGTTGCAGTCCGGGAAGTGTGACGGGCAGTCTGCCGTGCACCGGAATTTCGCCGAACAGGGCGCGGGCCATGGAGATTTGCGCGACGTCGCTGATGCCAAAAGCAGCCAGCCACGTTTCCGCCTGCGGAAAATTCTCAATCAGGTACGGACTGCCGAAGGCCAGGGTAATGGCCGGCTTTCCGGATTTGTAGACTTGCTCGGCGAGCGCGGCTTGTTCGGCCGGCACATCCACGTTGCCTTTGCGATCGCTGACGCGGACGAAGAGGGCCACGATGGCGACGTCGTAAGAGTCGGGCGGCGGCAGCTTCAGGATCGAAGCGTCGCGGAAGCGGGTGTCGGCGCGGAGCGTGACGACCGAATCAAAGCGGCGGCGAAGTTCGCGTTCCAGATCTTCGCCAGGCGTGGGCTCGGGATCGGCGTAGAAGGCTAGAAGCAGGGCGCGGGAAGGCTTGCTGCCGTCGAGCGGAAGGCGGCGCGGCGTGTCGCGCAGCAGCGTGATGCCGCGGTCGGAAATGTCCTGCGCCTGCCTTGTCCACGGCGCCAGGGCAAAGTGCGAGTTGATCGCATTCACGTCCACCAGCCGGTTCTTGTTGAGGCCGAGGCGCGCTTTGGCTTCCAGGATGCGACGCACCGAGGCGTCCAGGCGCTCGCGTGAAATACGGCCGGACTTGACGGCTTGCTGCAAAGCTTCGAAAGCGGCGTCGGGAACCGGCGGCATGAGCAGGCAATCGGCGCCGGCGAGAACGGCGCGCACCGCGGCTTCTCCGGGCGCGAAACGCACGGTGATGCCGCCCATATCCATGGCGTCGGTGATTACGAGGCCGTCGAAGCCAAGCTGATCGCGCAGCACGCCGGTGAGGATGTTGTGCGAGAGCGTGGCGGGTGTGTTGGGGTCAGGTTCGAGCGCAGGGACGTTGAGATGCCCGGTCATGACGCTGCCGGCTCCGGCGGCAATGGCGGCACGAAAGGGAACCAGTTCCAGGGAGTCGAGCCGCTGGCGGTCCGCGCGTATCACCGGAAGATCGATGTGCGAATCGGCCGCGGTGTCACCGTGGCCGGGGAAATGTTTGGCCGTGGCCAGGCCGCCGTTTTCCTCGACGCCGCGAACATAGGCGGAGACAAATTCGGCGACTCGCGCCGGATCCTCGCCGAAAGAACGGGTATTGATGATCGGATTTCCGGGGTTGTTGTTGACGTCCGCGACCGGTGCGTAAATCCAGTGCACTCCGGCCTGCCGGGCTTCCATCGCGGTGATCTTGCCCATGGTGTAGGCGTCTTGCGGATTGCCGGCGGCGGCGATGGCCATCTGGGTGGGGAAGGAAGTGCCTTCGTCGAGGCGCATGGCGGAGCCGCGCTCGAAGTCGGCGCCAATGAGGAGCGGAATTTTTGATTTGGTCTGCAACTGGTTGTTGAGGACGGCGGTGGGATAGGTCTGGCTTTTTTCGATGCCGAGCGGAGTGATGTGGGTGACGAGGATGAAGCCGCCGGCGTGCAGGTCGTTTACATCGTGCAGCATCTGCTGGTAGGCGGCGGAATCGGTGGCGGTGAAGGTGCCGTGATAGGTGGTGAAGAGGAGCTGGCCGATTTTTTCGTCGGAGGACATGCGGCGAAGCGTGGAGTCCACCCACTGGCGCGCGGCGGGAGCGAGCGGGCGCAAGGCGGATTTTCGCTGTGGCGCAGGCGTCGGGGACTTGGCCGCAGCGGCGCGGCCCTGACTGCGAGATTTAGTGGCCATAAGGAACGCGATCGGAAGCAGAAGCAGGCACAACGCAGCGCGGCGTTTCATCGGCGCGAATTCTCCCGGAAAGACGCCCTGCTTCTTGGTCTGTTGATAACACACGCACCACAGCGCGACAACGCAATTCCCGGCAGGGCGTTCCAGAATATCATTCCACCCAGAACGAACGAGGAGGAATCTTGCCGCGACGCACGCCTGCTTTGCGAATTGCGCTGCTGTTGTTGCTGTGCGTGTGCCTGCAGACGGCGGCGGGCGCACAGAAAAGGCGGAGCTCGGGGAAGTCGCCGGCGCGCGCGGGGCGCGTGCAAACCGGGCTGGACGTTCTGGAAGCGGAGAAATTCGCGCCGCTGCGCGGGAAACATATAGGCATCATCACGAACCACACCGGGCTGGACGCGCAGGGGAAGTCCACGATCGATTTGCTGACCCATGCAGCGGGCGTGCAAGTGGTGGCGCTGTTCAGCCCCGAGCACGGGATCGCCGGTCGGCTGGACGAGAGTGTGTCGTCGTCGAAGGATCCGGCAACGGGGCTTCCCGTCTACAGCTTGTACGGCGAATCGCGGCGGCCAACCGACGAGATGCTGAAAGGCATTGATGCCCTGGTGTTTGACGTGCAGGACGCGGGCGTGCGCTTCTACACCTACACGGCAACAATGGGCTACTGCATGGAGGAAGCGGCCAAGCGCAAGATCGCTTTTTTTGTCCTGGACCGGCCGAATCCCATTGGCGGAGAGACGATCGAAGGGCCGGTGCTGGACGCCGACAAGACGTCTTTCGTCGCTTACTACCCGCTGCCGGTCCGCTACGGCCTGACCATCGGCGAACTGGCGCAGTTTTTCAACGCGGAGAACCGCATCCATGCAGACTTGCATGTGATCGCGATGAAGAACTGGCACCGGAATTATTTCTATGAATCCACCGGAATTCGCTGGGTGCCGCCTTCGCCGAACCTGCGTACGCTGAAAGGCGCGATCCTGTACCCGGGGCTGGAGATTCTGCAGAACGCCGGCGTATCCGTCGGTCGCGGCACGGAAGCTCCATTTGAGGAGTTTGGCGCGCCGTGGATGAACGGAGAAAAAGTGGCGGCAGCGATGAACGCGACGCACTTGCCGGGCTTGCGGTTCGTGGCGCAGCCATTCATCCCGGTGAGCGGTCTATATATGGGACAGCGGCTGATGGGCGTGGGAATTCGAGTGGGCGAACGCGGGGCGGTGCGTTCGATGACGATGGGGATGGAAATTGCCGCGCTGCTCGCCCGGATGTACCCGGAAAAATTTGACGTGAGCAAGACGCTCACGCTTCTGGGCAACGCGGAGACCGTACAGAAGCTGAAGGACGGTGCAGCGCCGGCGGAGATCGTGGCAAGCTGGCAGGCCGGGCTGAGGGAATTCGACACAGTGCGGCGAAAGTATTTCATCTACAAATAGCAGCGCGCGATGACCTGGCTCTGGCTTTGTGCTAGAGTCCGCGCATGGCAAAGCAGCGCATCGTTTCGCTCCTTCCCTCGGCAACGGAAATTCTGTTTGCGCTGGGACTGGGCGAGCAGGTGGTGGGCGTGAGCCATGAGTGCGACTTTCCTGCCGCGGCGCGAGAGAAGCAGGTCGTCATCCACTCACGCATTCCGAAAGACGCTACGCCGCTGGAGATTGACCGGCTGGTGCGCGAGTTCAGCGCGCGGGGCGAGAGCGTGTATTCCGTGGATGGAGAGGTGTTGCGCAGCCTCGCGCCGGACTTGATCGTAACGCAAGATCTTTGCCACGTATGCGCGGCTTCGCCCGAAGATCTGTCCGCGATACTTGCGGATTTTGCTGAGCGGCCGGAAGTGCTGTGCCTGAATCCGTTGGATCTGCGTGACGTCTGGCGAGACATCCTGTGGGTGGGCGAGGCGACGTTGCGCGGGCACGAAGCGGAGAAGTTGCTCGAAGGGATAGGCCGCAGTCTGGCAGCGATTGAGAGACACGTTGCGTGCGCAGAAGATTGCCCGCGCGTGGCATTTTTGGAGTGGTTGCAGCCGGCCTATGTCGGCGGCCACTGGGTGCCGGAGATGATTGAAATCGCGGGGGCGCGCGATGTTTTTGGCAAGGCCGGCACACCTTCCTTCCGCGTGACGCCGGAGGAGATCGTGGAGGCGCAGCCGGAAGTTCTGCTGGTTGCGCCGTGCGGGTACTCGGCGCAGCAGGCCCGCGACGAGTATCGCAGCCTGGAATTGCCAGAGGCTTGGGCAACGATTCCTGCGGTGCAGAACGGCCAGGTGTTTGCCCTGGAAGCGAACAGTTATTTTTCGCGGCCCGGTCCACGGCTGGTGACCGGGCTGGAAATTCTCGCCAAGGTTCTCAATCCCGGCGCGGAAGTCAGCCGGGAGGCGGAGGCGGCGATCTTGCCTATCGCCGAAAGCCATGCCGAGACCCGGGGCCTTGCCCGTTCAGCGGGCCACTGACTCGCGCTCCGCGCTGCGCCGCGACCAATAGCGGTAGAACGGCAGGCCGGCGAGAATGAGCAACACGCCCAGGGAAGAGCGGCCGGGGCGCTCAAGCCACAGGCTGACGGTGAGCGCAAGCGCGCCCGCAACGAACATACCCGGAACCCAGGGATATCCCCAGCAACGGTAGGGTCGTGGCATGGCCGGATCGGTCTTGCGCAGCCGGAAAAGCGCAAGCACTGCGAAACCGTAAAAAATCCACGCCGCAAAAATAAAAAGGTTCGTCAGCTCTTCGAAGGTGCCGGTCAGGGCCATCAACGCCGCAAGCACGCCCTGAAAAATGAGCGCCCGGGCGGGCGTCAGGAATTTCGGGTGGATGCCGTCGGCGATCTTGAAGAAGATGCCGTCGCGCGCCATGGCGTAAGGGACGCGCGCTCCGCTCAGCACCGAGGAGTTGAGCGATCCGATGGCGGAGATGACCATGGCCAGGGTCATCCAGAAAGCCGCGCCGCGACCCGCGACATATTCGACCACGTCGGAAGCGATGTGCGAAGACGCCGCGACGGCGCGGAAGGGCAGCACCCGGAGACACGCCGCGCTGAACAGCAGATAGATCACGGCAACCAGGGAAACGCCTCCGACCAGCGCCCTTGGAAAATTGCGCTGCGGGTCTTCGACCTCGGAGCCGACGAGATTGAGATCCTCCCAGCCGTCGTACGCCCAGAGAGCGGCGGCAAGCGCGGCGAGAAAAGCGGCCAGCAAACCGCCATTCCAAACTGCGGGCCAGACAGGATCGGCCGGGTGCACGTTCACGCCGCTCGCCGAAGCAAAAAACGCCACGCCGATCACCAGCAGCACCGAAGCGATCTTGATGAAAGTGAGGAACACCTGCACCGCGCCGCCGAGGCGAACACCGAGGTAGTTGACGGCGGTCATGAGGATCAGCCACAGGACTGCCACCGGCTGGGCCCAGGTGAAGATGAAGTCGTACGGCTTGAGAAGGCCGCCAAGGCCGGGGAAATGCACGGTGAAAATCGGCGCAGCAACGGCGGGAACCAGGAAACTGAGAAAACGCGCGATTCCGGCCGCGATGGACGCCATGGATGACGGCCGGCCTACGATCGAGTGCATCCAGCCAAAGAGAAAACCGTAGACGGGACCGAAGCCGCGCCGCAGGTAAGCGTATTCACCGCCCGCTTCCGGAATCGCCGCACCGAGTTCGGCAAAGGAGAGGGCGCCGAAGATCGAGAGGACGGCGCCGGCGATCCACGCCGCGAACACTACAGAAACGTAACGGCCTTCGCGGGCCATTTCGGCAGGCTTGAGGAAAATGCCGGTGCCGATCATGGTGCCGACCACGATCGCAGCCGATGCCCAGGGACCCAGGCCCCGGACCAGCTCCAGCCGTTTGCCGCCGCTGCCTGTGCTCATGCTGGTCCTTTTGGAGTTTGCAAAATCACCTGATTTCCATTCCCGAGACGGCTCAGCAGAGCGCCGGCCGCGAACGTTACGCAGGAGCCGAGCAAAACGTACCAAGTGTAGGCGACGCCGGTAAATTTCCACACGGCAATAATCGCGCCGAGTCCACAAAACATTCCGATGCATGCCCCAGCCGGGGTGGCGCGGCGGTCGAGCGTGCCCAGCAGGAAGAGGCCGAGAAGACTGCCGAGCGGAAAGGAGGCGACGGTCAGTCCGGTTTCGAGTAACGAGCGCCAGGGTAGAAGGCCGAAGAGCAGGAGGACCGCTCCCCACACCAGCGTCATAAAGCGCGAGCGCGCGAGGAATCTTGCCGGATCGCTGCGCAGGCCGGCGGCCACAGAAAAATCCAGAATGCTGGAGGCGGCCAGGGAATTCAGCGAACCGCTGGCGTTGGACATGGCGACGGCGATCATCGAAGCAAAAAGCAGGCCCGCCAGGCCTGGCGGCATCGCGCGCGCGAGGAAGACCGGGAGCACGCGATCCGTCGGTTCACCGCTAGAGAGCAGAGGCGAGTGCTGAGCGTAGGTGAACAGGAGAACCCCGACAATCAGAAAGAGCGAGAACTGCACAAAAACGACCGCGCCACTGGCGAGCAAGGCCTTGCGGCTGTCCGATTCGCTGCGCGCGGCGAGCAGGCGCTGCACGATGGTTTGGTCGGTGCCGTGGCTGGCCATGGTGAGGAACGCGCCGCCGATGACGCCGGACCAGAAGGTGTACCGGCGGGAAAGGTCAAAGGCAAAATCAAGGGCATGCAGCTTGTTGCCGGCCGCGGCTGAGACGCGGGCAACTTCGCCCCAGCCGCCGGGAATCGCATGAAGCAGGAAAGCGAGCGTAACAATGCTGCCGGTCAGGTAAAGGAGCAGTTGCGCGACGTCAGTCCAGATGACGGCTTTCATGCCGCCCTCGAAGGTATAGAAAATTGTGAGAGCCATGACGATGAAGACTGCCGCGCGTTCCGAGGTGCCGAGCACCACACTGACCACCAACGCGATGGCGGAGACGCGCACTCCTTCCGCGATCGCGCGGGTGACGAGAAAGGTCGAGGCTGCCACGGCGCGCATGCGCGGGCCAAAGCGCTTTTCGATCAGCGCGTAGGCCGTGAAATAATCGCCGCGAAAATAGCCCGGCAGAAAGAGCAGCACGATGAGGACGCGGCCCACGAGATAGCCGAAAACGAGCTGGATGAAGGTGAGATTGGTGGCGTAGGAGATTGCGGGCGTGCCGACGATGGTCAGAGTGGAGGTTTCGGTAGCAACGATGGAAAGCGCCAGAGCCCACCACGGCGCGCTACGGCCGCCCAGGAAATAGTCGCGAACATCGTTCTGGCCGCGGCGAAACCAGAGCCCGAGCGCGGTCACGGCAAGCAGGTACACCAGAACGATGGCGAGATCTATGGCGTGAATGCGCATGGAGAGGGTCGAGGATAGAGGCGGCGGCGCCAGCGGTCAAGAAAGCAGATAGCGAGTGAAGGAGCGGCTTTGCGAGCGTGGTGTTAGGCGCGCGGCAACAGAAGAATTCGCAGGCAGCGCCGGGGAGCGCTTCTCGCGTAAGCTGACACTATGCTGTGCGTACTCGGCTTCGACGGCGGCGGCACCAAGACGGAGTGCGTGGCGCTGGGTGTCACTGGCGAAATTCTGGCGCGGGGGCGGGGGTCAGCGTCGAACCCATCGCGCATCGGCGTGGCTCCCGCTTTGCGCGGGGTTCAGGAATCGGCGAACACCGCGCTGCGCAGTATCCCGACATTTCCCACGACGCCGCGTGTGGCGGCCGTGTGCGCTGGCCTTGCCGGAACGGGTAAAGAAGAGCTTCGCCTGGAAATGGCCCGCGGCCTGGAGGCCATTTTCGAAGGCGCGGTGGTGCGCGTGCAGACCGACCTCGAATTGGCCCTGGCCGCCTTGCCGGAAGGGCCGGGGATCGTGCTGGTGGCAGGAACCGGTTCGGCGGCGATTGGCCGCGATGCGAAAGGAAGCGTCCGGCGGGAAGGCGGTTTGGGGCCGAGCGGCAGCGACGAGGGCAGCGCTTTCGATATCGGACGGGCGGTGGCGAGCGCCGTTCGCGACGAGAAGACCATCGTCGAAATGGAGCTGTCGCGGCAGATTCTGCGGCACCTGGGCTGTGCTTCCTGGGCGGATGTGGATGCGCGCGCATCCGCGCAGCCGGACGAAATCTTCCCGCGCATCTTTCCGGTCGTGACGGCGGCGGCGGAAGCGGGCAACAAGCTGGCCCAATCGTTGCTGGTTGCGGGAGCCGGAAAACTTGCCGCTCTCACGGAACGCCTGGCTCAGACGCTGGGCCTTGGCTCCCAGAGTTTCTTTCTCGGAAGGACGGGAGGAATGCTGGAGCGTTCGCAGGTGTTCGACAAGGCGCTGGACGCCGAGATACAGCGACGCCTGCCGCGCGCGGTCAAGGCCCAAGCCTCCGCGGACGCTGCGCTGGTCGCCGCACGCACGGCGCTTGGCCTGCTGCAAGCCGGGCAAGGCGCGGCACTATGAGCCCGGAAGGCGAGCTCTCACTGCGGACCGCGAGCGGCGAAGATCTGGTTCGGCTGATCCACGAGGCCGCTCCGGACGCCTTTTTGCCGCTGCTCGAAAACCCGGCGTTGGACGAAACAGCGCTGGTCATTGCGTTGCAGCGACGCGATCTCTCAACGGAATTCCTGGGCGAAGTCCTGGTGCGCCGCCACTTCCTGAAGAGCTATCTGGTCAAGAAGGCCCTGGCGTTTCACCCGCACACGCCCCGCAGCGAAAGCATTCGATTGCTGCGCGACCTCTACCTCATGGACCTGGTGCAGTTTGTGATTTCGCCCGGCACGCTGCCGGATCTGAAACGCAAGGCCGAGGATCAGGTGATTGCCAAGCTGCCGCAGCTTCCCCTGGGGCAGAAGATCACGCTGGCGAGGCGTTCTCCCGCGCGCATTGCAGGCGCCCTGCTGGCGGAAGGCCTGCCGCCTGTGGTTCAGGCGGCGCTTGCCAATCCCGCGCTGACCGAATCGCAAGTCTTACGAGTGCTGGCGAAGGAAAAGCTGCCGCCCGCCGTGGCGCAAGCCATCGCCGGCAACGCCAAATGGAGCCACGTGTACAACGTGCGTTTGGCGTTGATTCGTAACCCTTCGGTGACGCTCACGACGATTCTAGGGTTCCTGCCGGAGCTTACGGTTTCGGATCTGCGCGAACTCGTTGCGCCCGGGATTCTTCCAGAGAACCTGCGCCACTACCTGCAGGCGGAAATCCAGCGTCGGCTGGACAGCTCCGTAAAGCGCTCGGGATTGTAAGCAGGCCGGGTAGTACTTCGAAGTGATTTTTCCGGCAATACAGGGAACAAAACATCGCCGCCCGGTGTCGTATTGGTTGTGCGCGCCGGGAGAGTATGCTTGCGGTACATGAGCGGCGGTCACGCCCAGACGCCATGGCTCGGGAACCCACGCAGGGGGCTTCGCCAGCTTGATGGGCATCGGAGATCCAAACTCCCGGCGGCTGGAACGCCGTTGGGCGCCACGCTATCGTTTCCGCGCCAGCCTCGAGATCGAATGGGGCTCGGCAAAGTTGCGCGCGAGCACGCGCGATGTCAGCTCCAATGGAATGTTTATCGAGTCTCCGGATCCGCTTTGGGTCGGGGCGGGCTTTACCGCGCGGCTCGAACTAGACCGTCCCGTGGACGTGAATTGCTTCGTGAAGCGCGTGGAACCGGGCCAGGGCATGGGTGTTGCGGTCTCGTTCCCGGAGGAGCAGCAGGGCACCTACCAGCAACTGATCGCGCGGCTTTCCCAATCGCAACCCGGCTGACGGTATACTCTGCTGCATGACACGGTGCCTCGACTGTGGGTCGGCCCGCACGAGCGACCAATGCCCGGTATGCGGCCTGACGTCGGCCGCCGCGGAAGTGATGTTCCGCAAACGACTGCTGAAGCAGACGATGTTTTTCCTGGCCGGCTCGCTGCTGTTCCCTTACGTCACGCCGATCTACCCGCCGTTGGACCTGGATCTGATGCTGGTCTTTTTTGGCCTGCTGTTCTTCGTCGCCCTGGCCATAGTGGCCGTTCTGGATCGCCGTGCCCGCAAGCATCAGGAGATCGAGATTCTCAAGCGGGTGTATGCGGGATTCGTGCCGCTGCCGTGGATTCTGGCTGCGGCCATTTTGCTGAACGGCAAACTGGATACGAGCAGCAAGGTCGTTTACGTGCCGGAGCGGGTGCAGGGAAAATTTGTGATGAAGGGCCTGGTGCGCGGGAGCCGGCGGCTCGTCGTGCCGTCGTGGCGGCCGGGCCAGAAGGTCGAACGGGTGGCGGTGGACGCGGACGACTTCGACCGCTTTCGGGTCGGCGACAACATTGAAGTCGCGGTGCAACCCGGGGTCTTGGGCATTCCCTGGGTGTACGGCGTGTATCGCGAAGGCCGGCCCACTCAGTAGGCCGGCTTGCCGTTCGGCAGGACCGGAATTTGCAGTTCCATGAAGTTACCGGTCTTTCCGAAGCGAAAGCGGTGACGAATCACCGGACCGGCGTTGCGAGACTTCCACTCCGATGTTTCGATGGAGTCGTTGGGGATGTCCTCGGAAGCCAGCAGAACGTTTTCCCCCTTGGCGACGACTTTCTGCGGATCGATCTCGTAGGCGTTCTGGTCTTCCGTATCCACCAGCAGCACGCGCTTCCACAGTCGTACCAGATACAGCCCTTTCTTTTCTGCGTGGTAGACGTTCCACGATTTTGGCGCTTCGTCATTGTAGCGGACGATGGCAAACGGCACTGCCGTCCACTCGCGTTTGCCGGGCTGCTGGGCAGCCATCCCGCAGGAAAGAAAAAGAACGGCAACCGCGCCGAGCCAGAAACTCGCGATGAACGCCGGTCGGTTCACTTCGAGAATTCGCTTTCCTTTGCCAGCGTGCCCCATTCCCAGAGGCCGAAAGATATTTTGCTCGGCACGGGTGCCCCCAGTTGACGTGAGAGCATGACGATCTGCCCGCGATGGTGGGCGTCGTGTGCGATGAGATACCCGGCAAAGGCCACCGCGTCCGGCTTGAAGTTCGGCACGCGTCCCGCAGGGTCGGCCAGGCCTTTCTCGAGCAGCTTGGCTACGAGCAGGGCGCTGTTCGCCAGAGCGGCCTGAACCTCTTCGCGCGAGCTGCCTTCGTGATCCAGCTTGCCCGGCATCTTGGCGGATTTGTCCGCCGCCGCCAGCCACATCAGGCGGACGTTGTGCATATGGCAGGCAATTCCGGCGATGGTGCGGCCTTTTGCGCCGGGAGGCGGCGCGTGCCACGCGGTTTCGCTCAGGTTGCCGATCAGTTTCTGGTTCGCTTGCTCGTTGATGGCAAAGGACTGCAGCACCGCCCGCCTGCAATCGAACGTTTCGCCGCCCGCCGGAGCAGTTCTTGCGGATGATTTCCTGGCTGTCATGAGTGCATTGCTCCGATTGTGATTCGCATGGCGATGATTCTCCGACCATCTTGAGTCTACGATGCGCGCGGGATTTCGACCAGCGGCCCAGCCTGTTTATACTCTTAGGCCATGCTTTCTGCCGCTTCGCTCGCCAAGCGTTCGCTACGCCTCTTCGGCCGTGTCTTTCCACGCTGCGGCATGATCACGCAGGCCATTGCCTACAACCTTTTTCTGGCGTTTTTTCCGACTCTGCTGCTCATCGTAGCCATCGCCACCAGCCCGTTGGGCAGCCACACCAACATGCTGGACCTGGTGACGAACTTCACGAAGTACCTGCCTCCGGGCAGCCGGCAGATCGTTTCTGAGTTCCTGATCAAGCGCGGGCCGCAAGCCTGGAAGTGGGCGGTTGTTGGCTGGGCCGGAACCCTGCTCGCCGGGTCGCAAGTCATGAAACTGATCATGGAAGGCATTCACCTGATCTACGGCGACGAGCAGAAGCCGGGGTTCCTCCATCGCCAGCTGCGCGGTTTGCTGCTGCTAATCGTAACCATTGCACCGCTGCTGATTGCCGCAGTGCTCGGAGTCTTCGGGCGCCCGCTGCGCCACTGGATTGCTGGAGAACTGGGCGATTCCCATCCTTTTCACGGGCTGTGGGCGCTTTTCTTTCCCCTGGCCGCGTTTATCTTGTCTTTCGCGGCGCTCACCATGATTTATCGCACTGCCCGCCCGCAGGAACACAGCCTTCGCAACGTCGTCCCCGGCGCCGCGCTGGCGACCCTGTTGTGGTGGCTCACCGACGTGGTCTTTGGGTTTTACGTGCGTCGCGTGCCGTACAGCATGGTGTACGGTGGCTTGGCTGCCGTAATCGGTTTGCTCATCTGGATGCAGCTCTCGGCCATCATCATCTTTCTCGGTGCCGCCTGGAATGCCGAGGCGGAGGCTGCGCGGTCGCACGCCGGCGTTAATTGACCGCTCCCTGCCGCGGGCGTATAGTCAAAAACAAGTCACTCTGGCATCGGTACAATCCGTGCTGCGCCGGGTCGAGGCCGTTCGGGCAGCGCGTTTGAAAAGACGGAGTCCATGCACCTCGCGCCTCGGTCAACCCGGTTTCCTTCAGGTTTTCGTGCTCCGCTCCGTGCGGTCCTGCTCTTCGCGCTGGGCGCCTTTGCTCCATTTCTAGCCACCGCTCAGGATCCGCCTCCGCCCGCTGCACCGTCGCAGTCCACCCCGGCCACGCCGAATTCGAACCCGGACAAGCAGGCTCCTACCAGCACTGCCGAGGTCGTGACCCGCGACGCCGAGGCCACGTTCAAGGTACGGGTCAACCTGGTGCAGGTGCGCGTAGTGGTTCGCGATCAGAACGGGAAGGTCGTGGACAACCTCAAGAAAGAGGACTTTCAGCTTTTCGATAATCGCAAGCCCCAGATCATTTCGACCTTCAGCCTCGAGACGCCGCAATCACACATGATTCCCGTGGTCAGCGTCTCCGACCACCCGGAAACCGACGCCAAGGAAAAATCCGCGCCGGCCCCGCCCTTGCCGCAGCGTTTTGTGTCGCTGCTGTTCGACGACCTGCACCTCTCCATGGAAGATGCGGTGACGGCTCGCAACGCCGCGAGCAAGATGTTCGCCTCCCTGGCGCCGACCGATCGCGTGGGGCTCTACACCACTTCAGGGCAGTTCACGCTGGAGTTTACCGGCGACCACGACGCGTTGTACAAGGCACTCGACGGGATCATTGCCCGGCCACAGCCGGGCTCAGAAGACCACGGCTGCCCGGATATTTCCTATTACCAGGCCGACCTGATCATGAACAAGAGCGATACGCAAGCCCTGGCAGTGGCCACGGCGGACACGGTCGCCTGCGCCTTCAACGGCGACGATTCCAAGGCGGCCATGGCCCGGCAAATGGCCTTTTCCGCCGCCTCGCGAGCGCTGACGCTGGGAGATAACGCCAGCGACTACGGCTATCGGCATTTTGAGGACGCCTTGCGCCGCCTTTCCGGCATGCCCGGCCAGCGCAAACTGGTGTTCGTTTCGCCCGGATTCATCATCTCCACTTTATTCGCTGATCGCGTGGACATCGTTGACCGCGCCAACCGCGCTGGCGTGGTGGTGGACACAATTGACGCCCGGGGGCTGTACACGCCGGACATCGGCGGCGACATTGCCAATCCGTCGCGCGATTCCTTCAAGACCTCCGGGTACAAGGCCAGCTATCGCGTGCAAGCCCAGTTTGCGCAGAGCGAGATTCTGGAGGACATCGCCTACGGAACGGGCGGCAGTTATTTCCACAATCGCAATGATCTGGATGCGGTGTTTCGAGAAGCCGTTGCGGCGCCCGCGATTTCCTACTTGTTGGGATTTTCCCCGCAGAACCTGAAGCTGAACGGCAGCTTTCACACAATCAAGGTCAGCCTGGCGGGAAAGCAGAAATATACGTTGCAAGCCCGCCGCGGCTACTTCGCGCCGCGCGCCGCCAAGAATCCGGAAGACGCGGCCAAAGAGGAGATTCAGGAGGCGGTCTTCTCGCAGGAAGAGATAAAGGACCTGCCATTGGAGCTGCAGACGCAATTCTTCCGCAAAGACGCGGCGGAGGTACGCCTTTCGGTGCTGGCCCATCTGGACCTGAAGGCCCTGAAGTTCCGCAAGGTGGACGGGCGCAATCACGACAACGTGACTCTGGCCACGGTCATCTTCGACGAAAACGGAAACTTCGTCACCGGCGGCGAGAAGATCCTTGAAATGAAATTGCAGGACGCGACGCTGGAGCGCCTGGATCGCTCCGGGATCACCGTCAAGTCCAGCTTTGACGTGAAGCCCGGCAGCTATCTGGTGCGGTTGGTGGTGCGCGATAAGGAAGGGGAACTCATGGCGGCCCGCAACGGCGCCGTGGTGATCCCGTATTGAGTTTCTTGGATTTCGATACAGCCCTTTCTTGACGGAGGAAGGCTTATGATCGGCAAACTTCACGACACGCGGACGACGATTTTCGCTTGGGTGCTGGCATCTGTGCTGGCGACGCTCTGCGCCATACCGGGCGCCGTGGCGCAGGATGCGAGTGCGCCGCCGCAGACGGCACCAGTCATCAAGAAAGAATCGCGCCTGGTGCTGGTGGACGCCGTCGTTACCGACAAGAAGGGCAACTACGTCCACGACCTTTCCCAGGGTGACTTCAAGGTGTACGAGGACAACAAGGAGCAAGCCGTGACCAGTTTTTCGACTGGTTCCGGCGCGAACACCATGTCGCCGCAGAACGCCCAGAAGCATTACCTGGTGCTGTTCTTCGACAATTCCTCCATGGCCATCCCGGATCAGATTTCCGCGCGTGCGGCCGCGGCACAATTTATTCAGGCCAACGCTGCCCCGGATCATTTGATGGCGGTGGTGGAGTTTGGCGGCTCGCTGGTGGTGAAACAAAATTTCACGGCCAATGCGGACCTGCTCGAAGCAGCCGCGAAAGGCGTAAAGTCGGCCTACGTCGCATCCAACGCCGATGCCGCAGGAGCGGTGACTCTTAACACGCCCGGCATATCCAATTTTTCTTCCGTTCAGTCCGACTACGGCGCCCGCTCCATGCTGCTTTCCGTGCGCACGCTGGCCAAGAATCTGCGCAGCGTGCCCGGACGAAAGATGCTGGTCATCTTCTCGTCAGGTTTCCCGCTGACCGCGGAGCGTCAATCGGAGCTAACCGCGACGATGGACGCCTGCAACAAGGCCAACGTGGCCGTATATACGCTGGATGCGCGCGGCCTTCAGGCCGGCGGGGCAATTGCCCCGAAAGGCGCGTCGCGCGTCGCACCCGGCAAAGCGAATTCGAAGCGCCCTGTTTCGCTCACGGCGGGAGACATCACAAACGCAAAGCTGGTTCTTGCCGCCTTCCATGAGCCGCAGCGACCCGGCGGCGGAGGAGGGACCGGCGGCACGGGAGGCGGTGCAGGGGGTGGCGCGGGCGGCGGTGGCCGCGGAACCGGCGGTGGAACCGGTGCAGGAGGCGGCGGCACCGGCGGAAGGGGAACCGGCGGCACAGGAACTACGGGCGGAACAACCGGCCGCGGCGGCACGGGTACGACCACGGGCGGAACGCGCGGGAGCGGCTATCCGACCAATCCATTCTTCAACAACCCCAACAATCCCCTGAACCAGCCGCGTTCCATCGTGCCCCAGTTCCCGGAATCGCAGTCGGTGAATCAGCAGATTCTGAGCGCGCTGGCCGAAGGCACCGGCGGCTTCTCGATCGTCAACACCAATGACCTGCTTGGCGGATTGCAAAAAATCGCCAAGGAAATGAACGAGTTCTATTTACTGGGCTATGTGCCGGCGGACTCAGCCGAAGGCACCTGCCACACGCTTAAGGTCAAGCTCAACCATGGCGGCGGCAATACCGTGCGCTCGCGCAGCGGCTACTGCAACGCCCGCTTGCCAAACATTCTCGATGGCACACCGGTGGAAAAACAGCTCGAGCTGCGCGCGCAGGATTCGCAGAACGGCGGCGTGCATCCGGTGTTTCAGGCGCCCTACTACTATTCGGGCCCGAACGTCGCGCGGGTAAATCTGGCGATGGACATTCCGCAGGAGACGTTCAAATTCGATAAGGACAAGGGCAAGTATCACGCCAGCCTGAACGTTCTGGGCATTGCCTACCGGGAAGACGGAAGCGTCGGGGCCAAGTTTAGCGATCAGGTCAAACTCGACTTGGAAAAGGATGAGTGGAAGGAATTCAGCAAAGGCGCCTATCACTACCAGAACCAGTTCGACGCGGTTCCCGGGAAATACAAGATGACCGTGGTGCTGAGCGCGGGTTCCGACAGTTATGGCAAGAGCGTCTGGCCTTTGGTGATTGATTCCTACGACGGCAAGCAGATCGCGCTGGGCGGAATCGCAGTCACGAATGCGCCGCAGCGCGTGGAAGAAATCGCCAAGAGCGCCGATCTGGACGCCGCGCTGCTGGAAGACCGCACGCCGCTGGTGGTGAAGGGCTTTGAAGTCGTGCCGCAAGCCTCGCCGCGCTTCAAGCGCACCGACCGGGTGCTGCTCTACTCCGAAATTTATGATTCGCTGCTGACCTCGGAGAAGCCACCGCGCATCGTGCTTGGCTACAAGATTATTGACCGCAGCAGTAGCAAGGAAGTTTTCTTTACCGGCACGCAACCCGGCGACGAGTTTCTGCAAAAAGGGAATCCGGTCGTGCCCATCGGCATGCTGCTCAAGGTGGACAGCCTCTCGCCGGGAAGCTACCGGGTGATCCTGATGGCAGGCGACGATAGCAATGGCGGGCGCTACGCGCACGAACGCAGCTTGGACTTCGACGTCATCGAATAGCCGTGCGCCTGGCGCGCTTCAGCTCTTCTTCATCCAGACCGACCAGGTGAGCGGCCCAGCCGCTTCATCGTTCATCGGCAGGCCCGCGCCTTTCAGCGCCAGTTTGATCTGGCCGTGGTGATAGCCCTCGTGCCAGATCATGTGTTGCAGGAACAGGATCGGGTGATCGTAGTGCATATTCATGGGGCGAGAGGTTTCCACCCGCTCGCGGACGGCTTGAGCGACCGCGTTCGCGCTCTCGTTCAGCATGTCCACAAGCCGCGGCACGTCCTTCTCTGCCACCCATTCTTCGGTTAGAGGACGCGCAAACTCCGGCGCATCCTCTGCGAGGAAGACCAGGCGCACGAAGTGCATATGGGCGAAAAGCTGCGCAACGCTGGGGCTATCGAGCGTGCCGCGCACGTCGAGCCCGCCTTCAGGAACCGCCCGCAGCAGGTTGGTGAGAATTACATTGCTGCGTTGCCACGAATCCAGCAGGGCGTCCAACAATCGCACATCGCTTTCAAGCATCCGTGCCTCCAGAATCTTCTTGATAGGCCGGCGAAATCCTGCCTGAACCATCGTACAGGTACGGGCCGTTGCCGCGCCCTTCACTTCCGGGAAACGCGCCTCGTGCCCTTCGCAACTTCTCTCCCCGCGCGGGGTTATTCTACGCAGGGGAGGCGTGTCCTTGCCTCCAACGCCCTTTGGCCGGGCCACCGGCCCTGGAGACGCGATGCACTCTGGCCAAGGTACCTTAGCGAACTTGCTGCGTCCCGCCGTTTCTTCTCTTCTGGTGTGCGCGCTCGCTGCGGGCCCGGCTCTGCCGGCTGTTTCGGAGCGGCCTCCATCGTCGCCGCCCGGTTTCAGCGACAAAAAGCCTAAACAGGATCCGATTCTGAAGGGGCTTCCGGTTACGGAGCTCTCCGCCGACGAAGCCGTGCTGCACGCGTTGAATCGCCTGGCCTACGGTCCCCGTCCGGGCGATGCAGAGCGCGTCAAGCAAATGGGGCTGGCGAAGTGGATCGACCAGCAGCTCAATCCGAATTCCATCGACGACAAAGCGCTCGATGCTCGTCTCGAAGCGTTGCCGACTCTTCGCCTCAGCACTGCCAAAATCATGGAAGAGTATCCGCAACCCAAACAGGCTGCCAAGCTGGCCGGCGAAAGCAAGCAGCAGTTCCAGGCGCAGCAGGCACAATCGCGCGCCGATGCCGCTGCCGCAGTGATCGCGCGCGATTCGCAGATCGCTTCAAACGGCGGGGCGGCAATGGAACAGCCTGGTCACACCGCGAACCAGCGACCGGCGGCCGCTGCGCCAGCCGATGCGCCTTCTCCCATGAAACAAGCGCCTGCCAATGCCGCTACGCCCGGTGCGGGCCAAAAAGGCGCCCTTAGCGTGGACCCCAATGCGGTTCCGCGGGCCATTGCCGACGATTCCAAGCGCCCGCAGCGCGTCGTCGAAGAACTCGCCATGGCCAAGATGACTCGGGCCATCTATAGCGAACGGCAGTTGCAGCAGGTCATGAACGATTTCTGGTTCAACCATTTCAACGTATACGCCGGGAAGGGCGAGGACCGCTACTACCTGACTGCCTACGAGCGCGACGTCATCGCGCCGCACGCGCTCGGAAAATTTAAGGACCTGGTCGCGGATACCGCGAAAAGTCCCGCGATGCTCTTCTATCTGGACAATTATCTGAGCGCCGACCCGCGTGCCGCCCAGCGCCAAGCGGCAGAACGCGCCATGCGCCAGCAAGCCCGCGCAGGCTATGGCCGTTTCCCGCGTCCCATGCCCACGCCGCAACCGAACCCGCAGGCGCAGAAGAAAAAACAGGAGCGCGGGCTCAACGAAAATTATGGCCGCGAGCTGATGGAGCTGCACACGCTTGGCGTGGACGGGGGCTACACCCAGAAAGACGTTACCGAAGTGGCACGCTGTTTCACCGGCTGGACCATCGAAAAGCCGCGCGAATATCCACAATTCAAGTTCGATGAGCGCATTCACGACCCCGATCCCAAGCTCGTTCTCGGCAAGAAGATTCATGCGGGCGGCATGAAGGACGGCGAGCAGGTGATCGATCTGCTCGTGCACCATCCGAGCACGGCCAAATTCATCTCCAGCAAGCTCGCCCGCCGCTTTGTTTCCGATACGCCTCCGCCCGCCCTCGTGGCCCGCATGGCAGACACGTTCAAATCCTCCGACGGAGATATTCGCGCCGTGATGCGCGCCATGATCTATTCGCCGGAGTTCTGGACGCGCGACGCGTACCGGGCAAAGATCAAGACGCCCTTCGAGTTCGTCGCGTCCACGGTGCGCGCCCTGGGCACCGACGTGGATACGGCCATGCCCCTGGTGCAATGGGTCGGGCGCATCGGCGAGCCGCTGTACCAGTGCCAGCCGCCCACCGGTTATTCCGACAAAGCGGACGCGTGGGTCAACACCGGTGCTTTGCTCAATCGCCTTAATTTCTCGCTGGCTCTCGCAGGTAACAAGGTGCGCGGCTCGCGCACCGATGTGACGGCGTTGCTTGGGGGCGACTCCACCGCCGATTCGAAACAGATTCTCGATCGGGCATTGCAGGTGTTTCTCGGCGGAGAGGCCGCGCGGGCCACGGTCGAAACCTTGCAGAAACAGCTGGATGATCCGCAGTTGATGCAGGCCAAGCTCGACGACCCGGTGAAGCAGGTCAATCTGGCCATGGTCACCGGACTGGTCCTCGGCGCACCGGAGTTCCAGCGCCGCTAGCCATTTTGCAGGAGGCACGATGCCGCACAACCACGACCCACAAGCATGCTGCGAAGGCTCTCGTCCGTTGAGGTTCTCCCGCCGCTACTTCGTCAAGCAGGGAGGATTGGCGATGGTGGGCCTCAGCACCATGCCCGCATTCCTGCAGCGGGCGGTGGCGGCCACGCCCGCCGCGGGAAAAAAGCAGCTGATCGTGCTCTTTCAGCGCGGGGCCGCCGATGGCCTCAACATCGTGGTTCCTTTCGGCGAGCCGAATTACTACCGCCTGCGTCCTTCCATCGCCATTCCCGAGCCGCGTCGCGGCGGGAATGACTGCGCCGTGGACCTCGACGGCTTTTTCGGCCTGCATCCGAGCCTGGCTCCGCTCGCGCCGCTCTTTCACAAGAACGAACTGGCGATCGTCCACGCCGCCGGTTCGCCTGACCCTACGCGCTCGCACTTCGATGCGCAGGATTTTATGGAATCCGGCACGCCGGGACTGAAAGCCACCGAAGACGGCTGGCTGAATCGCGCCCTCGAAGCCGTGCCCGAAGAAAATGCTTCGCCGTTCCGCGCCGTTGCCATGGGAGCAAATCTTCCGCGCATGCTGCGCGGCTCTGCTCCTGCGATCGCCCTTCCGGACGTGAAACAGTTCAAGGTGATGGCACAAAATTCCAATCTTGGACAGGCAGCCGAAGGCGGCTTTGAAGCCATGTACGCGCAGACGGTGGACCACGCCCTGCGCGGCACCGGTACCGAAACCTTCGAAGCGATTGAGATGCTGCGCAAGGCCGATCCGGCGAAGTACCAGCCGGAGAACGGCGCGGACTACGGCAAGAGCCGCCTCGGTCAGAGCCTGCAACAGATTGGCCAGCTGGTGAAGGCCGATATCGGCGCCGAAGTGCTCTTCGTCGATTGCGGCGGCTGGGACAATCACGTCAACGAAGGCGGTGCGCAGGGCCAGCTCGCCAATCTTTTGCGCGACCTGGGGCAGGGAATGGCCGCATTTCGCCAGGACATGGGCGATCGCATGCAGAACATCGTCTTCGTCACGATGAGCGAATTCGGCCGCACCGCCCGGGAGAACGGCAACCGCGGCACCGACCATGGTCACGCCAACTGTATGTTTGTGATGGGCGGCAACGTGAAAGGCGGCCATGTCTATGGCCGCTGGCCGGGGCTCGGCGAAGGCCAGCTGAATGATGGCCGCGATCTGGCGCTTACGACGGACTTCCGCTCCGTGCTCGGTGAAGTCCTCCAGAAGCACCTTGCCGTGGGCGACCTGGCGCCAGTGTTTCCCGGCTTCGACAACAACCCGCGCAAATTCCCGGGGCTGGTTCGCGCGTGACGCTCCCTTAGGGAGAGGTCAGCGCCATGGGTCCGCTCGCCAGTTCGCGACAATAGACAAACTTTGCGCGCGAACCGATGCTCATGCCCCTCCGCCAAGCGGCATTCCGCGTGGTTTTCTAAAGCTCGCGAATCCAGATATTGCGGTAACGCACCGGATGATTGTGGTCCTGCAGGGCCAGCGGCAGTTTGTCCGGGCCCGCTTCGTAAGGCGGGCGCATGTGATGGCCGGTGGGTCCGGTGAGTTCCACATTGTCCTGCACCAGCACGCCATTGTGCAGCACCGTCACGCGTGCCGGGCGCGTCAGCTTGCCGTTGGCGTCAAAGCGCGGCCCATGAAAAATGATGTCGTAACTCTGCCACTGGCCCGGAGCTCGCGAGGCATTCACAAGCGGCGGATACTGCCCATACACGGCGCCTGCCTGGCCATCCGCGTAGGTCTTGCTGTTATAGGAATCCAGCACTTGAATTTCGTACTTGCCCATCAGGAAAACGCCGCTGTTCCCACGATCCTGGTCCTCGCCCTTTGGCGGATCTGGTTCGCGGAACTCTACGTGCAACTGGCAATCGCCAAAGGCCTGCTTGGTGTGCAGCTCACCCGTCTTGGGCACCACCTCAAAATATCCGTTTTCGACTTTCCATTTCGCCGCGCTGCCATCAGCTTGCACCCACTGCGAAAGATCCTTCCCGTCAAATAGCACCACCGCGTCGGAAGGCGCTTTGCCCGCGGACTCCTGTGTGCTCTTCGTTCCCGGCGTCACAACGGGCGGCACCGGCCGGTTGCGATCGTGAATCTCCCACTTCGGATCTACCTGGGCGCTGCACACCAGCGGCAATCCCAATACCAGCAAGCCTGCAAGAACGGAACGCTGCATCCCTCACCTCGCAAAAAGCGCTGCGATTGTACATCCGCATTTCGCTGAGTCAACTATTCGGAAAACAAAAAAGGGCGCGGTTTGCCGCGCCCTTTCCACCCAGTTGTCGGAAGAGTTCCTCAGTGCGCCGCGTCCGAGCGAATCCGCATCGCGTAAAACGATCGGTACACGAACACAAAGGAAACGACGAAGAAGATCGCCGCCAGAATGTGCGCGAAGGTGTCTCCCTTGGTGGCTGTCAGCTGCACGGCAAGCTCTACCGCCAGCAAGCCAAACAGCGTGGTGAACTTGATCACCGGGTTCAGCGCCACCGAAGACGTGTCCTTGAAGGGATCGCCGACCGTATCCCCCACGACCGTCGCGTCATGCAGTGGCGTGCCTTTCTGCTTCAGCTCCACTTCCACGATTTTCTTGGCGTTGTCCCAAGCGCCGCCCGCATTGGCCATGAAGATCGCCTGATATAACCCGAAAATGGCGATCGAAATCAGGTAGCCGATGAAGAAGAACGGTTCTACGAACGCGAAGGCCAGGGTTGCGAAAAACACCGCGACGAAAATGTTGATCATGCCTTTCTGCGCGTAACGGGTGCAGATCTCCACAACCTTCTTGCTGTCGGTCACCGACGCCTTTTCCACGCCGTCCAGCTTGATGTGAGCCTTGATGTACTCCACCGCGCGGTATGCGCCGGTCGTCACCGCCTGGGTGGAAGCTCCTGTGAACCAGTAAATCATCGCGCCGCCGGTAATCAGGCCCAGGACGAACGGTGCATGGAGCAAGGAGAGCTTGGCTACGTTTTCGGTCAGGCCGTTGGTCAGGGCCATGATGATCGAGAAAATCATGGTCGTCGCGCCCACCACCGCCGTGCCGATCAGCACCGGCTTGGCCGTTGCCTTGAACGTATTGCCAGCGCCGTCGTTGGCTTCCAGCAGTTCCTTGGCTTTCGCGAAGTTCACGTCAATATTGAAATCCTTCTTCAGCTCGGCCTTGATATTGGGAATATTTTCAATCAGCGAAAGCTCGTACACCGACTGCGCGTTGTCCGTCACCGGACCGTACGAGTCCACCGCAATGGTTACCGGCCCCATGCCCAGGAAGCCAAACGCCACTAGCCCGAACGCGAACACCGCCGGCGCCGCCATCAGGCTCTGCAAGCCACCGCCGGTAATCACGTAGCCGATGGCCATCAGGATCACCATCGCCATGCCCAGGTAGTAGGCGGAGAAATTTCCCGCCACAAAGCCCGAAAGGATTCCAAGGGAGGCGCCGCCTTCTTGCGCCGAAGCCACCACTTCCCGCACGTGCCGCGATTCCGTGGAGGTAAACACTTTCACCAGCTCCGGGATGATGGCCCCCGCCAGCGTGCCGCAGGAAATGATCGTCGCCAGCTTCCACCACTGCGTCGTATCGCCACCCAAGCTCGGGATGATTTTTGCCGAAATCGCGTAGGTCAGCAGGATCGAAACGATCGAGGTAATCCACACCAGCGACGTCAGCGGCGCTTCGTAGTTCATCTCATCCGCGTTGCCGTACTTGGCTTTGGCGATAAAACCGTTCAGGAAGTACGCCGCCGCGCTGGCGATCAGCATCGCAATGCGCATGACGAAAATCCACACCAGCAGCTGCACCTGCACCGTGGGATCCTTCACCGCCAGCAGGATGAACGTAATGAGCGCCACGCCGGTCACGCCGTAGGTTTCAAAGCCGTCCGCGCTGGGGCCTACGGAATCGCCCGCGTTATCGCCCGTGCAGTCCGCAATCACGCCCGGGTTGCGGGCATCGTCTTCCTTGATCTTGAACACGATCTTCATCAAGTCCGATCCGATGTCCGCGATCTTCGTGAAGATGCCGCCTGCGATGCGCAGCGCCGCCGCGCCCAGGGATTCGCCGATCGCGAATCCGATGAAGCACGGACCCGCGTAGTCGCCCGGAATGAACAGCAGGATGAAGAGCATCATCAACAGTTCCACGCTGATCAGCATCATGCCGATGCTCATGCCCGCTTCCAGTGGCGTGTGATAAATCGGATAGGGCTTGCCGCGCAACCCCGCGAACGCCGTGCGCGAATTCGCGAAGGTATTCACGCGAATGCCGAACCAAGCCACGCCGTAGCTGCCCGCGATTCCAACCAGGCTGAAGAGCAGGATGATCGCCACGCGAAGCGCTTCGAATTTAAGCAGCACGCCAAAATACAGCACGATCACCACGGCGATAAAGATTTCCAGAATCAGCAGGAACTTGCCTTGGGTGAACAGGTACGTCTTGCAAGTTTCATAGATCAGCTCGGAAATCTCGCGCATCGAGCTGTGTACCGGGAGGTTTTTGAGCCTGGTGTAAATCGTCAAGCCGAAGAGCAATCCGAACACGCAGATCAGAATGCCCCACAGCAGAAGCTTGTGACCGTTGACCCCACCGAGAAAATCCACGGACGAGAGGTCGGGCAGCTTCAGGTTGGCCTCCCCCCCGGCTTTATGTTCCTGCGCCAGGGCGCTTCCCGCGCCGAGCGCCATCGCCGCGGCTCCCGCGGCCAAAATTCCAAGTTTCGTACTACACGCACTGCACAACGACCAGGCCTGCTTTAGCCAGGTACCCATCGAGCGCTTCCTCCCACTCATTTCGTTTTTGCCTCGGCGCAGGCTCGCATCCTGCGTCTCCACACACACGGAGTGCAGGCAAACGTCTGCGTGCGTTTGGCCTGTTTCTGTAGTCGCACCAATTCGCGGCGCGCCGGCACTGCCCATGCCAACGCTCGGAGCTGGCTCCTTTTCCAGATCGGAACAGAATCTCTACCACTCGCCGGGAACCCCTTCCCGACACACCTGCAGTTTGCCGTCTATAAGCAAAGTTCAGGGCGTGGCAAGGGTTTGATTTATAGCATCCCCGCCCCCTAAATTCAAATCACGGACATGTTTGGCAGCCGCGCCGACCTTGCTGTCCTGGGCCGCTCCTCAATCGCCTCCGTAAAACCAGCGGGCACCACGGCCTCGACCTCTGGTAACATGCCTAACATTGCCGACGGAGCTTTTCGACCCATGACCACCAGTCCTACTATCCCCTCAGGCGTTGCCGAGGTAACGCTGCGACACGACTGGCAGCGCCAGGAAGTGGCGGCCATTTATCGTACGGCACTACCATCGCTTATTTACCGTGCGCAGACCGTCCACCGCACGTTTCATCCCGACGACCGTGTACAGACCTGCCAGCTGCTCTCCATCAAGACCGGAGGTTGCCCAGAGGACTGCGCGTACTGCCCGCAAAGCGCGCATTACGATGCGGACGTCACCAGGGAAGGCCTTCTGGATCCCGAGCACGTGATTAATGTGGCCCGCGAAGCCGCCGGCCGCGGCGTCACCCGCTTCTGCATGGGCGCGGCCTGGCGCCAGGCCCCCGAAGGGCGCGAATTCCAGAAAGTTCTCGAGATGGTACGCGGTGTGTCGTCACTCGGCCTGGAGGTTTGCTGCACTCTGGGAATGCTCAGCGAATCCCAAGCGCGGCAGCTCAAAGACGCGGGCCTTTCCGCCTATAACCACAATCTCGACACGTCGCCGGAGTTCTACGGCTCCATCATCACTACCCGGGTATATGACGACCGCCTCAAGACGCTGGCTGCGGTCCGCAAAGCGGGCATCACCGTCTGCTGCGGCGGCATTCTCGGGATGGGTGAAAGGGAAGAAGACCGCATCGGGCTCCTGCAGCAGCTCGCAAACCTTGCGCCGCATCCGGAAAGCGTGCCCATTAACATGCTCGTCCGCGTGGAGGGCACGCCCGTGGCGAAGCTGCCGGCGCTCGACCCGCTCGAAATGGTCCGGGCTATCGCTACCGCGCGCATCCTCATGCCTGCCTCCCGCGTACGCCTCGCCGCCGGGCGCAAGCAGCTCTCGCAGGAAGCGGTCACCCTATGCTTCTTGGCCGGAGCGAATTCCATTTTTGTGGGCGAGAAGCTGCTGACGACGCCCAATCCCGGCCGCGATGCGGACGAAGAGCTGCTCGAAACTCTCGGTATGAAGCCACTGGAATCGCATGCCGTCTGAAAACCGCACGCACCTTGACGCGGCGTTGGCGTTCGAACTCGCCGCTCTGCGAGCCAACGACCAGTTCCGCACCCTGACTGAACTGCAAGGGGTCAATCTGTGTTCGAATGACTATCTCGGGCTCGCCGATGACCCGCGCCTCAAGGACGCCGTCCTGCAGGCTGTCGCCGATTCCTCCCGCGTAGGCGCTACCGGCTCGCGCCTGCTATCGGGTCACACCTCGCTCTGGAACGAACTTGAGGACGAATTTGCCTCGTTTGCCGGCTGCGAAGCCGCGCTCTATTTTTCCAGCGGCTACGCAGCCAACGTCGGTTTGCTCTCCAGCGTCGTTGGCAAGGACGACATCGTTTTCTCCGACGCTCTCAATCACGCCAGCCTGATTGACGGTATTCGCCTGAGTGCGGCGCGTCGCGTGATTTACCCGCATCTCGATCTAAGCGCGCTCGAGTCCGCATTGCGCGCGCACTCCGGCAACTCCTGCCGCAAGCTGATCGTCACCGAATCGATCTTCAGCATGGACGGCGACGCCGCGGACGTACGCGCATTGCAGAATCTGGCCGCACAATATGGCGCCGCGCTCGTCGTTGATGAGGCCCACGCCACGGCGGTTCACGGCCCTGACGGTCGCGGCCTGGTTGCCGCGGCCAATCTCACGCGTGAGGTTTTCGCTATTATTCATACCTGTGGGAAAGCCCTGGCGTCTGCCGGAGCCTTCGTCTGCGGCAGCGGCATGTTGCGCGAATTTCTTATCAACCGTGCGCGTACCTTCATCTTCAGCACCGCCATGCCGCCCTATTTCGCCACGCAGATCCGCGTTGCGCTTGGTCTGGCCCAGTCCATGCATGCCGAGCGCGCCGCGCTGCTGCAGAATGCGGGGGATCTCGCGACAGGTTTGCGCTCCGACGGCCGGGTGGTTCCTGACACCGCTTCGCAAATCGTGCCGGTGGTCATCGGTCCCAACGCCGAAACCCTTGCCGCCGCACAATATCTCGAGGGCGAAGGCTTCGCGATGCGCGCGATCCGGCCGCCCACGGTGCCCGCAGGAAAAGCGCGACTGCGTCTTTCCCTGACCGCAAGGATTTCCGCGTCGCAATTGGCGCGCTTGCGCACTGCTCTTGCGCACTGGCAAACGACGCAACTTGTCAGTTCCTCGGCGGGCGGCGCATGAGACATCACTTCTTTGTCACCGGAACCGACACCGGCGTCGGAAAAACCACGCTCTCAGCCTTGCTCTGCGCGGCCCTGGACGCCGTCTACTGGAAGCCCATACAGACTGGCACTCTCGAAGGTTCCGACCGCGCCACCGTCATGCGTCTGGCCGGCATCGGAACAGATCGCACACTCGACGAGGTCTATAAGTTTGTTCCGCCGGTTTCCCCGGACCTCGCCGCCCGCTGGGCCGGGGTTGAAATCGATCTCAACCGCATCAATTTGCCGACCCATCTCGTCAACGACTGGCTGGTGGTGGAGGGTGCCGGCGGTGTGCTCGTTCCCATCAACCAAAAGCAATTCATTCTCGATCTTATGGTCAAGCTCAAGCTGCCCGTCATTCTCGCCGCGCGCAGCACGCTGGGCACCATCAATCACACCCTGCTTACGCTTGCCGCGTTACACGCGGCGGAACTTCCCGTTCACGGGGTTGTACTGATCGGCGACCAGAATCGCGAGAACCGCGAAACCATCGAACGCTTCGGCCACGTCCGCGTGATCGGCGAGGTCCCACGCCTGCCCAATCTTCATCGCACCGCGCTCATGCAGGTCTTCATGAATCATTTTGACCGCGCCGCGTTCGCGCAATAAACCGGTGGCCTCGTCCTTGCGCATCTGGCATCCCTTCACCAATTTCGCGCTTGATCCCGCGCCCATCGAAATCGATCGCGCTGAAGGCGTGTGGCTCCATGCCAAGGACGGCCGCAAGATCATCGACGCCGTCTCCTCCTGGTGGGTCAACATTCACGGCCACTCCAATCCCCGCATCGCCTCCGCGATTGCCGCGCAAGCTCGTAAGATGGAGCACGTCATCCTGGCGGGTTTCACGCACGAGCCCGCGGAAGAACTCGCCACGCGCCTCCGCAAATGGGTTCCGCCGCAGCTCACGCACCTCTTTTTCTCGGATGACGGCTCCACCGCCGTCGAAGTCGCGCTGAAGCTGGCCGTGCAGCACTTCAGCAATCTCGGCCATCCCGAGAAGTGTGAAATTGTCGCGCTCGAGCACGGGTACCACGGCGACACCGCCGGCGCCATGTCCGTCAGCGATGAATCACCGTTCACTGACCCTTTCCGCTCCATGCGTTACGCGGTGCATCGCGTGCCCTCGCCCTATCTCTACCGGCGGCCGGCGGGCACCACTCCCGAAGCGTATTTGCAGCACTGCGTGGACCGGCTCACCGCGTTGTTGGAAGAAAAGTCCTCCAGCATCGCCTGCATCATCCTCGAACCACTGTTGCAGGCGGCCGGCGGCATGATCGTGCATCCCGTGGAATATCTGCGAAGAGTGCGTGAGCTGTGCACCCGCCACGACGTGCTGCTCGTGGCCGATGAAGTTCTTACGGGTTTCGGGCGCACCGGGAAAATGTTTGCCTGCGATCTCGCCGCGATTCAGCCCGATCTAACGTGCCTCTCCAAGGGCATCACTGGCGGCTTTCTACCCATGGGCGTTACGTTGTGCAGTGACCGCGTGGCGGCGGCGTTCCACTCCGAAAATCGCCTGCATACGTTCTACCACGGTCATTCCTACACCGGAAACGCGCTGGCATGCGCGGCCGCGGTGGAAAGTCTGCGCATCTTTGACGACGAGCCGGTTTTCGACCGCATCGCCGCCGTGGCGCGCGTCAATACCGAACGCCTGGCGCAGCTAAGCGATTTCTCGGTCGTCGGCGAAACGCGCCAGCTCGGCACCATGGGCGCCGTGGAACTTCGCGCCGAAGACGCCGGCTATCTCTCCGCCATGCGCCCTAAACTCTACCGTTTCTTTCTAGATCGCGGCGTCTTGCTGCGCCCGCTTGGTAACGTCGTCTATGTGCTGCCGCCGTACGTCATCAGTGCGGCCGAACTTCATCACGTGTACGACATCATCACCGAGGCGATCGAAACCCTTTTTTGATGCGACCACTCCGCATGCCAAGACGAGCCGCGTACCGTGGATAGCAAAATCAGCGTTTGGAAACAGAAGATCATTGTCTTCGCGGGAACGCTCGGCGCTCCCGGCCTGTTCCTTATCTCCTTCCTCGACTCTTCCGTTCTGACCTTTCCGGTCATCAATGATCTCCTGCTCATCGAACTTTCCATCCAACATCCCGCTCGTATGCCGCTTTACGCCTTCATGGCCGCTCTCGGTTCGGTGCTCGGCTGCCTGCTCCTCTACTTCATCGCCCGCAAGGGAGGGGAAGCATTTTTTCGCAAGCGCGCCGGCAGGCGTGCCAACGCCATCCGGCACTGGGTGGAACAGAACGGTTTCGGAGGCATGCTCGTCGCCGCACTCCTGCCGCCGCCCACGCCCTTCAAGATTTTCGTTTTTGCCGCGGGTGTGTTCGAAGTTCCGCTGTGGAGTTACATCTCGGCCATCAGCCTGGCCCGGCTCATCCGCTATTTTGGCGTCGGCTTCCTTGCCGTCAAGTACGGCAACGATGCTCTGCCGCTCATCGGCCGCCACAAACTCGGAGTAGCCCTTTTCCTCGTGGCCTTCGTTGCCATCAGCTATGGCGCTTCCCGCTGGATCCTGCGCGACCGCTCAGGCAAGCCCAACGACACCCACGCGTAGCGCGAAACTTCATCTGCCACGACCGATTTCCAGCCTTAGCCTAGCGAACCGGTCCAGCCTTCTGCCATTGCAATTCCGATGACCGCACCTTGGCCGCCGGATCGAGGTTAATGTCCACAAGGATCGCGCGGCCCATATCCCCGGATGCCTGGTTCTTCAGATCTACGATCTCCACCGCATAGCCGTCGGTTTCCTTCTGCACCGTCGCTTTCGGGAACCGAGCTGCTTTGAGAAAAGCAACCGCAGCCGGCGATTTCTGCGCGTTTTGCAGAAATTCCGAGGGTTCCGGCTTGCGCAGCGTCGTCATGTAAGACGCATCCGTTACCTCACCGCCGCTATTGCGCTCCGTCACCAGATGCAGCGAGCGTTCCGTCTCCACAATCGCGTGCCACAGAAAGGGCGACGACGAATCGGGGAAAGCCGCCACTCGCCGGGGGACTTCGCCCGCGATGGTGTGCGCGTTCAAGGTCGCAACCACGTTGCCGTGAAACAGGGTGCGCATCCCCAGGTAGGCAAGCGCCAGCACGAATCCGATGATGGCGCCGTTGCG
>DATKLU010000056.1:0-2905 GCA_035542235.1 Dongiaceae bacterium
GAGAAGAGTGCGGAATGGTATGCACGGGAAGAGGTGCGTGACTACCGCCTGGATGCGGAGAACGTCCTGACGTTTTCGAGTCCAATGGACTCGCCTTGGCCGGAGAACAACGTGGTACACGCCCAGTTTTTCCCGGCCAGAAAGAACGGGCCGGCGGTGCTGGTGCTGCCCAACTGGAATGCTAAGTGGCACGGGCAAGTGGCGCTTTGCCGTTGGCTGCAGCGCATGGGTATTTCGGCAATGAAGTTGAGCTTGCCCTATCACGATCGGCGGATGGCCAACGGACATGAACGCGCCGACCAGCTGGTGGGGCCGAATATCGGGCTGACGCTGGCCGCGAACCGGCAGGCTGTGAAGGATGCGCGGGCAGCCCTCAGTTGGCTGGAAGAGCGTGGGTACACCCGGTTGGGAATTTTGGGGACGAGCATCGGATCTTCCGTGGGATACATCACCCTGGTGCACGACAAGCGCGTGCGGGCGGGGGGATTTTTTCACGTTTCGACGTACTTTGCCGATGTTGTGAGCCAAGGTATGACCACGAATCACGTTTGGGAAGGGCTGAGGCACGAAGTGAGTGTCGAGGAATTGCGCGAGTTTTGGGCGCCAATCAGTCCGATGCCGTATGTCGAGCGGGGCATGGGCGCGGGGCGGAACACGTTTATGGTCTACGGAAAGTATGACCCGACGTTTTTGCCGGAGCTGACCGAGCAAATGCTGCGGTCGTTACGAACGCACGGGGCGGAGCCGCGGACGCTGGAGTTGCCGGTAGGGCACTATTCTCTGGAGCTGGCGCCGTTCAGCTATGTGGCTGGCTGGCGGATGTTCACCTATTTCCAGGAAGCGCTGAGCTGACGACCGAGGAAATCCGGCGCGGAAAATTCGAACGCACGGGCCGCTTGGAAAGCTCCTAGTGCAAGATCTTGGCGATTGCTCCTTGGGCGACCAGCGTGGCGATGGCGTTGATGTCCGGCGCGAGCGGCCGGTCGGCGGCAACTTTGGGCGAAGCGGCGCGGACGGCGTCGTAGGCTTTTTTCGCGAGGGTGCCTGTTTGCAACGGCGCCAGCAGATCGATGCCCTGGCAGGCGCACAGCAATTCAATCGACAAGATGTGGCGTAGGTTAAGGAGCATGCGTTCCAGGCGGCGCGCGCCGCTCATGCCCATGCTGACGTAGTCTTCCTGATTGCCGGAGGTGGTGATGGAGTCCACCGAATGCGGAGTGGCGAGCGCGCGATTTTCGCTGACGAGCGCCGCGGCGGTGACTTGCGCCATCATGAATCCAGAATTGAGGCCGGGATCGGGCGTGAGAAATGCCGGAAGCATGCTGGTAAGCGGATTCGTCATTTGTTCCGTGCGACGTTCGGAGATTCCTCCCAGGGTTGCGATCGCGATGGCGACCTGATCGGCAGCCATGGCCAGCGGCTGGCCGTGGAAATTGCCGCCGCTGATGATGTCGCCTTGGCTGTTTTCCTTCACGAAGACAAGCGGATTGTCGGTGGCGCTGTTGAGTTCAACCAGCGCCATTTCGCGGGCTTGCACGAGCGAATCGCGCACTGCGCCGTGAACCTGCGGGGTGCAGCGGAGGCTGTAAGCGTCCTGCACGCGCGCGTCTTTCTCCGGCGGGCGGTGCGATTCGCGGATCTGGCTGCCTTCGTTGAGATGGGCGAGGTTGCGCGCCGTGGTTCCGGCGCCGGCATAGGCGCGGGCGTGCATGATGCGGGCGTCAAAGGCCCCCGGGCTGCCCCGCAGGGCGTCGAGAGAAAGCGAAGCGGCCACGTCCGCAGTGTCCGCCAAGGCGTCCGCTTCCAGAAGCGCGAGGCTCAGAAGGGCTAGCATGCCCTGTGTGCCATTGAGGAGGGACAATCCCTCTTTGGCTTCCAGAGAAACGGGGGTGATTCCTGCCTGCCGCATGGCTTCGCCGCCCGCGAGTCTCTCGTGCTTGAAATGAGCTTCCCCCTCGCCAATCACTACCTGCGCCAGGTGCGCCAGCGGAGCAAGATCGCCGGAGGCACCGACGGAGCCTTGCGAGGGAATGACAGGATGGACGCCGGCATTGAGCATCGCGCAAAGTGTTTCGACGACGATCGGCCGCACGCCACTGAGACCTTTGGCGAGGGCGTTCGCGCGAAGAAGGATCATCGCTCGAGTTTCGGGAATCGAGAGCGGCGTGCCGACTCCGCAGGCGTGGGAGCGCACCAGGTTGATTTGCAACTGGCGGACTTGTTCGGCGGAAATGCGCACGGACGCGAGTTTGCCAAAGCCGGTGTTGATGCCATAGGCGGTTTCGTTGGCGGCGACGAGGCGATCCACGACCGCGCGAGAGGCTTGCATGCGCGTGGTCGCGGCCGGCGAGATGGAAACGCTTTCGTGACGCAGGGCCACCGCGTAGAGCTGGTCGAAGGTCAGGTCATTTCCGGTCAGAACAATACTCATGCATGGCTCCGGGCGGCATTGGGCGCGGCGATCTGGAGGAACGCTTGCTTGTACTTCTCCGGAAAGTGCTTGACGCGGCCGGCGCGGTTGCAGGCCACATGCGTGGTGTCGCCGGTGGCCAGGAGTTTATTGTCCGATTGCCGGAAGAGTTCGTAGCCGAACTTCAACGTGCGGTTCTTGGCTTCCAGGATGCGCGTGCGAACGGTGAGCAATTCGTCGTATCGCGCCGGCAAATGATAGCGGCATTGCACGTCGGCGACGACGATGTAGGTGTCGTCCTGGATTTCCATCTGTTTGTAATCGAAGCCGAGGGCGCGCATCAACTCCACGCGGCCCACTTCATACCAGATCAGGTAGTTCGAGTGATAAACGACGCCCATCTGGTCGGTTTCGGCGTAGCGCACGCGCACGGTTACATCGTGGTATTCGAGCATGATGAAAATAGTTTACAGTTTACAGCCGACAGTTTACAGC
>DATKLU010000057.1:0-4753 GCA_035542235.1 Dongiaceae bacterium
AGGCCGACCACCGCGGCCGGGAATGAGGATCAGCACATCGCCCTGGTAGGCGACCACGAGATTGCTCATCTGCGCCAGCGCGGTTTCCTGAAACGGCTCGCTTAGCGCGCCGCGCAGGAAGGCTGCCTGCTCGATGATGGCGCCCTGAATCGTGCGCTGGCCGTTGCGCCAGACTTTGCGGAAGAGCACGAAGTGGCCGCTGTCGAGCAGCACGAAGTCGAAGGGGTCGATCGCGCTTTCAAACATGCGCACGCGCGCGCGTTCGCCGATGCTGGCCCCGCCGCCGGCAATACCGCGCTCGGGCTCAAGCAGGGCGCTCTGTTCCTTGCGCGGCGCACGCGGCAGGATCTTGGCCTTTTGCATCGGCTCCATGTCCGCTTTCTTCCCGCTCGCCTCGCGCTTGCGTTCCTCGTCCTGAAAATCGCGCTCGATCTTGAGGTCTTTGAGTTGGCCAAGCGCGTTCGGCTGGCGCGCGGATTCCACCGGCGCGTTGAGCGTGTCGAACGCCTCCTGGGCTGGCGTGTAACGTGGAGCGTCGTCACGGGATGCGGACACGAAAGGCGTGGGGGAGGCGGGGGCCGATTTCGCTATGGCCGCTGGGGCTCGCTCTTTGCCACGCCGCTGCTGCACCAGACGATTACGACTCAGCACGTCCAGTAGTTGGTCGCGCAGGGCACTGCGTTGTGCGACTTCGGCCTCGCTCAGCCCCCATTGCGTGGAATCGGTCGAGGCGTCCGGGAACAGCGGGGTGGAAAACGTGCCTTCGGTGTCCACCTGGAAATAGCCGAGCAGGCCGGGAATATCGGAGCGCACCGGAAATTCCGCCAAGGGCGAACGTTGCACATAGCTCGAACGGGCCGGGTCCCCGCCCAATACCAGAAAGCGGTAGTCCGCATAGCCACGGGCTTCTTCCGCGCTGATCAGGCGCTGCAGTTGCCCGTCGATACGCTGCCCCAGCTCGTCGGCGAGGCTGCGATACTGGTAATAGGCTTCCCACTTGATCTGGCGCTGGGTGTGCACGATGAGTACCGCTGTCGGCACGGACACGGCGACCAACAGTAGACCGAGGAAGAGACGCAGCCGTGCCGGGGTGAGGCGGCGCATCTCAGGTCTCCGTAACGAGGCGGTAGCCGCCGCCGCGCACGGTCAGCAGGTAACGCGGCTGCTTGGGGTCGGGTTCGATCTTACGGCGCAGCTTGGCGATGTGGATGTCCACGGTGCGGGTTTCGAGGTCCAGATGGCGGGCATAGCCCCACACCTTGTTGAGCAGCTCCTCGCGCGGCACCGGTCGGTCATTGTGCTCGCGCAGGTATTGCACAATGTCCAGTTCACGACGGGTGAAGGCCACGTCGGCGCCGTTGATGCGGCCGGAGAGATTGCGGGTGTCAATTTCGTCATCGCCGCTCAGGCGGATGAGGGCTTCCTGTTCCGTCGTGACTCGCGCACGCCTGAGTACGGCCTGCACCCGCAGCACCAGTTGCGCGACGGAGAAGGGTTTGGTGACATAGTCGTCCGCGCCCAGCGCCAAGCCTTGGATGATGTCCTCGTCGGCGGACTTGGCGGTTAACATGATGATGGGCTGGTTGCGGTCGCGCCCGCGGATGGCCTCGCAGAGGTCGAAGCCGTTTTGCCCGGGCAGCATGACGTCGAGGAGAATCATGTCGAAGGTGCCGGTGAGCGCCTTGGCCAGGCCTGTTGGGCCATCGACCGCGAAATCCGCGTCAAATCCGTGGTAGACGAAGACGTCCACCAGACCAGTGCGGATGGCGGTTTCGTCTTCAATAATCAGGATGCGGGGCTTGCGTACCACTATTGTCTGCCACGTAGATCAAACTGTCCTTGAGCGTAGCAAACAGGCCTGCGCCTGGCATGTAAATTTTTGGTAAATCGCCGGGCAAAAGTTTTACCAAAGTCTGTCTACGACCTCCAGCCCGCAAGTTCTAGACTGCTCCCACGAAGTCACAACGACCGATAAGGAGCACACACATGGCACTCATCACCCGATTTACCCGCCTGTTCAGGGCGGACATGCACGCGGTTCTGGACCGGCTGGAAGAGCCGGCCCTGCTGCTGCATCAGGCTATCCGCGAGATGGAAGAAGAAATTGCGGGCGGCGCCCGATCGCTCAAGGCGCGAGAGGCGGAGCGTGAGCAGATTGCGGCGCGGTTGCAGGAACTGCAGGCTGCGCTGGCGAAGGCGGAAGACGAACTGAATCTTTGTTTCGATGCTGGCAATGAGACGCTCGCCCGCACGCTCTTGCGTCGCCGGCTGGAAAACGAACGCCTGGCGAAACACCTGGAACAGTATCTAGCCCGGTTGACCAAGCTCATCGTCGAACAAAGCGCGCTCCTGGACGACCAGCGTCGGCGTCTGGAAGGCATGCGGCAGAAGGTGTCCGTGTTCGAGATGGAACCGACGCGTGCGGATGCCGCCGCCGACCCGGACGATTTCCCGGTCACCGACGCGGACGTCGAACTGGCTTTGCTGCGCGAACAGCAGAAGCGGAGGTCGTCATGAAAAGTCTGAGTTTCTGGCGCGGTGTTGCCGTGGCGTTGGTGCTGAGTCTGATCGGCGCCGTTGCCTTCACCGCCCTGGAGCCGCTGGTAGGGCCCGGTTTTGGCCTTCGCGGGCTGATCGCGGCCTTGGGGTTCAGCTATTTGCTCGTGCTGCTGCACAACACTCAGGCGCCCGTCGGTCGGGTGGTTACGGTCGTCATCTGGCTCGCCGTCACCGCGCTCCTATTCGTCGGCGACCCCACCCTCTGGCTCTGGCTGCTGGTGCAGGTCGGCATGATCTGGCTGGTGCGCTGCCTGTATCTGTACGGTAGCTTCCTGGCGGCGCTCGCCGACGCCGCGCTGAACGGCCTGGCGCTGGCGGCGAGCCTCTCGACCGCACAGCACACTCACAGCCCGTTCTTGACACTCTGGACCTTCTTCCTGGTGCAGGCGCTGTACGTGCTGATTCCGAAACTGCGCGCTTCCGCCACGCAACCCGAAACCCCCGCGGACGGCTTCGACCAGGCCTACCGCACCGCCGAGGCGGCGCTGCGCCGTCTTCCCATCCGAAACTAACCGAAAGGAGACCCATCATGAAAACCAAACTGCTCGCCTTTTCCCTGTTCGCCGCGACCATCGGCGTCGTGCTCGCCTATCCGCACCATCGCGGCGGTACCGTCCCACACCAGCGGCACCGGTCGCTAGCGCCAACCAACCCAAGGTGGAAGCCGTGTTCGTGCTCGACACTACGGGCAGCATGAGCGGCCTGATCCAGGCGGCCAAGGAAAATATCTGGTCCATCGCCCGCAGCATGGCTTCGGCGAAGCCGACGCCGGAGATCAAGATCGGTTTGGTCGCCTTCCGCGACCGCGGCGATCAATACGTCACCCAGGTGGTGAACCTGTCCAGCGATCTGGACACCACCTATGCGACCCTCATGGACTTTCGCGCCGAAGGCGGCGGCGATGGTCCGGAAAGCGTCAACCAGGCTCTGCATGACGCCGTGCACAAGATCGGCTGGAGTCAGGACCCGAATGCCTACAAGGTGATTTTCCTGGTCGGCGACGCACCCCCGCATATGGACTACCAGGGCGACATGAAATACCCCGAGACCCTGAAGACCGCCGCCGCCAAGGGCATCATCGTCAACACCATCCAGGCCGGCGCGGATTCGACCACGCAGGAGCAATGGCGACACATCGCCTCGCTCAGTCAGGGCCAGTACTTCCAGGTCGGCCAATCCGGCGACGCCTTGGCGGTCGCCACACCCTACGACGAGAAACTCGCCGGGTTGTCGAAGGAACTCGACGACACGCGCCTCTTCTATGGCGACGAAGCAAAGCGCCGCGAACTGGCCGTCAAGCAGGCCGCGACCGGCAAGCTGAACGCCGAAGCCTCGGCCGCATCGCGCGCCAAACGGGCGATCTTCAACGCCTCCGCGCCGGGCGAGAAAAACTTCGCCGGCGAAAACGAGTTGGTGGAGGACGTCGCGAGTGGCCGCGTCAAGCTGGACGCCGTCGCCCCGGCCAGCCTGCCCGAACCCGTGCAAGCGCTAAGCAAGGACGAACAGGAACGCCTCATCAAAGAAACGGCCAAAAAGCGCGCCGAACTGCGCGACCAGATCCAGACCCTGGGGGCCCAGCGGCGGGACTACATCGCCGGCAAACTCAAGGAGAGCAAGACGGAAACGTCCTCGCTGGATTACCAGATATTCAACACGGTGAAGGCGCAGGCGGCGAAGAAGGGGTTGAGGTACGAGGCGGCTCCCAGTTATTGAGGTAACGGCGAGATTGGCGATGCGTGGCTTCCCTGCCATTGCCGACATTCGTTCCAATGGCCTCAAACATTTTAAGGAGAATTATCATGGCGACTTACATTGTCCTAACAAACTTCACAGATCAGGGGATTCGCAACGTGAAGGAATCTACTAAACCTAAGCGTAGCGGACGCCGTAGCAGAAGTGGCAAAAAAGTTTTGGCGTTACCGTGAAAGCGTTCTTTTGGAAATTGGGCAGGTACGATTTGGCTGGGATATTCGAAGCGCCTGACGATGCGTCCATGGCGGCGGTCGGAGTAAGCATCTGTGCGGCGGCAACGTTCGGACACAGACGCTGCGAGCTTTTTCCAAAGAAGACATGAATGGGATTCTCGCCAAGCTGGCATAGGGGCAGTAAAGTTGTCTGCCTCTCTCAGGAAACACATTCCAGGTAGCTGATTTTGTGTCTTTTTTACGCAGCTTCGGCCACCGGAACCAATTGG
>DATKLU010000058.1:0-5568 GCA_035542235.1 Dongiaceae bacterium
TCGTCCGGCTTTTCTTTGGGCTTCGCTTCCTTAAATTCGCTCTGCAGAAAAATGTCGGCGACCTTTAGCGCACGATCGCCGGGACCGGCATTGGCCAGGTTGCAGAGGCACACCACGGAGAAATGCTGCTGCGGAAAGCGCAGCAATTGCGCGCGATAGCCTCCCCACGAGCCGCCGTGCGATACCGCCGGCAACCCGCGGTAGGAATCGACAACCAGCCCTTTCGCATAATGAAGGGCCTTGCCATCGTTGAGCTTCGCCGGCTCCTGCATTTCGGCAAGAAACTCCTTGCCGCCGATTTTTGCGGAGTAGAAGTTTTCGTCCCACTTGAGCAGATCTTCGACCGAGGTGTGCACCGCGCCATCGCCGGTTTGCTCGAAGTAGGAGACATCGAGCGTGAAGCCGCGCTCGGGATGATCCTTGGCGGGCGGGTCGTAGGCCAGGCCGCGGTTCGCCACCAGCTGGGTGTGGGTGTTGCGGTAAGTGGTCTGCGCCATACCCAAGGGCGTGAAAATATTCGCGGCGGCGAATTCGCGGAGATTCTTGCCGCTCACGCGTTCCACGATGATCGAAAGCAGAAAAAATCCGGAGTTGCTGTAAAGCCACTGACTGCCGGGCGCGAAGTTCAGCGACTTCTGCCGGGCGATGACCGCCAGCGCGTCATTGTCGGTGGTGACGTTATCCACGTTGATGCCGGCCATCTCAAACAGCGCGAGGTAGTCGCGCAGGCCGCTGGTGTGATTAAGCAAGTTCAGGATGGTGATCTTGTGACCGTAGTCGGGAATTTCCGGCAGATATTTGCGAATGTCGTCGTTGACGGAAAGCTGGCCCTGCTTTTCCAGCAGGAGAATGCTGGCGGCGGCGAACTGTTTGGACGTGGATCCAATATCGAAGACCGTGCGCGGCGTGATGGGCACATTTTCCTCGAGGTTGGCGAGGCCGTAGCCTTTTTCGTAGAGGATTTTTCCGCCGCGGGCCACCGCCAGGGCGCAACCTGGCGAGCCGGGCCGGGCGAGATCGGCGAAGATCGCGTCCACGGTCGCGTTGGACTTTTCTTGCGCGGCGGCGCCCAACACCAGCGACAAGGAGAAGGCGGCGGCAAGCCACGCTCGGAAGGCTGTATTCATCATTGCGAACACTCCTGAATGAAACGCGGCGAGTCTAGCCACGGCACCGGCCGCGCGCAACGCTTTTCCTTGGTGTATGGGAATTTATCGGCGGTTGATTCTTTCGCGGCCGCCAGTCTGTTAAATTCCTTCTGGATGCTGACCGCCATCACCCGCGCCGTGAGTCCAGCGCTCGCCGACTGCGAGCTGAGCTACATCGCCCGCCAGCCGATTGACCTGCAGCGGGCGCGGGCGCAGCACCACGCATACGAAGCGCTGCTGACGCGGCTTGGCGTGCGCGTGATCTCCCTGCCGGCGGAGCCGGACTTGCCGGATTCCATGTTCGTGGAGGATCCGGCGCTGGTGCTGGACGAGCTTGCGGTGATTTTTCCGCTGGGCACAGCGACGCGACGACGGGAGGCGCCCAGCGTGGCCGAGGCCCTGCGGCCATTCCGCAAGCTGGAAACCGTGCAACTCCCCGGCACCATCGAGGGCGGCGATATTTTGCGGCTGGGCAAGAAGCTGTTTGTGGGCATGACCGCGCGCAGCAACGCGGACGGGATCGCGCAGCTGGCGCGCATCGTGGAGCCCTACGGCTACGCCGTGATCGGGGTGCCGGTGACCGGCTGCCTGCACCTGAAATCCGCCGTGACATCGCTGGACGAGGGCATGCTGCTGGCGAACCGCGCCTGGTTCGATACTTCGGCCTTTGCGGACTACGAATGGGTGGACGTTGACCCGCGTGAACCGCATGCCGGCAACGCACTGGCGCTGCAGGGCACGGTGGTCTTTCCGGAATCGTTCCCTCGCACGCGAGGACGGATTGAAGAACGCGGATTCCGCGTGGAGCCGCTGGACATTTCGGAACTGCAAAAAGCGGAATCCGGGCTTACCTGCTCAAGCCTGCTGTTTGAAGTGCGCTAAAAGCTTTTAAGTTTCAGCGAATCAATGATTTGCAAATAGCGCCTGCGGTGTTGCGCATCTCGCGCCGTAGTCCAGGGGCGTTTGAAGGTTTTGCCTTTGCGGATCGCGCTGCGCGTGCTACGCTCGGTTCCGGTATGTCGTCTCTCGCCAATTCGAAGCGCGCCCTGGTGGCCTTGATGTCGTCTATTTCCGCGACGACGTCCACCACTATTATTACGACCACTAAGACTACCGGCGCTTCCGGCGAGGGCAGAAACAGCTAGCAAGACCAAAGCAAAGTTTCGAAAACCCACCGCCAGAAGCGAACCGGCGGTGGGTTCTTCTTTTAGCCCCCTCCGAAACGCTCAAGCGGTGGCCAAATTCCAGCGAGGAAGCAGGAGCGGCCATCATGAGTCCAGAAGCACAACAGGAATCGAGCCCGGAACGCGGCGTTGCCGGCGAGTACCAGGCGGCCTTTGCGGCACGCGGCAAACGCGCGAAGCGAACGGTGCGCGCGTTCAAGTTTGGCGGCACTTCGCTGCTGGGCGCCGAGCGGATGCTGCACGCGGCGGGCCTGGTGCGCGAAGCGGCAAGTGATGCCAGCGTGGCCGTGGTGGTATCCGCAATGAAGGGCGTGACCGATCGCCTGCTGGGCATCGCCGGAGCGCTCGCCGCGGGGCGTGCTTCCGATGCGCTGCGCGAAGCGGATCACGTCTTCTATCAGCACGTGGACGTGCTGCGCGAATTGCGCCTGGATCCATTCGCAACGGAGCGCGTGGCGCGGGAATTGCGTCTGCTCGGCAAGGACTTGCAGCAGGACGTGGCTCATGCCGCGCGGGCCGGCGCCGGCGATCCGGCGCTGCTGGACCGCCTGGCGTCCTACGGCGAACGGTTCAGCGCGCGGCTTTTCTCGGCGGCGCTGGAAAAGTGCGGGTTGCATGCGGTGCCCGTCAGCTCTTCGGAATTTGTCCTGACTTGCGATACCTTTCGCGAGGCGCGTCCTCGCTTGGAGGAAACGCGGCAGCGCGGGCGGGAGATCTTGTTGCCGCTGTTCGAAGATGGACTGGTCCCGGTGGTCACCGGCTTCATCGGCGCCACGCCCGACGGCCGGGTAACCACGCTGGGGCGTAATAGCTCGGATTACTCGGGCGCTCTGGTGGCGCACGTGGTGGACGCGGCAGAGCTGGTGATCTGGACCGATGTAGACGGCATCTACACCGCGAATCCGCACGAGAGCAGCGAAGCGCGGCTGCTGCACGAGCTTTCCTACGACGAAGCACACGCGCTGGCCGCTTCTGGCGCGAGAGTTCTGCACGCGCGCGTTCTGCCGCTCGCGGCGGAAACGGAAATGGTGGTGTGGGTGCGCAACACCTTCAATCCCGGCCATCGCGGCACGCGTATTGGCCCAAACGCACGGGGGGACGGGTTTGCCGCGCCTCCGCCGCCGCGCGGGTGTCATAATTCCAACAACTTCAACAACGATTGCAGCGACAAATTCAGCAGCAGAGGTGAAGCTTGAATCCCGCGAAGGCAGTGTCCGCTCCGTTCGAACAGAAATTCCGCGCCGGAGTCCTGGGCGCCACAGGAATCGTCGGCCAGCGCCTGGTGCAACTGCTCGCGCAGCATCCGTGGTTTGAGCTGACGGCGGTTGCGGCATCGGAGCGGTCGAGCGGCAAGAATTACTCGGAAGCGGTGAAGTGGCATCTGGAAACGCCGATCCCGGCGGCGGCAGCCAGTCTCGTGGTGCAGCCGCTCGAGCCAACGCTCGACTGCGATTTTGTGTTTTCTGCTCTGGATTCGTCGGTTGCCGGTGCGGCCGAAGAGGACTTCGCGCGCGCCGGATATCCGGTGGTCAGCAATTCCAAGAACCATCGAATGTCGCCCGACGTTCCGCTGTTGATCCCGGAAGTGAACTCGGCGCACCTGGAAGCCATCCCGGTGCAACAGAAGAATCGCGGCTACGGCAGCGGGTTCATCGTGACCAATCCCAACTGCTCGACGGCGGGGCTGGTCCTGGTGCTGAAGCCGCTGGCGGACAAATTCGGCCTGGAAAAGATTTTTGTGGTGACGATGCAGGCGGTCTCCGGCGCAGGGTATCCCGGCGTGCCGTCGCTGGACATTCTGGGCAACGTGGTGCCGTTCATCAGCGGCGAAGAAGAAAAGATGGAGGAAGAACCGCAGAAATTGCTGGGCCGCTGGGACGGCGCGCGCTTCATCGAAGCGGGGCTGGGCATCAGCGCGCACTGCAACCGCGTGCCGGTGGAAAACGGCCACCTGGAATGCGTTTCCGCGAGCCTGAAGAAAATTGCAACGCTTACGGAAGTGCGCGAGGCGCTGCGCGATTTCAAGGTGAGCGACGAACTGGCCGCGCTGCCCACCGCAGTGAAGCACCCGGTGCTGGTGCGCGATGAGGACAATCGCCCGCAGCCGCGGCGCGACGTGGAAGCCGGCGCGGGGATGGCGGCGGTCGTGGGCCGCGTGCGCGAGTGTCCGCTGCTGGACGTGAAGTTGACGCTGCTCTCGCACAATCTGCTGCGCGGCGCTGCCGGCGCGGCTTTGCTCAATGCGGAACTCCTGGCGGCGCGCGGCTACTTTTCCCGGGTGCGCGTGCCGGCCGCGGAAGCAGCGCCGGTATCCGCGGAGAACTAGGTGAGCGGAAACCGCCGAACGTGTTCGGCGGTCAGGCCACGATCTGCGTTTCGATCTGCGAGCCGCCGGCGAATTCCGTGAGCAGTTCGCTTAAGCGCTTCATGGCACTTTCCAGCGGGGACGGACCACCGAACGAGACGATGATCGCCAGCACACTGCGCGTGGCGGGCGTGACCATCGTGCGCTCGGAATCGCTGGTGGCGCTGCCGTGCGGTCCTTCTTCGTCGGCAAAAAGCGGCAGGCCTTCCAGGTTCAAATCGTATTTGCCGATGCCCTTGTAGGTTTCACCGGCGCGGCCGGCGCGAAACTCAATCCCGCCCCGGACCTGCGCCAGGTCGTACAGCCCGATCGGCAGGCGGGCCTCGACGGAAACCAGATTGATCACGTCCACCACGTTGTTGATGCGCGGCAGACCTTTGCCGGCGATGCCGCGGCGCAACAGTGCTTCCGCGGAGCCGCGGTAGCGCGCGGGATCTTTTCCCAACGCCTTGTAGCCGGCGCGGGTGCTTGTAATCGCAGGCGCTTCCAGCAAGGCCCGGGGCTCGGGTAATTTCGCGGTGCGCTCTTCCCAGGCGGCGAGGAGCTGCGCCAGGGCGGCAGGCGTTTCGCCGGTGACGACTTGCGCTTGCACGCAGCCGAGGGCCGCGTTCGGACACTTTGCTTTCAGCTCGGAGCTGATGTGGACCTGAGTCATTTTCTGCACGCTCTTCACGCGTACGTCGGCCGAAAATGTACTAGAACTACTATATCTTTCTTGGGTTTACGCCGACCGGCATTGTGATTGACTTTGCCAACAACAGTCCAGACTTTTGCACACCTTCGTCCCATTACCCATCTGCGTGAAATTTCGTCGTTGATTACAATGGACTTAACACGCTCCCAAGAACCAGTACTTTGGAATCTCACATGC
>DATKLU010000059.1:0-64349 GCA_035542235.1 Dongiaceae bacterium
TTCCGACAGCACCGTGGCCGGTGGATGAGACCATTCCGCCAGGCCGCTGACAAAGATCAGCACGCCATAAATGAACAACAGCACGCCCACGAAGAACCACACCGGGATGATTTGTTCTTTTCCGCTCATAGGCTCACCAGAAAATGATCTGCAAGACGATCAGGACAACCGCGGCCACGCCGCCCCAGAAGACGGGACGTTGCAGCAAACTTGCACGGGTCTCGTGCGCCACTTCGGTCAGGCTGTACACCAGGCCTTGCAGCTCGGAGTCCGGCCTGGGCTTGGTGAACGCGGTGACAATCAGAGTGACCACGACGCACGTGACGCAGGACCACAGCGATTGATACATGTCCTGGGCCAGGCCCTTGGCGTCCGGCGACAAGGCGAACAGGCTGATCCAGTGCTGCGGGTTGCCGAACTTGCCCTGCATCAGCAGGAAAATAGTGATCGAGGAAACCGTTCCGGCGAGCAGTCCCAGGAAACCGGCTTCCTTGGTTACGCGCTTCCACAGCATGCCGAGCAGGACCGTGCCGAAGAGCGGCGCGATGAAGAAGCCGAACAGGGCCTGCACGTAGTCCATGATGCTGGCGAAGCTCATGGCGGCATAGGCCGTGCCGATGCTGATGAAAATTCCGATTAGAGTGCACCAGCGGCCCATGGAGACGTAGTGCGCGTCCGTGGCGTTCTTGCGGAAAAACGGACGGTACAGGTCGTAGGTCCACACGGTGGCGAAGGCGCTGACGTTCCCCGCCATACCGGCCATGAAGCCGGCGACCAGCGCGGTGATTCCCAGGCCGAGTAAGCCCGGGCCGCAGTAGCGCGCCAGCATCAGCGGCAGAACTTCGTTGTAGGTGTACTGTCCCGCCTGGGCTTCGCTGGCCGGCACCAGGTGCACCGGCAGCACCGCGAGGCCGAGAAGACCGGGAAGAATTACGATGAGCGGCACCGCCATCTTGAAGAAGGAGCCGATGACCGGAGCCAGCTTGGCGGAACGAATGTCCTTGGCGGAAAGCACGCGCTGCACGACCAGAAAGTCGGTGGTCCAGTAGCCCATGGCCTGCACCATGCCCAGGCCGAAAACAATTCCGGTCCAGTGCATCCCCATGGGGTTGTCTTTGAAGTGGCCGAGATTGCTCCACATATGCGTGAAGTCCTGGCCCGGGAAATTGTGCTGAATGCGGGCGACCATGCCCTTCCATCCGCCGGTTTCGATCAGGCCGAGAATGGGAATCAGGAGCGCGCCGAACCAGATCAGGAAGAACTGCAGCACTTCATTGAAGATGGCGGAGAACAGACCGCCGGCCGCGACGTACACCGCGACGGTGATGGACGAAACAAAAATGCTGAAGTTCAAATCCCAGCCAAGGACGACCTTCATCACCACGGCCATGGCGTACATGTTGACGCCGGACATCAGGATGGTCATGACGGCGAAGGTGACCGCGCTCAGGCCGCTGGCGGCCTTGCCGTAGCGCAACTGCAAATAACCGGGAACCGAATGGGTCTTGGAGATGTAATAGAACGGCATCATCACCAGGCCGAGGAAGAGCATCGCCGGGATGGCGCCGATCCAATACCAGTGGGCGGCAAGAATTCCGTATTGGTACGCCGAGCCGGCCCAGCCGAGGAGTTCCAGTGAACCAAGGTTTGCGGAGACAAAGGCCAGGCCCGCGACCCACGCGGTCATCTCGCGTCCGGCCATAAAGAAGTCTTCGCCGGTGGTGGCGAACTTCTTGAGATAGAAACCGATGGCGAGAACGAGCGCGAAATAAATTACGACGATGGCGAGATCGACGCCGGTCATATTGACCAGGCGGTCGCTCGCCAGCATTCCCAAGATCGCTGTCATCATCAGCCTTCCTGCTGCAGAAATCGTGAATCGTGAGTTGCGGGCGCGCGCAAGCAGGCCGGAACGCTCGCGGCCGGGCTGTGGTTCCCGGCATCTGCGGGCGGAAGGCTGCTCTCCCCAAAAAGCGTGCCGCTATGATTGTCGAATCGGGTTGCCCCTTGCAACGCAAATATACCGGGCTCACGGAGCGTGCGCGGGAGGAAAGAGGGGAGGTGTGTGCGACCGGGCAATGGCACGCAAGAGGGCGAGAGAGGACCAGCGGCAGGGTTCAACATGGACGCTGCGAGTTTCCTTGGAAACCGGAAAAAACCCGGGGGGCCCTCCTCGTAAAAATCTGGGGTAGAGGAGAAGCCCCGAGGGGTTGCGCAAAACCCCGAAGCAAGTTCGGGGAGGGGTTAGAAACGGCAGGGGAGGCGCCCGGCTACATCGTTACCGTAAACGCTTACGACCTGCGAGTATACGTTTACAGGAGAAACCGGCGCGTTGTCAAGCGAGAGCAAGGACCGGTGCGAAACAGTGACGGGGCGGGCTTTGGCCGGCCAATTCGCCCGCGCACCTCGCGGGTGATTCACCAGGCGGTCGCGGTCGCCGCGGACTGCCCCTGCCTCTCCCGTTTTGTTCTGGTCGTACGACCCGGTCACTTCGCCGAAAACTTGTAGATCGTTTCGGAAACGTAGTCCTTCCCGGGACGAACCACCGTGGACGGGAAGTTGGGATGGTTGGGTGAATCCGGAAAATGCTGGGTTTCCAGGCACAGCGCGCCGAACTGCGGATAGGCGCCGCCGATGCCCTTGATGGAACCGTTCAAGCCCAGGCTCACGTAGAGCTGCACCCCGGGTTCTGTGGTCCAGATCTCCATGTGCCGGCCGCTGGCCGGGTCGGAGACGGAGCCGATCTTACGCAGCTTGCCGGTGTCGCCGCTAAGAACGAAATTGTGGTCATAGCCGGCGATACCGGGAATCTGCGAGTTGCGAGCGCCGATGGCGGTGGGCTTGCGAAAATCGAACGGCGTGCCTTCGACGGATTTGAGTTCGCCGGTGGGGATAAGGGTGGAATCGACCGGAGTGTAGCGGTCGGCATCGAGCTGCAGCACTTCGTTGAGGATGGTTCCGTTGCCGGCGCCGGAAAGATTGAAGTAGCTGTGGTTGGTGAGATTGACGACGGTCGGCTTGTCGGTTGTGGCGTGGTAGCTGATTTTGAGCGCGTCATCGTCGGTCAATTCATAAGTGACGTGCGTGGTCAGCGTGCCCGGGTAGCCTTCTTCACCATCGGCGCTTACGTAAGTGAATTTCACCGCCGCGCCATGCGCCACCTTGACGGGCTCCGCCTTCCAGACCTTGCGGTTGAAACCGACTTTGCCGCCGTGCAGCGAATTGGGGCCGTTATTCAGGAACAGCGAATATTCCTTGCCGTCGATGGAGAACTTACCCTTGGCGATGCGGTTGCCGTAGCGGCCGACGGTGGCGCCGAAGAAGGGATGATCGCCGAGGTACTGCTCGAGATTGTCGAAGCCGAGAACGACGTCGGCGTTCTTGCCGGATTTGTCGGGCACCCAAAGTTCGGTGAGCGTGGCGCCGTAGGTGATGACCTTGGCGACGGAGCCCTTGCCGTTGGTCAGCGTGTATTCTTCAATTTCGGTGCCGTCGGCGAGCTTGCCGAAGGAACTCTTGGAGACGGCATCGCTTGGGCCGCCGCCCTCCGCGCGCAAGCGGCTGGGCACGACGATCATGGCCAGAAAGGCCAGCAGGGCAACACAACGGAATTCCGTGGTGAGATTCATTCCTCGATCCTCCTCGACAAGCGAAAGATTACTACGGTTACTGAAATTTGAGCGAAACAGCCCGGCCTGCAAAAGCGACCGTTTTATCCAATGCGACCGAAGCATCCGGGCCTGCGCCGTGATTCTTGGCCACAAGCACGATATGGAACGTAAGCGACCTGGGCATGGACGGAAAACTCCCGCTGCGCGCGGCGATCGTTAGCGTGCGGGAAGCGTCATTCCAGTGCAGCGCGGTGGTGGCAAAGGCGCCCTTTTCATAGTCATAGGTTGTGCCGTCGTCTTCGTAGAGCGTGAAGTCGCCGTCCGCGCCCGGATAGACGCGCAGTTCCACGGGGTCCGAGGCCTGACCGGCATATTCGATGGCCGGGCCGAGCGGCACGATGGAACCTGCGCGCACGAAGAGGGGCATCTGATCGAGCGGGGCGGCAACATCGAGCGCGCGGCCGCCTTCGAAAGGAGCACCGGTCCAAAAGTCATACCAGGTGCCGCGCGGGAGATACACGCGGCGCGACGCGGCGCCGGGCTCGGTGACGGGATTTACCAGCAGCGCGGGGCCCAGCAAGAACTGGTCGGCGATGTTCCAGGTGCGCTGGTCGTCGCGGAAATCCATGACCAGCGCGCGCATCGGCGTGTAATTTTCATGAGTGGTCTTCCACGCGACAGAGTAGAGGTAAGGCATCAAGCGGTAGCGCAGCTGGTCGTAGCGCGTGAGCAGCTTCTGCATTTCCGGGCCGTAGGACCAAATCTCGTTCTGGTTGGTGGTGCGCGTGCCGTGCGCGCGAAAGATGGGATTGAAGGCGCCGAAAGCAAACCAACGCGCGTACAGCTCGCGGTAGGCCGGATCGTCGGGATTCGCAACCACAAAGCCGCCGATATCGGTCGTCCAATAGGGATTGCCGGCCATGGAGTAGTTGAGGCCGGCGGGAATCTGCCGGCGGAAAGTTTCCCAGTTGGGATCGATGTCGCCGGACCACACCGCCGCGGCGTTGCGCTGCGCTCCCGCAAACGCGGAACGCGAAAGAATGAAGACCCGCTTCTGGTCGCTGGCCGCACGCTGGCCCTGGTACACGGCGGAAGTGGTCATCAGCGGAAAAAGATTGGCGTAGCGAGCGCCGCTGCCGATGGCCGTCTGGTTGTGCAACAGAATGGATTCTTCGCGGCCTTCGGTCTCGGGCTCCGTCGTATCCAGCCACCAGGCGTCCACGCCGATCCGGAAAAGCGCGTTGTTCATCAGGTTCCAGTAATAGGCGCGGGCCGCGGGATTGTAGGCATCGTAGAGCGCCATCTTCGCGGGATGAAAACCGGCGACTTTGGTGCGATCGATGAAAAAACCCTTGGCGTCCATGTCGTCGTACACCGGCGAACCGGGCCGGAAAAACGGCCACACGGAAACCATCAGGTGGACGTTTTGCTTGTGCAGCTCATCCACCATGGCTTTGGGGTCGGGATAGTTCTTGTTCCAGACCGGCTCGCCCATGGTGTTCCACCAGAACCAGTCTTGAACGATGTTGTCGAGCGGGATGTGCTCCTTGCGGTAGCGCGCGGCGATGCCGAGAATCTCCGCCTGCGAGTCGTAGCGATTCTTGCACTGCCAGTAGCCGTAAGCCCATTTGCCGAAGAGCGGCGCCGCGCCGGTCAGCTGCCGGTAGGACGAAATGATCTGATCGAAATCCGGGCCGTACAGGAAGTAGTAGTCCATCTGCTCGGCGACTTCCGAGCTGATGAAGAAGGCGTGCACAAAGCGGTTGTTGAAGCGGCTGCGCGATGCGTTGTTCCAGAAAATGCCGTAGCCGCTGCTCGAGAGCAGCAGCGGGACGGAGATGTTGGTGTTGTCCTGGCTGATGTCCACGGACTCTCCCCGCCAGTTGAGGATGCCGCCCTGGTGCTGGCCCAGGCCGTAGAAGGCCTCCTGGGTCTCCCACATGTTGGTGAAGCGTTCCAGGTGAAAGGTTTTTTCGCCGTTCACTTCGACTGGGGTGAGCGAGCGGTCATTCTCCTGGGTGAGCTTTTTTCCGGCTGCATCGTGGAAGACGATGACGCTGTCTTTTTTGGTGACCACGATTTTGAGTTTCGCGGTAGTCAGCGTGAGATCGTCCGGAGTCTCGCGCACGTCGAATGCCGCGGCCGGCCAGTCGTTCTTGATCACCACGTACTCGGCGACTTTCGGAAATTCGCGCGCGGGCGAATACAGCACGCGCACGATGGCATCGCTGCACACCTGGAACCGCAGCGCGCCGCGTTCGAGAAACAGCGTCAGCCCGGCGGAGTCCTTCTGCGAACCGGTCACGGGATTAAGCGGGTTCCACTGCGCGCGGGCCGCAGCCGGTGCCAGAAGAAGCGCGGCCGTGAGCAGACAGAGCGAGACCGGGGAGCGAAAAAGACGGAGCATGCTACCTCGTGGAAAACGGAGAAAAAGCGGATTGTAAGCGTTTACGGAAGTGCACCGGATTGTCCGCCGGGAACTGTCGCACCCCGGCTCTGTGCTTGTCAACTGCCCTCGAGCACTACTCCGCAGCTCAGTCCGCGTAGCCGTTCGGGTTGGCTTTGCGCCATTCCCAGGCGGTGCGCACGATGCTCTCCAGGTCCGGGTACTGCGGCTTCCAGCCAAGCTCCCGCTTGATTTTTTCCGAGCTGGCAACCAGTACCGCCGGATCCCCTGGCCGGCGCGGCGATTCTTTGGCAGGAATGGCGTGGCCGGTCACGCGGCGAGCGGTTTCAATCACCTGGCGCACGCTGAAGCCCTGGCCGTTGCCGAGATTGTAGATGAGGCGGTCTTTGTCCTTCAGCGCTTCGAGCACCAGCAAGTGCGCGGACGCCAGGTCGGTGACGTGGACGTAGTCGCGCACGCACGTGCCATCGGGCGTGGGATAGTCCGTTCCAAAAATGGCCAGCTCCTTGCGCGTGCCCAGCGCCACTTGCAGCGCCAGTGGGATCAGGTGCGACTCGGGATGATGATCTTCGCCCTGTGGCCAGGCGGCGCCGGCGGCATTGAAATAGCGCAGGCAGGCGTAGCGCAGACCGTGCACGCGATGCAGCCACTCCAGCATCTGCTCAACGAGCAGTTTCGATTCCCCGTAGGCATTTGTCGGGTGCAGCGGCGCGTTCTCTTCGATCGGCGTCTTTTCCGGCGTGCCATAGAGCGCGGCGGTGGAGGAAAAGACAAAGCGCTTAACATCATGCGCCAGCATGGCTTCCAGCAGGGTCAGGGCGTTCGCGGTGTTGTTGCGAAAATACTTTTCCGGACGCTGCATGGATTCGCCGGCTTCGATGAACGCCGCGAAATGCATGACCGCCTGGGGGCGAAACTCGCGGAACACGCGATCCAGCGCGCCGCGATCGGCAACGTCTCCGACGACAAGCGTCGCCGCCTGCGGCAATGCCTTGCGATGACCGTGGGAAAGATCATCGTAAACAATGGCCTGATAACCGCGCTGCACCAGTTGCGCGACGACCACACTGCCGATGTAGCCTGCTCCGCCCGTAACCAGAATTGTGTCCGGCATGCGAATGCTGCCCCTGAGAGGTGAAAGTTTGCCGCGGGTGTCGAATGGAGCTTTGCGAAAACAATCCGCGGAACTGCTCCAGCATTGTAATATGCGCCGGAACGCTCCGCCGGACCGCGTCCAGCCGTACCTTGAATTTGCGTCGGAAAACAAAAAGAGAGGCGGGCCAGGTCTTCCCGCCTCCCTTGTTTCCTCTTGCGAGGAATCCAGCTGACTTGACGGAGGGTCGTCAGCTGGTCGTGTGTTGGCCTAGCTATTAAACCCCAAAAGTGGGAAAACGGTTGCGTTGAATTTGTAAAAAATCGCAATGTGCTTGACGAAATCCTTATAGATAGGGACCTGGCCGGCAGCATCGGCGCCAGACGACGCAGCCCATGAATCGAACCGCCACTTCGCTGAGCACCGATAACATCCTTCGTTTTCTGCAAGTTAGAAACCAGTCAGCCTCTCTCTCCGACCTGCAACGCGGCCTGCACGTGCGCAAGACGGAGCGCCGCCCGCTGGTCAAGATGCTGGCTAAGCTCAAAAAAAGACGGCTGATCGAGGAGCTTCCCGGCGGGCGTTTTGCTCTTGCGTCCCGCAAGAAGGATGGCGGCAGGGCCGCTTCCGCGGAGAAACCTCGTTCGTCGGGTGGCGGCGCCCAGACCGCCCATCGCAACGCATTCTCCGGCCGGCTGATCTTGCACCAGGACGGCTACGGCTTTGTGGTGCCGGATATTCCCATGCCGCAGCTCGACCGCGACGTTTTTATCCCGCGCGACGCGGTCGGCGATGCCATGCACGGCGACCATGTGCAGGTCGAGTTGGGTCGCGTGGCGACTGGCCCGGATGGCCAGCGGGCGGAGGGCCGGATCGTGCGGGTTCTGGACCGTGCGCATCCCACCGTCGTCGGTCTCTTCCGCTACGCTCCCCATGGCAACGTGGTGCTGCCCTACGACAACCGCATCCAGCACCAGGTGGAGATTCCACCCGGCGAGGAGCTGACGGCCGCGTTGCGCAGGAAATACGGCTACCCGGAAACGGGTCCGGTGCGGCGAACGGGACGGCTTGAGGAGTTGGACGGCGCCGTGGTGAACGTCGAGCTGACGCGCTACCCGCGCGGCGGCGTGGCACCGGTCGGCAAGGTCGTGGAAATTCTCGGAAAGCCGGGCGACCTGGGCGTAGACACCGAAATTATCATTCGCAAGCATCACTTGCCGCATGAATTTTCGCCGGAGGTCGAATTGGAGGCGCAGCGCCGCGCCCAGCCGGTGCAGCCAAGCGATCTGCAGGGCCGCGAAGATTTTCGCAAGCTGCCGATCGTGACCATTGACGGCGAGACCGCGCGCGACTTCGACGACGCGGTGTACGTGGAGCGCCGCGGCGACGGCGGCTGGCACCTGCAAGTGCACATCGCCGACGTGGCGCACTATGTCCGCTACGCGACCACGCTCGACAATGAAGCGCGCCTGCGCGGCACGTCTGTCTATTTCATCGACCGCGCCGTGCCGATGCTTCCCGAAGTCCTCTCCAACGGTATCTGCTCGCTGAATCCGCGCGAGGACCGGCTGGTGATGAGCTGCCTGATGGAGTTCGACGCCGGCGGCCGTATGCGCGACGCGCGCATGACCGCCGGAGTGATCCGCTCCGCCGAGCGCATGACCTACACCAACGTCAACAAAGTGCTGGAAGGCGACGCGGAGATGAGCGCTCGCTATGCGGGGCTGGTGCACCACTTTCAGGACATGAAAACGCTGGCCCTGCTGCTGAATTCGCGGCGCAACGAGCATGGCTCCATTGATTTCGACCTGCCCGAGCCGGTGATCGAATTCGACGAAGAGCAGAAGATGACCAACATTTCGCGCAGCGAGCGCAACATCGCGCACCGCTTGATCGAGGAATTCATGCTGGCGGCGAACCGGGCAGTCGCGGGGTATCTGCTGCGCCGCGGCCTGGTGACCCTGCATCGCGTGCACGAAAAACCCGACGCGCGCAAGGTTCTGGAATTCGAAGACGTGGCCAAGGCGTTCGGATATACGCTCGGGGTGGAAGACCTGCACCGCCGCGAAATCGCGGTGAAGCACGGCCGCGTTCCCGCGCCGGCCAGGGCCGGGCGGCCGGACTCGCAAGGCCACGGCCGCGAACGCGGCATGCGCGTGACGCTGCCGGGCACCGAGGAACTCAGCATCACGCCGCAGCACTACCAGCGCCTGCTGAAGAAGCTGGCCGGCAGACCGGAAGAGCGCATCGTCTCTTACCTCATGCTGCGTTCGCTGAAGCAGGCCCGCTATGCCGCGGACTCGCTGGGCCACTTTGCGCTGGGCTTCGACGAATACGCGCACTTCACTTCGCCGATCCGCCGCTATCCCGATCTGATCGTGCACCGCACGCTGAAGTGGGCGCTCGCGCACCCGCAACAGGGCGCCCCGGCCGATCCGCACCCGGCGCGCGATGCGGAAGCCGTGGTCTATAGCCACAAGCAACTGGATGAGCTGGCCATCGAGACCTCCGAAGCCGAACGCCGCGCGGCCAGCGCCGAGCGCGAGCTGCGCGACTGGAAGACCGCGCAGTTCATGGAGCAGCATCTCGGCGACGAGTACGAAGGCCTGATTATCTCGGTGCAGAAATACGGGTGCTTCGTGGAGCTGATGGAAGTGTTTGTCGAAGGGCTGTTGCCGATCGGGGCCTTGGAAGATGCAGCTGGCGCGCGTTGCATGTACCGCGAGCGGGACCACGCGATTGTCGCCGTCGGCGGCGCGGAACGTTCCCGCGGCCGCGGCGCAGGGAAAACCAAACCTCGGCAATGGGGACTCGGCGACCGGGTCAAGGTGCGCGCCGAGCGCATCGACCCCATGCGGCACCGCGTGGAGTTCGCGATTGTGGATTGAGGCGCGGGGTCAGCGCGGCCAGGGCGAGCCGCCGGCAATCACCTGCTGCTTCGCGTCATCGAAGGTTACGCGCTGTCCGGACTGAATCGCCGCGATGGTCATGCACAACGCAATCGAGTGGCTGTAGCCGGCATCGATGTTGGCGTTGGGAGTCTTGCGGCTGCGCACGCATTCCATCCAGTTGCGGACGTTGGCGCTGGTGGCTTCGTCCACGCCGGCATGCGCGCCGCTCTCCACCCCGCCTGAGTGTTCCACCAGCGCGCGGGTTTTCAGGCGGTTCTCCTTCATGCCCATCGCTTCGGCGTAGGATTTCTCCAGCCCGCCATCGCCGCTGATGAGATTCTTGTCCAGGTCGAGCGTGCCGCTGTTGGAGCGATAGAGTTCCTTGACGTCGCCGGCGGAGTTGGTCTGCCGTGAGGAATAGACCACCTGAAATCCCTTGCTGAGGTCTTCGACCGGGCCGTAGTCGAACACCGCGGTCATGGTGTCCCAGTTCTTACGGCCGTCCTTCCACAAATAGATTCCGCCGTTAGCCACCACGCTGCGCGGGTGCGGCAATCCGGTGAACCAGTGCACGGTGTCAATCTGGTGCACCATCCACTGGTCCGGGATGCCCGAAGAATAAGGCCAGAACAGGCGAAACTCGACATACTTCCGCGGATCGAACGGTTCGAACGGGCGGTTGCCCAGCCACAGCTTCCAGTCGGTATCTTCCTCACGCAGCTTGGCTACCAGAGACGGCCGGCGCCAGCGGCCCGGCTGGTTCACGTTCCAGGTCATCTCCACCGCGACGATATCGCCGAACTGCCCGGAAGCCAGAAACTCCTTGGCCCGCTGGTAGTTCACAGCGCTGCGCCGCTGCGTGCCGATCTGCACAATCTTTCCGGTCTCTTTCACCGCCGCGCGGATGTCGTGCGCATCGGACATGGTATTGGCGAGCGGCTTCTCGATATAGGCATCTTTGCCGGCGCGCACCGCCGAAACTCCGTGTTGCGCGTGCTGAAAATCCGAAGTGGCCACGAACACCGCGTCAATGTCTTTCCGCGCGAACAACTCGGCGTTGTTGCGCGCGCCGGCCACGTCGTTGCCCAGCGCCTGCTTCAGGTACGCCAGGCCTTCTTCGCGGCGCAGTTTCCAGATGTCGCTCAGCCCGGCCAGTTCGAAATTCAATTCGGCGAAGTGCTGCCTGAAGGCGGGCAGCAGCGCGTCGCGGAAACGTTCCGAGAATCCGCAGACGCCGACACGCACGCGGTCGTTGGCGCCGAGAATGCGCGCGTAACTGGCGGCGCTGCTGCTGAGTGCCAGCCCGGTCCCGGCCAGCTTCAGAAACCTGCGGCGCGACGTGGCCTTCGAATCGTCCAGAGTCATTGCAACGCTCCTGCCTTCTTCAGCAATTCCTTGGTTCCAGCCCAGGACTGGCGCGACGACTCTTCCATATTCCCGGCGCCGTTCCAGTGCGTTTCCAGGCTCATGGTGCCGCGGTAGCCGTCCCGCAGCATGGCCCGGAACTGGCCCTGATAGTCGATCAGACCGCGGCCCATGCATGCCCAATCGTAAGAACCATCGGCTTTGCGCTGCACGTCTTTCAAGTGCATATGGCCGATGCGCTCTTTCGGAATCATCGCGTAGCCTTCCGGGAACACCTTGTCGCCGAGGCGCGCCGCGTTGCCCGGGTCCCAGTTGAGAAAGAAATTCTTGTTCGGCACGGCGGCCAGGGTTCGCGCCGCTTCCGGAGAGGTCGCGGTGTTGCACTCGTATTCGTTCTCCAGAATCAGGAGCATGCCTTTCTTCGCGGCCTTGTCGGAAAACTCGCGCAGCTTCTCGTCCATTTCCTTGCGGTAGGGCTTGTCGTCTTCCAGTCGCCAGAAATCGAAGAGCCGGATCTTGTTGGTTCCGAACGCGTTGGCCATGGCCGTGGCGCGCTCCAGCACTTCCTCCTGCTGCGCGAAAGAGAAACTTGCGCCGTAGCTGGACCCTTTCGGGCTGTACTTGGAGGTGGGCGCGCCAGGCCAGTCCACCTTGAAGAGCGGGCTCGCGATGTCCGTCACCTTCAATTCGAATTTCGCCAGCAGCTTTTTGGCTTCGGCAACTTCCTTCTCATCCAGCGTGACGATGTTCTTGTTCCACAGACCGCGCAGTTCCACCAGGCCTACGCCGAACTCGTTGGCCGCCACTTCCAGCGCGTGCGCGAAATCCTGGGTGATTTCGTCGGTGATGACGGAAAGCTGAAACACGCAATTGAGCTTTGTGGTGAGGTTCGCGGCCGGCCAGCGAAGCGCTCCGCCGTAAGAAGCGCCGGCGGTACCGATCGCCGCGGCTCCCGACCTCTTGATCCATTCGCGCCGGTTCATGGTCATCCTTTTCTCCCCGGGGATTCTACTCCAGAGGGCAAGCGCGGTCAGCACGGCACCTTCGCCGGCCTCCGCGCAGCACAAAACGCCATGTTATTCTGGAGTGCTGATGGGAGGGTGCAGCCCGCCGCCGTTTGCCGCGGGCGCGCCACTTCCACCGGGCGCGGGTACCGGCGTTCAGGCATACCCGGCGTTTCCGGGCCAGCACAGAGAGGAAATCCATCGTGTCGTCCACCGCAACATCCGTGAAACGCGTATTCAATTTCAACGCAGGCCCCAGCGCGCTGCCGCTCTCCGTTCTGGAGCGCATCCGCGAGGAGCTGCTGGACTGGCGCGGTTCCGGCATGTCCGTGATGGAAATGAGCCACCGCTCGCCGGAATTTGAAAGCATCAACGCCGCGGCGGAGGCGGGCCTGCGCAAGCATCTAGCCATCCCTGAAGACTACGCGGTGATCTTCCTGCAGGGAGGCGGCAGCACGCAGTTCACACTGGCCCCGATGAACCTGCTGCTGACCGGGAAGCCCGTGGACCTGCTGCACACCGGCACCTGGACCGCCAAAGCCCTCGCCGAGTTGAAGAAGGGAGTGCCGCATCGCCTGGCCGCGACCACCGAGCCGGTGAAGTTCACGCGCGTTCCCCGCAAGGACGAAATTTCCATCGCGCCCGACGCCTCTTACGCGCACATCTGCACCAACAACACCATTGAAGGCACGCAATACCACGCGCTTCCGGATACCGGAGAAGTTCCGCTCGTGGCCGACATGTCGTCGGACATCGCCTCGCGCCCGCTCGATGTAAAAAAATTCGGTTTGATTTTCGCCGGCGCGCAGAAAAATCTCGGACCTTCCGGGGTAACCGTGGTCATCGTGCGCAAAGACCTGGCGGAACGCGCCGATAAGAATCTGCCGACCATTTTCCAATACCGCACGCACGTCAAGGAAAAGTCGCTCTATCACACACCGCCAACCTTCGCCGTGTACATCGTCGGCCTGATGATGGACTGGATTGAAGCGCAGGGCGGCCTGACCGGCATCCAGAAGCGCAACGAAACGAAAGCCAAGCTGCTCTATGACGCCATTGATTCCAGCAACGGCTTCTATCACTGCCCGGTCGAAAAGGATTCGCGCTCGCTGATGAACGTCGTGTTCCGGGTGGCCGGCGCCAACGGTCAATCCGCCGCGACCCATCCTGACGAGGGCGCCGAGAAGGAATTCGGCAAGCAGGCCGCGGCTGCGGGTCTGGTCGGCACGCCGGGCCATCGCTCGGTCGGCGGCATGCGGGTTTCGCTTTACAACGCGGTTGAGCCTGCCGCGGTCGAGGCTCTCGTCGGCTTCATGAAGGAATTTCAGCGCAAGCGCGGCTAAGCGCTTGCGGTTTGCGCGCGGCAGGCTTCGTAGCAGGCCTGCCGCGGCGCGCGTACTTACGGTTGCCGTTTCCATTTTCCCAAGCGAGGCGTAAATGACGGTGCACTCGATCGTGCTCTTTCTGCATCTGGCCGGCGCGCTGGCGCTGTTCATCGGCTATGGCCTGGAGTGGACGGTCTCGGCGCTGCTGGGCAAAGCCGAGACTTCGGAGCAGGTGCGCGCGTGGTTGCGCGTGCTCAAAGTGTCGCCGCCGTTGTCCGGCGCGGGTCTCGGCGTGGTCATTCTAAGCGGCGGTTATCTTGCATCGCTGATCGGCGCGATGCAGCAAGGCTGGATTCCGGCGGCGCTGCTGGGAATCTTTGTGGCGCTGGCGCTGGGCTTTGTCGCGGTGCTCCCGCGCATGCGCCGGTTGCGGCTGGCCTTGCCCGCCGGGAACGAACCAGTTTCCCCCGAATTGCATGCGCGACTCGCCGATCCCGTGCTGCTTACCGCCATTCGCGTGCGCGTGTTGCTGGCCACCGGCATCGTCTACCTGATGGCGGCCAAGCCGGCTCTCTTCCTGCCGGCGCTCAATGTTCTGGGCATTGCCCTGGCTGTTGGACTGCTCGCTTCCGTTCCGGCCTGGTCCCGGAAAGCCTGATTCCCTTCGCGCTCCCTCGCATATTATTTTTTCCCTTTTTCGCGTCGCCCGCGGTACATATGTGTCGAGCGTTCGGCTGGCATGCCGCAACATCTGGCACCTGCTCGAAACGGTGCGAGCTTTCAGGCCCCCATCACATCCAGGCGATCTGCCTTCGGAGGACAGCATTGCGTTTCCCGCGTCTTACGCTTCTTGCAGCCACTCTCTTGATGTTCTCCGCGCCGCTGCGCGCGCAGAACACGCCAGCGGCGCACCCGCTGGATTCGCTGAAGACCCAGGAGTATTGGACCATCTACGACGTCCTGCGCGATTCCGGCAAGCTCCCGGAAGGCGTGATCTTCAGCAGCGTTCTCTTGCACGAGCCGCCCAAGGACAAGGTTCTGGCCTGGAAACCCGGCGACCCGGTATTTCGCGAAGCCGAAGTCATCTTGACGCGCAAGGGCGTCACCATCGAGGCCCTGGTGGACATCGCGGGCCGCAGGCTCGAATCCTGGAAAGAACGCAGCGACGTGAAGCCGCCCATCACCGAAGGCGAATATTTTGAACTGAACGAGGTCATCAAGAAAGACCCTGGAGTGATCGAAGCGCTCAAGAAGCGCGGCTACACCGATCTCACGCCGATCCTCTGTTTCTCCGACCCGGTCGGCTATTTTGCGCTGCCGGAAATGGAAGGCCGCCGCATCATGCTGGCCGAGTGTATTGATACGCACGGCGTATACAGCAGCTGGAGCCGCGCCATTGACGGCCTGCAAATCGAGGTCGACGGCACAGAAAAAAAGGTTCTCAAGATCATTGACCAAGGCGTGGTACCGGTCACGCAGGCGCCGGTGAACTACCAGGACTTTCCGCTGGCCGCCTATCCCAACACCACTCCGATTTCGGTCGCGCAGCCTTTGGGCGCGAGCTTCACCGTGAAGGGTAGCGAAATCTCCTGGCAGAATTGGCGCTTCCGGTTCCGGCTGGATCCGCGGCTCGGGGCCATCGTCAACCTGGTCAGCATCCGCGATGGCGACCGCTATCGTTCCGTGCTCTACGAAGGTTCGCTCTCCGAGCTCTATGTGCCGTACATGGACCCTGCTCTTAACTGGGCCACGCGGGTCTTCGTGGACGCGGGGGAGTATTATCACGGCGGCATCCTGAAACCGCTGCGCGCGGACGTGGATTGCCCGTCCAATGCCGTATATTTCAGCGGCCTGGCCCCCGATGACCACGGCTTGCCCGTCCTGCACTCGCAGCTGGCCTGCCTTTATGAAAGCTACAGCGGCGATCCTGCCTGGCGGCACTACGAGGATCATGAAGTTGGCGGCTCTGGCGCGCGCGTTCTGGTGCTGCGCACCGCCGCGGTCATCGGAAACTACGATTACGTGCTCGACTGGCGCTTCGAGCGCGACGGCAACATCCGGGTGGCCGTCGGCGCTACGGGCCTCATCGAAACTAAATCCGTGAAAGCCAAGAAGGCGGATGGCGGCGGCCACTCCATGGCCGGAGCGCCCGACGAGTTCGGCCACTTCGTTGCCGAAAATACTGTCGGCGTAAACCACGACCACTTCTTCTCGTTCCGCCTCGATGTGGACGTGGACGGCACCAGCAACAGCTTCGTGGCTCACCGGCTAGTCAAACGCCAGCTCAAGAATCCCGAGCGCAAAAGCATCTGGGTCGCCGAGCCATTCCTCGCCAAAACGGAAAAAGACGCGTTCATGGACCTGAGCCTCAGCAAGCCCGCCATGTGGCACTTCATCAACCCCAATGTGATTGGCCCGCTCGGTTATCCCGTCGGCTACGAACTGATGCCCGGCGCCACCGCCGCGCCGCTGCTCGATCCCGATGACGGCCCGCAAAAGGTCGGCGCGTTTTCCAACCATCAGCTCTGGGTGACGCCCTACAAGGTGGACGAACGCTTCGCGGCCGGGATCTATCCCACCGCCAGCAAGGGCGACGATGGCCTGGCCATCTGGACCAAGGCCAACCGCTCCATCGAAAACACCGACATCGTTGCCTGGTACACGCTCGGCTTCCATCACGTGCCGCGCCCGGAAGACTGGCCGGTGATGCCCGTCATGTGGCACGACTTCGTCCTGCGCCCGTTCGACTTTTTCGTCCAGAGCCCGGTCATCACGCTGCCCGCGGCTCCTTGAGCTGGGCACTCTTCAGAGCATTTACAAAAACAAAAAGCCCGGCCTCCGCGTGGAGCACCGGGCTTCTTGTTTTCCATTCCGCGCTGTCCCTTCCATGTCGCGCGGCATGCGTCTTACGCCAGGTCGAACACCAGCACTTCCGCTTCTTTCACGCCGGTCAGCTCCAGCGCCTGCTCCTGCGAGATTTGCGCGCCGTCGCCTTCGCCCAGCGTCTGCCCGTTCAGTGTCACGCTGCCGCGCGCCACTTGCACATAGGCGTGGCGCTCCGGGTTCAGCCGGTGCTTCACGGTCTGGCCCTCGCCCAGAATCGCAGCGTATAGCTCATTGTCCTGCCGGATCTTGATCGAGCCGTCGCGTCCGTCCGGCGAAACCAGCAGGCGCAGCTGTCCGCGCTTGTCGGCATCGCTGAACGTCTTCTGGTCGTACGCCGGCTCGTACCCGGCCTTATCCGGGAACATCCAGATCTGATACAAGTGCGCCGCCTCGCTCTTGGAAGCGTTGAACTCCGAGTGCGCCACGCCAGTGCCTGCGCTCATGTACTGCACGTCGCCGGCTTTGATCACCGAGCCGTTGCCCATGCTGTCCTTGTGCGCCAGCGCGCCTTCCAGCACATAGGTGACGATTTCCATATCGCGGTGCGGGTGCGTCGGAAAGCCGCCGCCGCCGGCGATGCGGTCGTCATTCATCACCCGCAAGGTGCGGAAGTGAACGTGCTTCGGGTCGTAGTAATCCGCGAAGGAAAATGTGAAGCGGGTATCCAGCCAGCCGTGGTCGGCATGGCCGCGATCCTTGCTTGGGCGAACGGTAATCATGAGTGGCCTCCCGCAACTGCGGTTTTGCGTTGCGAACAGGGGCATAATACTCGTTATAACGACTATTGTCAAGAGGCGGATTGACCCCCGCCTTCCCCCCTCCTAAGCCCTTTCTTTTCTTCTATCCACAGCTTTTCCAACTCTCGCCTGCCCCCCGGCCGTTCCTCTTCCCTTCTCCTTTGGTGTACAGTGGACGGTGGCGAGGTTTGTGCGATGGATTCCACCGCTTCCACTGAAAAACTGGCAAAGACCGAGGCCCCTTCCATGTCCCGCGAAACCTTGAGCATCACCGACAATCGCACCGGCAAAAGCTACGAGGTCCCCATCACCCACGGCACCATCAAGGCCATGGACCTTCGCCAGATCAAGACCGACGCCGAAGATTTCGGCATGATGAGTTACGACCCGGCCTTCAACAACACCGCCTCCTGCATCAGCCGCATCACCTACATTGACGGCGACAAAGGCATCCTGCGCTACCGCGGCTACCCCATCGAGGAACTCGCGGAAAAAAGCACCTATCTCGAGACCGCTTACCTGCTGCTGCACGGCGAATTGCCCACCGACCAGCAATTGAAGGACTGGACCTGGCACATCAGCCACCACACCTTCATTCACGAGAGCATCAAGAAGTTTCTCGATGGCTTCCACTACGACGCCCACCCCATGGGCATGATGATTTCCACCATCGCCGCGCTCTCGACCTTCTACCACGATGCCAAAGAGATCCAGAGCGAAGAGTCGCGCAAGAAGCAGACCTACCGGCTGATCGGCAAGATGCCGACCATCGCCGCGTTCGCCTATCGCCACACGCTGGGCATGCCGTTTGTCTATCCCGATAACGAGCTCAGCTATCCCGGCAACTTCCTGAACATGCTGTTCCGCACCACCGAGACCCGCTATCGCCCCAACCCCACGCTGGAGCGCGCGCTGGACATCCTGTTCATACTGCACGCCGATCACGAGCAGAACTGCTCCGCCAACGTGATTCGCGGCGTCGGCAGCTCGCACGTCGATCCCTATTCCGCGACGGCCGCGGCCATCGCCGCCTTGTATGGTCCGCTGCATGGCGGCGCCAATGAAGAGGTGCTGCGCATGCTGCTGGAAATCGGCTCGGTGCAGAAGGTTCCGGACTTCATCAAGCGGGTCAAGGCCGGCGAAACCAAGCTCATGGGCTTTGGCCATCGGGTGTACAAGAATTACGATCCGCGCGCCCGCATCATCAAGCGCGTGGCCTATGAAGTATTCGAACTGATGGGCAAAAACCCGCTCCTGGAGATCGCTCTGGAGTGCGAACGCATCGCTCTGGAGGACGAATATTTCGTGAAGCGCCGCCTCTACCCCAACGTGGACTTCTACACCGGCCTCATCTACCAGTCCATGGGCTTCCCCATGACCATGTTTCCCGTGCTCTTCGCCATTCCCCGCACTTCCGGCTGGCTCGCGCAATGGCAGGAAATGCTGCTGGACCCCGAACAGAAAATCGCCCGCCCGCGGCAGATCTATCTCGGCAGCGAAACCCGCGACTACGTCGCGATCGACCAGCGTTCCTGAGACGTTACCTTTTCCCCGCACCCGGCTCTGGCGCCTGTGTGCCTTGCGGTATAGTCAAAATCGAGCGAGCTACTCATGTCCAATCCGCCAAGCCAACCCATCAATCCCGGCGCCCGCCGCCGCAGCCAGCGGGTGCTGATGCAAGTCGGCGTCAAAATCCACGGTCTGGACGCCAAAGGCCAGGCGTTCGAGGAAGAAACCGACACCCTGGCCATTAACGCGCACGGTGCGCTGGTCCTCCTTCAGACCCGTATCACCAATGGCAGCATCCTGACCCTGCAGAACAAGACCACCAAGGAAGAGCAGGAGTGCATCGTTGCTTTCCTGGGTCCGGTGCGCGCCAACAAGGCCGAAGTCGGCCTGGAATTTTCTTCGCGTCGCCCGCAGTTCTGGCGCGTCGCCTTCCCCCCGGAAGACTGGACCCCAAAGAGCCCCGAAGCGCGTACGGCGAACCGCGGCAGCTCTGACAAAAAGTAATTACGGTCGAAACTTTTCGCGACTCAGTAGAGGTGGAAGTAGCCTTCGTGGCGGCGCAGTCGCACGTCCACGCCGAAGAGCGTTCGCAGATTGTCTTCGGTCAGCACCGCTTCTTTTGCGCCGTCCGCCAGAATCCGGCCTTCCCGCAGCAGGATCACTCGCTCGATTTCCGGCACGATTTCGCTTACGTGATGCGTCACCAGCAGCAGCGCCAGGCCGCTGCGCGCCAGTTCGCGCATGGTTTCGCGCAGTTGCCACTGCGCGCCGATGTCCAGCGCGTTGGATGGTTCGTCGAAGAGCAGGGTGTCCGGCTGGTGCACCAGCGCCCGCGCAATCAGCGTCCGCTTGGCCTCACCGGAGGACATGGTCATCACCGGGCGCTCCGCCAGGTGCGCGATGTGCAGCTTCTCCAGCGCGGCATTGGCCCGCGCCACGTGCTCCGGCTCTGGATGGTGGTGCGGAAAAATCCGCGTGCTGCTGAAAAACCCGGAAAGCACCACGTCCCGCCCGGTCGAATCGGTGGTGCAGGACGCCAGCAGGTCCGGCGAAACGATGCCCAGATGCGCTCGCAATTCGAAAATATCCCAGCGCTCACGTCCGAGGATGCGCATCGCCGAGTTTTCCCGGATGAGCGGGTAGCATTCGCGCGTCACCGTCTTGATCAGCGTGGACTTCCCGCACCCGTTCGGCCCCAGGATGCACACGTGCTCGCCGACTTCGACACGCAGGGAAACATCGCGCAGCGCAATCGCCTCACCGCGCGCCACCGATACATTTTCCAGTTCCAGGAGTGCAGGCACGCCACCCAGTGTAAAGGAAATGGGCAAAAGAGACGGCGTGGCGAAAGCGCTTGCCGCAGCGAGGCGGGCCTCGTCTACGGCTTGGATTTTGCGGCGCTGAGCACCTCGCGCAGCAATCGCCCCAGATTCGACGGGCTATACGGTTTTTGCAGATACGAGGCGTTCGGCACCTGCTCCGCCGATTCGCCGCGATCGCGCGAGTAGCCGCTGGTGAAAATCAGCGCGATGCCGGGGAAGCGCTGCGCCAGCTTTTCCGCGGTGGCCACGCCGCCAAGCTTCGGCATCACCAGGTCGAGCACCGCCACCTGCGGGGTGTGCTGTTCGCACAAGCGCAGCGCTTCCTCGCCGTCCGCGGCGCAGAAAACCCGGTAGCCGAGCCCGGAAAGGGACTGCCGGGCCATTTCCCGGATCGACTCGTGATCGTCGGCGAGCAACACCGTTTCCGTTCCGCGCAGCTCTTCCACTCGCGGCACCGCGACCACCGCGCTTTCGGCCACGCCGGCGCCCGGCATCGCCGGGAAATATACGCGGAACAGGCTGCCCTGCCCCGGTTCGCTGTACACGTGGAGAAATCCGCCGTGCTGTTTCACGATTCCGTACACCGTCGAAAGCCCCAGCCCGGTTCCCTTGCCTTGTTCTTTGGTCGTGAAAAACGGTTCGAACACCCGTTCCAGCGTCTGGTTGTCCATGCCTTGCCCAGAGTCGGAAACCGAAAGCACGGCGTAGCGCCCCGGCGCGACTCCCGGATAAAAACGCGAGTAACTCTGATCCACTTCCACCATGCCGCTTTCGATCAGCAAGCGTCCGCCGTCCGGCATGGCATCCCGCGCGTTCAGGCACAGATTCATGAGCACCTGTTCCACCTGCGTTTGGTCGGCCTTGATCGCGTCCAGCGGGGAGAGCTGCACTTCGAGAACGATGTCTCTGCCGATTACCCGGTCCAGGAAGGTCACCAGCCCATTCACCACGGAATTGAGATCCACGGCGCGCGGCTGCAGCACCTGCCGGCGGGCAAAAGCCAGCAGCTCGCGGGTCAGCGAGGCCGCGCGTTCCGCCTGCTCGCGAATCCGCGTGAATCGTTCCGCGGCTTGCGGCACGCTGCGATTCTGCTCGAATCCGAGTTCCGCCCAGCCCAGAATGGCGCCGATCACGTTGTTGAAGTCGTGCGCGATGCCGCCCGCCAGTTGCCCGATGGCCTCGAATTTTTGTGCGTGCTGCAGCTGCCGTTCCAGCGCGCGCAGTTCGGTGATGTCCTCCGCAATCACTTCCAGGATTTCGCCGCCGCTCGCCAGCTGCCGCAAATGCAGGCGCACCGCGACCAGCCCGCCATCGCGTCGCTTCCATTCCGTTTCGGTGTTGCTGGCCATTCCCTGGGAACGGCACTCCGCCAGCAACTGCGCCTGTTGATCGGGAAACCGGAAAACGTCGCGCAGAAAATTCAGCCCTGGCAGCTCTTCCGGCGTCGAGCAGCCCAGAATGCGCAGCATCGCACTGTTCGCGCCACGGACCGCGCCCTCGGTCGTAACCCGGCACACGCCGAAGACCGAGTGCTCCAGCAAGTCGCGGTAGCGTGCTTCCGATTGCCGCAGCGAGTCCTCGGACGTCTTTCGCTCCGTGGTTTCGACCAGGGCCAAGCCAAGAGCGCGGCTTTCGCCGCCGAGCGGGTACAGATAGGCCAGGAAGTGCCGAAGACCAGGCAACTCGCTCGCCGCGCGCAGGGTCACTTCCCGCTGCAGCCGCGCCTGGCCAGTACGCTGCGCTTCCTGCGCGAACTCCAGCAGCGCATCGCCTCGTCCGCCGAGAGCGTCGCGCAACGCGCGGCCGGGCAGCGCATCGCTCGTCGCCTGCAGAAATCCTGCCAACGCTTCGTTGGCCTGCACAAAGCGCATCTCGGCGTCCAGAGTCGCGAGGCCGATCGGCGACTTCCTGCACAACTGGTCAAATTCGGCAAAGCGTCGCTGCAGCGCTTCGCTGTCCTGCGAAGCGTCCATCACTTTCGTTCCCATGACTGGTCCTAGCCGCGCGGAAAAACGCGCTCGCCGGACTGGGGAAGGCAGTCCTCTCAGGGTTTAGCTGCAGAAGGGGGACCAACAGTTTTGGCCCCGGGAGCGGAGGTGTCAAGACCCCTGTGTGCGGGTTAGTAAAGTTCTACCGGCTTTCGCTTCTTCTTCGATCCAGCTTGCCTAGCCCGAAAGCGGCCAATCCCGCCAGCGAACCGCCGGCGAGGATAATCCCTTCCCAAACCAGGCCGGACGCCAGCACCAACGCGGACGGCGCGCCAAACGGCAGCAGCAGCGCCACCAGCACCGCTTCGCGTATGCCCATCCCGCCTTGCGTGAGCGGCAGCAGTGCCGCCAGCTTGGCCAGCGGCCAAGCGAACAGCCACACCCGCAGCGGAAGCACCAGCCCGCAGGAGACGGCCAGCAGCGCATTCAGCACAATGAAGCTTCCCTGGATCAGCACGCCGAGCAGCCACCCCGCGCCCAGAATGTGCGGGCGCTTCCGTACCGAGCGCAGCGCATGGCGCAACCGCGCGAGATTGCGCAAGAAGCGCCGCGAACGTCCGGCGAGCGCCGCCTTGCGCAGCGCGAAGAACAACAACACCAACAGCAGGCCCGCCGCGGCGGCGATCAGCAGCGCCTTGCGCGCCAGCGCGCCAAGCTGCGGCGGCAAGGACCCCGGCAGCAACCACAGCCCCACCAGCACCAGCGCTGCTTGAGCCGCCACATCCAGGAAACGATCCGCGACGTTTCCCGCCAGCACCGCCGCCGGCCGCGGGCTGCGCCGCAAACCCACCGCCAGACGCACCACGTCTCCGCCGATGATGGAGGGCAGGAACAGCGTGCCGAAAAGCCCGCCGAGATAGCATTGCGCGCTGGTGGAGAAATTGAGTTGCGCGCCCGCGGCGTTCACCGTCATCCGCCACTTCAGCACACCGACGGCGTGGGCGCACAGATACAGGAACAGGATGCTGGCAAAGCGGATTGCGGGAACGCGGGCCAGCGCGGCGCGCAGCGGCGCCGTCGGCAGGAAATGCAGCAGGATCGCGAAAACGGCGAACGCAGCCAGCCAGCGAAGCCCGGTCAGCAACCACCCGCGGTGTTTGCTTTGTGGCTGGTGCGCTCCGATCATGTGCCGGAAGTCGCCCGGCTGGCCGCCTGGGTGGCGAAGATCTCCTCGATCTTTTCCGCCAGCACGAAATCCAGGTCGCTGATGCCCTTCACGCTGTGTGTCACCAGGTCAAAGGTCACCCGGTTCCACACGTTCGACCACTCCGGGTGGTGGTTCATCGCTTCGGCTACCAGGGCCACGCGCGTCATGTTGCCGAACGCCGCGTTGAAGTCCTTGCATTCGAATTGTTTGTGCAGTTTTCCGTTCACCGCGCGCCATCCGGGCATGCGGCTCAATAGCTTCGTGATTTCGTCGTCCGCGAGTTTGCGAGCCGGCATTGTGCACCTCCGCACCGCGCGTTCCGCTCGAAGCGGTGGCCGCGCGGTACGCCATCATTATGAATCCGCGTGCCACGCCCGCGCCAGCGCAGTTGCCTTCCGGGCACGCGGCTGGCTCGCGCGCGAAGCGTTTGCCATGCCGCGGTGAATCCCTTATCGTAGAGGTTTCTCCGCGCGCAAAAATCCTGCTGTGCGCGCCGCGCACAAATTTCCGGTCGGTCGGAGGCTCTCGGTGAAACGCAAGATACGCGCAATTCAATACGGCATCGGGCCGATCGGCGTCTCCATCGTCAAACTGCTGCGCGAAAAGCAGTCCGTGGAAATCGTCGGCGCCATCGACACCGACCCGGCCAAGGTCGGCAAAGACCTGGGCGAAGTGGCCGGCGCTTCCGACGCGCCGTGGGGCGTGAAAATTTCCGATAACGCCGAAGAGGTGCTCGGCCAGGCCGCCGACATCGTCATGCACACCACCTCCTCTTCCCTGGCCAAGGTCACCGACCAGTTGATCGCCTGCCTTCGCGCCGGCTCCTGCGTCGTTTCCACCTGCGAAGAGCTTTCCTATCCCTACAGGACGCATCCTGAGCTGGCCGCGCAACTGGACAAGGAAGCGAAGGACTGGGGCGTGGCCCTGGTGGGCACTGGCGTGAATCCCGGTTTTGTGATGGATAAGCTGGTGATAACGCTGGCCGCGGTTTCGCAGCGCATCGAGCACGCCAAAGCACTGCGCATCGTGGACGCCTCCAAGCGCCGCCTGCCGCTGCAGAAAAAAATCGGCGCGGGCCTGAGCCTGGAGGAATTTCGCAGTAAGGTGCAGGAAGGCGTTATCAAGCACGTCGGACTACCGGAGTCCGTGGCCATGGTCGCGGAGAGCCTTGGCCTGCCGGTGGACGAAATCACGGAAACCATCGAGCCGAAAGTCGCCAGCGAGCGCGTGCAGACCGAATACCTGACCGTCGAAGCCGGCCAGGCAGCCGGTGTGCACCAGATCGCACGCGGCCTTTCCGGGGGCAAGGAACTCGTGTATCTCGAGCTGCAGATGTACGTCGGCGCCAAGGATCCCGCGGACACGGTCACATTGACCGGTCATCCCAACATCAGCCTGACGATTCCCGGGGGATCGCACGGCGACATCGCCACCGCTTCCGTCGCGGTGAATTCCATTCCGGCGATTCTCGATGCGCCCGCGGGGCTGCGCACCTCGCGCGACTTGCCGATCGGCTTCTTCTCGCCGAACGCCAAGCCCTAGCCCAGGTTCCTTTCCATTCCGCCCAGGCCGCCGCGTGGCGGCCTTTTTCCGTTTCGCGCGATTCGCTCGGCCTGTAAGATGGGCGAGCTTTGGTGCAGACCATGAACACTTCCGCAAGATTTCTGCGCGGTCTGATTTGCTTGCTGGGCTTGGCTGGGTGCTCGGCCGGAGCTGCAGCGCAGGATGATGCCATGGCGGCGCAGAAACCCTGGACGGCGCAGTGGATCACCGCGCCGGAAGCGCCCGAACGCGATTTCGTGGTGCTGCACTTTCGCAAGGTCATCGAACTTTCCCAGGCGCCGAAGGAATTTCGGATTGATGTAAGCGCGGACAACCAGTTCCTGCTGTGCGTGAACGGGCAGGAGGCGGGCCGCGGGCCGAGCCGCGACGACCTCGGCCACTGGCGCTATGAAACACTCGACATCTCCGCCTTCCTGCATTCCGGACAAAATTTCTTGAGCGCGACGGTCTGGCACTACGGCACGCGCGCTGCCGTCGCCCAGATCAGCGAACGCGCCGGATTCCTGGTGCACGGGCACAGCGATGCCGAACGTGCGGCGGACACAGATGCCACCTGGGAAGTCGAACAGGAGCACGGGCTCACGATTGCGCGGCCGAAGATGCGCGACTATTTCGCGGCCGAGCCCGAGGAGCGCCTGGACGGCGCGGCCTGGGACTGGGGCTGGACGGAAGCGCCCGGTGCGCGGACCCCGAACTCTCCGTGGACCCATGCACTCACACTGGGACGCGGCGCGCGCAAGGGCCAGAGCGATCCGCCGAACAACTGGCAACTGCTCCCTGACGGCTTGCCGCCCATGGAGCGCAGCGCTGCGGCCTCCGGCAGACTGGTGCGCGCGACAGGAATCTCTCCGGCCCCGGCCTTTCCGGAGCACGGCATAACCATCCCCGCAAACAGCAGAGTGAGTTTGCTGCTGGATCGCGGCGACCTCGTAACCGGCTTCCCGGTGCTGGCAGTGCGCGGAGGTTCGGGCGGGAGCGTGCGGTTGACCTATGCGGAAGCGCTGCTTGACGAAAAGGGCCAGAAAGGCAACCGCAACGAGACCGCCGGCAAACATATCGAGGGCGTGAGCGATGAGTTCGTTTCCGGCGGCGGCGAGACGCCGCGCGAGTTTTCTCCGCTCGGCTGGCGCACCTGGCGTTTCTTGCAGATCGATGTCGAAACCAAGGCGCAGCCGCTGCAGCTGGATTCCTTGCAGACCTGGTTCAGCGCGTATCCCTTTATCGAAAAGGCACGCTTCGCGAGCGACGACGAGTCGCTCGCGCCCATCTGGAAAATCGGCTGGCGCACCGCTCGCCTGGATGCACATGACACGTACATGGACACGCCCTACTGGGAGCGCCTGCAGTACATTGGCGACACGCGCATTCAGGCGCTGATCTCCTACAGCGTTAGCGGCGACGACCGGCTGGCGCGGCAAGCGATCGATGCCTTCAATCATTCACGAGTGCCGGAAGGCATCACGCAGAGCCGCTACCCTTCCTCGCTGGTGCAGATGATTCCCAGCTTTTCCCTGCTTTGGGTGGGGATGGTGCACGATTTCTGGATGTACCGCGGCGACGAGAAATTCGTGCGCGAGCAACTGCCGGGTACGCGCACCGTGCTGAACTGGTTTGTGCGCAGGCAGCGGCCGGACGGCTTGCTGGGTCGCATTCCCTGGTGGCCCTTCCTCGATTGGGGTCAGGATTTTTCCGGCGGAGTGCCGCCCCAGGACGCCGATGGAGGCTCGGCGAGCCTTACCCTGCAGTTCGTGGAAGCGCTGCAATACGCGGCGGAGCTCGAGGAGAAATTCGGCGACAAGACTCTTGCTGCGGAGTATCGCGACGCGGCGGCGCATGCCGGTTACGCGGTGTGGAAACTCTGCTGGAGCGAGAAAGAGCAGCTGCTCGCGGACACGCCGGCGCAATCGCATTTCAGCCAGCACGCCAACATTCTTGCCATCTGGCTGGACGTGATTCCAGCGCGGCGCCAGAAGGACTTGCTGACCCGAATTCTCTCCGCGAGCGACCCGGGCTTTTCCGCAAGTGGCCCGGCCCTGCCTCCCATGACCACGGCCACCTACTACTTCCGCTTCTACCTGGCACGCGCGCTGGAACACGCCGGCATGGGCGAAGAGTATTTGCAGCTGCTGGGGCCGTGGCGGCAGATGGTGGCGCTGGGCTTGAGCACCTGGGCGGAATCGCCGGAGCCGACGCGGTCCGATTCGCACGCCTGGAGCGCGCACCCGAATTACGATCTGCTGACCATCGTTGCGGGAATCCATCCCGCGAAGCCGGGGTTCGCTGAAATCGCGATCGAACCGCATCTTGGCGGACTAAAGCACGTGCAAGCGGCGATGCCAATTCCGCAGGGTCTGGTAGAAGTGGAATACACGCGCGAAGGCGATGGATTGGTTGCGCGAATCAAGCTGCCCGAGAACGCGGCCGGGTCGTTCGTATGGCGGGGCAAGTCGCATGCCTTGCACAGCGGAGATCAGACGATTCGCTAGAACAGGCAGTCCCTGCTTTATTTTTCCCAGAATTTGAAGACCGCGGCGTAATCGAGATCCTCGGCGGACGATCCTTTGACGGCGCTGTACACTTCGCGGGCAGCGGCGCCGGCAGGGAGCGGGACGCCGAGTTGATTGGCGAGATCGAGCGCCAGGCCGAGGTCCTTGTGCATCAGACGGAGCGGGAAGCTCGGTGTGTAGTCGCCCTTGAGCATGACCGGCGCTTTGACGTCGAGTACGCCAGATCGCGCCATGCTCGACTGCATCACCTCCACCAGCTTTTCTCCGGCCAAGCCGGCGCGGGTGACCAGCGCGAGGGACTCGGCAAAGGCATCCACTTGCAGGGCCAGCAACAGGTTCATGGCGAGCTTGATGGTTTGTCCGGCACCGTTTGGGCCGACGTGGAAGATTTTTTTGCCCATAGCGCTGATGACAGGCCGCGCTGCCTCCAGGTCCGCTTCTTCTCCGCCAATCATGAAAAGGAGCTCGCCCTTTTCCGCGCCCCAGGTACCCCCGGTGACCGGTGCATCGAGAAAACGGATTCCGGCAGCGGTCGAAGCCGCGGCAATCTTGCGGGCCAGCGCCGGCGAGACCGTGCTGGAATCGAGATAGATCGCGCCTTTCTTCAAAGCCGCGAAGGCGCCGCCTGACTTCGGGTCGCCCCACAGCACCTGTTCGAGCGCAGGTGGATCGCTGACGATGGTGACGAGTACGTCGGCGGCTGCGGCCGCTTCGGCAGGCGAAGCGGCCAGGCGTGCGCCGGCCGCGACCAGGGATTCGGCCCGAGATGCCGTGCGGTTCCAGACATGCAGCGGAAAGCCGGCCTTCAGGAGGTTGTGTCCCATGGGGCGGCCCATGAGGCCGAGACCGATGAGAGCGACTGTGGGTTGAGGCACGTGGTTTCTCCGAGTTGCGTGGAGGTTAGTGTAGCGCGGGAATGGCGGAGAGCGGTCCGCAGGTAACGGAGGTCAGCAGGGCGAATGCGGGCGGTTCGAAGGAGCAGACCCGGGGGGCGCTGCAGAAGCTGGCTGATTCAGGCGGTTTTCGGGCGATGCGCCAGCGGCAGGACCGAGGGAGCGCCAGCGCGCGCGGCGTTGGCCCGCAGAGCGTCAGGCTGCGCTTCCTGAATCACCGCGGGAACGGAGGCCGGTGGCCGCGGCGCGGGGGCTTCCACTTCTTCCAGGCGCACGATACAGGGATAGGGAATTTCCCAGCGGAAATTCTTGGTTTGGCCGTGCTGTTCGTAATGCTGCTCCAGGAAAATGGAGCGGCCGGAATCGCCGACAAAGGTGCCGGAAGCGGGCAGGCAGATGTCCCCGGCGCGATATTGCACTTCCACCGCACGGCCGAGAAATGCCGAATATCGTGCCATGAGTTCAGTGTCCGAGGGGACAGGGGGGTGGTCAATAGTACGAAGGATTAGATTAGAAAAATTTGTGGAAAAGGTGTGGGATCCGGGAAAAGTAGTCATTCGCGGCGCACCGCTGCGGTGCGGCACCACAGACACGCCACGACGTCCGGCGCGTTAACGTGAGAAGTCCGCGACCACCGCTTCGGCGGCGCGGCGTCCGCTGAGCATGGCGCCGTGAATGGAAGCGTTGTCGCGGTGATCGCCGCAGAGATACACGCCGGGGCGAATGCGGACGGGACGCTGCGGCGGATCGAGCGCGCCGGGGAATTGTTGCGGCTGCGCGTGTGCGATGCGGTAAGAACGCAGGAAACGCCAGGAACGGGCGACACTGCCAAACCAGGTTTTCATCTGAGCAATGATGAAGCCGCCGAGCTGGTCGTCGGTGAGCTGATGCGTGCCGAGGACCGTGGCCGAGATCAGCGACTTGCCGGCGGGCGCATAGGAAGGGGCGACCTGCGAAATGACGGCGAAATTGTTTACGGGCCCGGCGCCGTCGCCGTTCAGCAGCAGCATGGGATCCGCAAGGGGCGGCTCGTCGGCGGCGAAATAGAAGCACGAAACGCTGCGCGAAGCAGGCTCGGCTTCGCCGGCCAGGTGCGCGGCGGAAGGGCCGTCGGCGGCGACGACAATGGCGCGGGCGCGAAGCGGTTCACCGCCTTTCAGGGTGACCTCATTTTCGTGCAAGGATTCGACGGCGGCATTGAGCCGCACCGAGCCGGGCGGTAGATGGGAAGCGATTTGCGCGGGAATGGCGCCCATGCCGCGAGCAGGGACGGCCGTGTCTCCTTCGGACAGCATCTTGAAGACAAATTCGAACATGCGGCTGGAGGACCTGAGTTCGCCATCGAGGAGAATGCCGCCGAAGAAAGGGCGGAAAAAATGGTGCACGAATTCCGGCGAGAAGCCTGCAGCCAGGAGGGCGTCTTTCGTGCAGCGTTCGGGACGCTGAAAGATCTGTTCGATGGTGGCGCGCCGCAGCTGGGAGCGCAGGCGAAGAATGCGAAACTTGTCGAGCAGCGTGCCGAAATCGGAACGGAACGCATCGCCCCATGCTCCCGGCGTGCGCCAGGGATCCACGAGCCTGTTCATGCGCCCGGCAAACCAGGAGAACGCACCCGGCGAGAACTTCTTCAGGTCCAGAGCGGGATAGTCCAGCGTCCGCTGGGCTTCGGGATACGCGGTCAGCAGGACCTGGAAGCCGCGGTCGAGCAGAAAGCCGTCGTGCTCGTCGGTGCGAACCCGTCCGCCGACGCCGTCGGAGGCTTCGAGCACCTGGAAGGAGACCCCGGCATCGGAAAGGTGACGAGCGCAAGAGAGACCAGCTAGACCCGCGCCTATGATGAGCACATCCGGACTGGTGGACATTCGCCTCGATATCGTGCTGCAAGACGCAGGGTGGACGCAAGTGCCGCCGCGAAGAAGCGAGGAGCACAGGCACTGCGGGACACGCCTACTTCTGGCAGTTGGGGCAAAAGTAGGTGCTGCGCTGCAGCTCACCCTGGGCGATGCGCAGGAGCGTGGCGCCGCAGAAATAGCACGGTCGGCCGGAGCGGAAATAGACGAAGTTGAGAGCGTCGCGGCCGCGTTTTCCGCGGCGCAGATTAGGAGGCAGCGTGCGGATGGCGCCGGCAGACTTGCATGCTGCCTGCATGAGAGGGAGCGTGGAATCGAGGAAACGTTCCCATTCTTCGCGGGAGACCAGGCCCACCAGGCGGCGCGGATCCAGGCGCGCGAGGAAAAGCCCTTCGGACTTGAAGATGTTGCCGACGCCGGCAAGGATGGTTTGGTCCAGCGTCGCGTCGCCCAGAGAGCGATTGCGGTTTTTGGGACGCGTGAGACGCCGCCAGACTTCTTCACGATCAAACTTGCCATGCAGGATGTCCGGCCCGAGCGCGCGGATGCGTTCGTGCGCGGCGAGTTCCTGGGCGGAAAGGAATTCCACGACCGGGCCGTTGTAAAACACCGCATCGTGCGCTGCCGTACGCAGGCGCAGGCGGACACGCGATTCCGGTTTGCGCAACTTCATGCCGGACTTGCCGACCTGCCATGAGCCGTACATCAAACCGTGGCAGTGGATTGTGGTGCCATCGGACAGATGAAGCAGCAGATGCTTGCCATGCGTGTGGATTTCGCGCAGGGCCAGCGGCGTTTTGCCGCGGCGGGCAGCGGCGAAAAGCTCGTCCACAATCTCGCGCCAGCGTTGTGGCGCCTCGATCGAAAGCAGCGGTTCGCCAACCAGGGGCGCAAGCCAGCGCGCCCAGCGCACCACAGAATGGCCTTCGGCCATGCAGACCTCGCGGGAGAGTCTTCGGGCGGGAAGATTACAATTCTAGACCGGGTGTCGCAGGCCACAAACTTCCAGGCCGCAGGAAGGTGAAACAGCGGCCCGGGCGATTCGCAACTTCAGCGATGGCCGTTGAATGCGCCGGGGTTGGACGTGTACACAATGATGCCGGCAAGCAGGAGGCTGAAGACCGCTACCAAAACGACGTTGGCGACCTTGTTGAAGCGGCGGCGACGAGAAAGGTAGTCGTGCGGGCGACCCATCCAGACTCCAGCGGAAAAACGAGAAGAGTGCACTTTGCTGCTCATAACGGAGCTCCCAGAAACCAGGTAATTGTCGAAGAGCTGGGGGCGGTCCGAGGGAGGTGCAACGGGGGGGATGGGATCCCAGGTTGTAAGTAAATCCCTAGCTCAGCTCGCTTGAGAGTCTAACAAACTTCTCATCCGGTAAGTGACGATAATTTCACTGGCAAGAAGCAGCGTTACGAATCATCGGCTCCCTTAAGATACTGATTCTACTTGTCTTACACGGATACTCCAAAATTCACAGGATAGGGTGAACCCTGTATGCGAGACGCGGTCAGAAGCCGAGCTGCGTTTGCGCGCCGGAATCTGGAGCATAAGCGCGAATGAAATTTTTGACGGAAAATTTGCGCGCCGTGTTTTCCGAGCTCATATAACGGATGACGCCAAAGACCGGACGTTCAGGCGGCCAGGGGCGATCGTAGCGGCCCAACACCCAGAAAATCCCGGTGTAGGAATTGGGATTGCGGCCGTCGAGGCCGTACTTGTTGTTGAGATGGATCATGATTTGCGCGGCTTCCTGCGGGGTCCGCGACCACTCCAGAATTTTCTTTCCCCAGAGCATACGCAAATAGTTGTGGATGCGGCCTTCGCGCATCAGCTGCACTTGCGCGGCGTTCCACAGCGGGTCGTGAGTCTGGGTGCGTTCGAATTCTTCGGGCGAATAGAGGTGCGCGCGTTCGTCGCGGGCGTGAAGTTTTAGGGTCTTCAGCGCCCAATCGGGAAGCGATTCGAATTGATCATAGTCCGGGCGGTGAGCGCAGAAGTTATACCCGACTTCGCGCCAGGTGACGAGCTCATCCAGAAAAGCTTCGGCGGCGGGCGACATGTTCCACCAGCCTTCGCGAGCGCCATTCGGGCGAACCGCGAGCTTTTCCAGCTTCCAGTTTTCGCCTCGCGCCAGCTCCGCGAACACTTCGTGCACGGAAATGTGGCCGAAGTGCAGATAGGGCGAGAGGCCGCTGGCGGCGTCGTGCTCCGGCTCGCTGCGATGCTCGGCATAGTCCGCGAACTTTTCGGTGAGAAATTTCTGCAAGCACGCGCGGGCGGCTTCCGTTCCCCCGCGCGTTTCCGCGACCCTCACCGCGTGATCGATAGGAAGGGCGGCGAGCGCCGCCGGGGTCACGGAGAGCTGCGCGGGCGAGGCAGGCGGCCAGCGTTTGGTGACGGCAGCCGGAATGGCGCAGGCGGGTGCGAGGGAGGCTCTGGCAAGCGGCTCTTTGCGAGGAAAGTTCGTCAGGTGCGCGGGGAGACACTTCTGCAGGAAGCGGCGGAAATCCATGGCGCGCGCAAACACCTGATTGCCCGCGCGAACCGGCAACAGCCCGTTGGAATCCACGGCTTCCAGGCGGACCGGCAGCTTTTGCGCGGCGGCCGCGACCATGCGCGGCAAGAAGAAGCAGGGGAAATCGTCGGTGACAACCAGGCATGCCTGCGCGGCGAGCGCCTCCAGCAGGCCCTTGCCGGCGCCATCGGCCGGTTCCAGATACGGGTAGTAGGCGATACCGTGCGCCGCGGCATGCGCGGCGTTATCCGCCATGCCTTGCATCACAAAGGCGTGATGGCGGTCGGAGGCCCAGCGGTAGCCGCAGCGCAGGGCTTCCAGCACCAGCAGCGGCTTGCCCAGCGCCACGCAATGCTCCAGCGCACGATCGAGGGCAAAGTTGTAGCGCAGGCGGCGCGCGGCAATCATCCAATACAGGACGTACTGGCCACCAGGGCGAAGCGGAGCAGTATTCGCGTCGCGGATGCGAACCGGCGGAACCGGGGGCAATGGAAGCTCCTTGACGGCGTACAGGCGGGACGCGGGCGGCGTTCCTGAAAAGGATAGCGAGAGCAGCGAACCGGCGCAATGCCAGACCCCGCGTGCGGCTTGACATTTCCGCCCGGCACGTTATTTTGAGCGTTCGCGTTTTGAGCCACTGAGTCCCTTTGAGCCCACGAGAGTCAGAACCGATAAGGAGAGTTCCATGATCCGGAGAGTTGCCGCGCTGGTGTTGTTCTGCGGGTTGGCGATGAGCGCCGCGCTAGGGCAGGAGCAAGCCGCGCAGAAATCGTATGTGTTGAAAGCGGCGCGTCTCTATGACGGAAAAAGCGCCGGGGTGGTGACGCCGGGGATGGTGGTGGTGACCGGCGGCAAGATTGTCGGCGTCGGCTCCGGCGCGGCGGTGCCCGCGGGCGCGGAGGTGATCGACCTGGGCGATGCGACGCTGCTGCCGGGGTTCATTGACGCGCACACGCACCTGACCATGCCTTACAGCGAGGACTACTCGCGGGCGGCCCTGGATTCGCTGCGCAAACCGATTCCGGAGATGGCGCTGGATGCGAGCGTCAACGCGCGAATCACGCTGCTGGCCGGGTTTACGACGGTGCGCGATGTCGGCTCTTCGCATTTTCTCGACGCCGGGCTGCGCAACGCGATCAATCGGGGCGTGGTGCCCGGCCCGCGCATGCTGGTGGCAGTGCACGCGATCGGAGCCACCGGCGGGCACTGCGACGAGACGGGTTACCGCGAAGGCGCACTGGGAAAGGAGACCGGGCCGGAGGAAGGTGTCGTCAACGGCGCGGACGAAGCGCGCCGCGCGGTGCGGCTGGCGCACAAATATGGCGCGACCGTGATCAAGACCTGCGCCACGGGCGGCGTGCTCTCGCTGGCGGATGCGGTGGATACGCCGCAGCTTACGCAGGCGGAACTCGACGCGCTGGTGGACGAAGCGCACGCCCTGCGCCTGAAGACCGCGGCGCACGCGCACGGCGCGGAAGGGGCTAAGCGTGCCATTCGCGCGGGAATCGATTCGATCGAGCACGGATCGTTTCTGGATGACGAGGCCCTGGATCTGATGAAGCAGAAGGGCACCTACTACGTGCCGACGCTGATGGCGGTGCAAGGCCTTTCCGAACAAATCGCCAAGGGCGTGCCCATCCCGCCGGCCATCAAGGTAAAGGCCGAGGCGGCGATCGCCTCCGTGCACCAGACCTTCCAAAAAGCGCTCGCCAAGAACGTGAAAATCGGATTAGGGACGGACGCGGCCGTATATCCGCATGGGCGCAACGCCGAAGAGTTTCACCAGATGGTGGACCTGGGCATGAAGCCGATTGAAGCGCTGAAAGCCGGCACCTCGAATGATGCCGATCTGCTGGGACTCTCCAGCACGATCGGTTCGCTGGAGAGCGGCAAGCTGGCCGACGTGGTGGCGGTGCCGGGCGATCCTTCGCAAAATATCCGGCAGACGGAGCACGTCTTTTTTGTGATGAAAGAAGGCGTGATCTACAAGAACGAAAAAGCGAAGTGAAGGAAGTGAGCGAGGACGCCGCGCGAGAAGTGCGCGCCGGCTCGGGCGCGGCGCGCGAATGGGGGCTGGCGGCGCTGGTTTCCGCGTGCGCATCGCTGGCCATCTTGATTCCCTTCTGGAGACTGGGCACGGCTTCGGGGCACGACGTCTCGTTCCACATGGCGTCGTGGCTGGAAGCGGCGAATCAGTGGAAGCAAGGCATCCTTTTTCCGCGCTGGGCCGAGCATGCCAACTTCGGGTTTGGCGAGCCGCGCTTTATTTTCTATCCGCCGCTGTCGTGGCTGTTCGGAGCGCTGCTGGGCAGCCTGGTGCGCTGGACGGCGGTGGCAGGCGCGTTCATCTTCTGCGCGCAGGCGTTCGCCGGCCTCTCCGCGTATGCGCTGCTGCGGCGAGTGAGCTCTTCCCGGTTGGCGGCGCTTTTGGGGGCAGCCTTTTATGTTGCGAATCCGTACACACTGCTCATCGTGTACATGCGCAGCGATTTTGCCGAGCAACTGGCGATCGCCTTTTTCCCCTTGCTATTGCTGGCGGCGCTGGGGATCGCGGACTCGGGTGAACCGGGCGACGGTTCTGCGCGGCGCAACGTGGTGTTTTTTGCGGTGACGTTTTGCGCGGTGTGGCTGAGCAATGCCCCGGCCGCGGTGATTGCAACCTACGCGATGGCGGTTCTGTTTTTGGCAGGCGCCCTGAGTGAGCGTTCGCCCTGGCCGGCGCTGCGCGGGGCCGCCGCTATGGCGCTCGGGTTCGCGCTGGCCGCCTTCTACATGGTTCCCGCGGCCTATGAGCAGCGCTGGGTGAACATTTCCGGAGCGCTGTCTCCAGGACTGACCCCAGCGGAAAATTTTCTTTTTGCCGCCACCTCAGACGCAGAGCACGACACATTCAATCGGGTCGCTTCCTGGACCGCCGTACTGCTGATTTCGTGGACCGTGGCGGCGATCGCCGCGGCTTGGAGCAAACGGGAGAGCATCGCGCCACGCGCCCACCGCCGGCTGCGCATGGCCGGCACCCTGTTTGTCGTCGCGGCTTTGCTGATGCTGCCCTTCACGCTCCTGCTCTGGCGTTTCCTGCCGGAGCTGCGCTTCGTGCAGTTTCCCTGGCGCTGGATGTCCATTGTGGCGGTATGCACGGCGATTTTCCTGGGCGCCGCCATGCGCGGCGTGTTGCGCTGGTTGTGGCCGGTGATTGCCATGGTGGTCCTGGTGGCTTTCGGGCGCTACCTGGTGCAGCGCGCCTGGTGGGACACGGAAGATATGCCCGCGCTGCAGGCGGCCATGCAAAGCGGAAGCGGCTTCGAAGGGACAGACGAATATGACCCGGCAGGCGACGATCACACGGACTTGCGGCAGAATCAGCCTGCGGCGCAGATCCTGCGCAGGGGCGGAAATATTGCCGCAGCGCCGGCCTCGCAGATCGCGATTTTCGATTCGAACGCCGAGAACCGGGTGATTCGAGTGCGCACGCCGGTGCCGGCGCGCGTGGCGCTGAGGCTGGTGAATTATCCGGCGTGGCGGGTCACGGTGAACGGCGCGCCGGCGACCGTGGAACATCCGGAAACCAGCCAGCAAATCATTGTTGCGGTTCCCGCGGGCACATCGGAAATCCGGGCGGAGTTCACGCGCACGCCGGATCGCACGCTGGGCGGCTGCATCTCTCTCGCCGGATTGGCGGTATCGGTTGGTTTGCTTGCCGGCAAGCGCCGTAGAGCGGCTTAGCGCTTACCCTTCACAACTTCCGGTCAGCGCCGGTCCACCGCAGGGTGACGAACGTCCTGGCCCTGCACGATGTAGATCACGTCCTCGGCGATATTCGTAGCGTGATCGCCAATGCGCTCGAGATTCTTGGCAACCAGAATGAGTTCGAACGCCGGGAACACCACGCTGGAATCGCCCATCATATAGGTCAGCAGCTCGCGGAAAATCTGGTCGCGGTAGTGGTCCACCTTGTCGTCGCTGGCAAGCACCTTGCGGGCCAGGTCCACATCGCGGCGGACCACGGCGTTGAGCGCGTCACGCACCATCTCTTCGGCAACTTCGCTCATGCGCGGCAGGTCCACATAAGGCTTCACGCGCGGATGCCGCAGGATGCGCAGAGCGCCCTGCGCGATGTTGACGGCCTGATCGCCGATGCGTTCGAGATCGTTGTTGATGCGGGAGACGGCGAGAACGAAGCGCAGGTCCACGGCCATCAGCTGGTGCAGCGCCAGCAGCTGCACGACGCGATCGTCGATTTCAAGCTGCAGCTCGTTGATGGCCCCTTCTTCATCAAGCACGCGCTTGGCGAGCTGTTCATCGGAATCGAGCACGGCGTGCACCGCTTGATGCACCGCGCGCTCGGCCAGGCTGCCCATCCAGAGCAGCCTCTCTTTCACCTCGTTCAGGTCTTTTTCGAAGTGGCGTTCCATAAGATCCTCGTGTTCACGCTATTTCGCACGGCGATTGCGTTGCCGGCGCCAGACTCATCCAAACCGGCCCGTGATGTACGCCTCGGTGCGCGGGTCGGTGGGCGTGGTGAAGAGCTGCGGCGTGGGATTGAATTCGACCAGCTGGCCCACCAGCAGGAATGCGGTGAAATCGCTGACGCGCGCGGCTTGCTGCATGTTGTGGGTGACGATGGCGATGGTGCAGGAATCCTTCAGCTGTACCAGCAGTTCTTCGATCTTTGCAGTGCTGATGGGGTCGAGCGCCGAGCAGGGCTCATCCAGAAGCAGCACTTCCGGCTCGACGGCGAGAGCGCGGGCGATACAAAGACGCTGCTGCTGGCCGCCGGAGAGCTCGTAGGCCGACTTGTGCAGGTGGTCCTTGACTTCGTCCCACAGCGCGGCGCGGCGCAAGCTCTTTTCCACGATTTCGGAGACCGGCGTCTTGGAGCCGTTGATACGCGGGCCGAAGGCCACGTTTTCGAAGATGGATTTGGGAAACGGGTTCGGGCGTTGAAAGACCATGCCCACGCGGCGGCGAAGCTGGGTGACGTCCTGCGACAGGATGTTCTGGCCGTCGAGCATGATCTCGCCTTCCAGGCGCGCGCTGCTCACGGTTTCGTGCATGCGGTTGAAGGTGCGCAAGAGGGTGGACTTGCCGCAGCCGGAAGGCCCGATCAGCGCGGTCACCCGGTTGGTGGCGATGTTCATGTTGATATCGAAGAGCGTTTGCTTCGAACCGTAGAAAAAGTTGACCTTGGAAATGGTCATGCGCATAGAGGTGGCCGCCGCAACTTCGCGGCTGGTGTTCGCTATGCCGGTTGGTGTTAGGTTTACAGACACAGCTGGCCTCGCAGAAGCTTGCATGTTTTACGACCTCGGTACGGCAACTCCACGGGCGAGTATCACCCGCGCGACAATATTGACGATCAGAATCAAGCCCAGCAGAACCAGGCCCGCGGCCCAGGCCTGCCGGTGCCAGTCTTCGTAGGGCGAAATCGCGTAAGTAAAAATCATGACCGGCAGCGACGCGGTGGGCTGGTCGAAACCCGGGCTCCAGTAGCGGTTGCTGAAGGCAGTGAACAGCAGCGGAGCGGTTTCGCCGGCCACCCGGGCCAGAGCCAGCAGAATCGCGGTGACGATGCCACGGTACGCCGCGGGCACCACCACGCGCATGATCGTCCTCCACTTGCTCGCGCCCAGCGCCATGGAGCCTTCGCGCAGCGCGCGCGGCACGCCGTGCAGGAACTCTTCCGTGCTGCGCAGGGTGATCGGGATCATCATCAGGCCGAGCGCGAAGGCGCCGGCGTAGGTGGAGAAGTGCTTGAACGGCAGCACCACCAGCGCGTACGCAAAAATGCCGATAACGATGGAAGGCACGCCATTCAGCAGGTCGGCGGCATAGCGCACCACGAAGGCCACCTTGCTGCCGCTGAACTCCGCGAGATAGATGCCGCCGAAAAACCCGATGGGCACGCCGAAAAGCGAAGCCAGCAACAGCAGTTTGGCGCTGCCGACGATGGCGTTGGCCATGCCGCCGCCGACCTCGCCGACCGGGGTCGGCAACTTGGTGAAGAAGTTCCAGTTGATGGAGGTGCCGCCGTGATAGATCAGGTAGCCGAGAATGAAGAAGAGCACGGCGACGGCCACGAACGCGCATACGCCGGTCATCGTCAGCATCAAGCCGCTCACAAACTTGCGCCAGCGCAGATGGGCGTTCACGTGTTCCCCATTCCGCTGCCGCGCTGGGTGGTGAGCACCATCAGCAGGCGCGCCGCGCCGTTCAGAATGAAGGTCAGCAGGAACAGCACCAGGCCCAGTTCGATGAGCGCCTGCAGGTACATGTCGCCGGTAGCCTCCGTGAACTCGTTGGCGATGACGGCGGCAATGGAATAGCCGGGCGAAAACAGCGAGGCGCTGATCGTCGGAGTGTTGCCGATGACCATGGTAACGGCCATAGTCTCACCGAGAGCGCGGGCCAAGGCCAGAAAGATCGAGCCCATGATACCGCTGCGAGCGAAAGGTACAACTACCTTCCAGGTGGATTCCCAGCGCGTGGAACCGAGCGCCAGGGCCGCTTCGCGCTGATCGCGCGGGACGGAAAGCAGCACTTCGCGCGAAACCGAGATGATGTACGGAATCACCATAATGGCCAGCACCAGACCGGCGGTGAAGAAACCCACGCCGTACGCCGGGCCCTGGAATAGCGGCAGGAAGCCGAGGGTCGCCTTCAGAGCGGGCTGAATCACCTCGCGCATCACGGGAATCAGGATGAAGACACCCAACAAGCCGTAGATGACGCTGGGCACGGCGGCGAGAAGATCGATGAAGAACTGCAGGGTGTCCGAGATCTTTTGTGGCGCAAGTTCCGCCAGGAAAATTGCCGCGCCGATGCCGAGCGGAACCGCAAGCAGCAGCGACACGCCCGCGGTGATGAGCGTTCCGTAAATGAAAGGAAGCGCTCCGAACTCTTCCGCGATGGGGTCCCACACCCTGGTGGTGAAGAAGCTCAAGCCGAACTTGTGGCGCGGCAGGACCGAGCCGGTCCACAGTTCGAACACCAGCAGGACCACGATGAGCACGACGGTGGCGGCGAAAATGAACGTGATCAGGCGCGCGATCTCATCGCCATTCCGCAGCCGGGAAAGGAACGAGCGCGAATCCTGCAGGGGATTCGCGCTCGGTACGTTGATAGAAGAAGTGGCCACGCTGTCCGCTTACTGGACCTTCGCGAGGGCCTTGAGTTCCTTGTCGACGACTTCCTTTGGCAGCTTGGCGTAGGACAGGTTTTCCGCGAAGCTCTGGCCGTCGGTGATGGCCCACTTGATGAAGTTCTTGAGGGCATCGCGCTTGCCGGCATCCTTGAATTTTTCCGGGATCAGCAGCCAGGTGAAGCTGGAGATCGGATACGCGTTCTTGCCCGGAGCGTTGGTGATGGAGACCCGGAAGTCTTCCGGCATGGTCTTGGAAGCGCCGGCTGCGGCTTCGCTGACGCTGGCCAGGTCGGCGGCCACGAAGGTTCCCGCGGAGTTCTTGACGCTGCCGAAGGGAATCTTGTTCTGCGCGGCATAAATCAGTTCCACATAGCCGATGGAGTTTGGCGTCTGCTTGATCAAGCCGGTTACTCCTTCGTTGCCCTTGCCGCCAAGGCCGACCGGCCAGTTGACGGAAGTGCCCTTGCCGACCTTGTCTTTCCAATCCACGCTGACCTTCGAGAGGTAGTCGGTCCAGATGTAGGTGGTGCCGCTGCCGTCGGAACGGTGAATCACGACGATATCGTTCGCCGGCAAACTCACGTTCTTGTTGGCGTTGGCAATGGCCGGATCATTCCACTTGGAGATGCGGCCCAGGAAAATTCCGGACAGCGCCTCGGGCGTGAAGTTCAGCGTGCCGGTGACGCCAGGGACGTTGTAGGTGGGAACCGCGGCGCCGAGAACCGTGGGAAAATGCAGGATGCCAGTACCATTCTTGGCCCTGAATGCCTTGATTTGATCATCGTTCATGGGGCCGTCCGAAGCGCCGAAATCCACGGTGCCTTCGGTAACCTGCTTGATGCCTGCGCCCGAACCGACCGACTGATAGTTGATCTGAGCGCCGGTGACCTTGTGAAACTCATCGAACCACTTCGAATAGATCGGGTAGGGGAAGGTGGCCCCCGCGCCGTTGATCAACAGTCCCTGCGCCGCCACAATTCCAGCCAGCGTCAGAACGGCCAACAGCAAACCTGCAAATCGTTTCATCGGAATCTCTCTCCACAGAAACCGGCCAGGATGCGGCCGTCTCCGCCTGTGTGAATGGTGCCTATTTTGTCATCCAGGTCGGCTTCATTCTGGAATGCGAGTGTTACGACACTGTTACAATCGCTTCAGAGTTCTTTTAATCTGCAAACTACTCATAAAAATGGAGTTAGTTGTTCCATTACACCCGTTTTACAGCGATTGTCACCTTCTCCAAGCGACCGGAAGGTCTCCGTTTTTTCATAATCGCGGCGCCTCAGCAAGCGCTTAGTACATTTCGATTATTGTCGGCTCGGCCGACCCCACACACAATCCTCGGGACTCAGGGGTCTTCCCAAACTCCGTTTTCGCGGTTCAATTTCAGAAAGCAGGTCAAGCCTTGAAGAAGCTCTTTCTCGGTCTCGCGGCATTCTTTGCGTTGGCAGCCTCCATCGAGGCACAGCAAGCAGCCGATCAACGGCCGATCGAAATCGGCGGAGTGACGTTCTCCGGAAACATCCGGGAGCGCTACGAGGCGTGGAACTTCTTCGACCCCGGAGCCGGACAAAACTTTTACGGCTATTCCGGCACGCAGATTCGCTTTGGTTTTTCGCAGACCAGAAAGACGATCGATTGGAACATCGAGTTCGAGGCGCCGATCCTGCTCGGGGTACCGGACCAGGCGGTGCGTCCGGCGCCGCAAGGGCAACTGGGCCTGGGCGGCAGCTACTATGTGGCCAACGATAAGTCGCAAAATGCCGCGCTGATCTTCCCCAAGCAGGCGTTCATCCGCTTCAAGGGCGTGCACAACAGCCTGCGCCTCGGTCGCTTTGAGTTTACCGACGGCAGCGAAGTGAAGCCGAAGGATGCGACCCTGGCCGCTCTGAAAGCCGACCGCATCGGACAACGCCTGATCGGAACCTTTGGTTTCTCGGACGTCATGCGCAGCTTCGATGGCGGGCAGTACGTCTATTCGAACGGCCCGTGGAACTTGACGGCGGTCGCGGCAGTGCCGACGCGCGGCGTCTTTCAAGTGGACGGCTGGGGCTGGGTAAAAACGCCGATCACCTACGTGGCGCTCACCAAACAGCTGGATCTGGGCGCAACTCAGGCGGAAGTGCGCGTGTTCGGCCTGTACTACAACGACGACCGGCCGCTGGTGAAAACCGACAACCGGCCCGGGCCAGCCAAGGCGACGGACTTTGGCAACATCAATATCGGCACCATCGGCGCGCATTTTATTTCTGCGACGGCGACCGAGGCCGGAACCTTTGACCTGCTGGGCTGGGGAGCGGCGCAAGCGGGAAGCTGGGGGGTCCAGACGCAACGTTCCTGGGCCGGCGCCTTTGAATTCGGTTATCAGCCGAAGTGGGCGCCGCGCATCGCGCCGTGGTTCCGCACCGGCTATTTCTATTCAAGCGGCGACAGCGATCCGAACGACGGGAAACACAGCACCTTTTTCGCGGTGCTCACGACGCCCCGGGTCTACGCGCGCTTCCCCTTCTTCAACACCATGAACAACCGCGACTTTTTCGGTGAGGTGATTCTCCGGCCCACGAAGGCCATCACGATCCGCAGCGACGCGCACGGGTTGTGGCTGAGCAGCGGCAACGATCTCTGGTATTCGGGCGGCGGGGCCTTTCAACCGTGGACTTTCGGCTTTCAGGGAAGACCGGCGAATGCCGCGACGGCCCTGGCGAATCTCTATGACATCAGCGGCGACTTCAAGCTCCGCCACGGTCTCTCGCTCGGTCTGTATTTTGGCTGGGCGCAAGGCCGGCAGGTCATCAAGTCCATCTTCCCGGAGAACAGCAATGGGGCGCTGGGCTACACCGAAGTGAACTACCACTTTTAGTTTTTCGGCAAAGCAGTCGCGGTCCGTTCAAAAACAAAAGGGCAGCCCCGCGAAGGGCTGCCCTTTTTTCTCGTCCCCAGGGGTGGGGCGAGACGCCACTGCATCTTTTAGGGGATGTAGTAGCGGAGAGAGGTGAAGATCATGTTGTCGATACCCTTCGGGGCGATGGCCGGAGCGCCGGCGGCAACGCCGCCCGTTCCGGACCACGCGCTCTTGGTCAGGTACGAATACTGCATACCGAACTGAACGCGACCCTTCGTACCCTGGTAGAACTTGTACCAGAAGCCGATGGTGGGTTCCTGAATCAGGCGGATATCGCCGGCGCAGTTGGAGCCGGACGAAGGGTTGAACTGGTTGACCGGAACGCCTTCCGTGGCGCAACCGGAGTTGTTGGCGCGGGTGTTGCCGTAGCCGCCAATCGCGTTCTGAGTGATGGTGGTGGTAAGCGTCGCGGGAATCGGCGGCGTGCCCGCGGGGTTGCTGGCGGTCGGAGGAGTCGCCGGGATCGCCGCGGTGCGGAGAACGCTGATGGTGGTGTAGCCCTGGTAACCGGCGCGCCATGCGTATTCCGCGCCCCAGTAGGCATACAGGTCGAGTTTCGGCGTCGGGTGGAGTTCCAGGCGCGCCAAACCTTGCGCGTTGCGGATCAGCGCGAGCGTGCCGTCCGGGCGAGCCGTGGCATCCGCGAGCTGCGAAGAGCCGTACCGGCCGATACCGTCGCCGGCCAGAATCTTCACGCCGAAATCCGCCTTCTTGTTGAACAAGGTCCAGAGACCGCTGGCGCCAATGCCGCCGCCCGTGGTGCTGGTGTTGTGCGCGCCGAAGCTGCTCACAACCGTCGGATTGGCCGAGGTGCAATTGCCGGTATAGACCGTCGGCGTCGCCGGGGTCACGGTGTCGTTCGCGTTGGTGCCCACCACGCCGCAAGGATACACGCGGTCGCGGAAGAAGCTCACGATGCCCAGCAGTTCGTAGTGTCCGAAGCCGGGATCCGCTGCGGCCTTGAAGATCAGGTCCGGAGCCTTGTTCGTCGTATAGCCGTTGGTGTCGAAGGCGTTGTAGAGACCGCCGCCCGAGCCCGGAGCGTTGAGGAAGAAGTTGCCGGTGGTGGCTGTCGTCGCGCCCGAGGTTACGATCGTTGACGGCGCTGCGCCGTTGTTGATCGTGGTGACGGTGGAGAAGCCGCGGCCGCCGATGGTGGCTTGCGGCGCTTCCACGGCAAACGCCAGAGCGAACTTGTCGTGGAAGTTCTTGACCACGCGGAAACCATACTGGCGAGCCCAGGTGTAACCGACAACGTACTGCGGATCGATCTGCAGCGGGTTGGACTCGGTGCGGTTGGCAATGCCCTTGCGATTTTCCGTCGCCAGCGTCCACATCTGGCCGCCGGTGAGCGAGACACCGTTGTCCCAGGCGATCTGTGCAAACGCCTGGCGGGTGCGCCAGGTGTAGCTGTTGCTCTGGCGGTTGTTGGAAGTCGTGCCGGCGCTCAGGAAGTCGGCTTCGTAGTAGCCGCCGATTTTCGCGTTGGCCAGCTTGCCTTCCACCAGCAGGCTCAAACGGCTCTGGCGGGCGCTGAAGTTGTTTTCCGTGACGTGCGCCAAATCGGCCGCGCTAAAAGGTATGCCGGTGAAGGGGGTGTTGATGTCCGAGCTGGCCGCGCGATTGCGGAACACAGTTTCCGCCGCGAGGAAGCCACCCGGGGTGATGGTCACGCCCTTGTAGTGAATCGTCGAGGGCGATTCCGCGGCGATGATTTTCTTCTGCGTATCCTGCACCGCACCCTTGAGCGAATCGCTGCCGAGTTTCAGGTCCGCAACGTCGCTGCTCAGGGTATTGGTCGTGCTCTTCACTTCTGCAGCGCTCGCGGCCACGGCGGAAACCTTGGCTTCGGCATCGCTGGCCTTGGCGTCGGCTGCAGCAGCGGCGCTCTTGGCGTCGCCAATCTGCGAGTCGCGCTTGGCCAGTTCGTCCTGCAGCGCCTTGATCTGCGCTTGCTGCGCTTCCAGGGTCTGACGCAGCGCTTCTACCTGTTCCGCCAGAACCGCGGTGGCCGATTTCACAGGCTTCTTGGTGGTCTTGGCGTTCTCCGCAGGTTGCGCATCACCGTCCTTCGGCGTGTCCGCAAACGCGGGAACTGTCCACAAGAAAAATGACAGTAGTACAGCTGCTGTTTTTCTCATTTCCTCTCTCATTGACCGCGGCGCGGTCATCCTTCCGTTTGTTACTGCAGATTAAAATGGAAATACCGGTGAGTCCGCTTACCTACCCCGGAGCGTAAAACTAGGGCCGTCGTCTTACTGGCACGTCAATCGAATGTGAATATCCCGTAACACGGATTGTTACGAGGGAACTCGTTGACGCGAGGGAGTTTACGAACGCTTTGCCGAATTAACGACAACAACAGGACACGAAGCCGCAGTGCAGCGCGGGGCGGGAATTGGACTCTCGCCTTGACACTCTGCGCTCGCCTTTGTGGCCGTCGTCATTCATGTTCGTAAGTCCCGAAGCGCGTCCCAGAGTCACTTCTGAGGAAGGTTGGCTTACTTCGGTGCACCGATGGTATAGGCCAGAATCAGACGGGTCAACCGGTATTGGTATTGTGCGTCGGTGTCCGTGATGTCGGCTTCGGTTTTCTGCAGTTCCGCCTGGCCGAGCTCGACGATCGAACCGAGACCCAGGCTGTAGCGGGCTTGCGCCAGGTTCAGTCCGAGACTGGCCTGTTCCCGCAGCTGCCGGGTGACGCCCAGCCGCTCGTAGGCCTGCTGCGATTGCTGCCAGGCATTGCGGACGTCGCGGGCAATATTGTTGCGAGTGTCCATGAGCTTCTGCCGCGTCACTTCGGTCTGCAGGTCCGCTGTCTTGCCGCGCGCGTTGTAGAGAAATCCGTTGAAGACCGGGATATTAATGTTCACCCCGGCGGCTCCGTACCAGTTGGGAAGATGATAATCGCGGACCGGTGCCACCCCAACGGTGCCGATGGCGCTGATCGTAGGACGCCAAAGGTCGTGCTCCGCCTGACCAAATTTCTCCGCCGCCGTCACCTGATCTTGCAGCGATTGCACTTCCGGGCGTTGCCGCAACGCTTGCAGAATCAGCGGTGCCACATCGGGATCGGGCGCTTCGGGATCGCTGGAGCTTTCCACCAGATCGAACGCTTGCTGATCGGGAAAGCCCAGAATCGCGGAGAGCGTCGCCAGTGAGGCGGCGTAATTGTTTTTCGCCTCCAGCTGCAGCAGCTTGGCGCGCGCCAGGTCCACATTGGCGAAGCTCAGATCGAGATCGGATTTGAGCTTGGCGTTGGTGAGCGCGCCAACTTTATCCGACATCAGCTGGCGCGCCTGCACGGTCTGCTGGGCCACCTGGAGCAGCGCGCGCGTTTCCAGGGCGTTGTAGAAAGCCTGGTCCACGGCAAGAATAATTTGCGCGGTGGTGGCGGCGGAATTTTCTTCCTCCGCTTTGGCCGAAGCCTTGGCACTGGCCAGCAGGTTGTTGGTGCGGCCAAAGTCGGTGAGCAACTGGTTGACGGTAGCCCCGGTCGCGGCGCGATCGTAAATGACGGGATTGTTCAGGCCGCCGGCGGAAATGCGCGCGCCGTCGCTTGCCCCCACACCGGTGAGGCTCAGGTACGCGGTCGGCAACAGAGCCGAACGCTGCGCGCGTACGAACTGCCCGGCTTCCAGCGCGCGGAGCTTGCCCACCGTGATTTGCGGATTGTTTTTCAGCGCCAGCGCTTCGGCTTGGCGCCGGGTCAGCGAAAAGGAAGCCGGTTGCATGGACTGCGCTGGCCCGGCCCCCGGCTGAATGGTCTGGGCGCGACCCGTGGCGCAGAGGCCCAGCGCGAACAGCAGTAAGGAGCAAACAGTCCGCCGCGTCATGCCCGCGCCTCCGCTCCGGCTGCCTTGCGATGCACGATCAGGTACGCCGCCGGCACCAGATAGACCGTAACCACCACCGACACCAGCAATCCGCCAATGATGGCGCGGGCCAGCGGCGCGTATTGCTCGCTGCCCGCTTCGATCCCCAGCGCCATCGGAATCAAGCCCAGCAGCGTGGCCAGCGAAGTCATGAGCACCGGCCGCAATCGCAAGCGCGAGGCCACGGACACGGCCTCCTTCAACGGCCGGCCCTCATGGTGCAGATGCCGCGCGAACTCCACGATCAGAATGCTGTTGGAAACCACGATGCCCACCATCATCACCACACCCATCAGCGACATCACGTTGAGCGTGGTGTGTGTCGCCAGCAAAAACAGCAGCACTCCCGCCAGCCCCGGTGGAACGGCCAGCAAAATAATCAGCGGATCTGTCCAGGAGGCGAACTGCGCCACCAGCACCAGATAAACCAGCACCACCGATAAAATCAGCCCGATGCCGAAGCTCTTGAACGAAGCCCGCATGCCTTGCACCGAGCCACGCAACGTTACCCGCGCGCCTTCGGGCAATTTGGCGTCCTTGAGAATCGCTTCGATCTGCGCGGTCACGGTGCCGAGATCCTCCTGCTTGGGTGCGACGTAAATATCCATGACGCGAAACAACTGGTAGTGGTCCACTTCGGTTGGCGAAGCGATCGGTTTCACGCTGACGACGCTATCGAGAAAGGTCGGTTGCGCCGACTTGGCACCCCGCAGCGGAATTTGCTTCAAATCGGTCAGTGTGGCCACCGTGTTTTCCGGATACTGCACGGTGAGCAGATAAGGGATGCCGCTTTTCGGGTCGATCCAGTAGTTCGGCGCAATCATGGCGTTCGAAGTCAGCGATGTGATGACGTTGTTCACCACCTCTTTCTGCGAAAGCCCCAACTGGCTGGCTTTTTCGCGATCCACGTCGAGCTGCAACGCGGGATAGTCGATGTCCTGCGGAATCAGCACGTCGCTCACACCTTTCAGCGCGCGGATACGTGAAGCGATTTCCGTCGCGGCCTGGTGCGTCTCGCGCATGTTGCTTCCGCTGACCTGCACGTCGATCGGAGCGGGCAAGCCCAGGTTCAGCACCGCATCTACCAGGCCTCCGGACTGAAAATAGGTGGAAAGTTGCGGGAGATCGCGGGCCACGCGTTGGCGCACGCGTCGCATATATTCATAGCTGCCAACCTTGTGCCCTTCCCTCAGGCTGACCTGCACGAACGCGGTGTGCGGCGCGGAATTCGAAGTGTAGATGGAGGAAAAATCCGGCGTGACGCCGATATTGGCGACGATGATCTGCAATTCGTCCTTCGGAACCACGTCGCGGACAATGTCTTCCAGCTTTTTCACGTAGTCTTCGGTCACTTCGACCCGGGAACCGGTCGGCGCTTTCAGATTGACGACGAACTGTCCCGGGTCGGTGCGCGGAAAAAACGAAACACCCAGGAGCGGGTACAGGGCAAGGCACAGAAGAGACACGCCCGCGAGTCCGATGACCGTTGCCGCGGGCTTCAGGAGCGCGGTCGCCAGCGTACGGTCGTACGTGCCCAGCAGTTTTTCGAACCGTTCGTTGAAGCGCTTCACCACGCCGGTTTGGAATTTGCTGCGCGAACCGTCGCCTTCCTGGTCCGCTTCGTGTTTTTTGATGAGTTTCGCGCAGAAGAGCGGCACCACGGTCATCGCCACCACGTAGGAAGCGAAGAGCGAGAGGATGACCGCGGTCGCCAGCGCGATGAACAGAAACCGGCTTACGCCGTAAAGAAAGACCACCGGAAAGAAAACGATGGAGGTGGCGATGGTCGCGGCCAGCACCGCCAGGGCGACTTCGTTGCCGCCCTTTTCCGCGGCGACTTCCGGCGACTCGCCCATTTCGAGATGCCGGAAAATGTTCTCCAGCACGATCACCGAGTTGTCGATCAAGCGCGAAAAGGCCAGCGCCAGACCGCCGAGCACCATGGTGTTGACCGTGCCGCCTCCCGCGCCGATCGCCAGGAACGCGGCCAGCGCGGAAAGCGGGATGGAGAGAAACACCGCGGCGGTGGCGCGGATGCTGCCGAGAAAAAGCAGGATCATCAACCCCGTCAGCAGCAGGCCGATGCCGCCTTCGCGCACCAGATTGTCGATCGCGGTGCGCACGAATACGGACTGGTCGAAGACCACGCGGGTCCTCAGTTGTTTTGGAACATCCACCAGGTGCTTGAGCCCTTCGCGGATTCCCTGCACCACGGCGATGGTGTTGGTATCGCCGCCTTGCTTCAGAATCGGTAGATAGACGGATGCCTGGCCGTCCACGCGCACCACGTTGGTTTGAATGGCCTGCGCGTCCACGGCTTTGCCCACGTCGGCCACCAGCACCGACGATTGCCCGACGGTCTTAAGCGGAATGGAATTGATGGCACTGGGCGTCGGAGCCTGGCTGTTCGAATAGAGGTTGTAATCGAAAGGGCCGATCTTCACATCGCCGGCCGGCAGAATCAGGTTGCTCTCGTTGATCTGCCGCACCACGTCCATCGGACTGAGTTGGTGCGCCTGCAGCTTCAGCGGATCGACGTATACCATGATCTGCCGGTAGCGCCCGCCAAAGGGCTGCGGCACGGACGCGCCCGGAACGTTGGCGATCTGGTTGCGCACATTGTACTGGCCGAGGTCGTGCAGTTCCGTTTCGTCGAGGCCCTCGCCCTTCAGCGTGATCAGGCAAACGGGCAGGCTCGACGCATCGAACTTGAGCACCACCGGCGGCAACGTGCCTGGAGGAAGCCGCCGCAATTGCGCCATGGCAAGATTCGAGACGGTGCTGAGATCCGCGTCCGCGTTCGTTCCTGGCTGGAAATATACTTTCACCAGGCTGACTCCCGGCAACGACCGCGACTCGATGTGATCCACGCCACTGGCCAAAGTAAAGAAGCGTTCGAACGGATTGGTGATATTCGTTTCAATCTGCTGCGGCGGCATCCCCGAATAAAACGTTGCCACCACCACTACGGGAATATTGATCGGCGGGAAAAGATCCACCGGCATGCGCACCAGCGTCACCGTGCCGACGATCGCGATGATCAGGCAACAAACGACGATGAAAAACGGATTGCGGATGGAGAAACCGGACATCAGCTCGCTCCTCCCGATCCGGCCGGCGCGGCGATCTCTTTGGCCACGACCTTTTGCCCGTTGCGGTATTGACTGCGATTGCCGATCACCACGCGCTCGCCGTCGCTCAGGCCGGCCAATACCTGTACCCGGGACTTTCCCTGCATGCCGAGCTTGATCTTGCGTTCCTCCAGCGTGCTCTGCGCGTTCACCACCAGCACCGTCGCTTCTCCGCCGCTTTGCGTGACCGCTTCGAGCGGCACGGCGAGTGCGTCTTTTTGTTGGGCCAGCACCAGCCGGGTTTCCGTGAACATGCCGGGAATCAACTTGCCGTCGCGATTTTCAAAATCGATTTCCGTCTGCATGGTCCGCGTCTGCAGGTCCAGCGAATCCGCAAAACGGGAAACTTTTCCGGTGATGTCCTGGTGCAACGCCTGGACGTGAGCCGTGACCGGATCGCCAAGGTGAATCTGTGCCGCCATTGACTCGGGAATCGGAAGCACCAGCCGCAACTTGGAAACTTCCGCGATGCGCACTACCGGAATGGCCTGGGTGCTCGATGAGGTCCCCGCGGCCACGAGCGAACCGGTATCCGCGTAGCGCGTGGTCACTACACCGGTGAACGGCGCGACAATTCGCGTGTAGTCGGTCATCGCGCTGTATTGCTTCTGGTTGGCTTCCGCCATTTCCAATTGCTGCTGCGCCGCGGACAGAGCTGCCTGCGCACTGGACACCTGCGCTTCCGATTCCAGATCCTTGGCCCGGGCGTCATCCACTTCCTGCTGCGCCACCAGACCCTTCTGCTGCTCGCTGGCCTGGCTGAGCCGCGTGAACATGGCGTGCAAAGCGCCATGCGCCGATTCCGCGCGCTGCACATCGCCTTGCTCGCGCCGGATTTCCTCCTTGGCGCGCCGCACCGCCGCGTCGGCTCCGGCTAATTGCGCGGCCAGCTCGGGGACCTCCAGAATCGCCAGTGTCTGGCCTTGCTTCACGTGATCGCCGACATCCACATAAATCTTCCGGATGTAGCCGGCGACTTTTGCGTGAACGTCCACATCTTGAAAGGGCTTGAACTCACCGGCGATGGTCAGCGCGTTATCCATCGGACCGCGCTGCACACGGGCGACGGCAACGGTGACAGCGTCGCCGCTCTCCTGGGCGTCTTCCGCTTCGGTCGCGCTATGCCCCATCCAGCGCCACGCGCCCAGCAGCGCGAGCAACACCGCCGCGGCAATCCAGATCCACTTTTTTTGTGACATCGTTCCATCCAAATGCGGGCGCCTGCGCGCAGCGAACCGCGGCGCGGCGTCCGCAGAATTTTCTGAGCCCGAAGCCTTGCCGGCTCACGCGAACTCCCACTTCTTCAGCGGCTTTTTTCTTGGAACTAGCGAACGGGAGGGGGCCGGAACCACAGGCTCGACGAAAACCCTGTCAGCTCGGCTGGCGCGGCATTTTGGGGAAAGCGGTGGCAGGAAACCGATGGCTCGAAAGAAATCGGTAAGAGCAGCTCAAAAACCAAAGACTGCGGAGCGGGCGCGAGCACACTGCTTTGGGCGCTCGGCGGAGCGAACTGTTCCAGTTCGGAAGCGCCTACCGTCGCGCGATGGCTAGCCGGATGGCACACCGTCGGGGTCACGCCGCTGCAATGCGCCGCGAGGAACGGGTTATAGAGGAATAACACCGCGAGCAGCAGGCACAGAGCCGCCCGCAACCATCCGCCGCTTCGTCCGGAAATATATCGTAGAACGACCATTTTCAGCGTGAACCCTGCCACTCCACAGTAGTTGGAGTGCCGAGCGCGGTCAAGAGGATGCCTCGCCTGATTTTCTGAACGCAAGGAGAAGGGGAGGAGGAGGGGATCAGCGCCAGGGGTGCGCTGATCCCCGTGGTAGGTTCTAACACTGAAGATCAAACGTTGTCAGTTTCCGTTGCTGCGGTCACGCTGGAATAAAGTCCATGTGAATCTTCGGTGAGCACGGCTGCTGCGTTGGCGGCGTTTTCCGCCGGCTTGATGCCCAGACCGCGGCCGTGGCGAACGTCGAGGCCGCGCACCCAGTAGATGATGTCCTCGGCAATGTTCGTGGCGTGATCCGCGATGCGCTCCAGATGCCGCGTGGCCAGGATGAACTGCATGCTGGGCACGACCAGCGCGGTCTGCTGCGTCATCTGCTCCAGCAGTTGCTCGAAAATGCGGTCGCGATACTGGTCCACCAAATCGTCGCTCTCCAGAACGGTAGCGGCCATGGTGGCGTTGCGAAAAATCAGCGCGCCCAGGCTTTTCGAAACCATGGTACGCACCGCGACGGTCATGGCTTCCAGTTCTTCCGGCGCCTTCGAGCCTGGCATCTCGCGCAGGGTAGTGACGCACTGCGCCAGGTTCACGGCCAGGTCGCCGATGCGTTCCAGATCATTGGTGATTTTCAGCGCGGCCACGATCAGGCGCATCTCATCGTCGCTGAACCCGCCGCGTCGCAGCAGCCGGATGGCGTGCTCGTCAATCAGGATTTCCATTTCATTCACGCGCGGCTCGAGCAGGAACACTTCGCCGGTCAGTGACGCGGCCTTGGGATCGTCCACGCTCAGGATTGCTTCCAGCGCGCGGTTCATCGCGCTTTCCACGGTTCGCGCCATGGAAATCAGATAGTTGACCAGCGTGTCGTACAGCACGGTTTCCGTCAGTCCGTACGTAGCCGCCATGAGCTCTCCCTCCGCGCGGAAATCCTTTCTCCGCTCGTAGTGGAAAGGCTACGAATCGCTCGTTACGCCTTGATGATTGGAATGTGAACGCGTGAAAAGAAGTAGTACTAGCGGGTCTGGGTCCCGCCGTTGCGCGCGACGTTGCGTTCCACATCGAAGATCGGCACGGAAAAATGGAACTGCGATCCCTGCCCCACTTCGCTTTCCACCCAGATGCGGCCGCCGTGTCCTTCCACCAGGTGTTTGGCGATGGAAAGACCCAGCCCGGTTCCGCCCACCTCGCGCGACCGCGCGACGTCCACGCGGTAGAACCGCTCGAAAATTCTTGGCTGATCGGCCTGGGGAATGCCGATTCCGGTGTCGGACACGGTGAACACAACTTCCTCGTTCTCCACCCGGGTGCTGACGCTGATCTGTCCGCCTGACGGCGTGTACTGAATCGCGTTGTCCAGCAGGTTTTGCAGAACTTCGGTGAGCCGCCGCCGGTCGCCGGCGATGTCCGGCACGCGGTCCGAAAGGTTCACCACCAGTTTCAAATCCTTGTCTGTCGCGCGGGGCTGCGCCGTCTCGATGCAGCTCTCGACAAACGGGCCGACCGGGATTCGCCGCGTCTCGAATTCCAGGCGATCCGCGTCCATCTTGGAAAGCATCAGCAGGTCTTCGGTCAGGCGCGCCAGTCGCCGGGAGTGCTCCACGATGATTCCCAGGAAGCGCCCGCGGTTCTGCGGATCGTCCATGGCGCCGGCCTGCAGGGTTTCCGCGAAGCCCTGAATCGCGGTCAGCGGGGTGCGAAACTCGTGCGAGACGTTGGCCACGAAGTCGCGCCGCACGCGCTCCAGTTTTCGCAGCGCGGTCACATCGTGCAGCACCAGGACCGCTCCGTTCGTTCCCGTGGTGCTGACCGAAGCCACCGTAGCCGCGAAAAAATGCTGCCGCAGCGTACCCGTCACGATCTCCGATTCCACGCGCGGCTCGCCCCCCAGCACTTTGCGCACCGCTTCAATCAATTCCGTCTGCCGCACCACTTCCACCAGCCCGCTGCCGGCTTGCGGCGGCAGGTTCAATCCCAGAATTTCGGCAAAGCTGTGGTTCGCGAACACCACGCGTTCCGCGGCGTTCACCACCAGCACGCCTTCCACCATGCTGCCCAGAATCGCCGAAGAAAGATTGCGCTCTTCCGTCAGGGTGTGGATGGTGCGGTCCAGTCGGGTGGCCGTCTGGTTCAACGAACTGCCCAGAACGTCCAGCGCATCGCCTGTGCCATCCGAACTCTGCGGGCGAAAATCGCCTTCGGCCACTCGCTGCGAGAACGCCGTCAGGCGCTCAATGCGCCCGGAAAAATTCTTCGAGACCAGCACCACAATGGCGCCAGCCACGGCCAGAATCGCCAGCGAGGCTGCCCACAGGCGCCTGCGGAACGGCCACAAAACCTCTTTGACCATTTCCTCGGACTCTTCCGGCAGGGCGAATCGCAGCACGTAGGGCTTGCCGTTCGCCGCCTTCTCCCGCACCGCGTAATACAGCAGTTCGCGGCGCAGGGTCTGGCTGCGTCGTATGGACCGCCCGCTGCCTTCCGCCAGCGCTTGCACAAATTCCGGCCGATTGGCGTGGCTCTCCATGGTCAGCGCGTCCGAAGTCGAGTCCGCCGCCACGGAACCATCGGCCGCAATCACCGTGACCCGCACACCGCTCGCCGCGATGCGCCTCATCCAGTCCTGCAACGCGGTCTTGTCTTCCGAGGTCTCCGCGGGAAGGGAGCGCAGTTGCGGAGGGCTCGCCTGTGCCAGCCGCGCCACGGTTTCCAGCTGGCGGAACGCCGTCCGCTCGTAATCCTGGCGCAGCGCGCGGTCCGCGAAGAAATCCACGGCCACCAGCACGCTCAGCAGCAGCGCGAAAAATGCCAGCGCGAGTTTTGTGAAGAGGTTACGCCGCACGAGTCTCGAACAGGTAGCCCGCTCCGCGCACCGTTTTCAGGTGCAGCGGGTTTTCCGGATCGGGCTCGATCTTTTCCCGCAAACGACGTACGTACACGTCCACGCTTCGCGGCGTCACAAACCGGTCCGTGCCCCACACCGCGTCCAGCAGCTGATCCCGCGTAAACACCCGGTTCGGACGGGAAGCGAGATAGTACAGCAAACGAAATTCGAGCGTGCTCAGCGGTACCGTTTTGCCCGAATAGCTCACGCGATACGAGGCGGGGTCAATCGCGAGCTTGCCCATCTCGATGGTCCGCGGCGCATCGGCTGGAGGCTCCGCCCGGCGCAGCAGCGCCTTCACCCGGGCAATCAGTTCGCGCGGGCTGAAGGGCTTGGTGACGTAGTCGTCCGCGCCCATCTCCAGGCCCACCACTCGGTCCGCTTCGTCGCCCCGCGCCGTCAGCATCAGGATCGGCAAGCGGTTCAGCGCTTCGTCCTTGCGCACCTCGCGGCAGATTTCCAGCCCGGAAAGCTTGGGGAGCATCAGATCGAGCAGCAACAAGTCCGGCGGTGACTTCTTCAGCGTGCTTAGGCCGCTGGCACCGTCGTTTGCGCCGTTCACCTGAAAGCCTTCGTTGGTCAGGTTGTAGCGCACCAACTCCACGATATCTCGGTCGTCTTCGATGATTAGAATGCGTTTCATGCGCGTTGAGCGTACCGGGCGCTGGCTATTCACAAGCTTATCGTAGCCAGTCGGAACACGGTAGGCAGCTTTCGGATTTGGGGTCCCGTGAACGGGCTTTAACACGACGCCAGTGTCGCAACCCACTCGTAAAGCATCGTTTACGCGATTGTGAATGGATTGTAAATATGTTAACGGGCGCTGGCAGCCCTGTTTTGCGTATTGCGCGGCGTTACAAACACGTTGATCCAGGCGGTATACCCGTAACGGTTTGAGCGGACAGTGCGTTAAGGGCGGCGGCGGGGCGCTTCAATCGCCGGATGTGGTGGTAAAGGCCAGCGAGAGCAGCGTCTTCTGCTCCAGCTCGTGCGCTTTGGCCGAGCCCGTCGCGGGACTCGCGCTCGAAGAGCGCTTCACGGAGCGCAGGCTGATCCCACGCTCCTGCACCAATTGCGCCAGCCTGGGCATGACATAAAAGAACGGCCCCATGTTGCGCGGCTCTTCCTGAACCCAGATCACTTCGCGCGCGTGCGGATGCGCGGCCAGCGCTTCGGCAATTTCGGGGCGCGGCAACGGATACAACTGGTCCAGGAACACGATGGCGGTGCTCTGGTCCTTGCGCTTGCGGCGCTCGGCCTTGAGCTCGTGCCCGACTTTTCCGCTGGCAATCAGGATGCGCCGGGCGTCCGTCACTTCGCGGTCCCCAACCACCGGCAAAAACCTGGCTTGCGCGAAATCCTCTACCGTTGAGCTGGCTTCCGGGTGCCGCAGCATGCTCTTAGGCGTGAACACCACCAGCGGTTTGCGCCACGGCCGGCGCGCCTGTCGCCGCAGCATATGGAAATACTGCGCGGCCGTGGAAGGCTGGCAAATCTGGATATTCTCTTCTCCGGCCAGCTGCAGAAAACGCTCGATGCGCGCGCTGGAATGCTCCGGGCCTTGGCCTTCGAATCCGTGCGGCAGCAGCATCACGATCCCCGAGGGCAAGTCCCACTTGTCCTCGCCCGCGCTGATGAACTGGTCAATGATCACCTGCGCGCCGTTCACAAAATCGCCGAACTGCGCTTCCCAAAGACACAGCGCCTCCGGGTAATCGCGGCTGAAGCCGTATTCGAATCCCAGGCAGCCTGCTTCCGAGAGCGAGGAATTGTGAATTTCGCAAAACGGCCGCCCCGGCGAATTCCTGGCGATCGCCGCGAGCGGAACACACAGCTCTTCGGTTTGCGTATCCACCAGCACGGCGTGGCGCTGGTTGAACGTGCCGCGCTGCGAGTCTTGCCCGGTCAGGCGAATCGGCGTGCCTTCCTGCAGGAGCGAGCCGAACGCCAGCGCTTCGGCAAATCCGTAATCGATCGCGCGCTTGCCGTGCCCCATCTCCGCGCGCTGCTCCAGCAGCTTGACGATCTTGGGGTGAACGTGAAAGCCGTCCGGCACTCGCACCAGTTCGTCGGTCAAGGCAGCGATTTTTTCCGCGGAAAGCCCGGTCTCGACTTCATATTCCGGGCGGAATTTCCCGCGATGGTAGGCCGACCAGTAGTCCGGCAACTGCCGCAGGTGCGGAATCTTCTTCAGCTGTCCGGCCTTGGTCTGCTCGACCTCATATTCCGCGCGCACCGCATCCACGGTCGCGCTGGCGTCCACGTTCACGCGTTCCGCGTACAGCTTCCACAACGGCGGATGATTCTTGATGCGCTCGTAAAGCCGCGGCTGGGTAATCGTGGGGTCGTCCACTTCGCTGTGCCCGTGCCGGCGATAGCCGATCAGGTCCACCACCACATCACTGCCGAAGGCCGCCCGGTAATCGGCCGCGATCTGCCCGACGCGCACCACGGCGTCCGGGTCTTCCGCGTTCACATGGAAAATCGGAATGTTCTGGCGCTTGGCCAGATCGGCCGCGAAGCGTGCGGAATGCTCCTGCACCGGGCGCGTGGTGAATCCGATCAGGTTGTTGACGATAATGTGAATGGTGCCGCCGACGGTGTAGGCCGTCAGGTCCGCGAAATTCATGGTCTCCGCCAGGATGCCCTGGCCGGCGAAGGCGGCGTCGCCGTGCATTACGATCGGAACAACTTTGTTGACGTCGAACTCCGTGCTTCCGCCCGCGTAGCGCGTCAGCTTCGCGCGCGCGCGGCCAACCGCCACCGGATCCACCGCTTCCAGATGGCTGGGGTTGGAAACCAGGTGGATCTCAATCGCCTTGCCGTGCGCCGTGACGTACTCGCCCGTCGCGCCAATGTGATACTTCACGTCGCCCGCGCCGAGTACGCTGCGCGGGTCCACGTCTTCGAATCCCGCCACCACTTCGTGCGGCGTCTTGCACGCAGTGTGCACCATCACGTTCAGCCGCCCGCGATGGCTCATGGCCATCACCGATTCGATGGCACCATGTTCACCCGCCGCGTCCAAAACCGAATCCAGCAGCGGAATCAGCGAGGTCACGCCTTCCAGCGAAAAACGCTTGGTCCCCAGGTAGCGCGATTGCAGCACCTGTTCGAACAAGTCGGCTCGCACCAGCCGTGCCAGAATCGCGTGCCGGTCGGTCTCTGCCGCCGGGCTTTCCATACGTTCGGCGATCCAGCGGCGCCGCTCCGGCTGCACCAGGTGCATGAAGTCCGCACCGATCGAGCCGCAGTACGCGGCCCTCGCCGCATCCGCATCCGCGCCGGAAAACTCCAGGTCGCTCGACTTCAACGGCGCAAAAAATCCCAGGGGATCCAGATTCGCTTCCAGGTAGCCCCAGCGCCGGAAGGCCTCGAAGACATGTTCGCGCTCCGCCGTATCTTGGCCCACGCGGGCGCCGGCGCCGGCTCCGTGGGAGCCTTTCTTGGTTCTGGCTGGTTTTTCGGGACGTTCCGCTTCGAGCGTGGTTCGGTGCGCCATGGAGTCAGACCTTCAACAAACTATTCTCTCATCTCGCGCCAAACGCGCAAAGTCCACGCCCGACGGACGTGGCGCAACCGTCAGCCCTGGCGGAACGAAGCCATGTCTCTGGCTGGCGCGAAGGTTGCGGCGCGTCCAAAATGGGCCTTCCCGCGCGTGCTGCCAGTCTTCACACTGCCCGTTGGCCTTCCCGTGAAAATCCGCATACAACGCGCCGCTCCCGACGAATTCGCCATCGCTTGGGAAATCGTGAGCGAATACTACGACGCGGCGCGCGTGGTGGCGCGGGAAACCGAAGCGACCTTTCGCTCGAACTACTTCTGCGATGCCGCGGGCGTCTGGCTGGCCTGGTTCGGCACGGAACTCTGCGGTTGCGTCGCGCTGCGCGCCCTGGCTCCCGGCCAGGCGGAGATCAAGCGCTTCTATCTCCGCGAAAAATTTCGCGGACTCGGCATCGCGCAGCGGCTGGTGGCCGCAGCCGAGGCTTTCGCCCGCCAGCACAAGTACGAGTGGATATAGTGGATATACCTGGACACCGCCGCGGAAATGCATGCCGCCGCGCGGCTGTATCAATCGGCCGGATACTCGCTTTGCGAGCGCTACAACGACAACCCACAGGCCGCAATCTTTCTGCGCAAAAAGCTCTAGGCGCGGCCGGCGGGTCAGAGCGCGGCGACCAGCTCCCGCAACCGGCGGGCGACGTCTTCGGGTCGTGTTCCAGGCGCGAACTTCACCGGCGCGCCGATGTGAACGGTGATCTCGCCTCGGTGCGCCAGCCGTCGCCGCTCCCGCTTCATCCGCCAAACGCCATCGAGCCGCATCGGAACGATCTCCAGATCGAGATTCTCGGCGAGCAAGCCAATGCCGGATTGAAACGCCGCCATCTGGCCGTCCTCTGAATTGTTCACTTCACCTTCCGGGAAAATCAGCAGGGAGTAGCCGCGGTCCACGGAATCTCCGGCGAAGCGAAAACTCTGCCGAAAGCCGGAAAATTGCGGCAGCGGAAACACATTGAACAGCGCGGTCACCAGCCAGTAGCCGAGCCGGTAGCCCCAGCGCTTGCCGAAGAACCAGGCGCGCGGCGGTGTGCGCATCTGCACCAGCGTTTCGCCACCCATCGCGGTGGCCAGGCGGTGGCGGAATCGCGCCGGCAGGGCCGCGAGAATCAAGCCAATGTCCGCGCGGCGCGTGATGTGATTGGAAACAAAAATCAGCGGCCCAGGCACCGCGGCCAGATTTTCGCGTCCATGAACTCGCGGATGGCCGAGAATCTGCGTGGCCGGCCAGACCAACAGGTAGTACACGAAGAGGCGAAACAGACGTACGGGGGCAGATTGCGCCCAGCGCGGGTAGTGGTAGCGCGGCGCAGGCTCTCGCGGTTCAGGAGTGGCGAAACTTTCGGCGCCGGCCGGCGCGACAAGCTTTCGCAAGTCTTCGACCGATCGCGCTTGGGAGAACTGCTCCTCGTCGATCTCCACGTTGTAACGGTGCTCCAGCGCGGAGAGCAGTTCGACGCGATCCAGCGAGGACAACGCGGCCAGCGAAGCCGCCGACGCCAGAGAGGCCAGCGGATCGTCTGCGGCAGTGCCCGGCGAGCCTGGCGCGGCCGTAGCGTCTGGATAATTGCTGAGTTCCGATTGCAACCGCGCGGTAATCGCCGCGAGACGCGGCTTGCCGGTCGGCGTGCGGGGGAAGTCCGGGCCCGGCCATGCGCTCCAGTGGCGAACACGCTGGTACTCGGAGAGCGATTGGTTCGCGGCGGCTACGGCGGCCTCCAGGCCCTTTCCGCCCGCGGCAGCAGGCAGGAGCACGGCGAAAGGTTCGGCGTTGCCGCCAAGCGCGAGCGGCAGCACCACCGCGTCGCGTATCTCCGGCTGCCGTTTTAGCGCTGCTTCCAGATCTTCCGGATATACGTTCAGTCCGGCAGGTGTGACGATCACGTTCTTCTTGCGCCCGCGAAATTTCAGGTTGCCCGCTGCATCGAGCTCTCCCAGATCTCCCGTGCCCAGCCAGCGATCCGAGCCGGACTCGCCACCCTTCTGCGTGGACGCGTCCCAGTAGCCTGGCGAAACATTTTCGCCGCGCACCAGAATCTCCCCGTCTTCTGCAAGCTTGAACTCGCGCCCGGGAAGAATCTTGCCCACCGACCCCTCCGCCGCGCTGAAGGGATGATTGAGGCTGATCAACGACGCGGTCTCCGTCATCCCATAGCCCTGCACCACCGCATACCCGAGACGTTTGAAAAACAGTTCGGTCTCCGCATTCAGCGCCGCCCCGCCCGAAAGGAACGCCCAAAACCGCAGCCCCAGCAGACGATGAATGCGGCGGAAGCGCCACGCGCGGTTCAGAAATGGCAGCGCGGCCGCCCCTGCGAGATTCTCCGCGAACCATTGGCTCCAGCCGCGTGCAGCAATTTCGCGCTCCAGCGCACCGCGCAGCAAATCCAGCATGCGCGGAACCGCAATCACCGCGGTCGCGCGCTCCCGCTTGATGGTTCGCAGGATGTCCGCAGGATTCGGCGAATTTTCAAACACCACCGTCGCGCCCAGCAGGGGTGGCACAAACAGGCCCATAAACTGTCCGAACACATGGCTGAGCGGCACCAGGGAGACAAAACGCAAGGGGTGCAGCCAGCGCTCATACTTCAGATATTTCTGCAGGCCATCTTCGATCGGGGCCAGGTTGGCCAGAAAGTTTCCGTGGGTGAGCACAACCCCGCGAGGCTCGGCGGTGGTTCCGGAAGTGAAGAGAATCTCCGCGAGTGTGCTGCGAGTGAATCCATCCGGCGTTTTTGGTCCGGGGCCGCACTCGCCGACCTTTACCGCGACGGGGTCGTTGAAAGTCAGGTTGGTAATGCCGCTTATTTCCGGCTGCGCGCGGTCGCGAAGAAGAAGTTTGGCCCCGGACTGCCGCACCGTGCGCGCCACAAAGTCGGGCGGCGCCCCGCTGTCGATCGGCACGGCAACTCCCCCGCTGAGCAAAATGCCCCAAAAACACTCTACCCAGTCAGCGGAGTTCGCTCCCCAGAGCAATATGCGGTCGCCCGCAGCGAGGCCGCGCGACGCCAGGACCTTGCTCCAGGAGAGCGCGCGGTTATAGACCTCACCGTATGTCCGGGAATGCCGTCGGTAGCCGAGGGTTTGCACGACAGCCGGATCGTGGCCAAACTTGGCGAGGGCCCCGGATTCGTCGATCAGCGAAATAAGATTCTGGCGCGGCATGAATTTTTGCGCGGTCTTGCGCGGCCGCGAGGCCCGTGACGGATGTTACCCCTTTCTGCGCGGAGGCGTATGCCGGCAGCGCGGCGGAGCGCCTCTTTCCTTTAGGCAAATTGCTTGCCACGCTTACCGGGGCCCGCGCATCGAATAGACGGCGAAGCGGAAACTGGCCGACAAATCCGCCCGCCAAAATGGCGTCTGCTCAGGTAAAATAGAAGCGGCTGGGGGCCCTGCGGTACTTCCCTATCTATTTGAGCGGTCTTTTCGGCAATTGCGGGAGCGAAATGTCAGTACCCATTTCTCAGATGTGGACGGTCGCCAGTTACCTGGTGAAGCAGAAGCTCGCCGGGCGCAAGCGCTATCCTTTTGTGCTGATGTTGGAGCCGCTGTTCCGGTGCAACCTGGCGTGCGCGGGCTGCGGCAAGATTCAGTACCCGGCGCATGTTCTAAAGCAGGAGCTCACGCCGGAAGAGTGTTTCAAGGCAGTGGAGGAGTGCGGGACGCCGACCGTGGCCATTCCCGGCGGCGAGCCGCTGATGCACTCGCAGATTGACAAGATTGTGGAAGGGCTGGTCGCGCGCAAGAAGTACATCTATCTGTGCACCAATGCCCTGCTGCTGAAAGAAAAACTCGATCTGTTCAAGCCCAGCAAGTACTTGAGCTTCTCGGTCCACGTGGACGGGCAGCGCGAACACCACGATTTCTCGGTCTGCCGCGAAGGCGGCTACGACCAGGCCATCGAAGGCATCCGTGAAGCGGTAAAGCGCGGCTTCCGAGTGACCACCAATACCACGCTTTTCGACGGCGCCGATCCCAAGAGCGTGCGCGCCTTCTTCGACGAAATGATGAGCCTGGGCGTGGAAGGCATGATGCTTTCCCCCGGTTATTCCTACGAAAAGGCCCCGGATCAGAAGCATTTCCTGGGCCGGGCTCGCACCCGCCGCCTGTTCCGCGCCATCCTTTCCAACCGCAAGAAGAGCTGGCAGTTCAATCAGTCCGCACTGTTTCTGGAATTTCTGATGGGCAAGCGGAACTATGCCTGCACTCCCTGGGGCATGCCCACCTACAACGTCTTTGGATGGCAGAAGCCTTGTTATCTGCTGCAAGACGGTTACGCCGACTCGTTCCAGGAGCTGATGGACTCGGTCGAGTGGAAGAACTACGGCACGGAGTCCGGCAATCCCAAGTGCGCCAACTGCATGGTGCACAGCGGCTACGAGGCCAGCGCCGTGGATCACACTTTCAGCGGCATCGGCGGCATCTGGGCTCAAGTAAAAGCCATGCTCAGCGGCGCTTATACGGACGCCGACGCGCTGGAGATGCTCAACGAGCCGGTCCAGCCGGTCCACGCCTTCAACCCGCTGGTGCAGATCCAGAGCAACAACACACAGATGGAAGAAACGCGCGCGTGAGCATTCCTTCGCATCTCGATCAGCAGCAGGCCGCAGGTCCGGGCTCGTTCGACCCGGAAAAGCTGGAAGTCGCCCCGGGCCGTAAACGCGAGGGCTTGGAAGGCTGGGTTCCCGAGCTGGTCACCGAAAGCGAACTGCGCGAAGCTCTGGAGAAGGCTTTCGACTATCGCGGCGATGTGACCCTGACCCGAAAAGACGGCTCCAAGGTGGAGGGATATCTCTTCGATCGGGTTACTGGACCGACGCTAAGTGCTTCTTTTATCAGAATCTTACCAAAAGATGGCGGCGCCCGGCTCAAGATCGCCTATGCCGAAATCGCGGCACTTGCATTCACTGGCCGCGACACGGCCGCAGGCAAGAGTTGGGAAGCTTGGGTTCGCAAATATTGGGAAAAGAAGGGCTCCGGAGAAGCCGGCGCCAGCCTGCATCCGGATACAGCCGAGTAACGTTACCGCTCGCATCGGATCCATATAACATCAATAAAATCAGTAACATACAGGAGAACGAGCGCGGCGAACGTCGTGGACAAAGTCGCCCATTTGTGGTAGTTTATTAGAAGCGTTTGTTGCTCTTGTAATACCTTTTGATTCGTTCAGGGGGGCTGCAAGGACAAACTTTGCAGTCCTTTTTTTGCGCTCAAAAGGCGTCACGGCGCAGGTCAGGACTGGCGCAGCACCGGGGAATGAAGGTCTAAATTCCCGGCGACGGCCGGCAAGACGTGGGGCACGGACCAAGAGAGGCAAGCAATATCAACGATGGTCTTGGGACATCCGGGATCACGCACGTGAGGTTACAGCGGTGAAGGAACAAGGAACAGTGAAGTGGTTCAATGCTTCGAAGGGTTACGGATTCATCCAGCGCCAGACCGGAGAAGACGTTTTCGTGCACTTCTCGGCGATTCAGATGGACGGCTACAAGTCCCTGAACGAAGGTCAGGCGGTGGAGTTCGAAGTGAAGAAGGGTCCGAAGGGACTTCAAGCGGAGAACGTAACGAGCCTCTAGTCTGTGCCGGGCGGCGCGCCGCGAAGCCTGCCGCCCGTTTTCAACGTGCGAGAACTTAAAGAGATTTCAGTCGAGGAAGCGCAGCGCAGTACCTAAAGTCGAGCGAGTGGCCAAGGAGGAAGTCGTGCAAGTAATGCAGGAAGGCCAGACGATCAAGCATGAGGTGTACGGGTTGGGGATCGTGACCGCTTCGGATGCGGAGCGGACCGCGGTGGATTTTGACGATCACGGGCCGAAGCTGTTCGTGACCAGCATCATGACCGCGGAACTCATCGGCGAAGCGCCGGCAACGCCGCCCAAGACCAAGCGGCGGCGGAAGGCTTCCACTGCGGCGAAGGCCGCGAAGAAGGCTGCGGCTGCGGCGCGCTCGTAAGCAAGAGAACAAACGCCAAAGAATCGACGCCTGTGCTTAGCGGCACGGGCGTTTTTCTTTTTCCGCCACCCCGCAATCTCCGCCTGCCGTGTCTGGGAAGCAACGCGTTCCCATTTGCCTGTGCTGCGCGCCCAAGCTTCATGCGAGAGTAGGAAAAAATGGGGCTTCTCCCCTTCATCAAGGAGGCCCGGTGACTTCTGGCAAATCTTCGAGACGTTTCTTTTTCGCACTGTTGCTTGCGGTGTTCTTCTGCGGCCCTTCCCTGTTCGCGCAGAACGTTCCCGGCGTGACCGCCGGCGAGGTTCTGATCGGCTCCTGTTCGGCACTGGAAGGGCCTTCGCACGCGCTCGGCACCGAGCAAATCAAGGGCGCGCAGGCCTATTTCGCCATGCTGAACGACGAAGGCGGGGTGGCCGGGCGCAAGGTTCGCCTGATTGCCTACGATGACAGCTACGACCCGGCGAAGACCGAAACCTGCTTCAAGCGCATCATCGCGCAGAACGTTTTTGCACTCGGATTTTTTGTGGGAACGCCAACCGCGGTGAAGTATGTGCCCATGGCGGAAGA
>DATKLU010000060.1:0-21138 GCA_035542235.1 Dongiaceae bacterium
CCGTACGCGGTTTGCGATGGCGGAATAACCGGGTCGGGGAAGTGCTGAGCTTCCCAACGCAGGCCGTAGTTGACGGTGAGGTTGCGCGTGATCTTCCAGGTGTCTTGCGCGAAGAGCGCGAATTCCTGGTTGACGATGGAAGAATAGCCCGACTGATCGAACGTTTCTCCCTGCACCGCCGGGCCGTGCTGCAGGAACAGCAGCAGCGGGCCGCCAGTTGAGCTGAATCCCGCGGGGCAGCCGGTCGTTGAATACACGGTACTGCCGGTCGAGTTGGCGCATTCCTGCACGTCGGGGCCATCGGCAACATAGTGCATGAAGCCGACCGGGCCATCGAAGATGTAACGCCCGGCAAAGAAGCCGCGGAAGATCTGCGTGTTCTTGGTATGCAGCCATTCGCCGCCGACCTTGAAGGTGTGCTTGCCTTTGACAATCGAGAAGTTGTCGCGGACCTGCGTGCGCCAGAGAAGCTCGTCCACGCCGGGTTCCAGGAAGAACGGCTGGCCGAAGCGGAACGTTGTGCCGAAGCCCATCGCGGTATCCGGAATGGCGTTGGGGTCGACGGCGGCGCGCGGGCGATTCTCGCGCGAGTAGGTGAAGTGCAGTTCGTTCAGCTTGTTGCTGGAAATGGTGCTGTACCAGTTGGTGTTGAAGACCTGAATCTTGCTGGCGCCTTCGATTCCGTTGGCGGTGGAGCCGTAGGTCGGCACGTCAAAGGTCTGGTTGGGGTTTTTGGACCAGTCGAAGCTGTAGGAGCCGAAGATCTGGTTCTTGGCGTTGAGGTTATAGTCCACACGCCCGAAAACCGAAGCATTGCGGACCGAATGATCCACGGGCTGCCCATCGTTTTCGTTGAAATTGCTCTGCAGGAAGTTGAGCAGCGCTACACGCTGGCAATCGGGGCTGGAGTTGATCAGGTTGTCGGTCGCGGTGCTTCCGTCGAACACGGGATTGGCGTTGCACGGGGTGCCAATCGGCGCGCTGAGATTCTTGCGCGTCAGGTCTTCGCGAATGCCTTCCGCGGCGCCAAAGAAGAAGAGCTTGTCGGACTTGATCGGGCCGCCCACGCTGCCACCGAACTGCTCGCGGTGGAAGCCGTCGAGCGGCTGGCCATCGGAGGTGGCGGCGGACAACGCCTTCAATCGCTGGTACTCGAACAAGCTGCCGTGAAAATTGTTGGTGCCGGACTTGGTGATGACGTTGACCACGCCGCCCGCGGTGCGCCCGTTTTCGGCGTTGGCCCCGCTGGCCACGATCTGAAATTCCTTCACCGCTTCCAGCGTGATGTCCACCGCGGCGCGCTGGCCGCCCATCTGCTCTCCGAAGAAGCCGTTGTTGTAGTCGCCGCCATCCAGGCTGATGTTGTTGAAGATTCCGCGCTGGCCGTTGATGTTGATTTCATCGCCGTCCGGGCCCTGCGAAATGCTGACGCCCGGCGTGAGCGTCAGCAGGTCCTCAAACTTGCGCCCCAGCACCGGCGTATTGGCGATTGCCGATTCGTCCAGCGTGGAAGACGACTCGGTCTTGGTGAGTTCGATGACCGGAACGTCGGAGACGACGATTTGCTGCGAGACCGCGGAAACCTTGAGGGTGACCGGAATGGTCAGCGCCTGGCCCACGGTTAGCGTGACATTCTCCTGCAGGACGCTGGCAAAGCCGGCCTTGGTAACCGTCAGCGTGTAGCGCCCAGGCACCAGGCTCAGAAACTGGTAGTGGCCCTCGCTGTTGGTGGAGTCGGAGCGAACCAGGTTGGTGTCGAGATTCTTGGCTTCCACCGTGGCATCAGGAATGCCTCCGCCCTTTTCATCGAGCACATCTCCCTGAATGCTTCCGGTTGTGAACTGCGCTTGCGACCACACGCGGCCAGAAAACAGAATGCACAACGCCAGTAGAAAGGCGCCACGAACGAGATTTTTCACTTTTCCCCCGTCTTGTTAGATCCCCGTCGCTGCAAGCCAGAGAATCCCGATAGGACTCGGGACACCTGCAGTTCTATGAGTTAAGAAAAGTCTAGGTGGCCGGCGAAGCAAGTGCAAGAAGAGGGTTGTGGAAAGTCTGCGGATAACCGGAGAAAACCAGGGCGCCGGCCCGCAAGCGTTTGCGGTTCAAACGAACTAGATTGTGCTGCCCGTGCTCACGCTGTCGTCGCGGTCAAACTCCAGGTCTTCGAAGTTTGCGGCGATGCCGAACCACCCTGGGGTGGCGGCGGGCTCTATCCGCGTAACGCGAGCCTTGCTGACGATCACCACATTGCCCTTGCCCATCGGCCGGCTGACCAGAACGACTTCCAGCTCGATCGGGGTTTCCGGCGCGAGCTTGCGCGGTGACAGGAAAAAAACACCGGTGGAACTGATGTCCCGCGTCACCAGGGTGATCGGAAAATCCTCCGCGAAGCCATTCACGCTGCGCAACCGCAAGGGCAGGCGCAGGGAAGCGCGCGGGTATTCGCGCTGCTCGGGAAAAACACCAACGGCATGCGTCGGAACTCGGGCGAAACGGCGCATTGGGTTGCGCGGTTGCAAAGGAAGCACACGGAGCGAAGGAACGCGCGGAGTGAGGGATGGGTAGAGCGGTCCGACAGCCGGAGCCGCGGAGTTGGCGGCGATGGGGCTCGGCACCGCGAGCGGTCTGGCCGATTCCGATTGTGCCGGAAAGGTGTCCGGTGTTTTACGCACTGCAGAATTGGATGCGCTCATCTCTCCCTCAGAGATGCCTAAGAATAGCGACCCGTCCGACACGAACACCCGGAAGATGGTAAATCCCCGGGGAAAAGACTGTATCGAAATGGAGTGTGAGGATGCCACTTTGGGGAGGCAAGCGTCAACCTGTGGAAAAACCAAGAAGTGTTCTATCTTCAAACACTTAGTTTTAGTACCGGGTCGGTCGCAGCAGCCTGTGGGGAGTTTAGCGGGCGTTTCCGGATATCAGTTTGGCCCAAAGACGGCCCAGGCTGGCTTTAGATCCGTGGCAGACAAAGTGGCGCTAGACCCTCACCGGTAGCGCCGCTAGATTGCAAATTGAGCATCCGCGTGCCCAACCAGACGGAAACCGGTTCCCGACAGGTCTCAATGCTGCCCCCCGGCAGCGTTGGTGCCGCCTCGCTGTCTGCGGACCCCGGTCGGCCTCCTTCCTCCGCATTCCTAGTCCTCAACTTCATGGCGGTCTATTTCCTGTGGGGCGGAACGTTTTTCGCCATGAGGCTGGGCGTAGAGGCCATCCCGCCCTTGATCCTGGCAGGCATCCGCCATTTCACGGTGGGAATTCTGTTTTACCCGCTGCTGCGCTGGAAAACAGGCCAGAAGCCGAACCGCCGGCAGTGGACCACCGCAGCCATTTCCGGCGTGCTCCTGATGTGCCTGGGCAACGGCGGAGTGTGCTGGGCGGAAAGAACCGTACCGTCGGGGATTGCGGCGCTGCTGGTGGCCACGGTGACGTTGTGGATCGTGATTGTGGACTGGCTGCGGCCGGGCGGGGTGCGGCCATCCGCCCGCGTCCTGTTTGGAACGGCGCTTGGCTTCGCGGGCATGGTGATTCTGGTTGGGCCGATGCAAATCGGCAAGGCCGGTCGCGTGGACCCGGTCGGCGCGATCATCCTGATCGTGGCCTCGCTGGCATGGGCTTGCGGGTCGCTGGTGGCCAAGCACGGCGAAATGCCCAGCGCCCCGCTGTTGGGAGTGGCGATGCAGGGTTTGTGGGGTGGCGGGCTGCTATGGGTGATTGGCTTCTGCAACGGCGAAGTCGCCCAGTTTCATCCGAGCACGGTACCGCTGCGCTCCTGGCTGGCGGTGGCCTATTTGCTGGTTTGCGGCTCGGTGATCGGATTCTCCTCCTACCTCTATATCCTGAAGAACAGCACGGCGGCCCGCGTCGGGACGTATGCTTTCGTCAATCCGATGGTGGCGCTGGCGATCGGCTGGCTGCTGGGCGGAGAGGGCATGAGCTCCCGCACCGCGCTCGCGGCAGGGGTGATTCTTACGGCGGTGGTCATGGTCATCTCCGCGCCGCACCGGAAGGCGGCCGCAAGGCCGGCACTCGCGCCGCTTGCCGACGAGGCATAGCGCACGGCTCCGGGAATCGACCCTCGGAAAAGCAACTTTGACGGTGCGTTTCGGATAGCCGCGCTTTGCGCCGTACGCTAAATTTCACGACATGTGGTACGCGATGAAACAGCAATCCATTTCACCGGAGACCGCCGAACGGTTCTGGCAAGCCACGCTGGCGCGCGACGCCCGGGCCGACGGAACGTTCTTTCTGGCGGTGAAGTCTACCGGCATCTATTGCCGCCCGAGTTGTCCCGCGCGCAGGCCGCTGCGCAAGAATGTCCTGTTTTACCGGACGCCGGAAGAAGCGCGCGGCGGAGGTTTTCGCGCCTGCCGGCGCTGCCGGCCCGATGAGATTGCGAGCGCCGCGGCGCTGGTGCAACGCGCGCTGGGCGTGATACGCGCCGAAGCGGGCGACAAGCTCAGCATTGCAGCGCTGGCCAAGCGCGCCGGCTCGAACCCCAGCACGCTGCGGCGCGCATTTCGCTCGCAGACCGGACTCACACCGAAAGAATTGTCCGCGGCATTGCAGGTGGCGGAGTTCAAGAAGCAGATCCGCGACGGAAAAAATGTCACGGACGCGCTTTACGCCAGCGGCTATGGCTCGTCCAGCCGCGTCTACGAACAGAGCGATCGCACGCTCGGAATGACGCCGGCGACCTATCAAAGAGGGGGAAAAGGCATGAAAATCGCATATACAACGACGAAGTCATCGCTTGGAGAAGTTCTGGTCGCGGCCACCGAGCGCGGGGTCTCCGCCGTCTATCTGGGCGACGCGGCACCGCGGCTGGTGCAGGAGCTGCGCCGCGAATATCCGCGCGCGGAAATCCGAGAGCGCAAGGGTGCATTCGCCGAATGGGTGGAGGAGATCGTGGCGCGGACGGAAGGCAACGCTCCTCGCCGCGAACTGCCGCTGGACGTCCAGGCAACGGCCTTTCAATCGCGGGTGTGGAAGGAATTGCAGAAGATTCCGCGCGGCGCCACGAAAACCTACAGCGAAGTGGCCAGGGCGCTGAAGCAGCCGCGGGCGGTGCGGGCGGTGGCGCGCGCCTGCGCCACCAATCCGGTGTCCATCGTGGTGCCATGCCATCGCGTGGTGCGTGAAGACGGCAAACTGGCGGGCTATCGCTGGGGACTGCAGCGAAAAGAGAAACTGCTGGCGCGCGAAGGCGCTAACCGCGGGGCTTGATCTTGCTGGCGTTCTTCGGCCAATCGGCCTTGAAGCGCGATTCGTCGATCTTCAGATTCTTCTTCACGTCGCTGTAGTGCGCGATGAAATAGTCGGCGGAGCTGGCTTCGAAGAACTTTTGCTGCAGCGGCAGCCAGGCCGATTCATCGATCCACATCTGAATCTTGCTGATCTGCGCTTTCACCTGATCGTTTTTCGGGGTTAACTCCAGCAGCAGGGTTTTGCGGCCGTCGAAATCCTGCTCACCCGAAAACGTCACGTTAAAGCTCTTCTTCAAATCTTCGCTGCGCGTGCCGAATCCCAGGCGCAGGTACTGATCAACCAGCGCGCGGTTTTTGCTCAGGTCGTACTCTTCCACGCGGTTGATTTTTGGATTGTAGATATAGAGATTGTCGCCGGTGCGAAGGATCGTGCGCGGGTCGGGCTTGGCAAACTCGATGCGCATCTTTTCGTCTTTGCGCTGCAGCCACATCTGCCCGGTTTCTTTCGCGGTATCCTTCACCACGTCGGTGTACTTGATATGCTCAATGCTCGCGGTCAGGGTGCGAAAATCGCGGGCGCCGGCGTCCAGCATGCTCAGCACGGACTCTGTCGTCCATTTTTGCTGGGCGCAAGCGGGCTGTGCGCACGCCGCGCACACGGCAAGAAAAGCGATGGTCAGAAGGCGACGGCTGCGAGCCAAGGGCAATCCATTCCGCTGAAAATCAGCCAAAACACGCAATAAAAGACTACTCAGCATCGTAGCACAGGTAATGAGACGCCTCGCGAGGCGATCGAGTTTCCCACGGCAGGCTAGGGTATTTACCGCACGGGGCTACTTCTTGTGCAAGGTCACCTGATACGCGGTGACGGCGCCCTGATCGTCGCGGATGGCCTCCACGCGAGTGATCTCGAAGCGCCCGTTTTCCAAATCGGAATCGCTCTTCTGCAGCGCGCGGTGCAGTTCGCTTTGCAATTGCGGCATCTGCTCCGGCGGAGTGAGCACTCGCGCATCCACCTTGTAGGTGCTGTCGTTGCCGGATTGGCTGAGGAGCTGAACCCGCTTCGAAACGGGCGGCACATCGCGCGTCGGCTGATCGTGGAACCAACGCGAGGGCGTCAGCAGAACGAAGATCAGAATAAAGATGACGGCGAGGTCGTATTGCCACGAGCCGCGCTCGTAGGACCAGAAGAACACTCGCGAGAAAAATTGACCAGGCGACGCCATGTCAGTCCGCGGGAACTCCGTCAACGATAACGCCGTCGCGCATGTGCACGACGCGGTCGAAATACTCCGTGGCTTCCGGATTGTGCGTGATCATCACGATGGTTTGCCCCAGATCCTTGTTCAGGCGGCGCAGCATTTCCAGCACGATATCGGAGTTCTTGGTGTCCAGGTTGCCGGTAGGTTCATCGGCCAGGAGGATTTTCGGTTCGTTGATGATGGCCCGGGCGATGGCCACGCGTTGCTGCTCGCCCCCGGACATTTCCGAGGGCTTGTGGCCGAGCCGGCCATCCAGGCCGAGCATTTTGGTGACGACATCAAAGCGGTGCGGGTCGAATCCGTCGCCGTGAATGTATTGCGCGATGGCGATGTTGCCCCTGGCGGTCAGCGTCGGCAGCAGATTGAAGCGCTGGAAAACGAACCCGATCTTGCTGCGCCGCAGCTTGGTGCGTTCGGCGTCTTTCATCTGCGTCAGGTCGTTGCCGTCCACCAGCACGCTGCCACGCGAGGCCTGAGCCATGCCGCCAATCACGTAGAGCAGCGACGATTTTCCGCAGCCGGACGGCCCCATTACCGCCACCGACTCGCCGGGCTGCACTTCAAAATTCACGCCGCGCAGCGCGGGCACTTCCACCTTGCCCGCGTGGTAGAGCTTCCAGAGATTCTCCGTTTTGAGTATCGGCTCCACGCTTTTTCGTCCTGACCCCTGTGTCTCTGCGCCGAGTGAAGTGGTTTTGTGCGCTGGTATTGTAGCCGTGAACGTCATGGGTTCCTAGCGAGCTCAGTCAAAGGTAAGTGCCTCAACTGCATCCTTGCGGCTGGCCACCCACGCGGGATAGCTGGCGCCGACCACCGTCCCGGCCAAAGCGATCAGCGCTGCCCGCAGAATCCAGCCCGGGGTAATCAGAATGGAGAGCGTGGGAAAACCGGCCAGAAATGCCGCCCGCACCCCGTAGCTGAGGGCCACGCCGGCGGCGATACCGAAGAGACAAAGCAGCGCCGATTCGAGCAGCAGGGCGCGAACAATGAACGGCGAATTGGCGCCGAGCGACTTCAGTACACCGATGTCTCGCGTGCGCTCGATCACCGTGGTGTACATGGTCAGGAAAATCACCAGCAGGCCGATGGAAACCGCGAGAGCGATCATGGCGTCCACGAAAACTTGCAGGCCCGGAATGTTGGTCGAGGTCATCAGGGAGAGCATGTCCTTGACCGGGCGAATGGTGTAGCCCGCGAAGTTTTCCGGGCGGCGCATGTCCTCGATGACATCGTCGGTATGTTCCGGACGGGTGCACTTGATGAAGAAAATAGAAGCTTTGTCGTGCGCGCCGACCAGGTCCTGCAGCGTGGCGACGGGCACGAAGATGCGCGAGCCCTTGCCGTGCTCGACGATTCCGGCGACATGCCAGTCGTTGTTGAAAAGATTGTAGGTGTCGCCGACCTTCAGGTGCTTGGCTTTGGCGGCCCAGTCGTCCACCAGAACATCGTTCGGCGCTTCCATGTCGTGCCCAGAAAGGAAAACAAAGCCGCCAGTGACGGCGCGGAACGAATCGCGGTCAATGCCGTAAACCACTTCCACGCTGCCCGAGGAATTAAATTGCAGCAGGACCGGCGCCACGGCCTGCACGTACTTTAACTCTTTCACCTTGTCGCCAATCTTGATGGGCATCGGAGCGTTGCTGAAGCCCAGGATATAGGACGCACCCGGCGGCTGGAGCATGATGTCCGCGCCGACGCCTTCGATGCGCTTGGCGGTTTCGGTAAGGATGCCGCTGGTGAGCCCGACAATGAGCACCACCAGCGCGACCTCAACCCCAATCGCCAGCACGCCGATCAGCGTGCGCGCGGGTCGGTGAAACAGGTTGCGCAAGATCATTTCGCCCATCATGGGTGAGGGTCCTTGGCAGGCGCTTTGCTCTCGGCGGGACCGACGGCCACACGTTCCGAGTTTGCCGGCTGCGCCAGCACGAAGCGCTCCGGCGGAAGATCGCCGTTCAACTCAATCTTGGTGATCCGCAGGTCCAGGCGGTAGTCGTCGTGCGGCCGGTCGATTCGAATCGCGCGCGGGAAAGATCCGGGAGTGTTTGGCGCGGGCGGTGCGTCGCTGAGCGGCTGCCAGTCGGACAGGCGAACGTCGGAATACAGCACGCCTTTCGCGCCATATGCCTGCAGCCGCACCACGTTCAAATCCGAGCGATCGAACCAGATCTTGCGATAGATCTCGGTGCGATATCCGCCGCGCAAGACGGTCAGCACGTAGTAGCGGGCGTTCTCGTCGTTGAATTCTTCCAGCAGCGTGGATTCTTCCTTGCGAATCTCCGGCCAAAGCAGCGCGTCCAGCAGATGCTGCGGGCGCAGATTCTCCAGGGGCTTCTCGCTGTTGCGCTCCGCGGCGATGTCGCCCACCAGGAACTTGTTCTTCGTCGGCAGCCACACGTGAAATTCCTTGCCGTCGCTGGCCATATCGAAAATGGTCTTGCTGATCACCGGCGCCTGGCCGACCATGCGCACATATGCGGGCCGCGCCGCCAGCAGGAATGCCTTCACCTCGTGATATTCCTGGATTACGCCGGAATATTGCGAACCAGCCGTGGTCTTCAATTCCACCGTGGCGTTGATGGTCTTCACGCCGGCCGCGTAAAGGTTGTATTTCGCCAGCAGTTCCTCGAGCGAAGCGTCCTTCGCCACCGGACGCTGCGCTACCGGCACCGTGGTGTTGTGCGACACCTGCCCGCCGCATCCGCCCAGCCAGGTGGCGGAAAGTGCCGCCAGTGTCGGCGCGGCCATCCAGAAATAGGGTCTTTTCCTCAGCAAAATCCGCACTCTAGGTCCAAACAAGCAATCTAGCAACCACTCGCGGCAGCGTCAATCCAGCGGAACCCGCAGTTTTGCGCGGTCAATTGGGACGCGCGATGTGCACGTCATACTGCTGCGCGGCAGGGCGCACGCGGCGAATGACCTCGCTCGGCCACAGCGACTGGCTGAGCAGGGTCACCCAGCCGTCTTCGAGCTCGCACACCGCGCAGAACAGATAGCGCGCGTACGCCGCTTGATACCCGTCCACGCCGCGCGCGGAAAGTTCCGACGCCAGCGCCGCATCTTCCGAGGTCACGGCAGCGCCCGCGCGAAAGCCGAACGTTTCGCCGGCGAAGCGCGCAAACAACTGGCGCAGCTGCTCCGCTGCGGGCTGCGCGATCACCAGGCAGCGTGGCCCTGCTTCGCGAAAGGCAATTTGGCGTGCGGCGCAGAAATCCCGCACTCGCTCCAGATGGCTGAAGAAATCCAGCGCGAAGGGTTCCGCTCCCGCAACCAGCGGAAGCACCTCCGACCAGAAGCCGGCTGCTTCCTCGCCGCGCACCGGCTCGCGATCCTGGGTTCCCAGAAACTCCAGGCCCACGGCCTTCACGTCCGAGCCCAGGTCCAGGGCTTGCACGTCCAGCGAATAAGCCGGCAGGTCCAGCGCGTCCGGGCTCGCCGAACCGTTTGTGGGGCCGCTCATTCCTCTTCGTCTCCGGCGTGCGGGAACTTCGCCAGGAACTCCGGGGCTTGCTTGCGCACTTCCAGCCAGTCGAAGAACGCGTCGGGATTTTCCAGCCAGACCCGGAACCAGTTGGTGATCTCCTCTTTTTCCGCGCGCTTCGCCGCTTCCACTTTCTGGTTGCGGGAGATCATCTCCGCGCGGCGCTTGCCGAGCCGCGCGATTTCCAGCACCCGCGTTTCCGCCGCGTGTTCACCGTGCGCGCGAAAGCGCCGCAGCAGCTCATCCAGGCGCATCAGGCTGACTTCGGCGTCGCCCAGCGTCTTGAAGTGCAGCAGGTCCTCGAACTCTTCCTCGAATTGATCCTCGGCCTCTTCCTGCTGCGAGAGGATCACCTTCCATCCCGCGTCTTCCAGAACGCTGGCGATGTAGTCCGAGCCGGTCTTGCCTTCGGCGCCGTGGTCGGCAAGAAGCTTGCGCCGCAGTTGATCAATTTCCGCGGGCGTCCATCGTTCCGCGCCGATCGCCGCCGCTGCGCGCAAAATCATGGCCTTCTTGGTTTCGAGAGGTTCCATCAGCGTCCTGACCCACGATGTTTTTTGCCCTGGGCCCGAGTATGAGAAGCTGCGGGCGCGGCGGGCGGGTCCGCCGGCTGCCCGGCCAGCAGTCGATGATAACGGTTTACGTTCTGATTGTGTTCGGCGAGCGTGGCGCTGAAAAAGTGTCCGCCCTGCGTGTTGGCCACGAAATAGAGAAAATTGGTCTCCGCTGGCGACAGCGCCGCGCGCAAGGATACCGCGCCCGGATTGCCGATCGGCCCCGGCGGCAGCCCCCCGTGCATATATGTGTTGTACGGAGAATCGAAGTGCAGATCTTTCCCGCTGAGCGTTCCCTTATAGAGTCCGTCCTGTTCCAGCGCGTAGATGACCGTCGGATCGCATTGCAGCGGCATGCCCTTTTTCAGCCGGTTCTCAAAAACCCCAGCCACCAGCAGGCGCTCTTCCGGCTTCGGCGTCTCGCGCTCGACCAGCGACGCCAGCGTGACGGTCGAAATTAGAGGATGCCCCGACGCCGCACCGGTCTGGCCAGCCGCCGGTTGCGCGATGCCCTTCCACTCCTCGCGGAACTTCTGGACCATTTCGGCCGCCAGTTCGTTTGCCGCGACGTGCCGCGGCAAATGGTAAGTCGCCGGGAACAGGAAACCTTCCAGCGTTTTTGCTTCCGGGGCCAGGTCATGAATGATTTCCGGATTCTTCGCGGCCGTAACGAATTCGTCCGCGGTCAGAAATTTCTGCTCCTGCAGGTTGCGTGCGATATCGAACATGGTTTCGCCTTCGCGCACGGTGAACGGACGTTCGTACACGTTGCCGTCGGCGATGGTCCAGAAAACGTCCTTGCCCGTCAGCGGATGATTGAAAAAGTATTCGCCGGCCTGCAGCGTTCGCTTGGGATGCCGCCGCGCGTAGAGCTCAAACGCCATGGAGTTGCGGATCACGCCCTCGCGCTCCAGCAGCCGCGCCACGCTGCGGCTCGATGCGCCGTGCGGAATGTCCACGAACACTCCCTCGGCGGTGTATGTCCCGTACGGCTTTTCAATGCAGTACCAGAGATACCCGGCAGCCGCCGCGGCCGCGAGCAGCAGCACAAGAAACAGTCTGGCGAGGAACTTCATTTCAGCCGGCCTCCGGCGCCGTCTTCGCTCGGCCTTCCAGATATTCCCGCAGGATAATCGTGGCGGCCACCGAGTCCACGCTGATGCGCTCGGCGCCCTTTGCCGACGAGGCCTTCTTGTTGGATGCCCCGGAAGTGACTTTCGATTTGCGCCCGAACTCGTCTTCCATCACACGTTCCGCTTCCCAGCTCGTGAGCCGTTCGTCCACCAGCTGCACCGGCAGCGAAATTTGTTTGCCCACGCGCGCCGCGAAGCGCCGCGCCTCTTCCGCCATGTCGCCGGCGCTTCCATCCAGGCGCAACGGCAAGCCAACGACGATCTGTCGGACGCCGTAATCGCGCGCCAACTCGCGCAGGCGGCGCATGTCCTCATTGCGATTGACGCGGTCCAGCGTGCCGAGCGGTTGCGGGGCCGCATCCGCGCTCTCGGCAAGCGCCAGGCCAATCCGCACCCGGCCGTAGTCGATGGCGAGAATCGCCCCGCTTGGGAGCGAGTCGGGCCCGGTTCCGCGGGATTGGCGAACGGTGCTCATCCTTTTAATTATATCGCCCTAAGGCTTCCGGCCCCGCGCGCCGCTTTGCCACTGCTCCCAATAACCCAAGAGCTTCATCTGTTCGTCGAGTCCGGTCTCTTTCACCGCCATATCGAGTTCCGCGCGCGTCAGCCGCTTCCCGATGGGTTCGGCGCGGTCGGCAATGCCCCAGGTCGTCAGAGCGGCCAGCACCGTGTTGAGCTTCAGTTCGCGCTGGTCCACTTTGTCGAAGGTGTCGGAAGCCGCGTGGTAATTCACCAGATAGTTGGAAACTTCCTGGTTGGCAACAAACGTCGGCACGCCCTCGAGCAGGAAGTCGAAATTGTCGGTGCCGAACGAGGCGTCGCGCGTGTGCTCGGTCGCGCCCCAGCTTTCCAGGGGTTTCAGGATTTGCCGCAGCCCGGCCTCGGTGTCTCCGCGACCGCCCAGCGAGAAGCCGGAAACCCGTCCGCTGCCGTCATCGAAGATGACCACCCCGCGAATCCTGTCCAGTTCGGCGGCGTGGGTCTTGACGTAGGCAAAAGATCCCACCGTTCCTTCTTCTTCTCCGCCGAACAGGACAAAACGAATGGTGCGTTTCGGCACCAGGCCCATGGCTTTGATCGCGCGCGCGGCCTCGATTACCAGCGCCGCATTGCACCCGTTGTCCAGCGCGCCGGTGCCGAGTTCCCAAGAATCGAGATGCGCACCGAGGATGACCACTTCCTCCGGCTTCTCGTAGCCGCGAATCTCGCCGACGACGTTTTCCTGCTCGATCGGCCCGCCAATTTCGTTGGGCAGCGAAAGCTTCACGCGCACTTTGCCGGGATTCGCCGCCACCAGTCGCGCCAGGCGCAGCGCGTCTTCGCGCGCCACCACCGCTTGCGGGATGCGATCGATTTCCCCGGTGAGCGAGTTGGTGTGGCGGTAAAGCAGCAGCCGCTCGCGCGCTCCGGTCCACAGGATTCCCGCCGCACCCTCGCGCACCGCGCGCGCGATGATCGTCGGCGGCCGCAGGTATTCGTTGAACAGATCCGCCCAGGTTGCGCCAACGTCGCTGTGCAGCAGAAGAATCGCGCCCTTGAGATTTCCGGCGCGCGAAAAATCGCCGTCGCTGCCAGTGCCGAGATCAACAACCGTTGCTTCGATGCCGCCCGCGGGCGTCGCCGGCCCCCAGCCTTCGGAAACTGCGCGCAGCGTCATCGCTGAGGACGCGGGAGCCGTGACCGAAAGGTTTGTTGCGCCCTCTTTCCAGGTCACGGGCAGCGTGTATTTTTCTGTGTGTACGTCCACGCCCGCCGCGCGGAACCCCGCCACACCCCACTGCACGGCCTTGGCCATTTCCGGCGATCCGCTCACCCGTCCGCCGATGCCGTCCGTCAGCCGGCGCAGGTTCTCGATCATCGGCGAATCGCCGAGAATCAGCGGCAGCAGTTTTCCCGCTGCTTCCGCGCAAGAAGACACCTCCGTGGCCGCGCAGGCGCCGGTGCCTTGAATGATTTGCACCGGATGCCGTGGGTCCGTACTTACCGGGGGCAACTGCTGTGCGGAAACGGCCGCGGGCAGAACGGCAATCGCCGCGGTCAGCAGCGCCGCCGGAAGAAAAAGAACGCGCATGGAAAGGGCTCCCTCGAAGTCCTCCGGCTCAGAGCGCCGGCGGGCCAAGAGTATAGCGCGGCGCTACCGCGAACCGCGCACGATGGCGTCACTCACGCGAGCCACCTGGGCCATCTCCGCCACGTCGTGCACGCGCACGATGTGCGCGCCGTGCAGGATTCCCGCCGCTACTGTTGCAGCCGTCCCCCACAGGCGCTCCGCGACGGGTGCCGGCTTTCCGTTCCTGGCCAGCGTCGCTCCCAGAAAGCCTTTGCGCGACGTGCCCAGCAGCAGCGGAAAGCCAAGCCTCGCGAGCAACGCCAGCCGTGCCAGCAGCTCATAGTTCTGCGCGAAACTTTTTCCGAAGCCGATCCCGGGGTCAACGATCATTTGCGAGCGCGGCACCCCGGCCTTCTGCGCCGCGGCAACGGACTGTCGCAAGCCGCGCTCTACGTCGCGCAGCACATTGCGCGCGAACGGGCCCTTCTGCATGCTGCGCGGCTCTCCGCGCAGGTGCATCACGATGAGCGGGGCGCCCCACGCTGCCGCCACGCGCGCCAGGCCGGAGTCCGACCGCAGTCCGGAAATGTCGTTTACGATCGATGCGCCTGCCCCCAGCGCTACTTCCGCCACCGCCGCTTTCTGGGTATCAATCGAAATCGGAACTTTCAGCTTGCCGCGCAGCGCGTCCAGCACCGGCAGCAGGCGCCGCAATTCTTCCGTGGCGGAGATCGGCTCCGCGCCCGGCCGCGTGGACTCCGCGCCTATGTCAACGATGTCCGCGCCGTCGCGCTGCATCCCCAGCGCGTGTTCCGTGGCTCGCCTGGCGCTGAAGAAACGCCCGCCATCCGAAAAACTGTCCGGGGTCACATTTAGCACGCCCATCACCAGCGTGCGTTGGCCCAGCACCAGCTTCGCACCAGAGGGAAGTCTCAGTCGGAAGACCTTGCGTGCCGGCATGGGATCGGCATCAGTCCAGATCGAAATCGCGAATCGGTTTTCCTGCGGGAGTGTTCTTGGCCTTTTTCATCGCTTCTTCAAACTTCTTGGCCAGAATGTCTTCTTTGTTCTGTTCCTGGAACCAGGAATCGGCAAACTTGTCCTCGCGCTGCCGCTTCTGTTCTTCCAGAATGTTGGAGGCCTTGGTCAGATCCACGTCGGGACCAGGTTTTACGGGTGCTTCGTGCGAGAGCACCGTGCCAAACATCGGATCCACAACCAGTTTCGCCTGACAGCACGGGCAAGTTACATTCAGATTTTCGCCGTCTTTCAGTCCCATAGCCAACCTCGCCACTCCATTCTACCCTTCTGAATTACCAAGCCAACGCCTGTACCCTCACGGGTCACCAATGGTGTTGCGCTCCATGCCGCGATTCTCTGGGTGGATGCGATGTCCGCCGTACAGCAGTTTGCGCAGCACCGGGGTCGGTCGCGCATGCCAGCTGCCCCAGGACAAAGGCGTCTCGCCGTTCGCGTCGCGCGCTTCTTTGGACGCTCCGGCATCCAGCAACATCTGAATGGTCTCCTCGTTGCCGAAGGCCGCCGCGCGATGCAGCGGGGTCTCGCCTTTCGTTCGGCAGTCGCGCATGAAGGCGCCGGTCTCGACGCCAGGGATTGTCGCCACATTGGGGTTCGCGCCGTGGCTGAGCAGCACCCGCAAGACCACGTCGTGCCGTACGCGGTTGCTGGTGCACAGCGCCGCGTGCAGAGCGGTCTCGCCCGTATCCGCGTCGCGCGCGTTGACGTTCGCGCCCGACTCCAACAGGAAAGCGCACAAGCGCCAGTGTCCGTGGAAACTGGCGCCGCTCAGGCCGAGGTTCTCGCCCAGCGCCTGCAGCGCCGCACCCTTGCTCAGCAAAAGCTTCATCGCGCTTACGTCGCCGTAATAGGCACAGTGCTGTAGCAGCGAGACGCCATGTTGGTCGGTCGCGGTGGCAGGGTTGCCCGCTGCCACAAATTCGTACACCAGGTCCGTCCGACCAAGCGCTATCTGTTCGGGTAAACCCATCGGCCGCCTACTCTAGCACCCGCCTGAGGCGCGGCAAGCGCTTTTCCGGCGGCGCGAACCGCCCGCAAAAGAAACGGGGCGCGATTGCTCGCGCCCCTCGCAACTTGCTCGATTTTCCGCCTTCAGGCTTTGGCCGGCGAATCGCCGCGGGTGAAGCCCGGCGCGGGTCGCAGTTCCGGCCGAACCACCTTCGGGTCGGTCGCGGGCGCTCCTTGCGCGGGCGGCGTCTGCGGAGGAGTGCGCGGCCGCTCCGGCAGCGGCTTGCCTTCGATCAGCAGGCGCACCTCATTGGCGTCCAGGACTTCGCGCTCCAGCAAGGCTTGCGCAATGCGCTCCAGGGTGTCGCGGTTGGTGCCCAGGATGTTCTTCGCCTTGTCATAGGCCGTGCTGACAATGCGCTTTACTTCCTTGTCGATGTCCACCGCCGTCGCTTCACTGAAGTCGCGATGCTGCGCGATCTCCCGGCCCAGGAAGATGGCTTCTTCCTTTTTGCCGAAAGCCAGCGGTCCCAGGTCGCTCATGCCCCATTCGCACACCATGTTGCGCGCGATGTCTGTGGCCCGTTCGATGTCGTTGCCCGCGCCGGTGGTGATGTGGCCCAGAAAGATCTCTTCCGCGGTGCGACCGCCCATCAGCACCGCCAGCATGCCTTCCAGATGATCTTTGGTATAGGAGTGCTTGTCGTCGGTCGGCAGCTGCATGGTCAAGCCCAACGCCATGCCGCGCGGAATAATCGTGACTTTGTGCACCGGATCGGCGCCCGGGGTCATGGCCGCAACCAGCGCGTGCCCCGCTTCGTGATAGGCCGTGTTCTTCTTCTCTTCGTCCGAGAGAATGAGCGACTTGCGCTCCACGCCCATCAGCACTTTGTCCTTGGCCATTTCGAAATCGGCCATGGTCACCAGCTTGCGATTCTGACGCGCGGCCCACAGCGCCGCCTCGTTGGCCAGGCTTTCCAGATCCGCGCCCGAGAAGCCCGGTGTGCCGCGCGCGATGATGGAAAGATCCACGTCGTCCGCAATCGGCTTCTTGCGTGTGTGTACGCGCAGGATCTCTTCCCGGCCCTTCACATCGGGGCGTGCCACGACCACGCGCCGGTCGAAACGCCCGGGGCGCAACAGCGCCGGATCCAGCACGTCCGGCCGGTTGGTGGCCGCAATCAGGATCACCCCTTCATTCGATTCGAAGCCGTCCATTTCCACCAGCAGCGCATTCAGCGTCTGCTCGCGCTCGTCGTGGCCGCCGCCCAGGCCGGCACCGCGATGGCGGCCGACCGCGTCAATTTCGTCGATGAAGATGATGCACGGCGCGTTCTTCTTGCCTTGTTCGAAAAGATCGCGTACCCGACTGGCGCCCACGCCCACGAACATCTCCACGAAGTCCGAACCGGAAATCGAGAAGAACGGCACGTTCGCTTCGCCCGCGATTGCCCGCGCCAGCAGGGTCTTGCCCGTCCCCGGAGGCCCGACCAGCAGAACGCCTTTCGGAATGCGCCCGCCGAGTTTCTGGAACTTTTGCGGATCCTTCAGGAATTCGATGATTTCCTGCAGCTCTTCCTTGGCTTCGTCGGTTCCCGCGACGTCCTTGAACGTCACCTTTTTCTGCTGCGCCGAAAGCAATCGGGCCCGGGACTTGCCGAAACTCAGCGCCTTGTTCCCGCCCGCCTGCATCTGCCGCATCAGGAACAAGCAGAAGCCGACCAGCAGCAGCAACGGCAGCGCGTTCAAGACGATAATCAGCCAGTCGCTGCCGCGCACTTCCTTGACGTTCACCGCCACGTTCTTGCTGCGCAGCGCCTTGCTCAAGTCCGGAGCGTCTTCCTTGAAAATCGTGGTGCGGAATTTGCGGTTCGCCGGTTTGAGGTATTCGCCCTGCAGCTCGTAGCTGTTCGGCGAAAGATACATCGTCACTTCCTTGACGTCGCCCGCGTCCACCTTTTGCATGAATTCGCCGTACGTCGGCGTCTCTTCGCGTGCGGCTTGGCCGTTGGCCGAGACCAGGCGCCATAGCACCACGCCCAGCAACACGATGGAAAGCCAGAACAAAATGGTTTTTGCTGTCGAACTGGGATTCACATTTACCTCGCAACTTGTGCTACCGAAATCTTGTTTTCTTCCGCCAGCCTCACGCGCCCCCGCGCGCGGCCGGTTGCCCGGGCGGCTCTTTCCCGCCTATCCGATTAGATGCAGTCTGGGAGCCAAAGTCATTTTGGCGCCAGAGCTGCGCGCCGGACCCGCTAGCAAGCCGCCTGGGTGCAGCTCGAAATCCGCAATCTCGCGCCTTGCGCCCTCTGCACCTAGTGTCTCGCCAGCGCAAGGGCCAGTCAATCGTTGTGAAGCGGAATCCCGCCGATGTTCGTGACAGGCACCAGCCTGCGTCACCCGGCCCTAGCGCTCTCGGCGCGGGCCAAACACCAGCGCCTCGCGCTCCCGCACCACGTCCACCCCGCCGGGCAGTTGCAGCCGCTTTCCCGGTTCGCCCTCCCGGGCCATGCGCAAAATCGCGGCAATGTGCTCCGCGGAGAGCTGCCCGCTCCACTGCCTGCCGCGTTCTACGATTTTTTGCAGCAGCCGCGCCCGCAGTACGTCTCCTGCCGCCCCGGCGAGCGCCAGCGGCTCGGCCAGTTCTTTGACACCGATGCTCGTCGTTTCGTCTTCGCAACGTGCGTGCGCCGCAAAAAGCCGCGCTGTCAGGGCCTGCGCCAGCGCGGAGTGCTCGCGCGCCCGTTCGCCCAGCTTTGCCAGGTGTTCCGTTACCTCTGGGTTGAACTCCTTCTCGAGCAGCGGAAATAATTGCCGGCGCATGCGCGCACGGTTGCGCCTGGTGTCGCGATTGCTCTCGTCCTCCCGCCAGTCGAGCCTCTGTGACCGCAGGAAAGCACGCAACTCGGCGCGTCGGAAGCCCAGCAGCGGCCGCGTCACGCCCTCCGCGACCGGGTGAATCCCTCCCAGCCCCGCGATTCCCGTGCCGCGCAATACGTGCGCCAGCACCGTCTCCGCCTGATCGTCCATCGTGTGCGCCGTCGCAACCACATCCACCACGCCTTGCTCCACCAGCCGCGCGAAATATCCATAGCGCGCCCGCCGTGCCGCGTCTTCCAGATTGACTTTTTCGCGCTTCGCTCTTGCCGCCACGTCCGCGCGCCCGATGTGCAGCGTCATTCCCAGCTGTTCCGCCAGCGCCACTACGAACTTTTCGTCGCCTTCCGAAGCCTGGCCTCTCAGCTTGTGATTGAAATGCACCGCGCTGACCACCAGCCCCAGCTCTTCGCGCGCTTCGCCAAGCAGCCGCAGCATCGCCACGGAATCCGCGCCGCCAGAGACGGCCGCGCCCAGCTTCAGCCCGGGCCGCAGCCATGCTTCTTCACGCAGCGATTTGCGAAACCGCCGCGCCAATTCTTTGCCGGGATTGCCTTTGCGCAAGCCAGACCTCATTCGGCCTGCATCATCGCATAAAAGAAGAGAGGCAGCCCGCAACGGCCGCCGAACGTGGCCTTGCGGCCGGTCAAAATAGGGTGCGCCGGAAGATCCGGCTCGCCCTTAGTAACGTGGTCACAAAATCTGGAACGCACACTGAATCGTCGCATGCACGGTGATCTTTTGTGGTTGCGGTAGCGGCGGTGGTGGTGGTGGCGTTACTAATTTCTTGTTTTTGCCCTCGTCAAGGGCCTCCGAGCTCAAGGTTGTCCGCTCCCATGCATAAGCCGAAACCCCGGAAACTCCTTCGAACTGATGCACATCCAGATTCGCGAACCGCAACGCTCCAACCTTTTGCCCCTTCGCTTCCAGCGCCGCGCTGGCTCTCCCGGTCGCCCGCTTCATTGCCTCCGCCACCGCCTTTTGTTTCGCGGACTCCTCATCTGAAAGCTCATAGGTCAACGAACGAAAATCCGTGATGCCGTCGTCCACCGAGCCTTCCATGATGACGCCCAGCCTGGAAAAGTCGCGCACCCTCAGGGTCACCGTGCCGCTCACGGCGTAGGAACGCGCCTTCTTCCGCCGGTCGCCGTCGTAGTAAGGCCGAATGGTCAAGACCCCGCTGGAGATGTCCGCCCGTCCGACACCGTTCTTCTCCGCCAGCGCCAGGATTCTCTGCAACGATTGCGCCGCGCGGTCGTAGGTTGGTTTCAATTCCTTGTCCTGCGCGTTGATGTCGAACGACAGCACGGCCACATCGGGATCGGCCTCATACACACCCTCTGCCTGCACCACCAGCGTCTCTGCAATGAATTTCAGGTCGGAATTTTGTTGAGCGGATGCCGGAGCAATCATGGGCAGAAGTGCCAGTAGCAGCAGAACGATCGAGAAAAGTGCGCGGAACAACAGGCTAGGCTTCATGGATCCTCCGTAAGCAAACATTGAAGCAGGTGCGGCAGGCCGCGCTTTCAATCCGGCCCGCTGGCGGCCCGCTGGGCTATTTGCATTGATGCCATGATTTTGTGCGCGGCAAGGCTCGGCGGTCTGTACGGGGGCAATTGCAAGCGCTCGTAAGGCCGCGCGTCAGGGGGCATATGTTGTTCGTTTGGAAAGGCTTAGAGAGAATCTGAGGAAGCTTGTGGAAAACGGTAAAATTCTTGCAACAGGGTGTTGACAATCAGGCCAGTCGTTCCTATACTCACTAGGCTGTTGGGACGCCACTCTGCTGGACAGGGAGGCTTTCGCTCTTTGACAACTGATACGATGTGCCAGAATCCGTTCGAAACCATTCGGCCTATTCGAGCCCGAATGGTTGAGTAACATCGAGCGATCAACAATTTGTTTGGACAGGCTGGCCTCGGTGCAAACCGGGGTTTTTTTATGCCCGCTTACGGCGGGCAGAGTCCAAACGACAGGCTTCAAACGAGAGTTTGATCCTGGCTCAGAACGAACGCTGGCGGCGTGCTTAACACATGCAAGTCGAGTGCGCGCCTGTAGCAATACAGGTGGCGCACGGCGCACGGGTGCGTAACACGTGGGTAATCTGCCCTCTGATGGGGAATAACCCCGCGAAAGCGGGGCTAATTCCGCATAACATTCCGGGAACCTTGGTTTCTGGATTCAAAGGCGTAAGTCGTCGGAGGAGGAGCCCGCGCCCGATTAGCTAGTTGGTAGGGTAATGGCCTACCAAGGCTTTGATCGGTAGCTGGTCTGAGAGGATGGCCAGCCACACTGGAACTGAGACACGGTCCAGACTCCTACGGGAGGCAGCAGTGGGGAATCTTGCACAATGGGCGAAAGCCTGATGCAGCGACGCCGCGTGGGGGATGAAGCTTCTCGGAGTGTAAACCCCTTTCGATCCGGACGAATGCCCGCAAGGGAGCGACGGTACGGATATAAGAAGCCCCGGCTAACTACGTGCCAGCAGCCGCGGTAAGACGTAGGGGGCCAGCGTTGTTCGGAATTACTGGGTGTAAAGGGTTCGTAGGCGGTGCGGCAAGTTGGGAGTGAAATCTCTGGGCTTA
>DATKLU010000061.1:0-8210 GCA_035542235.1 Dongiaceae bacterium
CGTGGTGCCGTCGGAGACGCGAATCACGGCATTGGTGGTGCAGCCGGCGGCCGCGGTCTTGGCTTGCACCTGCAGCCGCGTGACGGTGATGGCCTTATCGAGTGTCCAGGTCAGCCCGGTCCAGGTGTTGGTCAGCGCGCCGGGGAAGAACACATTCAGCGGGCCGCGCGGGCTCGCGGACATCTGCTCCGAGCCGATGGTCACGCCGGGCGTGAACGTCTGCACCTGCGACCAGGTCTGCGGCCGCTGCAGGCTGACGTAGCCGGGGGAAGCCATCCAGTTTTTCCATTGCAGATTGGCGGAATTGTTGTTGTAGAGCTGAAACCCGCCCAGGCCCGGGAAGCCGCCGCTGATGGACGAGTCCGTGGTCGCGGCGATGGGCACGCCGTTGACGTAGCAGTTCAAGCTGCTGCCGCTTACATTGAAGGAAACCACGTCGCCGCTGTTGATGGTGGCGGATTGGGTGACCAGCGCGGTGTAGCTGCCGCCAACAAACTTTCCGATGGTCAGCGAGTTGCCGCTGTTGCTGGGGTTGCAGTTGTAGTTGGTCAACGCCGTTGCCGAGCCGCGCAGCACCAGCGCATTGACCTGTGTCGTCGGCGTGCCGCTCTTGACCCAGGTCGCGCTGACGCTCTGGTCGTCATTTGGAAAGCCGACCCCGGTGAACACCGCATAGTTCTGCCCGCTGGAATTGCCGCCGACCGCGCCGGCTGTAACCAGCAGCGAGCCGGACTCGATGGTCCACGGCGAATTCGCTTCGCTGCCCAGGTTGCCGCTGGCGCGGTTGAAAAAGTCCGTCACGTTGCTCGGGGAGATGCCGGAGTCGATCACGTTGCCGTTGCCGTCAAACACCGGCAAGTGCCCCTGATTGAGCGTGCCCCGCGCCGTGGCCGCGGTTGACGAGGAACCGGAGATACCTGTCAGCGCCGCGCCATTCAGCCGCAGGCGATAGGTAGAGATCCCGCCGCTGGCCATTTCCGAGCTGCCCGCGAAGCTGACCGATGGCTGGCTGTTTCCGCAGGTGCTTCCGTTATAGGTGAATGCGGTGCCGCTTCCGGTGATCTGTGGCGGAGTGCAGCCCGTTCCGACGCTGCGCCTGGCGCCATTGTCATAGAGCGCGAAGCCCGCGGCGCCGTTGGGCAACGTGGGCGCGTTGCCGGTGATGGTCTGGTTGCCGGAAGTGGTGGTCAGGGTAACCGGCGTGCCCAGCACCGTTTCGTTGCCGTCGTAGTCCACGGCCGTGAATGCGATGCTGTGCGTTCCCACCGCGATGCTGCCGCCTGAGGTGACCGCGCAGCCCACGCACGGGCCAGGCGCGGCCATGGCGTAATTCAGCTGGCCGCTGCCGGTGGCGTTGAACGGCTCGTTGTTCACTTCGCCCTTCAGCGGGCTGATGTGCAGGTACGACGTGTTGCCCAGGTTGGTGGTGGGCGCGTTGATCACGTTCAAGGTGCTGATTCCCGGCGCACCGATGAACAGCGGAATGTACTGCTTGTCCATCTGGCCGCCGATCCAGGCGACCTCCAGCAGCTTGCTGCCGGAGGAATCGATCGCCGGCGTGCCAAACCCGGAAGGCTGGTCGGCCAGCACCACGTCCTGCAGCGAAAAGTCCGTGGTGGTCGGTATCGGACCAACGCGCAGAAATGGCGTAAGCATCGCTTCCGCCAGATCGTTCTTGAAATGGAAGCCGACCGCCCCGCCGAAGCTGTTGTTGGGCGCGGCGTTGATGGAGATGCCGGCCGAAGTGAAATAGCTGGACTCGATCACCACCCGGCCCGGAACCTGCGAAGTGCCATTGAACGCGGCGCTGGAGCTGTTGGTGAATTCCAGGCACGGCCGCGGCAGCAGCACCCCGCTGCCGAGTTGCGGATCGCAGGTGGTCTGCCGCAGGAAGTAATCGAAGCCGCCCTTCAACACCACCGGGCGCGCGGTGCCGGAAGTGTTGTTCTGCGCCGCGATGCCGACGTTTTCCAGAATCACGCCGGTCGAACCCTGCCCGTTCGTGCTGTTGTCAAAATAGAGCGCCGACTGTTGCGGCACGTTGCCGTTGATCCACAGATTGCGCAGGGTCAGTGAATTGACGGTGTTGGCATACAGAATCGGGTGCGCGTACCCGCCGATTTGCGCGCCTCCCTGGTACATGAAGCTGGAGTTGCGCTTGGTCATGCCTTCAATCTTCATGCCGCTGCGCAGAATCCACGGCTGGTTCACTCCCACATAGCCGTTCACCAGCACGGTGACGTAGCTGCTGTTGCTGGCCGGAACCAGAGTGAAGTTGGTGAGCGCGCTGAACGGCCAGAAAACCGGCGAGCCGCCGCTATTGGGCGAAGACGGAATGTAAACCGTGCCGCCGCCCTGGCTGGCCGCCGCGGAAAGCGCCGCCAGCAGATTGCTGGAATTGTCGTGCTGCACCACCACGCTGGAAACCGAAGTTGTTGCGGCGCTGGCCAGGGTCAGCGTATTTGTTCCGCCGCCGCCGGCGATGGTGGTGGCCAGGTAGCCGGCTTGCGGGCTCGCCGGTGGAGTGGCCGGCAGGTACGACGGCAGGTTGGTCATGGCCGCGCCGCCGCAATCCACGAAATAGGGATCGAGCCCGACCGCTACTCCCGCCAGCGAATACGCGCCCGCGCCTTGCGCGCGGTAGATCCAGTAGCGCAGCGTTCCGGCGCCGCTGCCGCTGCCTGCGGGAAACGTCAGGGTGTTGCACGCCAGCACGTTCAGCTGCGCGGTCGAGGGGCTTTCCGAAGTATCGGGAAGGTTGCCGAGCGCGGCGGTGAAGGTGGTGCTGCTCGGCGTGGATTGCACATACAGCCGGCCGTTGAACGAATCGGAATTGAGCCCGGGACACGTGCCACCGCCGAACTGGCAAACCAGCACTTCGTTGCCCGGCTGCAGGTTGTGCGGCGTGGCCGTGGTGTAGGTGGCGGTACCGTTCGTCAGCACCGCGCCGGTTACGTTGACTGTGGTGACGCCGAGCGCCGCGGGACCGGTGGTGGTGGTTCCCGCCGCGGTCGCCGCCGTCAGACCGCCCTTATAGTCTTCGGCGATGACTTTGTAGTTCCAGGTGGTCGAGCCGTTCAGCAGATTCGGCGTAACCGTCGGCGTTCCCGGCGCCGCAATCGTCGGCAGCGCGCCTGCTCCCGGAATCACCACGCCGTGGCCGAGCGAAGCGCCTTGCAGCTGGGAAGGATCCTTGAAATCGGGATTTGAGGTGCAGGTCAGCGTGGTGCTCCCCGCCGTAATGCTGCAGGTCATGGTGTTGGTCGCAGGGGAAATGTAACCGCCGTAGGCGCGCAGGTCGAAGTGCGGATTCGGCCCCGCGCTCTGTTGGTCGCGGGTGATGGCCACCGTGCTGCCGTTGTCGTTCAATCCTGCGGCCTGCAGATTCGTGCCGTTCTTCGATTGCAGGTCGCCATTGTTTCCGTTGGGATTCGCGCCGCCGCCATTGCCGACGGGACCGGTCTCGGTGCCGGTGTCGTCCTTGTAATACAGCTTCTTGTCGGTGGACTTGGTGTAGAGGTTCACGCTGCCCGCGCTCGCCGCCCCGGGCGGCGAAGCTTGGTTGGAAAGATTGAGCGTGCCGCTGGCCAGGCTTCCCACCACGGTCGTGCTGCCGTTCACATTCAAGTTGCCGGTAAGGTTCAGCGAGAAGGCGTTGACCGCGCCGGTGGACGATATGCTGCTGAAAGTGGGCGACGAGGGATCATTGGGCAGGATGACGTTGGGGATTTGCCGCGTGCTGATGCCCGGGCCGCTCACCTCCACCATGTATTTGCCCGGGGCGGCGTAGAAGAAATAGTTGCCGAGCCCGTCGGTAGTGGTGGGGTTGGCCAGCGCCTGCGTCAGCGCCGCGTCGGAATAGATCTGCGCCAGCGGCGAGCAAGGCTGTCCGCTGGCCGGCATGGCGCAAACTCGCACCGTGGCACCGGCGAGCGGAATGCCCCGCGAGTTGAATACGATGTCGTCCTTGCGCGAGCTCTGCGCGCGCAGCGGCTGGACGCCGCCGGGCACCAGATGCAGAAGCAGCGCAAGCGCTACCCCAAAAAGGGTCATGTTCGTTTTTGATCGTAACATTGTTTGTTCCGGAAGCTTCCTCTCGGGTAGCACGGGCCTCTGCGACTCTCCTACAGCAGCTTGCGGGCGGTGATGCTGATCTGCACCACGTCGCTCGTGACGCTGGCAGGGTACGCGCCCGCCGTGATTTCCGTGCCGCCGCCGGCGAACGCCTTCAACTTCCAGTTGTTCAGCGCGCTTCCCTGCACCGGAATGTAGTAGCCGCTGTTGCCGTTCTGCGATTCGGCGAAGACCTGGACGATCTGCGTGGAAGGCAGCTTGTCGGCAACCGTCGTGAAATCCAGGGTGTCGCCGCCGGTGGGATAACTGCCGGTGAAGGTCAGCGTGGCCACGGCGTAGACAAAATTGCTGGCGCTGGAATCCACGTTGCTCGAAGAAAGTGCGATGCTGATGGGCATGAGTGCTCCTCTGAAAATGCTGGGGAATGCAGCGTTGCGGACCGCTGGCGCATCCAACCGCAGGTATGGCAAACTGCCGCCGCCAAAGCGGTGTTTCCGGCCGGCGAATAAGCGGTTTATATTGTTAGTGTTACAGCGTTTTTTCTTGACACCGCGTGAAGCGTCTGCTAGGATTGCGATTGGAGGATCACGATGATCAACTCTCCGAGAACCGAAGCGACCCCGATGGGGCCTGGCGCGTTCTAAGCTGCACGGCCCCGCAAGTTACTTTCTCTCCTCTGCTTCCCTGCTCAATGTAGTTCCTGCTTCGCCACGCCCTTCTTCATTTCATCCAGATACGCCTGAATTCGCTCCGGCCACTCGCCGCCTTTGGCTTCGCCAATTGCCAGAATCTCCTTCTCCTCCTCCGGCGTCGGCGTCTCGGCGGGTTGCTCCTGATACCAGTTCAGGAATGGGCGGTTGGCTTCGTAACTCAAAACCTTCACGAAAGCGCCGAGCACCGTCAGGTCCTTGGAGCACGACTTGTTCTGGTCGGCGTCCAGGAGCCAATTCTTAAAATATTTTGAGAAGAACTCTTCCTGATCATCTCCCCATGCGCGCCGCTGCGCCACGAATTCATCCAGCTGCGAATGCCGCTTCAGGCCCTTGCAGAACTTCATCAACGTGAGCTGCCGCTCCGCCGAGCGCACGTCGAACGCGCCGCGATGCGCCTGGAACAGCCCCTCGCACACCTGCTCCGCGGTGCGATCCTTGAAGTAGTAGCCGCCGATGTTGCGCTTCATGTACAAACGCAGCCACTGGATCTGGATCAGCGGAAAAAACGCGGCCAGGTAATCGTCCTCATTCGGAGCCGGGTTCGTCCCCGCGGGAGCGCTGTTTGGCGTGGCGCCCGCGATCAACTGTTGCTGCACGCCGGCCACGCCTTGCCCGGCCGCACCGGCCGCGCCCTGCTTCACCACGCCCAGCTTCTGCTGGCATACGCCGATGTAATGGATCGCGGTAATAATCGCGTTCCCGCTCGGAATGTAGTAACGCAGAGAAAAATGGTTGGCCTGATTCAGCATCAGGTTCCAGGTCTGCTGGTAACGCTCGCGTCGCTCCGCTTCCACCTTGTCTTTGCGCTCGCGCTCGGTCTTCTCGTCGGCTTCGCGCGCTTCCTTGCGCTTCTGCCACCAGGTGAACAGCGCCACCAGCATCGCGGTCAGCGTGGGCAGTCCGATGTCCAGCCGGGTCAGCCACTGCCACGCCGCGGACCACCAGGAGAGCCGCTCGATCTCTCCGAGCTGCGCGACCCCCGATTGCTCCGGCTCCTGCTCGCTCTGTTTCTGCGCTTTCCAGCCGAGAGTGGCAATCGCGTTTTCCCGCGGCGCGCATTGCCCGGCCGCAAGATCGCCCCAGATGGTGATGCTTTGCTGCGCCGGCAGCGAGCCGCAGAACACCGAGTTCCAGGCAGCTTCTTTGCAGCCGCCAAAAATCTTTTCGGGTGGATTGAAACCCGGCGTGAAAAAGTCGATAAAGTGCAGGTTGCGGATCGGTCCATCGGTCTTGTTTTCGATGGTGATCCAGAAGCGAATCTTGCCGTCGGGCCGCGCCGAATCGCGCGATAAGCGCCCGGTCAGAACCACGCCATCGGCCGGCTTCGCCGCTTCGCCGGGCTTTACGTCCTTGCCCTTGGGTTTTTCCGGCGCTGCCGGCAACCCGTGCTCGGCCGGCTTTTCTTCTTGTGCCGCATGCAGCGGTGGCGCAATCCCGACGGCACACGCCAGCAAGCACGTGAAGGTCAGGAGAATCCGCTGAAGGCGATCGTGCAAGGGTGCTCGCTACACGGCTTTGCGCCGCGTGAGCGAGCATTGGAACAAGGCATTTCTGCGCTGTCAAGTTCCGCGCAAGTACCGGGCCGCACCGCGCCCTGGCGCGGCGGCCTCAGAATGGGGTGTAACCGCTACGCCAGGAGAACGGCCGCCGGCGTCGCGCCGTCTGCTGTTCTCGCCGCACGGCCTGCACCACCAGGTCTTCCATGGCGTCACTCGCCGCGTCGTCCCACTTTGCCGCCAGGGGCGAGCCGCGCGCCCAGCCGGCCAGCGCCGCCGTCGCGTAGGCGATCGCTTCCTGCGCGTTGCGGATGAGCACCGGCGAGGTGGCGTCGCTGAAATCCGGAAAGGCTTTCAGGTAGCGCAAGCGAATCTGGATATCCTGGGTGGCCCCGACGAAGTACAAGCCGTCGGCGCGCCACTCCCAGACCGAAAGATTCACGTCCTGCACCCGCGAAGGCAGGCCGCCATGGCGCGTCAGGTCCACCATCTCCGCGAACTCGTCGCTCGAGCCGTTGGGGCGTTCCCAGAGCTTCAGCGGCAGCAGCAGATCGGTGGGCAGCTGATTCGGCGGCGCCGTGGCGTCGGTCAGGCTGGTCTGCAGCGAGGCGTCCGGCGTGGCGACCGCGGCGACGACGAGAAGCGCATCGTCGCTCAGAAAGCCGCCCGCGCCAGTGTTGCCGAGCGCGCGCTGCACCTTACGGTACGCCGAGTTCGCGTAAGGCAGCAGCACGCTGTCGGTGAAGAGGTTGCCCTGCGCGTCGTTCAGCAGCGAGCGTGCCAGGGCGGTGATCTGTCCCGCGGTGTTGTACGCGGATGAGCCTACGACGGGCATGGAGAATCCTTCGGGTCTTTCGGAAAAAGCGGCGGATGAACTACGGCTGCACTTCCTTGGATTTCACGTCTTCCGGCAGCGGCGATTTTTGCAGGTACGCCGCAACGCCGATCACCGCGTTGATGATTGCCGCCGCGCAACCGATGCGCAGCGTGGACGCAATCCCGGCCTGCAGATTGAAGTGCTGTGGGTCAATGCCGACCGCGGCCAGTCCGGTCAGCACGCCGCCGGCCGCGCCGCTGATCGCCGCCGCCAGCAAACCCTTCAGCCAGATCTCGAAGCGTTTCATCGCTGTGTGCATAGCGTCTCGGCCATGGTCACGAACGGCTGTTTGTGAAACGCGGGAACCGCATCGTCCAGCAGGTCGTACGCCCAATCGGTATATTCCCGATCCAGGCGCGCTTCCCTTTCGTAGAGCTGCGCGCGGCGCTTGCTGCGTGCCTGCGTTGCCAGCCGCGCCCCGCGCGAACACTCGATAGCCCGCGCAATGTGCTCGGCGGCTGTTGCCGTGAGTTGCACGAACTCTCCGCCGGGCGATTGCAGCGTAAAGCAGTGCTCGTATTCGCCGCGCGCGGGATAAGGCCCGAGCGCCGCGATGCTGCGGCCGGCCCCGTGTTCCACGGTCTGCGCGTACCACTGGCTCGGCGAGCCGTATGCTTCCGGCGGCACCCAGCGTTCGATATGCCAGCGGTTCAGCGCCGGATATTTCGGCTCGTAGCGCAGTTCGACTCGCTCCCGCAGCAACGCGCCGTGCTCGTCGCGGTCCTCAAACTTTCCGCCGATCCATGCCAGGCGATTCCAGCCCCACACCGCGCGGTAATTCGGTTCGCCGAAACGATTGCGGCCGCCGGCGATCGCCAGAACCCGCGCGACGCTCGCGGACGGCTCGTGCGTTTCGCGAACCACAGTGATCATTGCGGGAAAGGAGCGGAGGGAGCCCAGCGAAGCGTGACGCTTCCCCGCGGGCTCCGCACCCGCAGTTCTCAGTAACCGCTCGGCCGCGCCAGCGTATCGATGTACGCGCCGGAACGCGGGCTGTCCGACCACAGTTGAAAGGCCGTGTCGAAGTAAAAAATGTACGACGCCGCCAGG
>DATKLU010000062.1:0-2110 GCA_035542235.1 Dongiaceae bacterium
GTTGAAGTACTGCCCTGCAAACGTCGGCGGATTGGTGTTCTCAATGACGGTCTGAAACGCGATCTGGTCATGGAAAAGATTGTTGAAATAGGTGGCTGCGAGCGATGATTTGCCTCCGAACAAGCTCTGCTGCACGCCGGCTTCCAGCGAGCGATTCTGTTCCGGCTTCAGGTTGGGGTTCGGGATGACCGGAAAAGGCCCGTTGATGCCGAATGACTCCTCGAAGCTGGGCTCCTGAATGCCCTGCGAATAGGCGAAGCGCAGCCGCGTTCCGGACAACACATTGTCTCCGCGCAGCACCAGAAAACTCAGCGCGGCACGCGGCACCGCCTTGTTGCCGAAGCTCTCGTTGTGCACGTAGCGCACGCCCACTACCGCAGAGAACCTTCGCCAGTTCAGCGTCTGCTCGCCGAAAACGGCGTGATTCCGGCGAAGGCCGTGCGTGAACGACGCGTCAAGGATGTTCCCTGCAGTGTCAAGATCGTAGAAAGCAGACGCGCCGTTCTCGTCTTCGAACTGATAGCCGAAGGATGTGTGCGTCCAGCTCCGCGGCGAATAGTCTCCCTGGTATTCGTAACCGGCCCGGTTGAGTGCAAAAGGCTGTTTGAAAGGGCAATCAAACGCCGGAAAGCTACAGCCGCGATCCTCGACGGTATCCCGGTTAGTGCGACGGTGATTGTACTCATAGCCGAAAAAGTGGTGCTGCCAGCGGGCCGGCGCAGAAACGATCAGGTCGGCGCTGGCGAGAAAATTGTTCTGACGGGCGAAGCCGTCTATGTCCGGCGCCAGCAGCGGTGCTCCGTTGAAGTTCCACTCGTTCGGGACCCCCGTCCGGCTGTTGGCGTGTCGGGTGCGCAACCGCGCCGCGACCCTGCGGGAGAGGGCCACGCCCAGGTTCGCCCCCTGCATGGAGTTGGAGTAGTCGGCGTTGGGTCCCTGGCCGTCGGTTGCGTCCTGGCTGGCGAACAGGTTGTAATCGAAGCGGCCGCGGGCGCCCGCCAGCGAAGCGAATCCCTGGGCGGTACCGAAGGTGCCGCCATTGGCTCCCAAGCGCAGCTCGGGGACCTGCGTGTGGCCGGTGTTGCTCCATATCTGCACGACACTGGTCATGGCGTCGGAGCCATAAAGCACGGATTCGGCGCCACGCACAAACTCCATGCGGTCCACCTCCTTCATCGACACAACGCCGAAGTCGTAGATGCCGCCCACCTCATTCACTGGCACTCCGTCTATCAACACTTTGTTGTACCGCGATTCCCCGCCGCGCACGAACAGCGAGGCCAACCCTCCGCGCTGTCCTGCCGTGTTGACGACAGCCCCGGGGAGAAAACGCAGAGCGTCGTTGGCAGCGACCGGCTGCATCGTCTCGAGCGTCTGCTGGTCAAGGAGAACAACCGAGGCGCCGCTCTCCTCGGCGGGGACTGGTGTGCGAGTGGCGGTGACCACCACCGTATGCTCCGGCCCGGCGACGGTCAACTTCACCTCTACGCTGCTATCGGAAGGGACCTGCACGGCGACCTTTGCTGGAGCGAAGCCTGGGGCGAGCACCTCCACGCGATATTTGCCATTCTCCAGTCGGAAGAAAATGGCAGTCCCTTCGGCAGAGCTGTTTTCGAGTCCGAGAGCTTGAGAACTCGTGTCTGGGTAAAGAGCGACCTGCGCGCCGGCAACCACCGCCGAGCGCGGATCGACGACAGTGACTTTGAGATCGGCTGCGTACGCAGCCAAATCCAAAAACGCGATCAGAAGCAGGAAAAACGGGCGAGAGAGCCGCATGGCAATCCTCCTTTGCACGCGAAAAGGGATTGGTGCTTGCGGTTCGCGCCGGTCTCCTGGCTCAGCGAGCTTGCCTGGAAGGGTCTTCCCACGATTCTCAATCGCAGTGGCCTCTTCCACATCGCTTACAGTTGCGCGGCAGCGCGGGATTCTCACCCGCTTCCCAGTCTTCCCTGTCGGTAGGGAAGACGCGCGAACCAAGGTTGTCAGAGAACAGTCCGGTGATCCCGGAGCGACGAATCTACTTCCGCCGCAGGCGGCTGTCAAATGGAATCAGGAGGCCGTCCGACTTGCTGGGCGCGTCCGACGCTGGCTTCCGCGTACTCGCGGGCGC
>DATKLU010000063.1:0-2498 GCA_035542235.1 Dongiaceae bacterium
GCTGCTGGCGATGAGCGGCAATCTCGATCCCGCGCCCGGCGGAGAGTTCCCGTTCGCGCCGGAGATGAGTTGGAAGTATACGCAGCATCAGCCGTTCCTCGGCAAGGAGCAGGATTTCGCCACCAACAAGCGCAGCGTCTACCTGATGCAGCAGCGCATCCGCCGCCAGCCGTTCCTGGACCTGTTCGACGGTTCCGATCCCAATGCCGTCACCGGCGTGCGCCCCGTCACCACCACCGCGCTGCAGGCGCTCTACACCATGAATGATCCGTTCTTCCACGCGCAGGCGGACGGGCTCGCGGTGCGCGTCGGAATGGCGTATGGCAGCGATTTGGAGCGCCTGACGTATGCGTTTCGCCTGCTGTACAGCCGCGCGCCGTCGGCGGAAGACGTGCGCGATTGCCGCCAGTTTTTTGACACAGGCGCGCGCGTCTCTGGGAGGCACAGATGTGCCCGAAGATCGCAAGAACCGCGAGGCGCTGGCCGCGCTGATGCGCGTGCTGCTGAGCAGCAACGAATTCGTGACCTTGGAATAAACCTATGGCATGTGACTTCAGCCGCCGCCGGCTGGACGCCGAAGAGATCCGCGACACCTTCCTCACCGTGAGTGGCAACCTCGATCCCGCGCCCGGCGGCGAGCATCCGTTCACGCCGGAGATGAGCTGGAAATATTCGCAGCACCAGCCGTTCATCGCCAGGGACTCGGATTTCGCCACCAACAAGCGCAGCGTCTACCTGATGCAGCAGCGCATCCGCCGCCAGCCGTTCCTCGACCTGTTCGACGGCCCCGATCCGAATGCCGTCACCGGTGTCAGGCCCGTGACCACCACCGCGCTCCAGGCGCTCTACACCATGAACGACCCCTTCTTCCACGCCCAGGCCGATGCGCTGGCTGTTCGTGTGGGCATGGCGTACGGAGCCGAGCTCGATCGGCTGACCTACGCCTACCGGCTGCTGTACGGCCGCGCGCCGTCGCCCGACGAAGTCCGCGACTGCCGCCAGTTCCTGACGCAGGCGCGCGCCTCGCTCGGGGGGACCGCGGTGCCGGAAGACCGCAAGACCCGTGAAGCCCTGGCCTCGCTGATGCGCGTGCTGATGAGCGCCAACGAATTCGTGACCTTGGATTGACTATGCCGTGTGATTGCAGCCGCCGCCAGATGGTCCGCTCCTTGTTGTTGGGGTCGGGCCTGTTTCCCGCCGTGTTGAACGACCTGCTTGCCGCGGAAGCCTCGCCGCTGGCTCCCAAGGCGCCGCATTTCCCGGGCACGGCAAAACGCGTGATCTTCATCTACCTCAGCGGGGGCATGTCGCACGTGGATTCGTTCGATCCCAAGCCGAGGCTCGCCGAATACCAGCGCGACGGCAAGACCGCCGAAAACGGCCGCAAAGTGATGGGCTCTCCGTGGGAAGCCAAGCCGCGCGGACAGAGCGGCATCGAAATCACCGAGCTGTTTCCGAACATCGCCGAATGCGCCGACGACCTGTGCGTGATCCGCACCATGCGCGGCGATCACAACGACCACTTCCAGGCAACGCTCGGCATCCACACCGGCAGCGTGACCTTCAAGCGGCCCAGCGTCGGATCGTGGGTGACCTACGGGCTCGGCACCGAAAATCAGAACCTGCCGTGCTACGTGGTGCTGGCGCCGGAGATGCCGTATTGCGGCAGCCAGGTGTGGTCCAGCGATTTTCTGCCGGGCGTCTACTCGGGCACGCGCATCGTGAGCGGCCCGGAGCCGGTGCCCGATCTCAACCGCCGCGCGCCGTCGGCCGAGATGCAGCGGCTGGAGCTCAGCCTGCTCGACCGCTTCAACCTCAAACACGAGCGCGCGCATCCCGGCGACCCGATGCTCGACGCCCGCATCAAGAGCTATGAGACGGCTTTCGGAATGCAGATGACCATGCCGCAGGTGCTCGACCTGACGAAGGAGAGCGACGCCACCCTGCAGCTCTACGGGATGGAGCGCGGCGTCACGACCGGATTCGGCTGGCAGTGCCTGGTGGCGCGGCGCATGATCGAGCAGGGCGTGCGCTTCGTGGAGCTGATCGACGTGGGCAGCAGCAACAACTGGGACGCGCACGGCGACATCCACACGCACGGCCCGCTGGCGAAGAAAATCGACAAACCGATTGCAGGGCTGCTCGCCGATCTGAAGGGGCGCGGTCTCTTGAAGGATACGCTCGTGGTGTTCACTACCGAGTTCGGGCGCTCGCCGGGACCGGAGGGAACGATGGGACGCGGCCACTACAACCGCGCGTTTTCGAGCTGGCTCGCGGGCGGCGGCGTCAAGGGCGGTGTGGCCTACGGCAAGACCGACGATTTCGGCTTCCGCGCGGTGGAGAACGAGTGCCACGTGCACGATTTCCACGCGACCATTCTGCACTGCCTGGGCTTCGATCACACCAAGCTCACCTTCCGCCACGCAGGCCGCGATTACCGTCTGACGGACGTGGCGGGGAACGTCGTGAAAGACATAGTGGTTGACGCGTGATAAGGT
>DATKLU010000064.1:0-89225 GCA_035542235.1 Dongiaceae bacterium
GCTAACCCGCGCATCTACGCGTTCAACGTGGGCTTCGAACAAGCGGTGGTCTCCGATTACGTCGCCTACGCCGACTTTACCTGGAACAAAGGCGTACACTTGACCCGCTTTACCAATCCCAACGTCACCGCCGACCCCAACTTCGATTGCAGCACGCTCAATTCCGGCGGCGTGACCTACACCAACATCAATCCCGGCGTTTGTATTCCGAGCGTCGGTGACACGGTTACCTACCCGAGCGCGGTCTTCGGTTCCGGTGTTGCAGCACCCTTTACCAACCTGGGCACCATCACCGATACCGTCTCCTCCGCCAAGTCGCTCTACCGCGGATTCACGATCGGTCTGCGCAAGCGCATGAGCCATCGCTTCCTGTTTGACGGCAACTACACCTACTCCGTCGACCGCGACGATGACTCCAACGAGCGCGACCCTTTTACCTTCCGCTACGTCAACGTCTTCAACCTGGCGCAGGAATACGGCTACTCCGATCGCGACGAGCGCCACCGCTTCAACTTCTACACCGTTGCCAACCTGCCCTGGGGTTTCGAAGGCAACGTCCGCATGCAGGCGCACTCCGCGCAGCCGATTTCGCCGGAACCGCGGATCGTCGGTAGCGTGGTGCTGCCGCGCAACTCGCTGCGCAAAGACAATGCGTTTTTCACCTTCGACTTCGGTCTGGCGCGTCCGTTCCACTTCGGCGAGCGCTTTGCCATCATTCCGAAGATCGAAATGTTCAACACCTTCAACAACGTGAACAACGTCAACCCACTCTCTACGCCGGCGCTGTTTGATTTCAACGGCTTCCTGCGCGTGGGTGTGGGCGATCCTCGCCAGGCCCAGCTCTCGGTGCGCTTCGAGTTCTAGCCGCGGCGCGACGCGTTGCCACAAGCAGTCGGAAAAGGGACGCGCAAGCGTCCCTTTTCTCTTTGCGGCAGGGTTGCATCCTGCCGCCGCTCTGGGCAATCTAGTGGAGCACTCTTTCTCCGGCCATGACCCCTTCCCCCCTGCGCGGCATCCTGTTCGATTGGGACGGCACGCTGCTCAACTCGCACGCCGCGGATATGTCCGCATATCTCGCCATGTTCCGCGAAATGGGAATACCGTGGGGCCTGGCGGAACTCGAAGAGCACTATTCTCCGAATTGGTACAACGTCTATCGCGCCGCCAAACTGCCTCGCCACAAGTGGAAACTCGCCGACTCATCCTGGCGGGCGCATTACCAAAGCTATCGCCCTAAGTTGATGCCCAGCGCTCGCGCGGTCCTCGCGCAGCTCGCGCGTAAACGCCCCCTGGGGCTGGTCACCAGCGGCGATCGCGAGCGCGTCCACCGCCAGCTCCGCGAACTCCGCCTTTGGGACCGCTTCGCCGCGCGCGTTTGCAGCGGCGATACTCGTCTGCGCAAGCCGCATCCCGCGCCGCTGCGTCTGGCCCTGCGCCACATGCGCCTGCGCCCGCTGGACACCGTGTACATTGGCGATTCACCGGAAGACTTGCAGATGGCCCGCGCCGCCGGCGTGCGCGCGGCGATCGCCGTGCTCGGCCCGTTTCCCACCGAGAAACGGCTCCGCGCCGCCAAGCCCGATATTTTGCTGGAATCGATCGAAGAGCTGCCGCGCGCGCTCGCGCAATTCGGCGGCTAAAGCGAAAAGAAACTACTGCGGCTTCGCTGGCGGCGGGGCTGCCGAGGGCGCCGTCGCAGGCGAAGCGCCGCCGGGCCCACCCTGTGTCGCGGGCGGCACCGCGCCCGGCGCCTTGAAATTCGTCCACTTGATCACCAGCCGCACCGGCACCTCGCCAACATCTTTCAGGTGCAGATAGTCGTCCGAGCGCGCGTAGTCCGGGAACCAGTATTTTCCATCCACGTTTTCCCGATAGGTCTCGAAATTCACAAAGGGCAGGTCGGCCGCTTTCAGCGTTCCCAGATCGGTCACCCATCGCCCGTAGGTCTTGACCACTTCCAAATAGTGCTTGTCCACCCACACCACGCCGTTGAACAGCGCATTGGCGCGCTCCAGGAGTTTCGGCTTGGCCTCGAAAATGTAGCAGTCAATCTCGTCCACTTTTTCCTGGCCGATATACTTCAGTTCGTATTTGTTCAGTTGGCTCGCCGCCAGCGGATAGCTCGGCAACCGCGCCGCCGTCAGCAGATCGCGCTGCTGGATATCCAGGTAGCGCAACGTCGGCTCGGGTTTCGCCGTCACGTGCTCCAGCACTCGCCCCGAGGAATCCGCCTGGCCCTCTACTTCCAGATAGAGTTCCCCGGCCGCTTGCCCGTTGTGATCGTATTCCGTCAGCTTGATCGTCTTCTTGTAGGTATAGGTCGGCCGGACGTGCGCGTACTGTTCTTCCTTCGCCGCGAACGCCTTCACGATCTCCGCGGGGGGCAGCTCGGGCGCCGCTTCGGCCGGCTGCGTGTTGGCCACGCGGTGTACGTCGTGCTCGGGCGGCGGCGTGAGCGGGCCGCTCGCATCCTGGGCCCTGGCCCGCGTCCCGCAAGCCACGACGCCGAGCATGGCGGCGGCGCGCAGCATATTCATCAGCGTGTGATATGCCCGTGCTGTCATGGTTTTGTCGTCACTGCCTCACTCAATGGGATGCGCGGGAGACCGCTGGCGCCGCCCGGAACCGATCTCATCCGCTGGATCCTTGAGTGTAGCGCAGCAGCCGCATGGCAGGAGTGCCCGCAAAAGGGCTGCCCGTGGCGGTCTGCTACAATCTTGCAATCCATGAGTGCCGCGAAAATTGCGCGCCGCTACTTCGTTTCTGGCGTGGTCCAGGGCGTCGGCTTCCGCTATTTCACGGAAGACGAAGCCGAGCGCATCGGCGTTGCCGGCTTCGTGCGCAACCTGCGCGATGGCCGCGTCGAGGTGTACGCCATCGGCTCGGAATCCGCCCTCGCCCAATTGCGCGTGGCTATCGGCCGCGGCCCGCGCGGCGCCATGGTGCAGAACGTCGCCGAAGAGCCCGCCGAAATCGACCCTCCGTTTGCTTCCGATTTCAGTATCACTTACGACCACTGAACGCGTAATTTCCACCCGGCTGCCTTTCGCCGCGCATCCTCTTCTGTGCGACACTGGATGCTGTGTGCCTTGCCGCCTAATTTTCTTCCTGACGGGGGAACTTTCGAATGGACGACCTGAAGCAGCTCATCCGCGAAGTGCCGGACTATCCCAAACCCGGCATTCTTTTCTACGATCTCACCACGCTGCTCAAGGATAAGCGCGGCTTCCACGAGCTGATTGACCGGCTTTGCAATCACTTCAACGGCCACAAAATTGACCTGGTTGCCGGCATCGAGGCCCGCGGCTTCATCTTTGGTCCCGCACTGGCTTATCGCCTCGGCGCCGGCTTCGTTCCCGTCCGCAAACCCAAAAAACTCCCGGCCAAAACCGCTTCTGTCTCCTACGCTCTCGAGTACGGCACCGATACTCTCGAACTCCACGAAGATGCCGTCGCTCCCGGTCAGCGTGTCATCATCTGCGATGACCTCCTCGCTACCGGCGGCACCGCCGCCGCCACCACTCAGCTTGTTCAGAAGCTCGGCGGAAAAGTTGAAGGTCTGGCGTTTGCCGTCGAACTCACCTTTCTCAACGGCCGCGCCAAGCTTCCCGGCTTCGACGTCTTCTCCCTCTTGCAATACGACAAGTAATCCGGCGCACTAATTTTTGCCGGTCTTCCCCGCGTGCCGCTGCCGCAGCGCTTCGAACAGCACCACGCCGGTCGCGACGGAAACGTTCAGCGACTTCACCGGCCCGCTCGTTGGCAGCGACACCACGAAGTCACAGCGCTTCCGCGTCAGCTCGTGCAGCCCGCCGCCTTCTCCGCCCATGACGATTCCGGTTGGCGATGTGTAATCCACTTCCGTGTAACTTTTGTCCGCGCGCTCGTCCAGCCCCACCAGCCAGTAGCCCGCCTCCTTAAGCTCTTCCATACTGCGCGCCAGGTTTGTCACCTTTGCTACCGGCAGGTGCGCCAGCGCCCCCGCCGAAGCCCGCGCCACCGTGTCCGTCAATCCGGCCGCCCGGCGCTCTGGAATCACCACTCCGTGAGCTCCCGCCGCCAGCGCCGTACGCACAATCGCGCCCAGATTGTGCGGATCTTCCACCCCATCCAGCAGCACGATCAGGCCGGGCCGGCCTTTATCCTTGTTCGCTCCCGCGATCACATCTTCCAGTGTCGCCGCGGCTCGAGCCGCCGCCATCGCCACCACGCCCTGGTGGTCCCGCGTCCCCGCCAGCCGGTCCAATTGCGCCCGCTCTTCAAACCGCACGGGAACCCCGTTGCGCCGCGCCAGTTGCACGATCTCTTCCGCGCGGGTGTCCTGCCGGCCCTTTGCCACCAGCACATGCTCCACCGGGCGCCCCGCTTCCAGCGCCTCTTTCACCGCGTGTATTCCCGTCAGCTTGTCCATAGCCGTACAGTCTATCCCCCGCCCTTCCGCGCGGAAAGTTTTTCACCGGGCGAACTTTTTCGGCGCTCTCTCGTCTTTCTAGGGGGACCGGTGTGCGTGTCCGTTTCCCAATCCTTTCGTCTATCCTCTTATGCCGAGGTGCTCTATGCGTATTGCCCGATTCGCTCTGCTGCTGGCCTGCTCTCTGCCGGTCGCCGTCTCCCTCCCCGCGCAGCAACCCCAGCAAGTCCAGCTCACCGGCACCTGGCTCGTCACCATGGACCTGCTCGGTACTCCGGCCTACTCGAAACTCGAGCTCACCCAGTCCGGCGACAAGCTCACCGGCAATTTCAACGGCGACAAACTCCAAGGCCAGGTGCAGGGGGCGAACCTCCACCTGCTCTCCACAGACGATCAGGGCAACACCGGCGAAGCCAACGCGCAAATCACGCAAAACGCTTCCGGCATCGCCTTCGCTGGCAAAGTCGTCTTCGTCAACAAAGGCGATGAATCCAACCCCGAGCAGTACACCTTTACGGCCACCCGTTACCCCAAGCGTTACCAGGGCTCACCGCAGCGCCGCGACTTCACGCCCACTGTTTTCTACCGGCAATTTTCCCACAGCTACCAACCCGTGCTGACCATCAATCCCGGCGACACCCTCCACACCACCACGGTGGACGCCGGCGGCACCGACGAAAAAGGCGTGCATCGCGTCCTCGGCGGCAATCCCGAAACCGGCCCCTTTTACGTCGAAACCGCCATGCCCGGAGACACCCTGGTCGTCCACATCGTCCATCTCAAACTCAATCGCGATTGGGCCATGAGCGACGACGGTATCGTGGATCGCGCCACCGACAGCGACCTCGCCGTGAAAATGAAGGACGGTTGGAAAAATATCCGCTGGCACCTGGATTCCGCCAAGGGCATCGCCACTCCCGAAAAACCGGGCGAACACATGGCCCACTATTCCATCCCGCTTAAGCCCATGCTCGGCTGCCTGGCCACCGCTCCGCGTCCCACGTCCGCCCCTCCTCCCACCGGCGATTCCGGTGGCTTCGGCGGCAATATGGACTTCAATGAAATCGTCGAAGGCGCCACCGTCTATCTCCCGGTGCGCAATCCCGGTGCGCTACTTTATTTCGGAGACGGCCACGCCGCCCAGGGCGATGGCGAACTCAATGGCAATGCACTCGAAACTTCCATGGACGTTGAAATCACCGTGGACGTGATACCCGGCAAAAACATCGCCTCGCCCCGCGTCGAGTCAGCCACCCACATCATGTCCATGGGCCTCGGCGGCTCGCTCGAAGACGCCCTGCGCGGCGCCACCGGCGCCATGGCCGAGTGGCTCACCGAAGACTACAAACTCACGCCTTCGGAAATCGCACAACTCCTCGGCTCCTCCGCCGAATACCGCATCAGCGAAGTCGCCGACCGCAACGCCGGCATTGTCCTCAAACTCAACAAGGCGCTCCTCAAGAATCTCGCCGCCCCGCCCCCCAAATAGCTCGCCCGGCCGTCGTAGCGCGCTCGGCTTTCCCGGTCCGCCCCATCGGACAGCCCTGCTCTTGAATTTAACAGTTTTCGATTTCGGCCTTCTTCAGTCCAGCGCGGAGCAAAACTCAATCACTCGCGCTCGCGCCGTCTTCACCGGCGCCGCAAACTGCGCCGCTGCCGCTTCATCCAGCAACAGCACCACGCGGTCCAGTTCCCCTTCGCCGCAGCGCCCCGCCAGCGCGACGCGCAGCGGGTGAAAGAGCTCGCGCCCGCGAATGTCCAGCTGCGCTTTCATCGCGTCCACCACCTCGCGGAAATGCTCGGTCGTCAACGGCGCCGGATCCAGCAGTAATCCCGCCAGCAAGCGCAATGCGTCGCGCGCCGCATAGCGCGACAACACCACATGGGTCTCCACCCGCGCCAGCACTTCCCGCGCGTCATAGTAAAACACCAGCCCCAGCAAATCTTCCAGCGCCGCTGCGTCCTGCGCCTGGGTCCCCAGCAGCGCCGCCGCGCGCGCGCACCACGCCAGCTGCTCCACGGAGGCGTCCCCCTGCAGCCAGCCGCGCCGGAGCAAAACACTCTGCACGTCTTCTGTTTTGAATTTGTTTTCGAGCGGCGCAGGGGCCGCGGCCGGCACTTGCGGAACGCCAGCCGAGGGATTCGTCTCTTCGTTCATTGCCAGGTCAACAAACAGGTTGGTCAGTCGTGACCGCTGAGCGTCGCCACCACGTGCGCCGCGATCGCTTCGCCGCGTCCCACCGCGTCCACACCTTCGTTGGTCTTGGCTTTCAAGTGGATGGCTTCCTGATCCACGCGCAGCGATTTCGCCAGCGCCTCGCGCATCTTCGGAAAATGCGGTCCCAGCTTCGGCCGCTCCAGAATCACCACTGCGTCCACATGCTCGATGTGCAGGCACTTGTCGTCCAGCAGTTTCGCGGCATGCTCCAGAAACAGGAGGCTGTTCGCGCCCTTCCATTTCGGGTCGGTATCCGGAAAATGCGTGCCAATGTCTCCAAGCCCGGCGGCGCCCAGCAGCGCATCGCACAGCGCGTGCGCCACAACGTCGCCGTCCGAATGCCCGACCGGCCCTTTATCGAAGGGCACGGTAATTCCACCGATCACCAGCGGCCGTCCTTCCGCCAGCCGGTGCAAATCGTAACCGATGCCGCAGCGCACCTTGCTCATGCCTTCTGTGCCTTCCCCCGCTCCAGGTCCAGGTAGAACCGCGCCAACTCCATGTCCGCGGGCTTGGTGATCTTGATGTTGCGTTCCGTGCCGGCCACGACATGCACGTCGTGGCCCAGCCGCTCCACCAGCCCCGCTTCATCCGAAGCGTTCACTCCGTCGGCGGCAGCCTTCGCGAAAGCCTCTTTCAGCAGTGGGGTGCGGAACACTTGCGGCGTTTGCGCCAGCACCACCCGTTCGCGCGGGATCGTTCCCGTGATCAGCGCCACATCCTCCGGCAGGCTCGCGCGCTTCACTTCCTTCACCGTATCCATCGCCGGAATTCCCAGGATGGCCGCGCCGCACTTCTTCGCCTCCTCGATGACCCGGCAAATCTGCTCGCGGGTCACAAAGGGCCGCACCGCGTCGTGGACCGCCACCAGCGCCGTATCGTCGATGACCGTGGCCAGCGCGGCCGCCACGGACTCTTGCCGCGTGGCGCCGCCTTTCACCACGCGTACGGTCTGCCGCAGTTTTTCCGCGCGGCAGCGCTCTTCCATGCGCTCAATCTCGTCCGCGCGCGTTGCCAGCACAATCTCCGTAATCTGGTCGCAGGAGGCCAGGCGCCGCAGCGTATGCAGCAAAATCGGGGCGCCATCGAGTTCCAAAAACTGTTTGGGCGTTTCGCCGCCCATGCGCGTGCCCAGCCCAGCGGCCGGCAAAATGGCTGTAATTCGAGTCATTGCATTCGGGGACGGTCCCTCAGCGAGCATTTCTGCCGTTGCCCCAAGAGTCCGAGTGTACCTCAAGGGCGGGGAGGGAAGGAAACCACGGCAGGCGCGGCGGGTGAAGCTTCGGGCCGGCAAACTTCAGTGTTGCGGCTCGGAATAGCGCTCGCCGCGGCCCACCGGAGCGGTCCGCACGCCCGCGTGGGTCTCGCCGCGCTCGTCCAACCGCCCAAAGATCATCTTGCCGGCGGGCGTCTGGTGCACTGACGTCACCACAATGTCCACGGTCTTGTTGATCAGCCGCCGCGCGCCGTCCACCACCACCATGGTCCCGTCTTCCAGGTACGCCACGCCCTGATTCACTTCCTTGCCTTCGCGCAGGATGAAGACGCTCATGCTCTCGCCCGGCAACACCGCGGGACGCAGCGCATTGGCCAGCAGGTTCACGTTGAGCACGCCAATGCCCTGCACGCTGGCCACTTTGTTCAGGTTGAAATCGTTGGTTACGATCTTGGCCTTGAGGCGCTGCGCCAGTTCCACCAGCTTGCGGTCCACCTCGCCCGCGTGCGCCGGATCGTCGTCAATCACCCGCACTTCGATGGTCTGCAGCTTTTGCATGCGCTGCAGCACTTCCAGCCCGCGCCGCCCGCGCTGCCGCCGCAACGTATCCGAAGAGTCGGCCACCATCTGCAGTTCGTGCAGCACGAATTGCGGCACCAGCAGCGGCCCATCCAGAAAATTGGCTTCGCAAATGTCCGCAATGCGCCCGTCAATCAACACGCTGGTGTCCAGCAGCTTGCCCTCATCACGTGGATCGTGGCCTGCGCCGCCGCGCTCGACGGCTGAGGCGCCAACAAACAGCGTGCGCAGAGGTCCCGTGCTGATCGCCGGCGCCTTCTGTGCGCCGAGCATGATCCCGGTGTAGCCAAAGCCGACCAGCGACGCGTATTCGATGAAGGACTTCGCCGATTCCGTTTCTGAGGTGTGGGACACCACAAAGGTCACCAGCAGCGCCGCCACGCCGCCCAGCAGTCCCCCGATAGCCCCGCCCAGCACGGTTGCCGCGCTGGCGCGCCGCAGCGAGTGTTCCGCGGCAAAAATCAGCGCCGCCAGCGCGCCGCCGATGGCCGCGGCGGCCCAGCGGTGTGCGCCAAACGGAGAAAGGCTCAATGCGATCGTGGCCAGCGCCGCAATCAGGAAGCAGCGGAACAACCAGACGTGCGCGTTGCGGGAACCCGCCCGGTTGGAAGTGTTGGCCGCCGGGTCAGGTTTGGAGGAGGGAGACACTTCGTGCGTTGCGCGGCTCATGCGACCTCACAGGATGCTTCATCACTGCAAAATCGGTACCGCTGCAATGCAAGGCTTCTTGCCAAGCGCCCTGCAAAGCCATTGCGACTGCGACGTGCCCCTAAAACTTTATATACGCGAGCGATATGCACGCGTCAATACGGCGGGATGCGCTTTACCGCTACAGGCCAATTTGGGCGACTAGTACCACCAAAAATGGCCTAGCCGGTGGCGAAGGTGCGTACGGTAAGCAGCTGCTGGGAATGCCGGGGCGCCTATGCCCCGTACACGCGCGGCACACGCGCGCTGACCGCGCACAACAAATCGGAGGTGACGGTGCCGATACTGCGCGCGACCAGATTGGCCGCAAGCAGGTGCTCGCCTTCGCTGCCGTAGATCGTGGCCACATCGCCCAGCGTGACGTCCGGCACGTCGGTCACATCAATCATGGTGACGTCCATCGAGACGATGCCGACAATCGGCGCGAGCACGCCGCGCACCAGCACGCTGCCCTTGTTGCCAAGCGAGCGGTGGATGCCATCGCCATAGCCCGCGGCCAGCACCGCAATCTTCGAGGGCCGCGCGGTGACAAACTTCGCGCCGTAGCCCACGCCTTCGTTCGCGCCGACGTGCCGCAAGCTGATGATTCGCGCGCGCAGGCTCATCACCGGACGCAGGGGCAATTCCCTTTCCGCTTCGCCGCGCCGCTCCATCGGATCGTAACCGGGATGGTAGCCATAGAGAATCGCGCCGGGCCGCACCATATCGGCCCAGGTCTCCGGGCGCGAGGCAATGGCCGCGCTGTTGGCCAGATGAATCAATCCGGTATCTACGCCGAGCGCCCGCAGGCGCTCCACCGCGCGGTGAAATTTCTCTTCCTGGCGGCTGGTCTGTTCCGCAACCGGGCCGGCAAAGACTTCCGAGGACGCGAAGTGCGTGAACACGCCTTCCAGCTTGAGGCGCTTGCACTTTTCGTACTGGCGGGCGAAGCATTCCACATCGTTGGGCGAAATTCCCAGGCGGTTCATGCCGGAATCAATTTTCAAATGAAAGCCGACCGCGCCCTTGCCGAGTTTGCGCCGGGCCGCGGCGTTTTCCAGCGCCGCCAGCTGCTCGCAGCGGATCACCGCGGGGGAAATCCGGTTGGCCAAAAGTTTTTGCTCTTCTCCCGGCCAGAAGCTGGTCAGCGCGAGAATCGGTTTCTTTACGCCGGCTTTGCGGACCTGTTCGCCTTCGGTCGCTCCAGTGACCCCAAACCAGTCCGATCCGGCCTTCTCCAGAATCTTCGCCACCGCCGGCCCGCCGTGCCCGTAGGCGTTGCCCTTGACGATGGAGAGAACCTTGCGCGGCGTGGCGCGCTGCTCGGCCTTCGGGTTCACAAAGTCGCGGATGGCGCGCAGGTTGTAGGTCAGAGCCGAGATCGAAATATCGGCCCAGACCGGCCGGCCATTTTCCGGCTTGCCTGGCGCTGCGGATCGTTTTGCGGAGGTTCGTGTCGGGGACATGCTGCTGCTTTCCTGTGCTGTGGTGAACTTCCATTTTAGGACATTCCTGCAGCCGCGCTCGAATCCGCCGGGCGCTGCGGCTTGAACGTCAACAGGCCAAAATGCACGCCACGCGCCAAAGGGGTTCCGGTGCGCGGCCGGCCGCAAACGGCTGGCGGGGTTGCAGTTGGCCGGCGAAGGTGCCTTGAGACGCTACCGGGGTGTGTGTCTAGCCGGCTGCAGTGTGGGCGGCAAGCCAGGGGCAGTCCGTCATCGGCAGGTGGGTTGAGCTCTCGGCAGAACCGGCTTACGGCTTGGATGTGTGGACGCAGTGGCTGCACAGGCAAGACTGCCCGTGCTGGCAAGACCGTCTACTCCTCCGGGGCGAATTGGGAGAAGGCGTCGGGGGCGGCTTCCTCGAAGCGGGTGAGGCGGCTGCGAAAGACGAAGCGCACCTTATCGGTAGGGCCGTTGCGCTGCTTGGCGACGATGACTTCGGCCTGGTCGCGCTCTTCGGGAGCGGCGTCCATCTTGGACCAGTGCGGGCGGTAGATGAACATGACCACGTCGGCGTCCTGTTCGATGGCGCCCGATTCGCGCAGGTCGGAAAGCTGCGGGCCGCGCTCTTCACGCTCAGGCGCGCGGGTGAGCTGGCTGAGCACCAGCACGGGAATCTGCAGCTCCTTGGCCAGGCCCTTGAGGCCACGGGAGATGCTGGAGACTTCTTCCTGACGATTGTTGAAGCGGCCGCGGCCGGTGATGAGCTGGAGATAGTCCACCACCAGCAGGGAGAGACCCTTATCACGTTTGAGGCGGCGGGCCTTGGCGCCGATTTCGAGGACGCTGGTGGAACCGGCGTCGTCAATCCACAGCGGCGCGGAGGAGATGGTGCCAAGCGCTTCGGTCATGCGCCGCCAGTCTTCGCGGCTCAGGTGACCGGTGCGGAATTTGTGGGCGTCAATCTGGGCCACGGAGGCGACCAGGCGCTGCAGCAGGGACTCCTTGGACATTTCCAGGCTGAAGAAGGCCACCGGCAGGCCGGCGCGCATGGCGATATTTTCCGCAAGATTCAGGGCCAGCGCGGTTTTTCCCTGCGAAGGGCGGGCGGCGAGAATGAGCAGTTCGGAATTCTGGAAGCCGGAGAGCAGCTTATCGAGCTCGACGTACCCGGTGGAGACGCCGGTGATGCTCTTGCCTTCCCGGAAGATTTTCTCCAGGCGCTCGAAGTTGGCGTGAACGATTTCCTTGATGGGGATGAGGCCGGCTTTCACCCGGTCTTCAGCGAGGGCGAAGATGGAAGATTCGGCGTTGTCCAGGATGGTATCGGCGCCGTCTTCGCCTTCGAGGGCCCGCTGCTGGATGTTGTGCGTGGCGTGAATGAGATTGCGCAGCAGGGCCTTCTCGCGCACGATGCGCGCGTAATGCTCGACGTTGCTGACGCGGGGCATGCCGTCGGCCAGCGCAGCCAGATACGGCGCGCCGCCGGAGGACTCCAGTTCGCCGGTACGGTGCAGCGATTCCGTAAGGGTGACCAGGTCAATGGCCTGCTGGCTTTCGCCCAGGGCGATCATCTGGGTGAACACACGGCGGTGCTGATCGAGAAAAAAATCCTCGGGCTTGATGTGCTCGATGGCGGTGTTGAGAGCGTGATTATCGAGCAGGATGGCGCCGAGGATGGAGCGCTCGGCATCGAGATTTTGCGGAAGAGGGCGTTCGAGAGTGGGAGCGGCCGCAGACATGAGAGGTTTCAGATTCGCCTTTTATTCGCTTTATAGCATTTCGACCCGCGCCAGGCAAGCGCCGCGCGCGCGATGAAGCCCGCAACGCTTCCGCCGAGAATTCGCTGGCACGGGAAACCGGATGCGATAAGCGAATTGTGGAGCGCGAAGAGCGCAGCGTCAATCCGGGCGCGCTGTGGAAATATGTGCGGCGTAGGAAAACGCGAAAGAAAAGTCTTGCACGGAAATTTTTGCGCGCGGCGCTTGGAGACGATGTGCGAAGATGTGCAGCGCGAAGCGGCTTTGCAGCGCAGCGCAAACGAGGCGGCCATGAAAACGATGGCGGGAAGGCAGTGCTGGAAAATCGTTGCGGCGGGCTTGCTGCTGGCGGCGAGCGCCGGCTGGCTTGCCGCACCCGTATGCCGCGCACAGGCCGCCGCTCCGGCCACAGCCACGGCAAAGGACTACCGCCAGGCGCAGGAGAAAGCGCGCGCCGTGGCCAAAGAGTGGCTGGCGCGCGGCATTCCGGGAGTCAGCGTCGCGGTGGCAGTGGATGGACAGATTGTTTACGCGGAAGGCTTCGGCTACGCGGACCTGGAGCAGCGGGTGCCGGTGTGGCCCTCGACGAAATTCCGCATCGCCAGCATCTCCAAGCCACTGACGGCGACGGCGCTTATGCAACTGGTGGAGGACGGCAAGATCGATCTGGATGCGCCAGTGCAGAAATACGTGCCGTCATTTCCTGACAAGACGCCAAGCGGCGGCGCGCCGATGACCGTGCGCCTGGTGGCCGGGCACCTGGCCGGCATACGGCACTACAAAGGCGACGAATTCGAGATCAGCCGGCACTACGAGAGCGTCGGCGAAGCGCTGAAGATTTTTGCCGACGATCCACTGGTCTCGCCGCCGGGCAAGGAGTTTAACTACTCGAGCTACGGCTTCAACCTGCTGAGCGCGGTGATCGAGTCCGCGTCCGGAGAGAATTTTCTGGCGTACATGAAAGGCCACGTGTGGGTGCCGCTGGGCCTCTACAGCACCAGCGCGGACGAGGTGAGCGAAATCGTGCCGGCGCGGGCGCGCTGGTATGTCCGGGAGAAGGACGGCACGGTGCACAATGCGCCGTTTGTAGATAACAGCTACAAATGGGCGGGCGGCGGGTTTCTTTCCACGGCGACCGACCTGGCGCATTTCGGCTCGGCGCTGCTGCAGCCTGGCTTCCTGAAGGCGGAATCGCTGCGCACGCTGTTTACTTCGCAGAAGACCAGCGACGGAAGAGAAACGGGCTACGGCGTGGGCTGGGGCGTGGGGAAATCGAAGAGCGGGCAACGGGTGTACGAGCACGCGGGGGGCGCCATGGGCGCGACCTCACAACTGATCCTTTACCCCGACGCGCACGTGGTGGTGGCGATGGTCTGCAACTTTTCCGGGGAAAACAGCTGGAAGCGCGAGGAAGTGGAAGCGATCGGCGAAGCGTTCGAGTAGCGAAGCCCCGTTGAAGATAGGGACAAAGAGAAAGGGCGCCCCGTACGAGGCGCCCTTTTCCGCGTTTGCTGCGTGAAAAAGTTCAGGCTTCCTTGGTGACGGCCACGTTGACCGACGCGGTGACGTCGCGAAAAACCTTCACGGTGATGGCATGCTCGCCGAGAGTCTTGAGCGGCTCGCCAAGCTGAATCTGGCGCTTATCAATCTTAAAGCCTTGCGCTTCCAGCCCTTCCGCGATATCGCCGGAGGTGACGGAGCCGAACATCTGATCGTTTTCGCCGGTCTTGCGGGCGAAGCTGAGAGCCACGCCGTTGAGCAACTCGGCCTGCTTCTTGGCGGCTTCGAGCTCGGTGGCGGTCTTCTTGGCCAGCGCGGTGCGAATGCGCTCGATGGCCTTGAGGTTGCCGGGGGTGGCTTCAATGCCGAGCTTGCGCGGCAAAAGGAAATTGCGCGCGTAGCCAGGCTTGACGGTCACCACGTCGCCGCGGTGGCCGAGCTTATCGACATCTTCCTGAAGAATGATCTGCATGATGATATTCCCTTTTCTTGAAAGCGTAGCGCTTCACAAAGCCGGCGCGCGCGGCGCCGGGCAGAAAGTTCAGGCCGAAGCCTGGGGCTTGGCGGCTTCCACGGCGCGCGGTGCGCTGCTGCCGGAGGCGCTGCCGGCGAAGGGCAGCAAGGCGATGTTGCGGGCGCGCTTGATGGCCACGCCCAGCCAGCGCTGGTGACGCGCGCAGACCCCGGTCATGCGGCGCGGAAGGATCTTGCCGCGCTCCTGCACGAACTGGGAAAGAATGTCGGCGCGTTTGTAGTCGATGAGGTCCATCTTCTCGACACAGAACTTGCAGACTTTCTTCTTGCGGAAAAACTGGCGCTTGCCGCGGCGCGGGCCGCCGGGACCACCAGGGCCACCGGGACCGCCTTCACGGCGCGGACCACCGCCCGGACCATCGCGGCGCGGACCGCTGTGGCCGCCCTGGCGCGGCGCCGGGGCCGAGCCTTGTGCTGGAGCCGGCGCTGAACCCTGTGCCGCGGGCGCAGCCGGAGCTGCAGGAGCCTGCGGCGCTGCGGGTGCTTGATTCTGTTCGTCTGACATAGCGTTTAACCTTTCTCTCTTGATGCTCGTACGGGTGCCTTGCGGTACCGTGCGCCGGGAGTGCCGGCGGAAAATCTTTCCAGAAAGCGCCGCGAGCGACTTTCCTATCGCGGACGCGAGGAACCTTTATCCGGCGGCTGCCTGCTCCGCGGCGGGAGCGGAGGGCGTGGCCGCGGGACGCTTCGGCCGGCGCGCCGCGCGCTTTTCGCGGATACCGGAAAGCTTCTTCTGGCGCTTGAGGTCTTCGTCCAGGCGGATGGTGAGGTACTTGATCACCGAGTCCTGCACGCGCAGGCGGCGTTCCACCTCGGAGATGAGTTCGCCGTGGCCGGTGCGGATCTGGTAGTACACGTAAATGCCTTCGCGGTGCTTGGCCACGCGGTATGCCAGCTTGCGCGTGCCCCAGTGCTCGCTCTTCTCGATCTTGCCGCCCTTTTCGGAGACGGCCTGCTCGATGGCATGCTCGACTTTCTTGACTTCATCCTCCGGCGTGGCCGGACGGGCGATAAAAATCAGGTCGTACAGACGCTCTTCCATGTTTCCTCGTTTCTCTTTCCCTGACGGCGAACCGCATGCCGTCGAAACTCTTGCCGGCCTGTCAGGCGCCGGCGTCTTCCGGTTGCTGGCGCTCGCGGCGGTTGTACTTATTCATCGCCGCTTCGATGCCCTTGCTGAGGAGCAACTCGACGGCGTCGGCCGCGTCCGCGATCATCTCCGCGGCCACTTCCAGTTCCTGCTTGCGCATCGGGCGCAGGACATAGTCCTTGCGATCCGAAAGCGGATGATCCGGGCCGCAACCCAGGCGAAGCCTGTCCACAGCGGTCGTCCCCAGCGAAGCCAACAGCGACTTGCCGCCGTTGTGGCTCCCGGCGCTGCCCTCGGCGTGAATGCGAATCGCGCCCCAAGGCAACTGCACTTCATCCCACATGGCCAGCACGTCCGCCGGAGACAGATCGTGCTTGCCGAGCAGCTCCTTCACCGAGATGCCGCTCAGGTTCACGAAGGTCTGCGGCTTGGCGAGGATGATCTCTTCTCCCGCCAGTTTGCCGAAGCCCACCAGAGCCTTCGCTTCGGGCCGCTCGACGCGGATACCGGCCCGGTTGGCCAGCTCATCCACGGCAAGAAATCCGAGGTTATGCGGCGTCCACTGATACTCCGGGCCAGGATTGCCAAGGCCAACGATGAGCCGCATAAAGTTTTCGCCTCAGCAGGCGCGTTACTTCTTCTTCTCCTGCTTCTCGCCTTCGGCACCCTCTTCGCCTTCCACTTCCTTCTTGCCCTTCTTGATGACTTCGGGCTCGGCGGGAGCGGCACCTTCCGCGGCGACTTCGGCCGGCTTCTCTTCTTCGACCTTGAGCGCGACGACGTGCGCGAGAACGCGTTCCTTTTCCGTGACCAGCTTCATCTTGTCGGCGTCCAGCGGAATATCGCCGGCGCGGACCGCCTGGTTGAGGGCCAGGGTGCTGACGTCCACCCGGAATTCCGACGGAATTTCCGCGGGCAAGCATTCGATTTCGATTTCGCGGGACACGATTTCAAACACGCCGCCCTGGACCTTGACGCCGGTGGGCTCGCCGAAGGTGTGTACGGGCACCTTGACACGCATGCGGACGTCCATAGCGATGCGCAAGAGGTCCACGTGCAGCAGGTTGCCGGTGACGGGATCGACCTGCCAGTCCTTCACGATGGCGGGCTGCTCCTTGCCGGCGACGGCGACCTGAAACAAGGTGTTGTGGCCGGTGGCGGAGCGCAGGATCTGCCCCACCTGCTTGGCGTTCACGGTGAGCGTAACGGCTTCGCCCTTGCCGCCATAAAGAACGGCGGGAATGCTGCCGGTCACGCGAGCGCGGCGCGCTTCATTCTTGCCGCGGGATTCGCGGGTTGTTGCTTCGACTACGATCTTGTCTGCCATTGCCTTCTTCCTTTTGGTTCAACTGCAAATTTCTTTCGTCGCACTGCAAGAACGAAACTCAGATGAAGAGCTCGCTAATGGACGTCTCTTCGTGAATCGAACGGATGCCCCGGGCCAGCAGGCTGGCCACGCTGAGCACGCGAATCTTGCCCATGGCCCGGCCCGCTTCGCTGAGCGGCACGGAATCCGTGGCCACCACTTCCTTGATGCGGGAATGGGCGATGCGCTCGACGGCCGGCCCGGATAGCACGGCGTGAGTGCACGCGGCATAAACCTCGGTGGCGCCTTCCTTCAGCAAGGCCTCCGCGGTTTTGACCAGCGTTCCGGCGGTGTCAATGATGTCGTCCACGATCAGCGTGCTGCGGCCGCGAACGTCGCCGATCAGGTGCATGACTTCGCTGACGTCCACGTCCACGCGGCGCTTATCCACGATGGCAAGCGGAGCACCGAGCTGCTTGGCGAAAAAGCGGGCGCGCTCCACGCCGCCGGCGTCCGGCGAAACAACGGTCAGTTTCTGCAGATTCAGCTGGCGGAAATGCTCGACCAGCACCGGAGAGGCGTACAAGTGATCCACGGGCACGTCGAAATAGCCCTGAATCTGGGGAGCGTGCAAATCCAGGGTGAGCGCGCGGCTGGCTCCGGCGGTTTCGAGCAAGTCCGCGACCAGCTTGGCGGAGATCGGGACGCGCGGCTTGTCCTTGCGGTCCTGGCGCGCGTAGCAGTAATAGGGCAGCACGGCGGTGATACGCCAGGCGGACGCGCGTTTGAAAGCATCAATCATGAGCAAAAGTTCGAGCAGGTGGTTGTCCACCGGGTAGTGACAGGGCTGCACGACAAAGACGTCGGCGCCGCGCACGTTTTCCAAAACCTGAAAATAGATTTCGCCGTCGCTGAAGCGGCCCAGCTTGGCTTCACCCAGCGGAACATCCAGATGCTTGCAGATAGCGGCTGCGAGCACCGGATTCGCCGTTCCCGTGAAAATCTTGAAGCGATCGTCGTTCACGAAGCGATCTCCACCCTGCAAAGGCTGCAAGCTGAAATCCCCTGGGTTGTAATCGGCTTAAGACGCTGAGGAGTGTTCGCGAGAAGTCCCGAAGAGGGGACGACTCTGGACCAGACGGCTATACCGTTCACGCGAGATGGTCTCGCAGACGAAAGTCTGATCGAGCGGAAACCCAACAGCGGCTCGGCGCGCCTTGGCTGGGCTCGGGAAAACTCCAAACACCGCCGAACCGCTACCCGCCAGCAAGGCTTCTGAAGCTCCGTTTTGAAGCAAGGCCCGTTTGATTTCAGCCAGACGGGGGTGCTGCTGGAAGACCACTTCCTCAAAATCATTCAGGAGGGGGCTGCCCTGCAGGCTCCAAGCAAGAGCACAGAACCTGAAAAGTTTAGGGTTTTCCGGGGAATTTGTCAATTGGGGAGCGTTCAGCCAGCGATAGGCGTCGGGCGTCGGGACGTGCACCGACCGCGGGGAAACGATGAGCAGGTGGAGTTTGGGGATGTCCGGCAGCGGGTAGATTTCGTCGCCCTTTCCAACGCCCACGGCACGGCCGCCGGCGAGGAAGAAGGGGACATCGGCGCCGAGCGAGGCGGCGAGCGCGAACAGGCGGTCGCGGGGAATTTCGCGTTTGGTCTGTTTGCGCACCAGGCGGAGATAGCCGAGCAGCGCAGCCGCGGCATCGCTGGAGCCGCCGCCCAAGCCGCGGCCCGCTGGCGTGTTCTTGTGCAATTCGATGGCTATACCGGAGGTCAGGCCGAGTTCGCGGCGCAGCGCATCCACCGCGCGATAGACGAGATTTTTTTCCGGCGGCTCGGAGCCGAGCGCAGCGTTGCCGGAAACGCGAAGTTCGATCGCGGTGCCACGCGCGGGCTTGAGGCGGAGTTCATCGTGCAGCGATACGGTCTGGAAAACGGTGCGCAGCTCGTGATAACCGTCAGCCCGCTTGCCGAGAATTTCCAGGCGCAGGTTGATTTTGGCGAACGCGGGGATGCGGACTTCGGGCATGGAAGGGCGCTACGGCTTTTCCGGTTCGTTGGCGGACTTTTGCGCCACGCGATGGCGCGACTGGTTGAGCTTCTTTTCCACTTCGGCGATCTTTTCCGGCTCGACATCGGCGGGCAGGACGCGTTTCCATTCCGCCAGGGATTTCTCCCACTGCGCGGCGGCAAGATCGGCGCGGCCGGACTTGGCGTACACGTCGGCCAGATGCGCGTGGATGGTGGGGTCGTGCGCGTCGCGTTCGACGGCTTTGCGCAGCGTGGCTTCGGCGTCGGCCAATTTATTCTGGTGATAGTAGATCCAGCCGAGGCTGTCGAGATAGGCGCCGTTGTAGGGATCCTCGTTGAGCGCGCGCTGCACCAGAGACTGGGCTTCATCGAGGCGCACACCGAGATCGCCCAGCATGTAGCCGTAATAGTTGAGGACCGCGGCGCTCTTGGGATTGGCGTCGAGAGCCTTCTTGAATTCGGCTTCGGCGCGATCATAAAACTTCTGGCGCTCGTAGATGGCACCAAGCAGGAACCAGGTCATTTCGTTTTCGCGAGCAGGGCCCGGAATGGCTTCGGCGGTGCGCGCGGCCTGTTCGGCTTCCTTGTAGCGGCGCGCGCGTTCGTAAATTTGCGCGATATTCAGATAGGTTTCGCGGTCGGCGTCGGAATTGCTTAGCTGCGCGCGCAAGAGCTTCACCGCGTCGTCGGTGCTTTGCGCATTCTCGCCGAGTAGCAGGGCGTAGCTGGTCTTGATGGCCGAGTCTTTTGGATATTTGGCGAGCGCGTCCTTCGCGGCCTGCATGGCGTGCGGCAGGTCCTTGGCCATGCGGTAGGTATCCATGATGAGCAGGCGGGCCCGGCGGTCTTCTTCATCGCCGAGGCGCGCGAGTTCCTCGTAGGTGTTCACCGCGGCCACGTAGTTCTGCGAATCGCGGTAGAGCTGGCCAAGCTGCTGGTACAGCACCGCGAGCGAGCGGCGGCGCGACGGCATGTTGAGGGCCTGGCCTTTCACGCCGGTGAGCGCTTCGGAGAGAACGCGGATCGCGTCATCGAGGCGGCCCTGCGCTTCGTACAGCATGGCCTCGTTGTACATCACGTCCAGGCTGCCAGGTGAATACTGCCGCGCCTTCAGCAGCGTCTCCTCGGCTTTGTCCATCTGGTGCAGCTCACGGTAGATCTGCGCCAGGCGGAGATAGATGTCGGCGTCGTCGGGCATCAGCTCCGAGAGCCGCTGATAGACAACCAGGGCGTCGGAATATTTTTCTTCCGCGAAAAGGGTCTGGCCGAGGCCGCGCTGGTGGTTCAGTTCGCTGGGTTCGAGTTCGACGGCCCGCCGATAGGCGCCTTCCGCTTTCGGCAGGTCTTTGGTCTGGGTGTACGCATCACCCAGGAGGTCAAGGAGCGTGGGCGAAGCAGAACGGGCGGTGACGTTTTCCAGCAAGGTGATGGCTTCCGCGGACTTGCCTTCATCGAGAAGCAGCTGTGTGAGCTGTTCGACGCCGGCTTCGTTCTCGGCGTCGTTTTTCAGTATGCCGCGCAGGACTTCTTCGGCCTTTTCATGCTGGTTCTGCAGGCGATACAGGCGCGCCAGCCACAAGGCCGATTCCACGTCGGAAGGATCCAGGCGGACCACTTCCTTGAACTGTTCGACGGCACGATTCACGGTGTCGGACTGGCCGGCGGTTTCGCCGGCGCTGCCGAGGCTGCGCAAATAGATGTGGCCAAGCAGGCGGCGGGTCTGCGCGTCTTCGGGATTGCGCTTGAGCAGAGCCTGCGCTTCGACTTCGGCATCGTGCACTCGCTGGGCCTTCCAGTACATTTCGGCCAGGCGTTCGCCGATGACCGGGGACTTGGGGTCCAGCGCGTATGCCTTTTTGTAGTACTCGATCGCGGCGGTGGCGTACTCGCTGCGGCTGGTCGCCTCGTACTGCTGTTCGGCGATGTGCCCCATGGTGTAGTTGAAATAGGCGTCGCCGCGGCTGCTGGGGGAAACCGGCCGGTCGGCCTGTGCGACGGCAGAATCGAAACCCGAAGACTTTGCAGGCGCGGGTTGGGACGGCGGATTTTGCCCGAGCAACGGCGATGCGGCGAGCGATGCGGCGAGTAGTGCGGAGCGCTTGAAGTTCATTCTGTGCCTTGGAACAAAAAGTATCCCATGCGTGCCGGAGGCGGTCAAAAGCGAATTGGCCGCCAATTTCCGGAGCCAGTTGGAAGAGGCGAACGAGGGTTGGATGCGGGAAAGGGGCGGAGTGTTGGAAGGAGGAGGGTTGACGCGCTTCCATATTTCTGCAAATATCGAAATATGAAGAGACCCAACCCTTTGCTCGTCACGCGCTCCGCCGACCGTTTTGCGGCTCTGGGTGCCGAAGCGCGGCTAGCGATCGTGCGGCTGCTTCTTTCGGCGCATCCAACGGGGATGACTGCCGGGGAGATACAGGAAGAACTGGAGATTCCGGCCTCGACCCTCTCCCACCATCTGGAAAAGCTGAAGCAAGTTGGGCTGGTCTCCGCACGCCGTGAAGGAACGTTTCTGTGGTATGCGGCGAGCACGGAGGCGCTGCGCGAAGTGCTGGCATTTTTATACGAGGAATGTTGCACGCGGAATCGGGCGGTGGCACCGGAATCCGTTGTGCAGATCACGCGGTGAGGCCCGGATGAAGGACAAAACGGCAGACAAACGGAATCTTACCGACACGATCAGGGAAAAGTACGGAACAGCGGCGAGAGTGGCGGCCGCTGAAGGTCTTGCCTCTTGCAGCAGGAGCGGCGACCTTTCCTGCTGTGACCCGATCACGCGAGATCTTTACGACAGCGCGCAGATTGCGGGGCTGCCCGAAAAAGCATTGGCAGCTTCGCTCGGCTGCGGCAACCCAACGGCACTGGCCGAGCTCCGGCCAGGCGAAACGGTGCTGGACCTCGGATCGGGCGGCGGGATTGACGTGCTGCTTTCGGCCAAACGGGTTGGACCAAACGGAAAAGCGTACGGACTCGACATTACGGACGAGATGCTGGCGCTGGCGCGAGAAAACCAGAAGAAGGCCGGCGCCATGAACGTGGAGTTTCTGAAAGGCGCGATCGAGAGCATTCCCCTGCCTGAAAATTCCGTGGACGTGGTGATTTCGAATTGCGTGATCAATCTTTCCGGCGACAAAGACCGGGTGCTACGCGAGGCATTTCGCGTGCTTCGGCCCGGCGGGCGTTTTGCGATTTCGGACGTGGTGGTGCGCGGCGAAGTGCCGGCGGATGTGCGGCGCAGTATGGAGCTCTGGGTGGGCTGCATCGCGGGAGCGCTGGAGGAGTACGAATACCGCGACAAACTCTACGCCGCGGGTTTTGAAGCTGTGGATATCGAGGCGACGCGCGTATACGGCAGCGAGGAAGCCCGCGAATTTCTGGAGGCCGCGGGACTGGATGTGGCAACCGTAGGGCCGCAGATTGAGGGCAAGTTCATCAGCGCGTTCGTGCGCGCAAAGAAGCCGGGCCGGGGCGCAACGGTCGTCGGGCCATCCTGCCGAAGCTAATCGGGCGAGAGCGAGACGGAAGCACTATGACCAGAAATGTCCTTTTCTTGTGCACGGGGAACTCGGCACGTTCGATCCTCGCCGAATCCATCCTGAATGCGAAAGGGGCGCCCACGTTCAGGGCTTATAGCGCAGGAAGCCATCCGACAGGGGTCGTAAACCCTCATGCGCTGGCATTGCTTGCCGCGGCGCATTTGCCAACCGGGGAATTGCGCAGCAAGAGCTGGGATGAATTCGCGCAACCGGGCGCACCGAAAATGGACTTTGTTTTCACGGTCTGTGACAACGCGGCCAACGAAGTCTGCCCGGTATGGCCAGGCCTGCCTATCACAGCGCATTGGGGAGTTCCCGATCCGGCTTCAGTCCACGGCTCCAATGAAGAGATCGCTCGCGCGTTTCGCGACGCGTACCTGCTGCTGGAACGTCGTATTTCGCTGTTTCTGAGCCTGCCTATGGCGAGCCTTGACTCGCTAGCGATAAAGAGAGAAGTAGATCGGATCGGCAAGCAATGAACAGGGCGATGGCGAGGCGGCTGGGAGCGGAGTTTCTGGGCACAGCGGCGTTGCTGTCGGCGATTGTCGGCTCCGGGATCATGGGAGAGAGGCCGCAGCCTGACGAATACATTTACCGGCATCCGTCCTGTTGATAGCGCAGGCTTCCTGGTGGCGCAGATATTGGGTATGGCCGCTGCGCTACTACTTATGCAGTGGCTTTGGCCGCCTGCGACTAGTGCAGGAAGTGACGCATGCCGGTGAAGACCATGGCCATGCCCAGGCGGTCGGCGGCGGCAATAACGTCGTTGTCGCGCACGGACCCGCCGGGCTGAATCACGGCAACGGCCCCGGCTTTGGCAGCCTCTTCGACGCCATCGGGGAACGGGAAAAAGGCGTCGGAGGCAACGACGGAGCCGGCGAGCGACGACTGGGCCTTCATCACCGCAATCCGGACCGAATCCACGCGGCTCATCTGACCGGCGCCAACGCCCAGTGTCGCGCCATCTTTGGCAAAGACGATGGCGTTGGACTTCACGTGCTTGGAGACTTTCCAGGCAAACTTCAGAGTCGAGAGCTCTTCGGCGGTGGGCGCGCGCTTGCTGACGACTTTCAGCTCGGCGGGGTTGAGTTCGCCAAGATCGGACTGCTGAACCAGCATTCCCCCGAGAATTCGCTTGAGTTGAAGTTCCCGTTCGGGTTCGAGGCCGCCGGCCGGCAGTTCCAGCAGGCGGAGGTTCTTCTTGGCCGAGAGGATTTCGCCGGCGCGCTCATCGAAACCGGGAGCGGCGATGCATTCCACGAAAAGTTTGGCGACTTCTTCGGCCGTGGCGGCGTCCACGGCGCGGTTGAATGCCAGTACGCCGCCAAAAGCGGATACCGGGTCGCAGGCGTAGGCCTTGAGGTAGGCGTCGCGCAAACTCTCCTGCTCGGCCGTGCCGCACGGGTTGTTGTGCTTGATGATCACCGCGGCGGGATTCTGAAACTCTGCGACAAGGCTGCGCGCAGCTTCCAGATCGACGAGATTGTTATAGGAAAGTTCCTTGCCCTGCAGTTGCCTGGCAGCGGCGAGACCGAACCGCGCCTTGCCCGCCGGAACATAGAGCGCCGCGGCCTGGTGCGGGTTTTCGCCGTAGCGCAACGGCTGCTGCCGCTCGAGCGCGATGTGCACGCGCTGCGGAAGGATCTCTTTTGCCACTAGCGACACGTGGCCGGAAGCAACGGAAAGACGTTCGAGTTCGGTGGTGATCATGCCGTCGTAGCGCGACGTCGTCGCGAAGACTTTCCGGGCAAGATCGAGTCGGGTGGCCAGCGTTGTGTCCTGATGCGCTTCGATTTCGGAGGCCACGCGGGCATAGTCGGCAGGGTCGCTGACGACAGTGACGCTTTCCCAATTCTTGGCCGCCGAGCGCAGCATAGTGGGGCCGCCGATGTCGATATTTTCGATGAGTTCTTCCGCGGTGAGCCCGGATTTCGCGGCGGTGGCTTCAAACGGATAGAGGTTTACGACGACGAGATCGATCGGCGCGATGCCGTGCTCGGCGGCCTGCTTCTGATCTTCCGGCAGGTTGCGGCGGAAGAGCAGTCCGCCATGGACTTTCGGATGCAGAGTCTTGACGCGGCCGCCCAGCATCTCCGGCCACCCGGTAAAGTCCGAGACATCCTTTACCGCGACACCGGCCTCACGCAGCAGCTTGGAAGTTCCGCCGGTGGAGAGAATCTCGATCTTCTGGGCAGCCAGACGCTTGGCGAAATCGAGAACCCCGCTCTTGTCGAATACGCTGATCAGCGCGCGCGTCACCGCCATGTCGGATCCTCCGGGATACGAACAACAATTGAGTGTAAGCGTAACGCTGAGAATCAGGAAGGAAGCGACTGTGGAAAATCGCCGCGAGCGGGCGCTATGCCGTGTGGCGGTTCAGGCTTTGACCAGGGCCTTCAGCTTGACCTGGCCGTCCACGGTTTCCACCACGTACTCGACTTCACTGCAGCCTTTTTCCTGCTGCAGGTCGCGGGTCTTCTTGCGGACAAATTCGGCGAATCCGGCTTGCGTGACTCGCGCCGTATCTTCGCCCGCGGAGCGCTTGGCTTCCACAAACGCGCGGAACAGTTCATCCACCTTTTCCGGCTCGCGCTCCGGCTCGGTGCAGGTCATCCGGTAAGCGCGCGGGTCGGCCGATTCCTGCGTTTGCTGGCGGGCCTGCGCGGCCTGCGCCGCGCGTTCGGCTTCGATGGCCTTGGCCGCAGCGCCAAAGTGGCGCTGCACGATACCTTCCTCTTTCTGCTTCAGCCGCTTGCGGAAGATGTCCTTGTACTTGGCGTAGGTCTGGGTCAGGTTGTTGAAGCGGAAGCGCTGCCCGATTTTCATGTCGCCGGAGCGCTCGCCGTAGCGCTTGACGATCAGCTCAATACGCCACTCGATTTCCGCGGGCGGGCGCTTGCGGCCGCCGCCGAAAAACTGATCGTACTCGATCTTCAGCTGGCGAATATCGCGTTCCAACTGGCCGAGTTCTTCGTCAATCGTGGCCATAAGGGGGACAGAGCCTTTGTTCATGGTAGAGGGCCAGCGCAAAGGCGTCAACGACATGGCGCGAGGATGGAACCCCTAAGAGAACCGGCGGGCGGAGGGGCGTAACTGTACCAAGGGGCAGGAAGAGCGAGCGGCGAACCGCGCAATTGCGAGGCGGTGTGGTGTGTGCTCCAATACCCGCATGGAACGCGGAAAACCATCGCCGGCAGCGGGGCGGACAGAGCTACTGCGGCAGATTCCGTCGGTGGACGAGCTGCTGCGGCAACCGCGCGTGGCCCGGCTGGGCGAGCGAGTGCCGCGGGCATTGCTGGCAGACGTGACGCGAGAGGTTCTGGCCAGCGTGCGCGGGCAAATCGCCGGGAGCGACAGCGTGGTGGTGCTGCCGGTGGTCCCGAGCGATCTGGAAGACGTGATTGCGCGCGAAGTGGAGCTGCTGCTGGCACGCAGCCTGCAGGGCGTGATCAACGCGACCGGAGTGATCCTGCACACGAACCTGGGCCGGGCGCCGCTGGCCGCAGCCGTGATCGAGGAATTACGCCAGACTACGACGCAATACAGCAACCTTGAATACGACCTGGAAGCCGGGGAGCGCGGTAAGCGCGATGCCCATACGAGCCACTTGCTGGCCCGGCTGACCGGCGCGGAAGACGCCATCGTGGTCAACAACGGCGCCGCAGCGATTCTGCTGGTGCTGGCCGCGCTTGCAAGCGACGGCGAAGTGCTGGTTTCGCGCGGCGAGCTGATCGAAATCGGCGACGGCTTCCGGATTCCGGAAGTGATGGCGCAGAGCGGCGCCGTGCTGCGGGAAATCGGCACCACCAACCGCACGCACCTGACCGATTACGAGAACGCGCTGAACGAGCGGACCCGGTTGCTGCTGCGCGTGTATCCATCGAACTTTCGCATCTCAGGCTTCACGGAAAAGCCGACACTGCAAGAACTTGCGGAGCTCGCGCGGCGCTCGAAGCTGCCGCTGGTCGAAGACCTGGGCTCAGGTTGTCTGATTGACCTTTCGCGGTTCGGCATCAGCGAGCCCACCGTGCGCGAAAGCATGGCGGCCGGAGCGGATGTGGTCACGTTCAGCGGCGACAAATTGCTCGGGGGTCCGCAGGCGGGAATCGTCGCGGGACGCAAGGAACTCGTGCAGAGAGTTCGGCGGCATCCGCTGTTCCGGGCGTTGCGCGTGGACAAGCTGACGATTACGGCGCTGGAAGTGACACTGGGCGCATACCTGCGCGGCGCCTGGGACGAAATTCCGGCGCTGGCGATGCTGCGAACGACCGCGGCCGATCTGGAACGCCGCAGCCGTGAGCTGTTGCGGGAGCTCACGCCGTTGGTGGAGCTGGACGCGGTCGAGATTGACGTAACGGATGGCGAGTCGCTGCTTGGCGGCGGTTCGACTCCGGCACAAGTGCTGCCGGGGAAAGTGATTCGCGTGAACAGCAAGCGCCACAGCGCGACCCAGCTGGAAAAGCGCCTGCGGGGCGGCGCCACCCCGGTGATCGCGCGGGTCGAAGACAACAAGGTTCTGCTCGATCTGCGCACGGTGTTCCGGGAGCAGGAGCCCGCCTTGGCCCAGGCCCTGGCTGCCGCGCTTCGATAAGTGCGCATTTTATTCAAATGAAAAATTATTCCCAGATGCTGGCTTGGCAGGTGAAGGGGCAGAAGCTCGTTCCTGTGGCAAAGCGTATTCCGAAACCGCGCACGGGCTGGGCGCTGGTGCGGGTGCGGCTGGCAGGAATTTGCAACACGGACGTGGAGATTCTGCGGGGCTACCACGGTTTTCGTGGCGTGCCGGGACATGAATTTGTGGGCGAAGTGGTAAAGCTTGGCGAGGGCGCGAGTGCCGCGCTCCGCAACCGATGGATCGGCGAGCGGGTGGCCGGAGAGATCAATATCGGCTGCCGCGCGCTGGGTTTTCGTTCGCCATGCGCGTTTTGCCGGCGCGCCATTCGCAGCCACTGCGCACGCCGCAAGGTGCTCGGCATTGTGGCGCACGATGGCGCATTCGCGGAATACCTGACGTTGCCGCTGGAAAATCTGCACGCAATCCCTGGCAGCGTGAGCGACGAAGCCGCGGTCTTTGTCGAGCCGCTCGCCGCAGCCTGCGAAATTCTTGTGCAAGTGCGGGTGAAGAAATTTCGCGAAGCGGCGGTGCTTGGCGACGGAAAGCTGGCGCAGCTCATTGCCCGGGTGCTGCGCAGCGCCTTGCCGCGCGTCGTGCTCTTCGGGAAACACGGGGAAAAGCTCGCGCTGGCGCGCCAGGCAGGAATCGAAACATGCCGGGTTCACGGCGACGCGCGCGACTTCCCAGCGATCAAAGAATCCTTCGCACTGCTGGTCGAAGCGACCGGCTCGCCCACAGGCCTCGCGCTCGCGCAGCATATGACCGAGCCCCGCGGAACGCTGGTGCTGAAGTCTACGTTTCATGGCGCGGCGCCGGTCGAGACCTGGCCCATTGTTGTGAAGGAATTGAATGTCGTCGGCTCGCGCTGCGGGCCGTTTGACCGAGCCATCGCAATTCTGAAAAGCGGAAAGGCCGATCCGCTGCCACTGGTAACGCGGACGTTCCCGCTGGCGCAAGCGCCGGAAGCCATTCGCCTGGCACAGAAGTCCGGCGTAATGAAGGTATTGCTCCAGCCTTAGGTTTGCTGAGCTACGCGCGGTTGATGCACGAGGCCACACACGCGGCGCCGAAGCCGTTGTCAATATTCACCACAGTGACGTTCGATGCGCAGCTGTTCAGCATGCCCAGCAACGCAGCCACGCCGCCAAAGCTTGCGCCGTAACCAACGCTTGTCGGCACCGCAATCACCGGCGCGGACACCAGACCGCCGACCACGCTTGGCAGCGCCCCTTCCATGCCCGCGACGCAAATGATCACCCGCGCCCCGGCGAGCGCCGCGCGATTCTCGAGCAAGCGATGAATTCCGGCCACGCCGACGTCGTACAGGTGCTCGGTGCGATTGCCCATGATGCGCGCCGTAAGCAACGCTTCTTCGGCTACCGGAATATCGCTGGTTCCCGCCGATACCACCAGGATCGTTCCCTTTCCGGTGATCTCGGTGTTGCGCTGAATGGTGATGACGCCGGACCGCGCGTGAAATTTCGCCGCCCTGGCGTTTTTCCCCGCGCCGCGCCGCACCCGTGCGAAAACCTTGGCGTCCGCCCGGGTCACCAGAATATTGTGGCGGCTGTGGTTCTTGGCCAGCATGGCCTGCACGATGCGTGCGATCTCGTCCGGTGTTTTGCCCTTGCCAAAAACCACTTCGGCAAACCCCTGGCGCAACGCGCGATGATGGTCCACCTTGGCAAAATCCAGATCCTCGAAGGGCAAGTGCCGCAGCCGCTGCAACGCTGCGCCTGGCGCGAGGGTGCCCGCCTTCACCGCTTCCAGCAATTTCAAAATTTCCTGCGCGTTCATCGCATTCACCGCCGCCGAGTCTATCGCAAAATCGCGCGAAACTTGACTTGCCCCATACCGGCTGGGACACTGAAGGTGTCCCGCGACCCCGTAAAACATGCCTGAAAACGCGCAAAAAGTGATCACTGTGGGTGTGACCGGGGCCAGCGGCGCGCTGCTCGCGCAGAAAGCGCTGGCCCTGCTGGAGGCCGACACACGGGTTGCCCGGGTGCATCTGGTGGTCACGGAAACCGGCCAGCGGCTTTTCGCGGAAGAGCTTGCCATCGCGGCAACCGACGCCAAACAGTTGCCGTCGCGCATTTTGGGCCAGGCGGCGCAGAAAATCACGGTTCTGCCGAACAGGGATGTCGGAGCCGCCATCGCGTCCGGCAGCTACGCGGTGGATGCGATGCTCGTGATTCCCTGCTCTGTCGGCAGGCTGGCAAGAATCGCCGCGGGCACCTGCGATGACCTGCTGGCTCGCTCCGCCGACGTGATGCTCAAGGAAAACCGCAAGCTGGTGCTGTGCGTGCGCGAAACGCCGCTCAATCGCATTCACCTGGAAAACATGCTGCGCGCGCAGCAGGCCGGCGCGGTCATCATGCCGGCCATGCCCGCCTATTACCACATGCCGAAAACCATCGACGATCTGGTTACGCAGTACGTTTACCGAGTGCTGGCGCAGATCGACCTTCCGCAAGATGCGATGTTCCGCTGGGCAGGTTCGGCCGCGAGCAAGGAAGCGAAGGCCTGAACGCATGAGCCGCCCCAGCCGCGTCCGCACCGTGCTCGAAATGATCAAGTTTGAGCACTCGATTTTTGCCTTACCCTTTGCGCTGACCGGCGCCTTGCTGGCGGCACGCTTCACCGCGCACGCCTGGCCGGCCTGGCGGCAAGTGCTGTGGATTATCGTCGCCATGGTGGCCGCGCGCAGCGCCGCCATGACCATCAACCGCATCGCCGACGTGCGCTTCGACCGGGAAAATCCGCGTACCGCGCAGCGCGCCCTGGCTACCGGCGCGTTATCGAACGCCTTTGCCTGGGGCTTTACGCTGTGCGGGGTTGCGGTCTTTATCGCGGCGGCGTGGGAACTCAATCCCCTGGCGCTCAAACTGGCGCCGCTGGCGCTGGCGATTCTTTTTTTCTATTCGTACACCAAGCGCTTCACCGATTGGTCGCACCTGTTCCTGGGCTTTGCGCTGGGCATTTCTCCGGCGGCCGCGTGGATCGCGGTCACCGGCCACCTTGATCCGCGCATGCTGATTCTCTGCGCCGCAGTCACGCTGTGGGTTGGCGGGTTTGACGTGCTCTACGCCTGCCAGGATGTGGACTTCGACCGGCGCGTCGGGTTGCACTCCGTTCCGCGGCGATTCGGCGTCGCCGGCGCCCTGCGGATCGCCCGGGTGATGCACGTCGGAGTCGTTGTGCTGCTGGCGTGGCTGGCCGCGAGTTTCGCTTTGCCCTGGCCGGCCTGGGCCGGGATCGTCGTGGTCGCGGCGCTGCTGGCGTACGAGCATTCGCTGGTCAAGGCCGACGATCTGAGCAAGCTGGACGCTGCGTTTTTCACCATGAACGGCTATATTAGTATTTCGTTCCTGCTTTTCTGGGGGGCCGCGGCCGCCATCTGGAAGGCGTAGCGCGAACCGATATGGCTGAACTCATTCTTGCCGACAAATCGCTGCAGCCCATCGCCGATAAGGTTCTGCGCGGCGAACGGCTTTCCTTTGACGACGGTATCCGCCTGTATCGCTCGCCCGATCTGCTGGCCGTCGGCTGGCTCGCCAATCATGTGCGCGAGGCGAAGCACGGCAACGTCACCTATTACAACGTCAACCGGCACATCAATCCGACCAACGTGTGCGTGGCGCACTGCAAGCTGTGCGCGTTCGGGCGCGATCCGAATTCGCCCGGCGCCTACACCTTTGCGCTTGAGGAGATTTATCAGCGCGCCGAACAGGGCGTGCGCGAAGGGGCCACGGAATTTCACATTGTCGGCGGTCTGCATCCGGATTTGCCCTTCGAATACTTTTTGGAAATGATTCGCGGGCTGAAGCAGCGGTGTCCCGGGATTCACCTCAAAGCCTTCACCATGGTGGAAGTCCACTACTTCGCGCGCATCGCGAAGATTTCCATCGAGGAAACCCTGCGGCGTATGAAAGAGGCCGGCGTGGACTCCTGCCCCGGGGGCGGCGCGGAAATCTTCCACCCTCGTGTGCGCCGCATCATCTGCGACCACAAGGTCAGCGGCCAGGTGTGGCTGAACACCGCGAAAAAAGCGCACCAGATCGGCCTGCCCTCCAACGCCACCATGCTGTACGGCCACGTGGAAACCGAAGAAGAGCGCGTGGACCACTTGGTCAAGCTGCGCGAAGTGCAGGACGAAACCCATGGATTCGTCGCGTTCATTCCGCTGGCCTTTCATCCGGACAACACGGCGCTCTCGCACATTCCGAAGACCACGGGCTACCTGGACCTGCGCAACATCGCGGTCGCGCGCCTGCTGCTGGATAACTTCGAGCACATCAAGGCCTACTGGATCATGCTGACGCCGAGCATCGCGCAAATCGCGCTGCGCTTCGGCGCCAACGATCTGGACGGCACGGTAGTGGAAGAAAAGATCTATCACGACGCCGGCGCCAAGACGTCGGAGTTCACGCCGCGCGGCGAACTGGAGCGCCTGATCCGCGCCGCCGGGCGGGTGCCCGTGGAGCGCGACACGCTCTACCGTCCCGTGGACCGCTCGAAGATGCCTCCGCTTCCGCCCGTCACCCCGCCGGGGCTGGTTTCCCTTACCCTGAACGTGTAACCCTCCGGCCCGCGTGTGCCTTCACCCGGAGACGTCACGCGCGTCAACCTTATGCGAGAGGTACGCCCTTGCGCACCATTCTGCTGTTGACCATTTCCAATATCTTCATGACTTTCGCCTGGTATGGGCACTTGAAATACCGCAGCGAAGCCTTGTGGAAGGTAATTCTCGCCAGCTGGGGTATCGCGTTCTTTGAATATTGCTTCCAGGTGCCGGCCAACCGCATTGGCTCATATGAATTCACTGCGGCGCAGCTCAAGACCATCCAGGAAGTGATCACCCTGACGGTGTTCGCGGTGTTTTCCGTGACCTATCTCGGCGAAAAACTGAAATGGAACTATCTGGCGGGCTTCGCGTGCATCGCGCTCGCAACCTTCTTTGTGTTTCACAAATGGTGACCAATCCGGTGCTTGCCATTTCGCAGGCGAACGATTCTTAATATATCCATAGCGCCTCTTCCGGAATCGAATGCGGTGAACCCAAACCGTTCACGCACTAATTGGAGGATTCATCATGCAACGCAAAGCAGGTGCCGTATGGCAGGGCGATCTCAAGACCGGCAAGGGAACCATTTCCACCGACAGCGGCGTGCTCAAGCAGACGCCCTATTCCTTCCACGCGCGCTTTGAGAACGGCATTGGCACCAACCCGGAAGAATTGCTGGCCGCGGCGCACGCCGGCTGCTTCACCATGGCGCTTTCCGCGCAGCTTGGCGGCGCGGGCCTGGTGGCGCAGAAGCTGGAAACCACGGCGACCATTTCGCTCGAAAAGGTCGGCGACGGATTTTCCATCACCAAGAGCCATCTCGACCTGGTGGCAACGATTCCCGGCGCGGACCAGGCGAAATTCGATGCGGCGGTAAAGGCCGCGGAAACCGGCTGCCCGGTCTCTAAGCTTTTCAAGGCGGAAATCTCCGTCAGCGCCAAACTGAACAACTGACCGCGCGCGGACATTCCGCGCATGAACGGGTACAATTCGCCCCATGCTCACTTCCCCGGGCGCGTTCCTGGCAGGCCTGGCCATTCTGGTCATCGTCGTCTGGGACGCGTTTGAATCCATTATTCTGCCGCGCCGCGTGACGCGTCGCTTCCGCCTGACCCGCCTGTTCTACAAGACGGCATGGTCCGCCTGGCGCCTGGGCGCGAGCCTGGTTCCCTCCCGCAAAACCCGGGAAGCGGCCATGGGCGTCTTCGGCCCGTTGTCCTTGCTGGTTCTCCTGGCAGTCTGGGCAGTCGGCTTGATCCTGAGCTTCGCGCTCCTGCAGTATGGCGCCGGCTCGGCCGTCAACTCCACCGGGGCGTCGCCAAGCTTCTGGACGGATATGTACCTGAGCGGAACCTCGTTTTTCACCCTGGGGCTTGGCGATGTTGTGCCGCGCTCCGGGCTGGCCCGCGTGCTGGTGGTCGGCGAATCGGGACTTGGCTTCGGATTTCTTGCCGCGGTCATCGGCTATCTGCCCTTCATCTTCGGTTCGTTCTCCAAACGCGAGGTGAATATCACCCTGCTCGATTCCCGCGCGGGCACGCCGCCGACCGCGGGCGAGCTGCTGCGCCGGCACAGCTACGCGCACGGCAAGGAAGCGCTGCGCGAGTTGCTGAAAGAATGGGAGCTGTGGTCGGCCGAGCTGATGGAAAGCCATCTCTCGTATCCGGCGCTGGCGTTTTTCCGCTCGCAGCACGACAACCAGTCCTGGATCGCTTCGCTCACCGCCATCCTCGATGCCTGCGCCCTGATCATGGTCGGCATTGACGGCGCCTGCGAAAAACAGGCGGAGCTGACTTTCGCCATCGCGCGCCACGCCGTAGTGGACCTCTCGCAGGTCTTCAACACCGCGCCGCGCGCCCTGCCGCAAGATCGCTTGCCCGCGGCCGAGCTGCAGCACATTCGCGATGTTCTGGCCCAGCATGGCCTGAAACTCAACGAGGGCGCAGCCGCCGACCAGCGCCTGCGCGAACTGCGCCAGATGTACGAGCCTTATATCTATGCGCTGGCCGACTATCTCAATCAGAAATTGCCGCCGTGGATCCCGGAGAAGAAGGGCAAGGACAACTGGCAGACCACCGCGTGGGGACAAGCCGCCGGACTGATCGAGCAGCACGTCGGCGCGGACGATCATTTTTGAGTTGCAGTCATTCTCGAGTTCCATTTGCTGGGGGAGATATGAAAGCCATTCTTGTGCACGAATTCGGCGCTCCGGAGGTGCAGAAATACTCGGATGTGGCCAAGCCCGCGCCCGCAGCCGGGCAGATTCTGGTAAAGGTTCACGCGGCCGGCGTTAATCCGGCGGACACCTACATGCGCGCGGGAACCTATGCCATCAAGCCGGCGCTGCCCTACACGCCGGGTTTTGAAGGCGCGGGTGTGGTCGAAGCTGTGGGCGAAGGCGTGAAGAAAGTGAAAGCCGGCGATCGCGTGTATCTCGCGAAGAGCATCACCGGCACTTACGCAGAATACGCGCTGGCGCTGGAATCGCAGGTTTTCGCGCTGCCGGAAAAGATTTCCTATGCGCAGGGCGCGGCGGTCTTCGTCGCATATGTGACGGCGTTTCACGCCTTGTTTCACGAGGCGAAGGCACGCGGGGGCGAGACCGTTCTAATTCACGGCGCCAGCGGCGGCGTCGGTGTCGCCGCGGTGCAGATTGCGCGAGCCGCGGGACTGACGGTATTCGGCACCGCAGGCAGCGCCAAGGGCCTGGAACTTGTGCGCCAGGAAGGTGCGCACCAGACGTTTGATCACAGCAAGGCGGGTTACCAGGAAGAGATCAGCAAAGCCACCGGCGGGCGCGGCGTGGATGTAATTCTCGAAATGCTCGCCAACGTCAATTTCGCCGCTGACCTGAAGTTGCTCGCGCTTTATGGCCGGGTAGTGGTAATCGGCAGCCGCGGCGATATCAGCATCACCCCGCGCGACTTCATGGCGCGGCGCAGCACCGCGCACGGCTTCACGCTGTGGGCGCTCACCGAGCCCGAGCTCGCAACCGCGCACGCCGCGATCCATGCGGGACTTGAAAATGGCACGTTGCGTCCCGTGGTCGGAACGGAATACCCGCTGCAGGACGCCGCCAAGGCGCACACCGACGTCATGAAACATTCCGGCGCCGCCGGGAAAATCGTTCTGGTGCCGTAGTCTTTCTGGCGCTTTCCCGCTCAACGCGCCGGCAGCAGTTTGACCAGCAGGCCGCAGAGCGCGCCGCCGGCAATCAACCAGGCGGAATTCACGCGGAAGCGAAACAACAGCAGCCCCGCGATCGCGGCGATGCCGAGCGCCAGCGGTGTGGCAACGGCATCCCGCGCAAATCCGTAACCGACATAGGCCATCAGCGCGACCGCGGCGGCACTGACGCCATCCAGGAAAGCGCCGGCCATGGGCGACTTGCGCAGTCTCGGCAGCACACGCGCCGTGACCGCGACATAAACGAACGCCGGCACGAACATGCCCAGCGTAGCCAGCGCCGCGCCTTTCCAGCCCGACAATACAAATCCCAAAAAGGTGGCGACCGTGAAAAACGGACCGGGAGTGGCCTGACTCACGGCAATCGCATCGAGCAATTGCTTCTCGCTGATCCAATGTAATTTCAGCACCAGGTCTTCCCGCAGCACGGCCAGCAACACATAACCGCTGCCGAAAAGCAGCGCGCCCACTTTCAGGAAGTAGAGAAACGTCCCGCCCAGTGTGACGGCCACCGCTCCGGTGGCGCCGGCAGCCATTCCGCCCGCAACGACTGCGCCCGCTTGCGGCTTCCTGCCCAGCCGCTCCGCCAGCACCCAAGCCAGCCCTGTGCCAATCAGCAGCGCGAGCGAAGGTGCTCCAGTGGCGGCGAGCCCGAGCACGATCGCGGCTAGGAACATCAGCTCGCGCGATTTCAGCGCCGTCTTGCTGAGCGACCACACCGCGTGCGCGATCAGCACCAGCACCACCGGCTTTACGCCCCACAGCACTCCGGCAATTTGCGGCAACCCGCCCCAGCGCACGTAAGACCAGGCCATGGCGAGCGACAACAAGGCCGACGGAAGGATCCACGCCACGCCGCCGCACAATAGCCCCGCAAAACCGCCGCGGAGTTCCGCCAGGTAGATCGCCATCTCCGTCGAGCTGGGTCCCGGCAGCAGATTCACCGCGCTCAGCCGATCCAGAAAATCTTCGCGGCTCAGCCAGGCGCGCCGCCGCACGAATTCCTCTTCCATCAGCGCAATATGCGCGGCCGCGCCGCCAAACGCGATGAAACCGAGACGCAAGAACGCCAGCACGATTTCGCCGAGTGGTGCCCGGGCCGCTCTCTCCGGATTTCCGGCAACTTCGCTCATTTCCCGCTCTCTCCCGTTGCGTTTTCCGCTGGCTGGCGCAGAGCCGCCAAACTCCGTAAACTACTTTCCTCCATGAGTCTCCTTGCCACCGCTGGTCTGGCCGCGCAGAGCCCACTGAGCAATTACTGGCACAAGCTCACCGACCGCACCTTCACCGGCATCTATCACGCCAACGCCTTCGACCTGATGATGATGATCCCGTACTTTATTGTGCTCATCATCCTGGCAGTGTACGGCCTGCATCGCTACTGGCTGGTGTACGACTACTACAAATACCGCAAAAATGTGCCGGGGCCGCCACCACACGTCACGCAGTGGCCGCGCGTCACCGTGCAGCTGCCCATTTTCAATGAACGCTACGTCATCGAGCGCCTGGTGGACGCCGTCGCGCGCTTCGATTACCCGATGGAGCTTCTCGATGTGCAGGTGCTCGACGATTCCACCGACGAAACCACGGAAGTCGCGCGGGCCTGCGTCGAGCGTCACGCCGCGCAAGGGATGCCGATCACGTATATTCACCGCAGCAACCGCTCCGGCTTCAAGGCCGGAGCTCTCGAAAATGGCCTCAAGACGGCGCGTGGTGAATTTGTAGCCATCTTCGACGCCGATTTTATTCCGGAATGCGATTTTCTGCGCCGCACCATTCCCTACTTCACCCATCCGGAAATCGGCATGGTACAGACGCGCTGGACGTATTTGAATCGCGACTATTCCCTGCTGACCCGGGTGGAAACGATTCTGCTCGATGGGCACTTCGTCGTCGAACACGGCGCGCGTTCCCGCCGCGGCACCTTTTTCAATTTTAACGGCACCGCCGGTGTGTGGCGCCGCGCCGCGATTGACGCCGCCGGCGGCTGGGAACACGACACCCTCACCGAAGACACCGACCTTTCCTACCGCGCGCAGCTCAAGGGCTGGAAATTCCTGTACCTCCCCGATATCGAGTGCGCCAGCGAGTTGCCGGTGGACATGAACGGTTTCAAGGCACAGCAGGCGCGCTGGGCCAAAGGGCTGATGCAGACGGCCAAGAAAATACTGCCGAAAGTGTTCCAGTCTGACGCTCCGTGGCACGTGAAAGCGGAAGCCTTTTTCCACCTCACCGCGAATATCAGCTACCCGTTGATGGTCCTTTTCTCCGCGATGCTGCTGCCGGCCATGATCGTGCGCTTCTATCAGGGCTGGTTCCAGATGCTGCTGATTGACCTGCCGCTATTCCTGGCCTCCACCTGCTCCATTTCCAGTTTTTACCTCGTGGCGCAAAAGGAATTGCGGCCGAAGAGCTGGTGGCGGACGTTTCTCTACATGCCCTTCGTGATGGCCACGGGCATAGGGATTTCCATCCGCAACGCCAAGGCTGTGCTTGAGGCCATCTTTGGTGTGAAAAGCGAGTTTGCGCGCACGCCCAAATTCAAGATCGAAGGCAAGAAGGACACCTTTGTCGCAAAAAAGTACCGCAACAAGGCCGGCTGGATGCCGTACGCCGAAATCCTCCTGGGCATCTATTTCGCTTTCACGGTGGTCTACGCCATCAGCAACCAGAACTACGCCACCATTCCCTTCCTGCTGCTCTTCGTTTGGGGCTACCTCTATACCGGCTTCATGTCCTTGGGACAAACCTATTTTGCTCATCTGCGTTTCGGCGTAAACGCCCCGGAAATGCGCCCGGCCTCTTCCGGTGCTCCCGGCTTCTGAACGGACACAAGGTCTATGGGCCCGGGCAGGCAATCGGATAGAATCTCGGTCGGTGTAGCGGTTGCTCCGCGCAGTTGGCAGCGAATCCCGAAGGTCACGAGGTCATTCAATGAAAGTTCCCGCGGGCGTTTCCCGGATGTTCGCGTCTCTTCCGGCTCGAATCGCAGCCGCATTGGCGCTGCTGGCCTTGCTGGTTCCGGCGGGGTGGTCGCAGCAGCGCCGCGAACGCGAGCCCAGCGAGGTGTATGCGGCAAGACGCGCGCGCGTGGCCGCGCAGATTGACGGACCGCTCGTTCTGTGGGGTCTGACCGGCCGGGAAGAATCGAGCCAGGCTTACATTTTTGCGCAGGACGAGGACTTTTATTACCTAACCGGCCACAACGAAGAAGAAGCCGGGTTGATCGTGCTCCCGGCGCCGAAAAACGGCGCGCGCGATGCCTGGGACGGCCCGCGCGAAATCCTTTTCCTGCCCGCCAAGAACCCGCAGAAAGAAAAGTGGAACGGCGTGCGCATGTCGCCGAGCGATCCCGATATTTCCGCGCGCACCGGCTTCGCAACCGTGCGGGCATTCACGGAAATGCGCGCCCTGGTGGAGCGCCTGGCGAAGGTCTATCCCAATCTCTACACCATCGAGCCCTATGAAAGAGAACTGGGCGGCTACCCGCACGAGAAGGAAGTGGTGGCATGGCTGCAACTCGCAGCGCCGCAGGCCAAGCTGAAAGACGCGCGGCAGGCCATCGAATCGCTGCGGCCGGTGAAGTCCGCGGGCGAAATCGCCTTTTTGCGCAAGGCCATCGATCTCTCCCTGGATGCGCACCTGGCCGCTTTCAAGATGACGCGTCCCGGCCTGTACGAATACCAGGTGGCCGCCAAGATGGTGGAGGTGCACGCTATGGGCGGCTCGGAAGCCGAGGGCTACGCACCGATCGTCGGCGCCGGACCCAATTCGACCGTGCTGCACTACGACAAGCTGGCGCGCAAGATCGAGGACGGCGACATCATCGTGATGGACGTCGGCGCGCAATACTCCGGCTACTCGGCCGATATCACCCGCACGATCCCAGCCAACGGGAAGTTCACGCCGCGACAGCGGGAAATTTATGACATCGTGCTGGGCGCCCAGAATGCGGTTCTGGCCGCGCTTAAGCCGGGGATGAAACTCTGCAAGTCGGGCGAGCAAAGCCTGTTCAAGATTTCTTACGACTACATCAACTCCCATGGAAAAGACCTGCACGGCAAACCGCTCGGGCAGTATTACATCCATGGACTCGGCCACAACATCGGCCTGAACGTGCACGACCCGGGTGAATACTGCAAACCGCTGGTGCCGGGCATGGTCGTCACCGTCGAGCCGGGCATCTATATCCCCGAGGAAAATCTCGGCGTGCGCATCGAAGACGATGTGCTGATTACCGAGACCGGCTACGAGTTTCTGAGCCAGCGCCTGCCGCGCGACGCCGCGGAGATCGAAAAGATCATGGCCTCCGGCAACGCAACTCACTAGACACGCGGATCTGGGCGGCTTCGCTGGCCGGGTGTTCACACCGCTTCCAGGCTGAGAGCCTGGACTACCGGGTTCTGTGCCGCCAGGCACCGAGCCGAGTTCGCGCGCGCCGCGATTGACCACGCCGTGTTGCGGCACTTATACTGGTTTTTCGCGCTGTTACGACGTTTGGATAGCGCGTCACGCCTGCCCCGCAGGCAGGTCATTCCGCTGGCCGCTTCACCAAGTGGTCCGTTTGTTGGAATTTCCGAAACCCAAGTAAAGGCCTTACGCGAACATGAGCAGCATTAAAGCGACACAACTCCGTCCAGGCATGGTCATCCAGCACGAAAACGACCTCTATTCGGTTTTCAGCACCGAGCACCGCACCCCCGGAAACAAACGCGGCTCGATGCAGACCCGCATGAAGAACCTGCGCACCGGCTCCATCATCGACTATCGCTTCCGCGCGGAAGAGTTCGTCGAGCGCGCCATCTTGGACGAAGTAGAATTCGAATACCTCTACAACGAGGGCGACGATTTCTACTTCATGAACACCCAGACCTACGAGCAGATGCAGATGACCCGGGACGAGCTCGGCGAAACTGTGTACTACCTGATTCCCAACACCGTGGTGAGCGTGGAGTTCCACAACGAAAAGGCCATCGGCATTGACCTGCCGGACACCATGGACCTGACCGTCAAGCACACCGAGCCGACCATCCAGAAGGCCACCGCCAGCTCGGTGATGAAGCCCGCCACACTGGAAACGGGACTGGTCGTTCAGGTTCCCCCGTTCGTCAATGAAGGTGATAAGATTCGCGTAGACACTTCGGAAGCACGCTATGTGCAGCGCGTGGACAGCTAACGACGGTTTTGGATTCCGCCTCCGCAGCTGAGTTCAGCGCAAACTGGATTCAGAAGAGGTGAAACGAAACGCCCCCGGCGCAAACCGGGGGCGTTTTTGTTTTCCGCCGAAGCTGGCCTGCGCTTATCGCGCTGCGGTCTTCTCGCTGGCTTTTTCGCTGAAGACGCGAGCGAATATGGCGTCCACATAGCGGAGGTGGCGGCTCAAATCGAAGGCATGTTCCAGCGCTGTGGCGTCCAAGTACTTCGTGACGCGGGAATCCTTCGCGATGCGTTCGCGAAAGCTACTGTCCGTCTCCCAGGCGGCCATGGCGTTTTCCTGCACGGTTTTGTACGCCTCGTCGCGCGGCATGCCCTTTTCTACCAGGTCCTGCAGCAACTGCCCGGAGAAGACCAGCCCCTGCGTTGCGTCGAGGTTCTTCTTCATGCGCTCGGGGAAAACGCGCATGTCGGCAACCACGGCGGTCATCTTGGCCAGCATGTAGTCAATGAGTATGGTGGAATCGGGAAGAATGATGCGCTCGACCGAGCTGTGCGAAATGTCGCGCTCGTGCCACAAGCCGACGTTCTCATAAGCGGCAACCATGTTGGAGCGTACCAGGCGCGCCAGGCCGCTGACCTGCTCGCAGGTGACCGGATTGCGCTTGTGCGGCATGGCCGAGCTGCCGCGCTGTTCGCCGCCGAAGGGTTCCTCCGCTTCCCGCACTTCGGTGCGCTGCAGGTGGCGGATTTCGATGGCGATCTTTTCCAGTGTGGCGGCGATGAGCGCCAGGGTGCTGACGTAGTGAGCGTGGCGGTCGCGCTGCACGACCTGGGAGGCAACCGGCGCGACGTTGAGCCCGAGCCGCTTGCAGATGCGCTCCTCGATCTCCGGGCCGAGATGCGAAGCGTTGCCGACCGCACCGGATATCTTTCCGATGCGCATCTGCTCCGCGGCTTCCGCGAAGCGCCGGATATTGCGCTGGTTTTCCGCGTACCAGTTGGCCACTTTGAGGCCGAATGTGATTGGTTCGGCGTGCACACCGTGGGTGCGCCCGATCTGCGGGGTGTGGCGAAACTCCTGGGCGCGACGTGCCAGCACTTCGCCGAATTTTTCCAGCGCTGCGGCAATCAGACGCGACGCATCGCGCACCAGCAACGCCTGCGCGGTGTCCACCACGTCATTGGACGTCATGCCATAGTGCAGCCAGCGTGCGGCCGCGGGATCGCCGATCGATTCGCCGACGTTCATGGTGAAGGCGATGACGTCGTGCTTCACGCGTGCCTCGAGCTCGTTGATGCGCGCGGCATCCACCTTGGCTCGGGTGCGAAGAATCGCGGCCGCTTCGGCGGGCACCTGCCCGGCTTCGGCCAGCGTTTCCGTCGCCGCCAGCTCCACGTCCAGCCACTTGGAATATTTGTTGGCGTCGCTCCAGACCCGGCCCATCTCTTCGCGGGTATAGCGTGGAATCAAGTTGCGCTCCCCTTCGGCGAACACTCAAACGCGGTGTAAGTCCTTTGTAATGATACGGTATTTTCGCGGCGAGCGGGGTTGCGGCCGGCCTCCGGATCAACCTAACCGCTCCGCGAGATTCCTGTCTAATCCGTGAGAATGCGCGAGGCCAACGAAACGCTGGAAGCGGGCGGCATCAGCGACGCCCTGGCGGTGGAGCGGACGCTTGCCGGCGAACGCGAAGCCTATCGCGTGCTCGTGGAACGCCACAGTCACTATGTCTACCGGCTGGCGTACCGCATGACCGGCAATCCGCACGACGCGGAGGAAGTGGTGCAGGAGGCATTCTTGCGCGGCTACCAGAAGCTGAGACAGTTTGCAGGCAACGCGAATTTCGGCACCTGGGTGTACCGCATCGCCGCGAACTACGCGATTGACCGGCTGCGGCAGCGAAAGAACGAGGATGCCCGGCGGGAGACGCCCTCACGTCCGGCGGAAGGCGAGCTGGGAGTGGATCCTCTGGCTCAGGTGCGCGATGCCGCGCCTTCTCCGGAACGCCTGGCGGGCAGCGCGCAACTTGCCCGACGCATGCAGGAAGCGCTGCAGACGCTGACCCCGGCGGAGCGTACGGCGATCGTGATGCGGCACTGGGACGGCTGCGGAATCGAAGAAATTGCAGCGGTACTGAAATCGAGCACCAGCGCGACGAAGAACACCGTGTTTCGCGCGGTGCAGAAATTGCGCGCAGCGCTCAGCCCGTTTGTGCACAGCGGCGGAACGGCGCGTGCCGCGGGGACGGAATCATGAAACATCCATCGGAAGAAGAGCTCTTTGCTTATCGCGAGGGCGAAATGAAGGATCGTGGCGCGCTGGCAGCGCACCTGGCCGGTTGCGCTGAATGCAGCGCGCAGCTGGAAAAGCTGGAGGCGGTGTTCGCGGCGCTCGATGGCATCGCAGTGCCCGACCCTGGCCAAGACTATGGCGCGAGGGTTTGGCGGCAGATCGCGGAGCGTTTGCCGCAGAAGCGGCAAAACTGGTGGGCGAGCCTGCTGCAGCCGCAGCGCCTGCTGGCGGTGGGATGCGCGGCAGCGTTGCTGCTGGCGGCGTTCTGGGCGGGGCGAGTCACGAAGAAACCGAATGCGCCGGCGGAAGCGGCGGCCGATGCAGGGCAGGTGCGCGAGCGCGTACTGGTGGTCGCTGTTGGCGAGCATCTCGGCAAGTCGGAGATGGTGCTGGTGGAACTCTCCAACCGGAACGCGGACACGCAAGGCAACAAGCTCATCAACATCTCTTCCGAGCAGCGGCGTGCCGAGAATTTGCTGGAAGAGAATCGCTTGTACCGGCAGACCGCGCTCGAAGGCGGCGACAATGCCATAGCCAGCACGCTGAATGAACTCGAACGGGTCCTGCTGGACGTGGCCAACAGCCCGGCGGAGATTACCCCGGCGCAGTTCGCCTCCATTCAAAAGCGCATTGCGGCGCAGGGAATTTTGTTGAAGGTCCGGGTGGTCCGGCAGGGATTGCGCGACGAAGCGACGGGCAGGAAGCAGCCGCTCGAAGGCCAACCCGGCGGCACAAAAAGCGATTCGAACGCGAAAGCGAGGAATAAGGCATGAGCGGTATGGGCGGCGTGAGAAGCAGGGTTTTTGCGGAGACGTTTCGCAGCGCATGGCTCGCGGGGCTGTTGGCGGGCGCGCTGGCCGTGCCGGCAGCAGCCACAACGGCAAGCGCGCTGCAGCAGCCGGATCACGTTTCGGTCCAGGCCAGCGACGATGACCGTCGCGAAGCCGAACAAGACGCGCGCGATCGCGCTCAGGAAAGGGCCGAGCGGGAACAGGAAGCCAAGGAACGCGATCAGGAGCGCATCGAGCGCTTGCAGGAAATGTACGACTCGGGGACGGACGCGCTCGAAGACCACAAGTTTGATGACGCCGCCGCCACCTTCGGGCGGCTGGCACAGATGAACGGCCCGCAGACCGACGCCGCGCTCTACTGGAAAGCCTACGCGGAGAATCAGGGCGGACACCGCGCCGCTTCGCTGAACACCATCGCCGAGTTGAAGAAGCGCTACCCGCAGAGCCGCTGGAAGAAGGACGCCGAGGCCCTGGAGATCGAAGTACGCAACCGCTCCGGCCAGACCGTCGATCCCTCTTCACAGAGTGAAGAAGACCTCAAGCTGCTGGCGCTGCAAGGCATCATGAACGCCGATCCGGCCAAGGGCATCCCGCTGGTGGAGAAAACTCTGAACGGCTCTTCGTCGCCGGCGGTGAAATCCAAGGCGCTGTTCGTGCTGGCGCAAAGCGGTTCTCCCGAAGCCCAGGCCATTCTCGGCAAGATCGCGCAGGGGCAAGGCAATCCGGAGCTGCAGCGCAAGGCTCTGCAGTACCTCGGCACCTTCGGCGGGTCGCGCTCCGGGAGCATCCTGGCGTCGGTTTATGCCGGCACCAGCGATCCCAACATCAAGCGCGAAGTGATTCGCGACTACATGATTTCCGGCAACCGCGAACAACTCATGAAGATCGCCAGCACGGAAAAGGATCAGGAGCTGAAGCGCGAGGCGATTCGCAACCTGGGCATTTCCGGCGGACTGAACGAGCTACAGCAGCTCTACAAAACGGAAACTTCCAGCGAAACGCGCCGGGAAATCCTGCAGGGATTCTTCCTGGGCGGCGACAGCGACAAGCTGGTGGAAGTGTTGCGTACCGAAAAGGACCCGGAGCTGAAACGCACCGCCGTGCGCAACCTGGGCCTGATGGGAAAAACGGACGTGCTGCAAAGCGTCTATGCACAGGACTCCGACCGCGGGATGCGCGAAGAAGTGCTGAACGCCTATTTCCTGAGCGGCAACGCGCACGCCCTGGTGCAGGCTGCCAGGAGCGAAAAAGACCCCGAGCTGCGCAAGCGCGCGGTAGAAAAGCTTTCTCTGATGAACTCCAAAGAAGGCAACGAGTACCTGATGGAGTTGCTGAACAAGTAGCCACACCGGCGCGCTCCGGCCGCGGCGAGGAGAACACCATGCGGAACCTGAGAATCCTGGGGGGTTGGCGCGAATGCCTCGGCGTCGCGGCGCTGCTGGCAACGGCGGCTGCCGTGGCAGCACAGCAACCGCAGCGGCCGAGTGACGCGCCGCAGTTCCAGAACGCCAAGCTGGAGCAACGTGCCCTTGCGGGACCGCTGGCGGCGGATCTGAACGCCTGGATTGCTGCCTCAGGTTCCGCACGCTGGCTTGGTTACGCGGTCCCCGCGCAAAAACACGACCAGCACATCTGCTGCGGCGAAGGCGCGAATTGGAACCACCGCAAGTGCGGCCCCTGTGCCCTGGAAGGCACACGCGGCGGCGACTACAGCAACGATGCGGTCTCGCGCGACACCGCCAAACTCGAAGGCAACGAATTCGCGGTGATCTTGCTGCGCGCGGAAAACAAACGACTGGGAAAGATCCGGGTGTTCTCAGAAGACTGCGCGCTCGACGCCGGCGGGCTCTCAATCACCTGGCTTTCCATGGTGAACCCCGCGGAGAGCGTCGCCTATCTGGAAAAGCGCATCGACGCCTCAGAGCTGGACGAGCACGGCGGCGACGAGCGCGTCAGCCGCGGCGCGCTCACCGCCATCGCGATGCACGGCGATCCATCGGCTGACCAGGCTCTGGCGCGGCTAACGGCTCCCGATAAGCCGGAAGGTTTGCGTAAAGAAGCGGCGTTCTGGACGGGCGAGGCGCGCGGCGCGGCGGGCCTGGCGATTCTCAAGCGCATGGCCAAGGAGGATCCCAGCTCCGAAGTGCGCGCGCATGTGGCCTTCGCGCTTTCCCTGAATCACGAGCCGGACGCTCTGAACGAAATGATCCGCATGGCGCACGACGATTCGAGCGCCCACGTACGCAGTCAGGCGCTTTTCTGGCTGGCCCAGAAGGCCGGCACCAAAGCTTCCAGCACCATCACCGCGGCCATCGAGAACGACCCTGACACCGAAGTGAAAAAGAAAGCGGTGTTCGCGCTGAGCCAGATGCCCAAGGACCAAGGCGTGCCCAAGCTCATCGAAGTGGCCCAGAATAATCGCAATCCCGAAGTGCGCAAGCAGGCCATGTTCTGGCTGGGACAATCCAACGACCCTCGCGCGCTGGAATTTTTCGAAAAAATTCTTGCTAAATGAGGGCTTCGCTCGCGGTGCAGCACCGGGGAGAGCGGACAAACGCGGGTTCTTTAGAGCTGTAGAGTCTTCAGCGGCACATGCTGCGAGGCCAGCAGGAGTTCACCGCCGAAAGCGCACTCGCTCGGGCGCCGCTCCAGCGCCTGCTCCGCGCTGATGCGCACCACGTCCGGATTGTTGTTTTCCTGCGAGATGTGCGCCAGCACCAGGTAGCGCGCGCGCCCGTCGAAACCGTCGGGATCCGACAGATACTCGCCGACCGCGTTGTTCGAAAGGTGCCCGGTGCGCGACATCACCCGCTGTTTCACCACCCACGGATACGGCCCGACCTTCAGCATTTCCAGATCGTGATTCGATTCCAGCAGCAGGCAATCCGCGTCGCGCAGGTGTACCTTCACCAGCTCCGGCATGTAGCCCAGATCCGTGACCAGCGCCATCTTTGTGCCTTCCGCGCGAAAGGTGAAGCCCACCGGGTCGGCCGCGTCGTGCGGAATCGCGAACGCATGCACGTCAATATCGCCAATGGAAAAATGCTGTCCGGCGTGGATCGTTTCCACGCCGCGCAGGCGCTTTTCCAGCCGCTCCGGCAGCACCCGTTTCAGCGCGTCCATGGTCGGCTCGGTCACATACAGCGGCGCCTTCCACAGGCCCAGCATCTGCGGCAGCCCGTTGCAGTGGTCGCTGTGTTCGTGGGTAATCAGGATCCCGTCGAGGCGGTCCACCGATTTTTCGATCGCCGCGAGACGGGCCAGCGTTTCGCGTTTGCCCAGTCCGGCATCCACGAGGAGCGAGGTGCGTTCGGTTTCGAGCAGTGTGAGATTGCCCGAACTGCCGGACGCCAGGATGGAAATGCGCAGTCCTATCGAATCCTCTCCCACCAGTTGCGGTAAACCCAGCGGCGGCGCGAGAGCGCGCAGCGGCGCCGAATTTTTACGATGATGGCAGAGCCCAGGCGAAGAAGCAACGAAGAAGGCTGCGAACAAGCGGGTTTTGCACAGCGCTCAGCAGGCCAGGCGCGAGCGCTCCAGCGAAAAGCCGTTGACCGGTCCCAGCACCGTCGCGGATATCTGCTCCGGCCGGAAAAATTCCCGCGCCAGTGTCTGCACTTCTTCGCGCGTCACCGCTTCAATGGAGGTCAGAATCTCGTCCAGCGTGTAGAAGCGCCCGAAATAGAGTTCCTGCCGCGCCAGGTTGGACATGCGCGAGCTCGTGGACTCTAGTGAGAGCATCAGCGAACCCTTCAAGTGGTTCTTGGCGCGGCGCAGCTCTTCTTCCGAAACCAGGGTGTCTTTCAGGGAGCGAAATTCCCCGATGGTCAGGTCCAGCACTTGGCCGACCGTTTCCTTGGCCGTTCCGGCATAAACGGTCAGCATCCCCGCATCCGAATACGGCGTGATCTCGCTGAACACCGCGTACGCCAGGCCGCGCTTCTCCCGAATGTTCTGGAAAAGCCGCGAAGACATGCCCCCGCCCAGCATGTTGTTCAAGACCGCAATTCCGAATCGCCTTTCGTGCGCAATCGGCAGTGATGGCACGCCCAGGCACAGATGCACCTGCTCCAGATCCTTCTTCCGCTCAATGTGCAGCGGGGCGCCGGTGCGTGGCGGGTTGTGCCCTTCTACCTCGCGGTCCGAACGCAAACTCCCGAATTCCTGGTTCACCAGGTCGAACACCTGCTGGTGCGTCACGTTGCCCGCCGCGGTCACCACCAGGTGATCCGCCGCAAACCATTGCCGGTAGCGCGTCATCAGCGCTTCCCGGGAAAACCGGTTCACCGTCTCCGGCGTGCCCAGAATCGGCCGTCCCAGCGGGTGCTCCGGCCAGAAGCCGCGCGTGAAGATTTCGTGCAGCAGCGCTTCCGGGTTGTCGAGATCCATCTTGATCTCTTCCAGCACCACCTGGCGTTCCTTGGCCACATCCTCGGAGTCGAAGCGCGGCCGCAGCACCAGGTCCGCCAGCACGTCGAAAGCGATCGGCAGGTTGTCGTCCAGCACTTTGGCGTTGAAACAGATCTGTTCCTTGGACGTGAAGGCGTCCAGCATGCCGCCGACGCCGTCCATCTCCCGCGCAATGTCTTCCGCGGAGCGCCGCTCCGTGCCCTTGAAGACCATGTGCTCCATGAAGTGCGCCAGGCCGTTCTGCTCGTCGGTTTCGCGGCGCGAGCCGTTGCGCACCCAGATGCCGATGGAAACCGAGCGCACGTGGGTCATGGCCTCGGTCACGATGGTAAGACCGTTTGGCAAGACCTGTCGCTGGATGTCGCGCTTGTGGGCAACCATATCGTCTCTAGCACCAGGGCTCGGAATGGCAGCCGTAGGCATTGTGACACAGGCGGCGAGGCGGCGCCCTGCATTTCTAACCCGAATACTCTCAGCCGTTTGCAGGCGGTGCAAGCGTCTCGAGTTCTACAGCAGCTTCTCGTCCGGGTTAAGCTTGCCGTATTCGCTCGTGTAGTGCAGCGGTACGTCCGCGTACGTTCCCTGCTCCCGCTGGTACACCTCGCAGATATCGAACGGCTTCGAGTACACATGGATGCTGACCGCGCGCTCGTTGTATTCCGCCAGGTTGAGCACCTGGTGCACCGGTTCCAGCGGATTCACGTACACCGGATTGGCCGCGCTCATCTCGTAGATGTCGGTCGGCACCAGCTTGCAAGTGCCGCTGTGCTCCCCCAGCACCTGGCGGTCTTCCACCCGGAAGTTTTGTACTTTCAGCCGGCCGATCGGCGCAGACATCCAGCAATTCTGATCGCGGTGATTGTGCACCCGGCTGAACTGTCCAATCTCCCAGCAGATGGCCATGCACTCAAAAATGTCGTTCTTGAAGATCAGGTTGCGTGTGTAGCAGCCTTTGGAAAAATGCAGGTACTTCCCAAGCGTTTCCGGCAGCACCGCGTGCCGCACGATGTATTCCTGCACCTTTTCGAGCGTGAACTCGCGCTCCCGCATTCCCGCCAACCCCTTCACCCACTCGTCAATCCCCAGCCGCTCAATCGCCGCATTTCCAGCCATCGCCGCCTCCGAAGCCTCAGTATAGCGCCAAGCTCTGCGTCTCGGCGGCCTTGCCCGCCCAAGCGTCTTCGCCTCGAACCCGCTAGAATAGTAAATGAGTTAGCCTCGCCATGACCGAGCTGCTGGGCAAATCCCGCGACGACTTGCGCGCCTTGAGCGTGGCCATGGGTGAGCCTGCCTACCGCGGCGACCAGCTCTATGCGGCGCTCTACGCGCAGCGCAATTTTGCGATCGCCGGCATCTCCAGCTTGCCGGCGGCCTTTCGCGAAAAGCTGGCGGCGGAAACCACGCTCACGCTGCCCACGGTCAAGCACCGCTATCACTCCGCGGACGGCTCGGTGCGCTATCTCTTTGGACTGCATGCGCCTGCCGCGCGGCCCGCTTCTGTCGAAGCCGTCTTCATGCCCAGCGAAAATCGCCAGACCATTTGCGTCTCCACCCAGGCCGGCTGCGCCGTGGATTGCCAGTTCTGCATGACCGCGCAACTCGGCTTGATCCGCAATCTTTCGCCGGGAGAAATCCTGGCGCAGGTGCTGCTGCCGCTGGAAGAGCACAAAGCTACGCTCACCCCGCAAACCAACGTGGTGCTGATGGGCCAGGGCGAGCCGCTGCTGAACTACGACCAGGTGATGGCCGCGATGCGCATCCTGCTTGATCAATCCGGCGTCGGCCTGGCGCCGAAGCACGTCACCCTTTCCACCAGCGGCATCGTGCCGGGTATCGAAAAGCTCGCGCAGGAGCCGGTGCGCCCCAAGCTGGCGATCTCGCTCAACGCTTCCTGCGACGCGCAGCGCGACGTGCTCATGCCCATCAACAGGAAATACCCGCTGAACAAGCTGCTGGCGGCCTGCCGTACCTTTCCGCGCGGCGCCCGCGAATACATCACCTTTGAGTACGTGCTGCTCGGCGGCGTAAACGATAGCGAAGAGGACGCGCGCCGGGTGGCGCGCATGATGTCCGACCTCGGCCGCGTGAAGGTGAATCTGATTCCGTGGAATCCCGGTTCCCTGCCCTACAAGGAACCGACGCAAGCCAGCCTTGAGCGCTTTCACAAGATTCTGCTGGACCGCGGTATCCGCGCCTTCACCCGCTACTCCCGTGGCCGCGACGTCATGGCCGCCTGCGGCCAGCTCTCCCTGAAAGAAGCGCAAGACAACCCGCTGCCGGTTCTCGCCTGACGCGCGCACTACTTCTGCGACGGAATGATCCCGATCGCGGCCATCAGCCGGCCGGAAACCGGACCTTCCTTGCGGTAGCTGAACAGCAGCGACGGATGGCAGGCGGTACAGAGTTCGCTTGCGAAAATGTTGGCGTCGCGCAGGCCGGCGGCCAGCAACTGGGCGCGATTGGCCTTGCGCAGATCCAGGCGCACGTTTTTGGGAGGCGGCTGGTGGCCTGGCGGCATCATGTTCAGCCACTGCAGCGGATTTGGCTCCTCGCCGGTCCGCAGTTCATCGAAAAAATCTTCCGCCCCGTCGAATTGCGAGCTGAACTCCGTGACCAGTTCGGTGCCGACTTCATAGCAGCAGGCACCAATGGATGGTCCGATGGCCGCCTGCAAATCCGCGGGACGCGAACCAAACCGGACACGCATTTCCCCCACGGTTTTTTCCAGGATGCGCGCCAGCGTTCCGCGCCATCCGGCGTGCACGGCGGCGACCGCTCGCTTTTTCGGATCGAGCAGGAGAATCGGCACGCAATCGGCGGTCTGCACCGCGAGCAGCAGCCCTGCAGCGTCGCTGATGGACGCATCGCCCCGGCAAGGTTCGCCAGGCGTGCCGGAGAAAAACTGAACGATTCCGGAATGAATCTGCTTGAGCGGCACCAGTTGCGCTTTCGCCGCGCCGATCGCGGCCTGGAAAGCGGCGCGGTTGCGCTGCACGCTCTCGTGCTTGTCCCACTCCATGAAGCCGAGATTCAGCACGCGCTCCCCGGAGGGCAAAACGCTCGCGCCGCCGGGCCGGGTGCTGAAGCCGTGCGCCAGCCAGGAGAATTTTTTCCACGGCGCGAGTTCCAGGACCCGCAGCCCGCCGGCCTTGCGCAGCGACCACGGCGCGGCAACATGCGGTTTGGGAGCGGGCCGCTGCGGCGGCTTGCCCGGGAGCCGGCGGACACGGGAAGATTTGGCGGCATGCGGCATCCCCCCAGTATAATCGCGATGCGCGCACAGCGCTTTCCGACGTGAACGGAGCGCGATGATTCTCGGACTTGGCATTGACGTGGAGGACGTGGAACGGGTGCAGGGCGCGATCGAGCGGCAGGGCGAGCGCTTTCTGAAACGCATCTACACCGAGAAAGAACGTGCCTACTGCGAGCAGTTCAAGGACAAGTACGAGCGCTACGCGGGGCGCTTTGCGGTGAAAGAAGCGGCGATGAAGGCGCTGGGAACCGGCTGGAGCCGCGGCGTGCGCTGGGTGGACATCGAAGTGGTGCGCCTGCCGGGACGCCGGCCGACCCTGGAACTCAAAGGCGAAACGCGCCGCATTGCCGACAGGCTGGGCGTGAAAAATATCGCGATCAGCATCACCCACACGCCGAAGCAGGCGATGGCCCAGGTGATATTCGAATCGTAGATTGTTCCCGGGCAGGCCTTACTTGACGACCAGGAAAGTGCCAATGGCCAGGGCGTCCACGCCCGCGCAATAGAAACTGCGCACGGCGGAACGCGGGTCGGTGACCAGCGGCTCTCCGAAAAGATTGAACGAAGTGTTTACCAGGATCGGCGCGGGCGCGGTCTCTCCGAATTTGTGCAACAGCCTCCAGAACAGCGGGTTGGCCTCTTTTTCCACGGTGTGCACGCGAACCGCGGAACCGTTGAACGTGAAACGCTCCAGGCCGGCAATGGGATTGCGCAGGTCGCCGAGCGAAGCCATGAAGCGGCAGTTGGGGCCGCAATCGAACCACTGATGAGCGCGTTCGGCGGGAACGGAAAGCGCGAAGGGATGAAATTCCTCGCGGTGTTTGATGAAGTGGTTGACGTTGTCCACCACGTATTCGTTGAACGGTGAAGCCAGCAGACTGCGATTGCCGAGCGCGCGGTGGCCGAATTCGCTCCGGCCCTGGCACCAGCCGACGATTTTTCCGTGGCCCAGCAGGCGCGACGTTTCCTCCAGCAACTGCTCTTCTCCGTTCATGTAGCGATAGACGATCTTGCAGTTGTCGAGAACCGCTTTGATCTCCTGCGAGTTGGGTTCCGGCCCCCAGGCCAGAGCGGAGATGGGCGCGCGGCCCGAGCGCCCGGTGGCGCGTTTGCGCGCCAGGAACGCGGCGCCGAGCGCGGTCCCGGCGTTGCCGGGCACGGGCTGCACGTACACATTGCGGAAACTGCTGCGCCGCTCCAGCGCGCGCACCAGCAAAACGTTCTGGAAAACACCGCCGGCCAGGCACAGCGAATCGGCGCCCGTGGCCGCGCGGAACTTTTCGGCAAGTTGGAGCACGAGTTCTTCAAGCAGATCCTGCGCGCTGCGGGCCAGCGCGGCGCGGACCGAAGCGTCTGCGGCCGGCGCGGTGCGGGAAAGACCGAGTTCGCGGTAGAAACGCGGCGAAAAAACCCCGCTGCCATCGGGGCCGAGCGAGAAAAAGCGCCGGTCGAGAACCGGCAGTCCTTTGCCGCTCCAGGTGAAGAGCCGGTCGAAGGCTTCGCGAAAATCCGGACGGCCGTCTTTGCTGAGCCATTGCAGCTTGTGCTCATCGCGGCCCGGGCGGAGGCCGGCGAGCTGCGCGGCGCGCGAATAGAACCAGCCGAAAGAATTGGGAAACGCAAGGGAGTGCAACGGCTTCAGCTGGTCGTCTTCGCCGAGGCTGAGCAGTCCGGCGACGTCGTTGGCGCCATGATCGAGTGTCAGCACCAGGGCCTGGGAAAAATCCGAGGTATAGAAAGCGCTGGCCGCGTGGCACAGGTGGTGATCGAAGCGCGAAAAGCGCCGGCCGGCCAGCAGCTGGCGCAGGTGCGCGAGCGCGGCTTCCTGCGCGGCGTTCTTGCGCCGCCCGTGCTTGGCGCTGCCGCGATCGGCGAGAGCGACCGCGTCCACGTCGGAAAGGCGCAGACCGGCCTGCGCCAGAACGCTGGCTAGGGCGAGCTGCGGAAGCGCATGCGGGTCGTTGCCCCGGCTGAGTTTTTCCTCTTCAATCGCGGCAAGGATGGAATGGGAATCAAAGAGCGCGACGGCAGTGCTTGGTCCGGGGCTGGCGATGCCGAGGAAGCGCATGGCGGCTAGGCCGGCACCGGCTGGCATTGCGCTTGAACAAGTTGTTCCGGATGATCGCCGCAGGTGACGCTGAGCATTTCGTTCGCCGGATGCGCGCCCGCAATCCGGAGCTTGAGGAAATTGCCGGCCAGGGCCGGCGTCCATTCGGAGCACCGCGTGGCTTCGGAGTGGTTGAGCGTCACGACGGAAAGTTCGCGGCCGGCCTGGCTGCGATGAAACGCCAGGGATTTTTCAGCGCTGAGGGCGCGCAGCTCGCGCGCGCGGCGCCTGACAACGTGAGCCGGGAGCCGCCCGGGAAGTTCCGCAGCGCGCGTGCCGGGCCGCGCGGAATACGAGAAAACATGCAGATAGGCGAAGGAGCGCGCGGCGACGAACTTCAGCGTGGCGGCATGATCTTCTTCGGTCTCGCCGGGAAAACCGGCGATGACATCGGCGCCGATCGCGGCGTGCGGAAGCTGCTCGCGAATCACTTCGATCCGGCGCGCATAGTGCGCGGTGCGATACCAGCGATACATCGCGGCCAGGATGCGGTCAGACCCAGACTGCAGCGGCATGTGAAAGTGCCCGGCCAGGCGGGAGGTTGAGGCGAAGAGCGCGACAAGATCGGCGGTGACGTCCAGTGGCTCAATAGAACTGAGGCGGAGCCGCGCCACGGAAGTTTCATCAAGAATGCGCCGCAGAAGCTCCGAAAATTCCAGGCGGGGCGAAAGATCGCTGCCCCATGCGCCGAGATTGATGCCGCTGAGGACGATTTCCTGGTGGCCGGCGAGGGTAAGGCGGCGGATTTCCGCGACGACCGTATCGGCGGACAAGCTGCGGCTTTTCCCGCGAACGAAAGGAATCACACAAAAGCTGCAACGGTTGTTGCAACCATCCTGAATTTTCAGGGTGGGCCGCGTGTGGCCGCTCTCCCCGCCCAGCACCGGAGCGACGAGAACGTCGCGAACTTGGAATATGTCGCCACTGAGAATGGGCGCCGGCCCGAGAAGGTTCGCGGCCGGAACAAAATTGTTCAGCGCAGCCTGGCCATGGGTGAGAAGCGCAGGGATCTGCGGCTTGTGCGAATTGCCCACGACGTAGGAGACGCCGGGCAGGGCGGCGATCTCTTCAGGGGCCCGCTGCGCGTAGCAGCCGGTTACGACGATGCGCCTGGCGGGGTTAGTCGCGTGGAGTTTGCGAATGGCTTCGCGGGCTTGTGCATCCGCAGCCGCGGTCACGGTGCAGGTATTCAGGACCACCACGTCGGCATCTTCCGCGGTAGCGGCGACCGTGCAGCCGCGGTCCAGGAGCTGCCGCTCGATGGCGGCGCCGTCCGCCTGGGTGGCGCGGCAGCCGAACTGCTCGATGAAGAAAGTGGACACGCTGGATAGTCTAGCGTTGCCGGTGCGGAGTTCACAACGCGCGCGCTCGGGAGACTGAGGCTAGTCAGAGATGCGGTAGCGGATGATGCACCACAACGCCTGGACCCCGTCTTTCCAGGTGATTTTCTTGCCTTCCTCGTAGGTGCGGCCGGCGTAGGAGATGGGAACTTCGTACACGCGCCAATTCCCTTTTGCGATTTTAGCGGTGATTTCCGGCTCGAACCCGAAACGATTGGACTTGAGCTTGATGCCTTTCAGGACTTCGGCGCGGAAAACCTTGTAACAGGTCTCCATGTCGGTAAGTTTCAGGTTGGTGAAAATGTCGGAGAGCAGCGTGAGGAACTTATTGGCAACGTAATGGCGGAAATAATGCACGCGTTGCGGACCGCCCAGAAAGCGCGAGCCAAACACGACGTCGGCGCGCCCATCGAAGAGCGGCTCCAAGAGCTTGTCATAGTCGCGCGGGTCGTATTCCAGATCGGCGTCCTGCACCAAGACGATGTCGCCGGTTACTTCGGAGAAGCCGCGGCGCAGTGCCGCGCCTTTGCCTTGATTGTGATCCTGGAAAAAGATGCGCAGATCGCGCAGGTCTATAGGTTCCGCGCCGTCGGCAGCGGGAGCCGAGGTCTGCCCCTCGGCTTGGAGTTTCACGAAATTTTCCAGTATCTGGCGGGTGCCGTCGTTCGAACAGTCGTCCACCACCACGATCTCCTTGCGGAACGGCGTTTCGATCACACGCCGCAGGATTTCATGTATGGTGGCTTTCTCGTTGTAGACAGGAATGACGACGGAGAGCTTGGGATCAACCAGGGCGGCAGGATTGCGACTTGGACGTGGCATGAACTTGAGAGAAGAGTGTAAGGGCGAGGGACAAGGAAGAGCAAATCAGAAGGACGCCAAACCTGGAAAAAGCCGCTGGGAAACTCAGGCTTCCGGGGCCATGCGGCGCTGGAAAGTCAGCAGGATGAGATCCGCGCGGCGCCGGACGCCAAACTTCGTCAGCAGGTTGGAGACGTGGAACTTGACCGTGCGCTCGGCAATGTTGAGCTTGCTGGCGATTTCCTTGTTGGAGAGATTCTCCAGCAGCGAATCGAGGACTTCCTGTTCACGGCGGCTCAGGTTGGCGACGGAATCGGACTTCAAACGGCGCGTCTGGCCGCTGAGTATCGAATCCACGAAGCCGGAGAGAACGGTGCGCGGAACCCAGAAGCCGCCGGAGGCGACCAGGGGAAGCGCCCGGATCAGCTGATCGCGAGCTTCGGTATAGGTGAGGATGCCTTTCACACCGAGGCGTAGCAGCGAGAAGCTGGTGGAATCCTGGTGCTGTTCGCCGACCACGATCAGCCGGGCGTCAGGATGCCGCTCGAGAATGTTGGAAAGCAGGGCGCCGGTCGCCTGGCGCGCGGCATGCGCGTCAATCACGTAGACCTGGGCTTTGGGCGGCTCGAAGGACCGCAGATCCGGGGCCAGCGTGGATTCCAGCTGCTTGGCAATGACTTTAAAATCGGGCTTGGACAACAGGCGTTCGAACTCGCTCAAGACGAGCGGGTGGGGCGAGAGCAAGCAGACGGAAAGTTTGGGCATAGTGCGTTTGGTAGCCACCTCAGATAGCGTAGACACAACTACTAGTACGAGCAAGGGAGTTGCGGGGTCATGTTCACGAACTGTTACTGACAGTTGGAGCGCATTTCCGCGGCCGCAGACGGCGTGGAATGCGGTTCGATTTAGCGGGAAAAGGCAAGTAAAATGGAAGGATTCGCGCCCCCGAGAGAGGGGCGCAAAAGCTCCGCCGCCGGCGATAGGATCACCACCTCCGGCAGGAAAGCCGGAAAGTCTTTAGGATGAAGAACTTCAGGGACACAGAAGAGGCGTTGCGGGAGCTGCTGGGGCAACGCGTGCTGGTGCTCGATGGCGCCATGGGCACCATGCTGCAGCAACGCGACCTGAAGGCCGAAGACTTCGGCGGAGCGGCCCTGGAAGGCTGCAACGAAGTGCTGGTGCGAACGCGGCCGGATGTGGTGCTGGATATCCATCGCGCGTATTTCGCTGCCGGCGCCGATATCGTCGAGACCAACAGTTTTGGCGGCACGCCGCTGGTGCTGGGCGAGTATGGCCTGCAAGACGAAGCGCATGAATTGAACAAAAAAGCCGCGGAGCTCGCACGGCAGGCGGCGCTGGAATTTTCGACCGCGGCCAAGCCGCGTTTTGTTGCAGGCTCGATGGGCCCGACCACCAAAGCGATCACGGTAACGGGCGGGGTCACCTTCGAGGGCCTGCGCGAGCACTACTACGTACAGGCGAAAGGATTGGTGGAAGGCGGGTCCGACCTGCTGCTGGTGGAGACCAGCCAGGACACTCGCAACATCAAGGCGGCCCTGCTGGCGATTGAGCGGCTCGGGCGGGAGATCGGTAACAGGATTCCCACGATCGTTTCGGTGACTATTGAGCCGATGGGCACCATGCTCGCGGGCCAGACCGTCGAAGCCATGTGGGCGTCGCTGCGGCACGCCAGGCCTCTGGCGTTCGGAATGAACTGCGCAACCGGCCCGGAGTTCATGACCGATCATATCCGGACGCTGAGCGGCGCGACCGGCGAATTTGTTTCGTGCTACCCGAACGCCGGGTTGCCCGATGAAGAAGGCAAGTACCTGGAGACTCCGACCTCGCTGGCAAGCCAGCTGGAAAAGTTCGTGGACCACGGCTGGCTGAACCTGGTGGGCGGCTGCTGCGGCACGACCGAAAAGCATATCGCGGCGATCGCGCAGATGGTGGAAGGCAAGAGGCCGCGCGTCCGGCCGCAGGAAGCGCACCGGGCGGTGTATTCGGGCATCGAGACGGTGGAAGCGGAAGAGAGCACGCGGCCGCTGCTGGTGGGCGAGCGAACCAACGTGATTGGCTCGCGGCTCTTCAAAAACCTGGTAGCCGAAGAAAAGTGGGAAGAAGCGAGCGAAATTGCGCGGCGGCAGGTCAAGGGCGGCGCGCAAGTGATTGACGTATGTCTGCAAAGCACGGAGCGCGACGAGAGAAAGGATATTCCGCCGTTCTACGAGAAGCTGATCCGCAAAGTGAAGGCGCCGATCATGGTGGACACGACCGATCCGGCGGCGGTAGAGCAGGCGCTGACCTATTGCCAGGGCAAAGCGATCATCAATTCGATCAATCTGGAAGACGGCGAGGAAAAATTCGAAAGGATTGTGCCGATTGCGCACGCCTACGGCGCGGCGGTGGTGGTGGGCTGCATTGACGAGGACCCGGTGCAGGCGCAGGCGTTCACGCGGGAGCGCAAGCTGGCCATTGCGCAGCGGTCCTATGACCTGCTGACAAAAAAGTACGGGATGGCGCCGGAAGACATCGTGTTCGACCCGCTGGTGTTTCCCTGCGCCACCGGCGATGAGAACTACATCGGCGGCGCGGTGGAGACGATGGAAGGGATCCGCGAGATCCGCAAAGCGCTGCCCGACACTCGAACCATCCTGGGGATTTCGAACGTGTCATTCGGATTGCCGGCGGGCGCTCGTGAGGTGGTGAATTCGGTTTTCCTCTACTACTGCACGAAGGCCGGGCTGGACCTGGCGATCGTCAATACCGAGAAACTGGAACGGTTTGCCTCGATTCCCGAGGAAGAACGGGAACTGGCCGAGAATCTCCTGTTCCAGCACCCGCCAAAGAATGTGCCGGAAGGGTTCGCGCAGGCTGAGCTGCTGAAGTCCGCGCCGGCCGACTGGCGCGCGCAGAGCAAGGCTCAGCGGGCGGCGATCAATCAGTTCCATATCGCGGCCATCACCGAGCATTTCCGGACCGCGACAAAAAAAGAGAAGGTGCGCGCGGAGGATCTGCCGCTGGATGAACGCCTGGGCAACTACATCATCCAGGGAACTCGCGACGGATTGATCGAAGACCTGGAACGGAAACGCGCGGAAGGCGCGGCGCCGCTGGAGATCATCAACGGACCGCTGATGGCGGGGATGGCCGAGGTGGGCAGGCTGTTCAACGCCAACGAACTGATTGTGGCCGAGGTGCTGCAGTCGGCGGAAGCGATGAAGGCCGCCGTGAACCACCTGGAACAGTTCATGGAGAAGGCCGATACCGCGAAGCGCGGAACGATCGTGCTGGCGACCGTGAAGGGCGACGTGCACGACATCGGGAAAAACCTCGTGGAAATCATCTTGAAGAATAACGGCTACGAGGTGGTCAACCTGGGAATCAAGGTGCCGCCCGAAGAGCTGATTAAAGCCTATTTGCAGCATCATCCCGATGCCATCGGGCTTTCCGGGCTGCTCGTAAAAAGCGCGCAGCAGATGGTGATTACTGCCAACGATTTGAAGGACGCCGGAATTGCGGTGCCGCTGCTGGTGGGCGGAGCAGCGCTTTCCCGGAAATTCACCCAGCAGAAGATCGCGCCGAGCTACGGAAACGCGGTGTGTTACGCGAAGGACGCAATGACCGGGCTGCGCTTGATGAACGAGCTGATGGACCCCGCAACGCGGGAGACCGTGCTGCGAGCGAATGCGGCCGGCGGCGAAGGCGCCGAAACCGCGAGCGCGGTGGCGGTCGCGGAGCTGGAACCGGTGACCCGCTCGCCGAAGGTGCGCGCGGACTTGCCGATCGAGCCGGTCGGTTATCTGGACCGCAAAGTGCGCCTGGTTCCGGACCTGCGCGAGGTGTGGAGCTACATAAACCCGTTCATGCTGTTCGGGCGGCACCTCGGCTACAAAGGCGACTTCGAAAGACAGCTGGCGGCGCGCGAGCCGAAAGCCGTGGAACTGCACGCGGCCATGGAAGAGGTGAAGGAAGAGGCGGCGACCTTCATGAAGGTGCGCGCGGTGTGGCAATTCTTTGAAGCGGAGGCGCACGGCGAAACGCTGCAGGTGTTTGCGCCAGGCGAACGCGCGCCGCTGCACACTTGGAATCTGAAGCGGCAGGCGGGCGGGGACCGGCTGTGCCTGGCGGACTACGTGCTGCGCCCGCAGGACGGCAAGCGCGATCACGTGGCGGTGTTCGTGGTCACGGCGGGTGAGGGTGTGCGCGAGCGCTCGGAGGCCGCAAAGAACGCCGGCTATTATTTCCGCTCGCACGGTTTGCAGGCGCTGGCGATTGAAACCGCGGAAGCCTGCGCGGAATGGCTGCACCGGCGCATCCGCGAGGATTGGGGATTTCCCGATCCGCCGGACATGACCATGGCCCAGCGATTTACCTCGCGCTACCGCGGAAAGCGCTACAGCTTCGGTTATCCGGCATGCCCGGAGTTGGAAGACCAGGCCGGCATCTGGAAGATTCTGCGGCCGGAAGAGATCGGTGTGCAGTTGACGGAGGGCTTCATGATGGACCCGGAGGCCAGCGTCAGCGCGCTGGCGTTCATTCATCCCGATTGCACGTATTTCAGTGTGGGCGAAGGAAGCTGATCGCAAGCGAACGAGAAGGCGCAGCGTTCCCCGGCGTCTGACGGCGGAGACCCGCGAATGCAAGAGAAAAAAGTGAAGCGGCTATTGGGAGCGGCCACGCTGCTGGTGTGGCTTGGAATTCTCTACGCCGGTTTATGGCCCTACAACATTTCTTCGATCGAGGCAGTGCACTGGATCAAGGAATCGGTGCAGAAGAGGAAGCTGGTGGTGCTTCCGCCCAACGAGGTGAACTGGCGCGCGGACGGCAAAGGGCTGCATTTTGGAGACTACGGGAGCATCTTCAGCGACGGGGACTTTGCCGCGGGAGCGAGCGACGGCGGCTGCACGTTTGAGGTGTGGCTGGAGCCGGAAGTCACCGAAGACTTAACGACCACGCTGGCCTTTTCCCGGAGAGAAAATCCGTTGCAGTTCCGCTTGCGGCAACTGGGCGACTCGCTTTCCGTGAGCCGCAACGAAATTGCTGCTGACGGCAAGCCGGTGAATACCCGCTTGTGGGTGGAGCACGTATTCAAGGGACACGAAAAGCTGCTGATCACGCTCGCTTCCGGCGCGGATGGGACGAGCGTGTACCTTAACGGAAAGCTGCGGCAGCGCTTCGAATACTTCCGGTTGAAGCCGCAGGATTTCACCGGCCGGTTCGTGTTCGGCAATTCCCCGCTGGGGCACGAGACGTGGGGCGGCGAGTTGCGCGGTATGGTGCTGTACGGAACGCAGCTCACCGCGGCTCAGGTGGAGCGGGACTACGCGGCTTGGAGCGCCGACGCACCGTTTGCTGCGGCGGCTGGTCCCGTCAATGCGCTGTACCTGTTTCACGAGGGCTCCGGAAGCGTGATTCGCAGCGCGGTTCGCGGGGCGCCGGAACTGATCGTTCCAGACCGGTTCCAGGCGATGCGGCCGAAATTCCTCGAGCCGTTCTGGGAGGAGTTCGAACCGACGGGGCGCTACGCGCTCGACACTTTGCTGAACATTGTTGCCTTCGTGCCTTTGGGATTCCTGCTGCGCGCCTTCCTGACGCGGGGCGGGAACGAGCGGCGGGCGTTGCTACTGACGATTTTGGCCGGGTTCCTGACCAGCCTGGCGATCGAGGTCGGGCAGTATTACCTGCCCATGCGCAATTCGGGGACGACCGACTTGATCACCAATACCCTGGGAACGACGCTCGGTGCCCTCCTTTATGGCCGGCGGGTGATCCGTGGCTGGATGGTAAGGCTGGCAGGTCGTCAGGCAGGGTAAAGGGTCCCGCCTACGGGCCAAATTGGCCCAAACCCAGGCAGGGATAACAAATTGCCACTTGGTGGAAAGAAGGTGGGATCGGGTTCCGCAGGCAAAACTACGAATGTCCCAGTATGCTCCGTAAATAGTTGCAAATAATGCATTTGCATTCGGCACGAGTCGTTTGGCCTCCGCTGGGCATGGAGAGTGATTTGCTCCTCTTTTAGGGAGTCGCTATGGGATCAAGCGTCAGTAGAGCCCTGGAGTTGCCGCAGGAGACCGGTCTGGTCCCGGGCCGGGGTGTTGCCATACAAGCCCTGGAAGCCACCATAGGCGAAATTGCGCGGACCGACATTCCGGTTCTGCTGCAAGGGGAAAGCGGAACGGGCAAGGACGTCTACGCCCGGCTGATTCACCGGCTTTCTGGGCAGAGCCACCTGCCGCTCAAGAAGCTCAGCTGCACCGTTCTCGAGACGGGGCAGTTCTTAACCGCGGTCAATCGTTACCTGAAAGGCGATGGCGAGGCCAGTCTCGATACGCTTGGCGCGTTGTTTCTCGACGGCGTGGATGAGTTGGATGTGGATTGCCAAAAGGTTTTGCTGGCCATGCTTCAGCAGCGGGAGACGGAAGGCAGTGACCAGCGCAGCATGCGCTTGATTGCGACGGCTACGCGGAACCTGGAGCGGGAAACCGAGAATGGAAGGTTCCGGCGGGAACTGTATTTCCGGATTGCAGGCGCCTGTCTGCGCCTGCCCGCTTTGCGGGAACGGAAAGAAGACATTCCGGCGCTCATGGAACACTTTCTTGAAAAGCACGCGGCGGAGATGGGCCGTAAAGCGCCGTCGCTGGGCGAGGAAGAGATCGAACTGCTGCTGAGCTACGCCTGGCCCGGAAACATCCGCGAACTTGCGAACCTTGCCAAGAAGATTGCCGCCCTGGGCGATGCGCGGATGACCATCGCGGAGATGCGCCGCCCGTGGCCGGCGCCGGAACCTTCGGGTGAAGGCCCGCGGGCGACCTCGCTGAAGGCCGCGGCGCGAACCGCATCACGGATTGCGGAGCGGGATTTGATCCTGAAGGCGCTGGAAAGAACCCATTGGAACCGCAAGCAAGCCGCGAGAGAATTGCAGATCAGCTATAAAGCATTGCTTTACAAGATTAAGCAGATGGACGTGGAAGGGGCCCCATTCAAAAACGTGCAGGGAGACGAGAGATGAGAGTGTTGCTTTTGCTGAGTCTTGGGACCCTGATGGCCGCGAGGAGCGTATCAGCGCAGGACGCCGGCAAGACGGAGGCTGCTCCGGCGCCCGCCGCAGCGGTGCAGGCAGCACCACCGGCGCCGACGCAGGCCCCTCCGGCCGCAACGACGGACGCCAGCTACCGCATCGGTCCGCAGGACGTTTTGCGCATTGACGTGTGGAAGGAAGCGGAGATTTCGCGTTCGGTACCGGTGCGTCCCGATGGAAAGATTTCCCTGCCGCTGTTGAACGACGTGCAGGCGTCCGGGCTGACCGCAATGGAACTTGCGAATGTGATCGCCGAAGGGCTGAAAAAATACATCAACAACCCGCAAGTGACGGTGAGCGTATCCGAGATCAACAGCCGGCGCATTTATGTAACGGGCGAAGTCACCCGGCCCGGAGCGTTTCCGCTGCTGCCGAACATGACCGTGTTGCAGGCGCTGACCAGCGCGGGCGGGTTCACCCAGTTTGCCAAGATGAAAAATATCTACGTGCTGCGCAACGAGGCGGGCAAACAGGTGAAGCATCCGTTCAACTACAAGGAAGTGATCAAAGGAAACAAGGCGGAAGACAATATCGCGCTGCAGCCCGGCGACACGATTGTGGTGCCGTAGTCACTGACATGAAGAGCGAAACGACCATGCGAAGAAAGTTCTGCTGCGCCGCGGCCTCGCTGGGGCTGGTTCTTTTGTTCAGCGGAACGCGGGCCAGCGCGCAGGATGTGCCGCAGCCGACGGCGGGCGAACCGGCCAAGCCGGCAGCAAAAGCCTACGGTCCGATTGGAGCGGAACCCCAGGATCCGAATCAGGAACCGGAAACGATGCAGCCGGATGACCGGCCTCTGACCGGATTCCAGCAAGCAACCGTCGGAACGCCTATCGCCAGGCACAGCTACTGGTTGCCCGGAATTTCGTACTACAACACGATTCAATCGAACGGGGCTAGTTCCGGGACTTCGGACGGCTGGAATTCGAGCAACTATATCGCAGGCAACGTGAGCCTGCTGGAAGCGGGGAGCCGCTCGCGGTTGACCCTGAATGCGTCGATTGGAGGTTTTTTCTCCAGCAATTCCCAGGGCAACGGCTGGTATCAGCAGATTGGCGTGGCGGACACGTTCAACTGGGAGCGCTGGCAACTGACGTTCCTGGATCAGTTCGCGTACTTGCCGCAGGCGCAGTTTGGATTTGGCGCCGGGTCCGGCCTGGGATTGCCGGGCGTCGGCGGGTCGCTCGGCGGAGGATCGGTCGGCCTTGGCCCGGGTTATGACCCCGGCTCTTCGATTTTTGCCGCCACCGGCCCGCGCTATACCAACGCCTTCGGGACACAGGCCAACTACCTGTTGACGCCGCGGAGTTCGGTCACCTTCGGCGGAATGCTGAGCCTGATGCGATTCACCGATTCCGGAAGCGAAAACATCGAGAGCAACACCTACATCGCCAACCTGGGTTACAACTATCAGATCTCCCGGGCCGATACGATCGGTGTCCAATACAGCTTCAGTTCGTTTCATTATCTGGGTTTTGACCAGGCGATCGGGAGCCATACGATTCAGGCGGTATACGGCAGAAAGCTGACCGGGCGGCTGGCGCTGTCGATCGCCGGCGGCCCGCAAATCGTGAATTTCCGCAAGCCGGAGGGCACGACGACTGCCACGCGGTTTGTCACCGGCTCCGCGACCACCACGCTCAGCTATGCTTTGCAGAACGGCAGCTTGTCCGTGGCCTATTTCCACGGACTGACCGGTGGCAGCGGAGCCCTGGCAGGCGCCTCGACCGACCAAGTGACGGTATCCGGAACGCGCAGGCTCTCCCGGCTCTGGAGCGGGGAAGCGCACGTTGGATTCGCGCGCAACCGCAACGCGGACACCGATACCGGCCTGCCCAACCCGTCCTTTCATTCCACCTATGTGGGCACGTCGCTGAACCGGCCATTGGGCCGCAATGCGAGTCTCACCCTTGGCTACACCGGTTACATCGCGTCCTCCAACAACGTGGGAGGCGGAGACTTTACGACGCACCAGATCACGGTTGGCGTGAGCTGGCACGCGCGGCCATTTGTGCTGCACTGAGCGAACGAGTTTAGACGGAGACCACAGAAGACCATGTACAAGAGCTTTTTCGGACTAAAGGAGAATCCGTTTAACGTAAATCCGGATCCTCGTTTTCTGTTTCTGACGAAACAGATTGAAGAGGCTCTGTCCGGGTTGATGTATGGCATACAGACGCGTAAGGGCTTCATTACCCTGACCGGAGAAGTGGGCACGGGCAAGACTACGCTGGTGAACCGGTTGCTCGACTGGCTGCACCTGCGGCGAACCAAAACCGCGTTCCTGTTCAACTCGCGCATGAATTCCAGCCAGCTCTTCGATTTTGTGCTGGCGGAATTCGACATTCCCTGCGACACAAAATCAAAGAGCCAGCAGCTGATGAAGCTGAACCACTGGCTGCTGGAACGCTATCGCGCGGGCGAAACGGCAGTATTGATCGTGGACGAGGCGCAAAATCTGACGTTCCCGGTGCTGGAAGAGATCCGCCTCCTGACCAACCTTGAGACTTCCACCGAAAAGCTGCTGCAAATCGTGCTCTCCGGGCAGCCGGAACTGGAAGAAAAGCTGAAATTGCCGCAACTCCGCCAACTGCGCCAGCGCATTACCCTGCGCTGCCGGACCATGCCCTTGACCAAGGAGCAGACCCACGATTACGTGCAGGAGCGGCTGCGAATTGCCGGCGCGGCGCCGGGCTCGGTGATTTTCTCGCCCAAGGCGATGGAAACCATTCATCTGTACTCGATGGGCATTCCCCGCGTGATCAACCTGCTGTGCGAGCACGCGTTGATCAACTCGTTTGTGGACCAGCAGAAATTGATCGAACCCAAGGTGATCGAGGACGTGGCACGAGAGTTTCAGCTGGACGAAGTGGAGCCGATTGCGCCGCCGGCAAGCTTGCGGCCGGAAGCGGACGTGTTCCAGTCCGAAGCGTTCATACAGAATCTGGGAGAAGCCCTGTCCCGTTTCCGCATGAGCCCTTCGGTGCCATCCACGACGCGGGAACGCAAGTAGGCAACGGTTTTCGGGACTGAATGGAGGAAGGAAGTCATGGCAACAGCGACGATGGTGAAGGAGACGGCTCAGATGCCGTGCATGGACGCGGACCGCACCGTGTTCCGACAGAAGTTTGATCGCGAAGCATTCGAATTCAAGCACAACCTGGCGCAGCACCCGCTCTTTACTCTGGACCGGCTGATCGAACTGGCGCGAGAGACGCAGCAGCAGCGGCCGGACGATCTGTTTTACGACGCGGGCACCAGCGACCTCAACACCCGCTGGGCCGATGCGAAAAAACCTGAGTTCAGCGCGGCGGAGGCGGTGCAACGGATCGAAAACTGCGGCGCGTGGATCGTCCTGAAGCGCGCGGACAAGCAGCCGGAATATCGCGCTCTGCTCGACCGCTGCATGGCCGAACTGCAGGACCTGAGCGGCCTGAACCTGAACCGCATCATGAAGATGCAGGAAGTGATCATGTTCGTCACTTCGCCGAAGCGCATCACGACATATCATATCGACCGGGAATGCAGCCTGCTGATGCAGATTCGCGGAGAAAAAGAGATCAGCATCTTCAACCGCAACGACCGCGACGTCCTCTCCGAAGAGGAAATCGAGCGCTTCTGGACCGTGGACCACAACGCCCCGCGCTACAAGCCGGAACTGCAGAGCCACGCAACGGTGTATACGCTGCGCCCAGGCACCGGAATCCACATTCCGGTGAACTTTCCGCACTGGCTGCAGAACGGCAACGACATTTCGATCTCGCTGAACGTGAATTTCCAGTACCGCGACACGGAACGCGCGAACCTGTATCGCATGAACCACCTTCTGCGCAAGGCCGGCTTGCGTCCGACGCCCCCAGGGAAGTCGCCGGCGATGGACAGTTTCAAGAAAGTGGCGATTCTGCCTGCGGTATGGACCAAGAACGTGCTGCGCGGCCGGAAGCCCTGGGCCTGAACCGTTCGCGAATTCTCACGCTGCAGCTGAAATAAAAATGCCCTCGACATCGGTCGAGGGCATTTTCATTTTCTAATCCGGTGTCGCCGCCGCGCGGTCAGCTCTTTTTTTGACCCGCTTCGGCAAGAGCGCCGAGCGAGGAATCGCGGTGCGTGTAGTACTTGTCGTAGTAGCTGCGATAGTCGCCACCGCGAACGCCGGCGATCCACTCGGCGTTGTTCTGATACCACTGGATGGTGTCCTTTAAGCCCTGTTCGAGAGGCACCTGCGGGCGCCAGCCGAGTTCTCTTTCCATTTTGTCGCAGGTCAGAGCGTAACGGCGGTCGTGGCCAGGACGGTCCTTGACGTACGTCAAAAGATCTTCGGAACGGCCGAGAGCTTTCAGAATGCGCTTGGCCATGGTGAGGTTGTCTACGATGTCGAGCCCGCCGATGTTGTAGGCTTCGCCGAAGCGGCCGCGTTCCAGAACCGCGAAAATTCCGGTGCAGTGGTCGGTCACGTGGAGCCAGTCGCGCTGCTGCTTGCCGTCGCCGTAAATGGGCAATGGCTTGTTGTCGATCACGTTGGAAATAAGCAGCGGCAGGAATTTCTCGGGAAACTGGTACGGTCCGTAATTGTTGGATGCGCGCGTGACCATGCCGGGAAAGCCGAAGGTGCGCACATAGGAGAGCACCAGCATGTCCGAGGCGGCTTTGGACGCGGAGTACGGGCTGCTGGGACGCAGCGGCGTGTTCTCGTCGGCGAACTGCTCGGGCTGCATATCGCCGTAGACTTCGTCGGTGGAAACGTGGACGAAACGCTTGATGGCGACTTTGCGCGCCACCTGCAGCAGCACGAAGGTGCCGGTAACGTTGGTTTGAATCACCGGCGCAGGCTCGTAGATGCTGCGATCGACATGGGATTCCGCAGCGAAGTGCACCACCGCGTCGCAGCCGGCCATTGCCTCTTCGACCGCGGCGGTGTCGCAGATATCGCCCTTCACGAAGGAGTAGTTCTTGTTGTTGGCGACGGAATGAAGATTGGCCAGGTTGCCGGCGTAGGTCAGCTTGTCGAAATTCACGATCTGGTATTGCGGATGCTTTTCCAGCACCATGCGGATGAAATTGGAACCGATAAAGCCCGCGCCGCCGGTGACGAAGAGTTTCACCGTGCACCGTCCTTGCCGGCATTCAGCTGGCGCTGGCTTGCGGAAACTTTGTTGGCGCCGGTTTCCGCGACCAGGGTATTGGCGCGGTGCAGCGATTCAAACGTGCCGGCGTCGGTCCACCAGCCCTGCAGAACGTCATAGGTCAACGTGCCTTCGCCAATAAAGAAGTTGTTGACGTCGGTGATTTCGAGTTCGCCACGGCCGGAGGGCTTCAATCGGTGAATCTTCTCGAACACGCTGCCGTCGTAAAGGTAGATACCAATCACCGCGTAGTTGGATTTGGGCTTCTTCGGCTTTTCTTCAATGCCGACAACCTTGCTGCCTTGAATTTCAGCCACCCCGAAGCGCTGAGCATCTTCCACTTCCTTGAGCAATATCTTTGCGCCGCTTTTCTGGGCGCGAAAATCGTGGACCGCCTGGCAGATGTTGTTTTCGATGATGTTGTCGCCGAGGATCACGCAGATGGGCTCGCCGGCCGCGAAAAATTCGGCCAGGCCCAGCGCCTCTGCGATTCCGCCTTCGCCTTCCTGGTAGGTATAGTTCAGATGCTTCAAGCCGAAATCCTTGCCGTTGCCGAGCAGGCGCAGAAAATCGCCGGCGTTCTTGCCGCCCGTGACCAGCAAGATTTCCTCGATGCCGGCGTTGACCAGGGTCTGAATCGGGTAATAGACCATGGGCTTGTCATAAATCGGGAGTAGGTGCTTGTTGGTGACCCGGGTGAGCGGGTTGAGGCGGCTTCCCGTGCCGCCAGCGAGTACGACGCCTTTCATGGTTCCTCTGCCCTCTAGCCCGCGTATGGTTGCGGGACTGGTGTGCCAGATTCGCTCCGGCTATTTTACGTCGGGTGAGCGGCGGGCGGGTGCCCAGGAAGGCAAAGCCGCACACTTGTAGTAACACCAATTGGGGGGCACTTCGGTTGCCAGTCTGGAGGGCACAGGCTCCACAACGGTTACATAACCCATTATTTTTCAGCTACTTAAAGACGGTACAGGCCCTGTGGAAAGGCGGCCGGTTTTCAGCGATTCAAGGCACGGAAAAGAAGTACCACAAGGTGCCCAAGAGTTCCGCCCTGGCAAAGCGCCAGCGGCTAGAAACCCGCGCGCAGCAGCCAGCCCAGGCAGGCGATGCTGCGACGGCACTTGAGCAAAGATTCTGCGCGATCCGCAGGCTTGACCAGGTACAGCAAGCCATAGCTGACGGCTCGGGTCGCATTGTGCAGAACCTCCGTCAGCAGCAGCCCGAATCTTTTCGCCGGACCGAAATGCTTCTTGAAGACCTGCCAGGTGGCACGTTGCTTTTCGACCGAGAAGCGCACCGGCGCCACCGAAGAACTGGCTCCGCCGATATGCACCGCCTTGGTCTCCGCAAAAAAGACCACGCGTTCGCCCGCCTGCCGGAAGCGGTAGCACCAGTCGACGTCCTCGCCGTACATGAAAAAGCTTTCGTCCAGCATGCCCACTTTCTCGAGCGCGGAGCGGCGCACCAGCCAGAACCAGCCCGCCAGCACGTCCACGTCGGTGGTCTCGTTGTGGTCGAAATCAAGCATCAGGTGACCTTCGAAGAAGCGGACTCCCTTGAACAGGGTATCCAGGGCCAGGGCGCGCGAAAGTGTGTTCCAAACGGTCGGAAAGCGCATGGTGGAGCGGGCGACCAGCCGGGCCGGGTCCAGCATCTTGGGACCGAGCATGCCGATATCGGGATGCGTATCCATATACTGCAGCATCGGCGCAAACGAATTCTCGATGAAGATCACATCCGAGTTCACGAAAGCCAGGTACTTGCCGGTACTGTGCTGAATGCCGATGTTGTTCGCGCGAGCGAAGCCGAAATTGCCGCCGTTCCTGATCAGTTTGACGTGCGGATAGTCGCGTGCGATGACGTCCGGAGTGCCATCGGTGGAAGCATTATCCACGGCGATGATTTCGGCGGAAGTGACGCCCAGAAATTGCTGCAGGCTGTCGAGCGTTTCAAGCACAACTTTTTGCGCGTTCCAAACGACGATGATAATGGACACGAGCGGCCGGTCTGCCTGGCGATGCGAGGTCGTATCCATCAGCTAAAGGACGAGCTTCCCTTTCCGGGCTTCCATATCATGAACCCAAAGCCTATGCGCTTGCGCGACCGGGGCCGGAAGCCGCGGCTTGAAAAACCTCGGCCATCTTGCGACCCCAATGGTCCCAATTCAGCCGGGAATCGAATTCTCCGCGGCTGGAAACGCGCAGCGCAGCATATCTCGCAGAATCGGAGAAGACATCGCGAATGACGGTGGCGAACTGATCGCCTCGCGCACTCAGGGGGAACAAAAACCCATTCGTGCCCACTCGAACGAGATCCGGCAAGCCGCCTGTATCGGAGGTGAGGACTGGGAGTCCGAAGGCGTTAGCCTCACATAATGCAATGCTAAAGCATTCCGCACGTGAAGGGAGAATGAAAAAATGTGCTCGTTGATAGAGGCGTTCCAGTTGCGCGCGCTGCGCCGGATCGTTCTTGTTGAGAAAGGAGTGCACCGTGATTCGTTCATGGCGGACGTGCTCGGGCGGGGTGCAGCCGACAATGGTCAGTTCCGCGTCTACACCGAGCTCCAGTAGCTTCAAAAGAGTCTCGTAGGCGATCTCGCCGCCTTTGCGCTGCCAGTGTCCGCCGACGAACAGCAGGCGGCAGCGATCCATCGAGGGAACCTTGCCGGCGTCGGACCCGGCGGGTGGATGCTCAAGGTTGGCGCCGAACGGGATCACGGTCACCCGGGACGGGTCGGCTCCATAGTCGTTGATTGCCGATTTCGCAGCCCACGAAGCGGGATAGACGAGTTGCGCGGCTTTGCGGATGGAATTGGCCTCGAACCGGTCGGCGGTTTGCTTGTGTGCGTCCAGGACGTGCGAAAACTCCGGGTAGTAATCCACCACCAGGCGAAACGTGGCGTCGGAAAGATAAACGATGGGAATATCCGTCTGCAGATTGGCGAGCGATGCGGAGCCGGCCGGAGAAAAAATAACGTCCGCGGGAAGGCGTGCGATGCGCCGCCGGGCCACACGGCCGAGGCGGCGAGAGATCGATTCGGTATAGAGGTAGGTCTTTCCGGTCAACTTTTTGAGCAGCCGGTGCAGCACTTTAGCGAAAAGGATGGACTTCAGCCGGATCGGTCCGATGTAGTGCACCGTGCCGCAGTGGCGCTCGATGGCCTGGGCCATGGAGAATTCCGTGCCCGACCACGAACGGCGGTCGCGCGGATCGTTTACGGTGAGATAGGCGATATTCAAGCGTCGCGAGATGGGAGATAGCTCCGTAAGTTGCCCTGAGACCAGGCTGAGTTACCCAACGTTCAGTATGTTCCGGTTTGATTGCCGGCTGAGAAGCGCCATTCGACCGTGTTTCACAAGAGTATCGCACACTCGCAGGGTGGGTCGCCGCCCGGGCTAGGAGGGTTGCCCCGGAAAACCCTGAACCACGATCCAGGACTTTGCAAGACCCAGGAAGGGTTCTCGCAGCACACGCGCGCCGGGAAAAACACCCTGCAGCTCGGACTTGGTCATCAAGCGCACCTCGCGAACCAGCACACACGCCTTCTCAGGGTCGGCGCAAGGCCCCCGCCAGCCGCAACGCCAGCGGCGCAAGAGAGCAACGCGCAGCGATTCCGGCATCCACTGCCAGCCGGGGATGTGAAAATGCGGTTCTATCGGAAACCAGAAATTCGGCGTCTGGACCCAATAGGCCTTTCCCACACGACGAATCTCCTCCGCCATCTTGCGTTGATTCTCCAGGGTGAAGAGATGTTCGATCACCGAATTGCTGAAGGCGATGTCGAAATGCCGGTCGGGGTACTGGCTCAGGTTCGTAGCATCTCCCGCGATGGAATCGATGTTCGTGAATCGTTTGGGCTCTGCTTCCAGGTTCAAGGTGACGATATGCACATCGTCACGGTTGGCCCAGCCGCGCCGCTCCCAGAACTCGTTGGTGCCCCCAATATCCAGGATGCGCAGGGGATGCGGCAGCGAGGCGGCCAGCGATTCGAACAGAACGAAGCGCTTGGACCGCAACCGATTGGAAAGAGAGTTGGGATTGGTGCCGTCGGCCAATTCGCGAATGTCGGCAAGGGACAGGCTCATGGCAATGGTCCGTGGAAGGAACGTGGGCCGGGCGGCCCGTGGGCTGTGTTTTCAAAGTAGCAGACTGCAGGCCGTCCGCGGCAACTATTTCCAGATGGTGTTACGTCCTAGTAGCCTGGCCATTTGCTGGCGCCGGACGTAGGCGACGAATTCGCGATTTTCCACCCGGGGCATGCGTTTGACGTAGCCGCGCAGAAATCCATACGCCAGGCCGATGGAGCCGAGAAACGCCGGAGGCTTGAGCAAGCGCCGCAAACACTTTGCGGCAAAAAAGAGCGGGTGGTAGCCGACGATATAGTCGGCGTGACCGTCCTTGACGAGTCCCCACCAACGGCCGCCGGCGGTGCCGGTGACGCGATAGTGGATCAGTCCGAGTTCGGGAAAGCTGCGGGTGGACCAGCCGCGCAGATTGGCGGTGACCTCGTCCACGGTATCCCAGCCCAGACCGCAATGCATGCCGCCAAGCACGTCCCAGCACTCGCGCCGATAGATCTTGGTTGCGCCGCGCACGTGAAAGGCCGCTACCGTTTCCATTTGCAGGGTGTCGCCAATCTTGTTGTAGATGGTGCCGCCGCCGATGCCGAGTTTTGCGTCCTCGCGAAAGTGGGCAAAACACTTTTCGAAATAGTCGGGAGCAAAGCTCAAATCGCCGTCGAGATTGACCAGGAACGCCCAGTCTTTGGTCTGCAGATTTTCGCAGCCGAAAACGAACCCGTAAATTCCGCCGCCCGTCGAGCGATGGCCGCGGTCATCGCGGCGCAGAGGGCGAATCCAGGGGTAGCGCGCGGCGTAGCGGCTGAGGATATTCGGGGTATCGTCCTTGGAGCCGTCGTCCACGATGACCCATTCGGCCGGAAGCAGGGTCTGGGCAACGACGGATTCGATGGTCTTGGCGAGATAGTCTTGCTCGTCGCGGACCGAGGTCACGATGCAATATTTATTAGCAGTGGTCATTTTGCCTGAAGACGAAGAGCGAAAGATCGATCATCGGGGTTTCGGATACACCGGCTGCGAAGGCTGCCGTGCGGGCCGGGTGCTCGGAAGACCGGGCGCGCGGGCAGAAACAGGCGAAGGCTGATTGGCCTGGGCTTTGGCTTCGAGCTTCTTGCGCGCGATCGCATCGGAGTTTGACCACTCGTAGGTGAGCGCCATGATGATGGCGAGAAGCGCGTACCACGCCACGAAGGTTTGATCGAAATAACTGATGCCGATAAACGAAATGCAATGCGAGAAGAGCGAGCAGCCTACGCACCAGAAGATGAATTGCCGGCGCTTGTCGGATTCGAACGCGGCGCGGGCCAGGCCAATACTGCGATAGGAACGCGAGATGATGGCCACCAGCGCAATGAACCCAAAAAGGCCGGCGGCTTCGGCGGTGCCGACATAGTAGTTGGCCGTATCCCACATGTCCCAGCCCCACTTGTAGTTGTCGTTGGTGCCGATGAGCCACCATTCCCAGAAATGCATGATGCACTGGTTGATCAGCTGATAGCGGTGATCCGCGGAATTCCCTCCGACGATATCAATGCGGGCAATGAGCTGCCACACCGGAGCTTTCATCACCATGTGCAGCGAAACAAGCGTGAAGACGATGCCGCGACGCACCCAGCGCATTTGCGCACGCAGCGGCCAAAAAGCAAAAGCGCCGATCCCGGCGACGAAGGCAAGGAGCGGCGTGCTTGAAGCCGAAGCCAGCACCACGAACGCCGAGGAGATCAGGCAAAGGATGGTCCAAAACCGATAGGCCAGGCCTTTCCCCCAGAACCAGAAGCCGAGGGGGAACATGGCCGCGGCGTAGCACCCGCCAATGATGGAAATGGCAAAAAACGCCTGCGCCCTGAGCCGGCCCTCGCGGAAACCGTCTTCCGGCGAAATGGAACCCAACAGATAGAAGAAATTGTGCCCCCCGGTGAGGTGTTCCACCACCATGCCCGCAGCGGCCACGCAGCAGACAATCACCATGGTCTTGATCGCGGTGGTGGCATCCTCGGTGTCGCGAATGAAGAAGCGAAGAACCATGTATACCCCGAGCGCGGTGTACTGCGCGCCAATCTGGTTGATCACCGCGCCCTGCTCGGGATTGAGCGCCACGAACGCGATGGCGGAAATGATTTGCAGAGCAAAAAAAGCCTTGTCGATGGGGTGGAACTTTCCGAAAAATGGCCGCTCTTTGCTGGACTCCATGAACGCGCGAATCAGGCCCGGCATAATCAGGAAGCGAATCAACTGGAAGTGAATCGTCCCGACCACGACCGCGGTCGAGAACGGCATCACGAGCGCCGTGAACAGGAAAACGCCCAGGGCGGCGCGGCGCGGCAGCGCCAGAATCAGTGCACAGCTGACAACGAGAAAAATGACGGAGAGAGGCGTGACGTTGGTCGTGCCGCCCGCTCCAAACTTCTGAAGCTGCTCGTCGCCGCCAATCTGCATCAGGAGTGCAGCGAGAAGATGAATAAGCTACTCCTTGGCGCCGTGCGCCGGGTCCACGCCCGGCAGGTGCAGAGCGGTCTGGCGGGCGGCGGCCTGCGGCTCCGTGGAAAGTGCCTTGCGCGGGTCGTCGAGCCGTGGCCGGGGCGTGGTGTCCCGCCCAAGAATGCGCCTTACCAGGCGCTTGAAGCGAAATTCCAGCACGTCGCGATCAAACCTGGTGACATTGGCGCAGGCCGTATAGATGGGCATATATTCGGCCCACCTTTTCTTGATGTGGTAGTAACCGTTGAAGTATTCCGGCGGCAGGGTGCGCAGCATCCGGGTGTTGTGAATGCAGAAGGCCGAGATCACGTAGCAGGTGAAGCCCTTCTTGCGCGCGGCGAGGCAGATATCGGTGCCGTAGAAATGAAAATCGGGCAGGCCGGGGTCAAATTGCAGGCCTGAAGACTTGCGCAGAATGATCACACATTCATCGAGCGTGTTGATGCGTTGTGGCTGGTCAAAGGGCTCTCCCAAGGTTCCGTGTCCGACGGAATGCAGATAGCCCGTACCCCAGTTTTTCTCGGTGACACCCCAACAGCCCAAAACCGCCCAGTTGGGATCGCTCTGGTTGAGCAGGGCGATCGAACGCTGCAGGTCATCCAGCCAGGACTCCGGAAAATAGACATCCTGGTGGGAGAAAACGATGAGGTCTTCGGAGCAGCGCTGAATCGCGTCGTTATAAGCGAGGGTGGCGGATTGGAAGCCTTTCTGCACCAGAACCTGCTTCACACGAGCGTCCTGTATCGTGGGAGAAATCGCGAAGTTGCGCTCGAAGACATCGCCTTCCGTGCGAGTGACGACAAACGCGACGCTCAGGGCCGATGCGGACTCTTTCCCGGTTTTGCGACCGGACGCGGGCAACGTGGTAGCGCTCATTTCGATTCCGCCGAAAGGCCGATGCGGGCCAGAATGCGATTGGCGCTGAACTGGGCAAAAAGCTCTTCCCGCTCTTCGCGAGAGGCGGCGATAAAAAGCGCCATCACCCCAAAAATAGCCAGGGACGCCGCGCACAACGCCAGCAATTGAAAGAGATTCGTTACAAATGGCTGCAACAGGTACAGAAACGCAAACTGTGCCCCGGCACAGAGAAAAGGCCGGCCCAGAGCCTCCAGCAGCACGCGCCCCAGCGAAAATTGCAGGTCCCGCGTGGTTTTCCAGATGAAAACCGGGACCACGACGGCCTGCGGCACCAGCGCACCGAGCGCGGCGCCGTTGATTCCGTAGCGCGGAATCAGAAGAAAGTTGGCCAGCAGATTGACGGCGGACGTGGCGATGGCGAAGCTGGCGGGCATCCAGGCGCGCCCCGCGCCGAGCGCCGTCACCGTGGAAACGGCGCTCATGGCGCCGAGAAACGTGGCGATGCCGAGCAAGGCCAGGCAGACCGCGCCTTGCGACGCATATTCCTGCCCCAGCCAAAACTTCAAAATAGACGACGGGACGGCCAGAAGGAGGGTCATGAAAGGCAGCGTGACCAGGACCAGCAACTTGGAAGCACGGATGTAGAGCTCCTGCAGTTTGTCGTGAGCTTCGCGCGAGTGCAGTTCGCTGGCGAAGGGATAAACCACGGAGGCAATACTGCCCACTCCCAGTGCCAGCTTCTCCGAGATGGAATAGGGCAAGGTGTAAAACGTGACGGCCGCCAGCGGCATATAGAAGGCAAGTATGAAGCGATCCACGCGCGCCACAATGATGGCGCTCAGCGCGGATACGAACAGCGGTATGGAAAATCCGATCAGCTTGGCGAACGCCTGCTTATTGAATTTCGGAGAGAATTTCAGCGCGGGAATCAGCTTGTGGCTCAGGTAGGCGAACACCAGGATGGAAACAATGTTGGAGAGCAGATTGACGATGAGCACAGACTTTACGCCATAGCCCATCTTCAAGAGAACCACCGGCCCGACGCAGCGGATGATTCCTCCCAATACGCTGACGCTGTTCACCAGATCGAAGCGCTGCAAAGCGCCCGGCACCGCGGAAATCACTTCCAGGACCATCGAAGTGAACAGGCCAAACGCCGCCACGAACAGGGCGTAGCCGGTCACGGAACTCACCTCGCTGCCGCCACGAAAGAACGCGTCGCCGATCATCTGGCGAGGACCGGCAATGGCAATGAGCCCGGCCGTGCCGGCGATCAAGCAAGTGGTCCATGCGGTTCGGAAAAAATTGTTGATCTGCTCCCAGTCGTTCTTCCAGTAAAGCTCGGAGATGTACTTGGTCAGGGCGCGCCCAATGCCAAGGTTCAAAAAGCCGGCAAAGCCGGCGACCGTCTGCACCAGGGCCACGATGCCGAAAAGCTCGGGCCCGAGGTGGTGCACGGTGTACGGCGCGGTGACGAAGGTCATCACCAGAATGAAGCCCTGGCCGCCAAAATTCAGGATGGTGTTGCTGAAGAGGCGGCGGCTGACGCCGGGCGTTTGAGATCGGGAATCCGTCATGAGTTTCGCTGGTCTATGGCCTGAACAGAGCGCAAAGGCACTTCCTTAATTTTACCGGAAATGGGGGCTTTCGTCGGGGGGATGTTCCTTGCGGAAATCGGTGGCTACTTGGTCACAACTGGCCTTCGCGAGGCTTCGAGGGAGGCGTAGATCGCCTTACGGAGCGCGGCCGCTCCCAGCTCCAGCCGATGCTGGGTCAGTACCCTTTCCGCGCCGACGGCACCCATATCGCGGCGAAGAACAGGCGAACGCAGCAGCTCGGTGATGCGAGCCGCGGCGAGATCCAGATCGAAACCCGGGATTGCGAAACCCGCGTCATCCGCCACGAACTCCGGCGCGCCGCCGGCCTCCTGGAAACAGACAATCGGCAATCCCTGAAGGGCGGCTTCCATCATGACCAGAGGGAAAGGGTCCTCGAGGGACGAGAGAAAAAAAACATCCGACGCCGCGAAGTACCGGGCGACGTCCTGCTTGACGCCGAGGAAGCGCACATGGCCTTCAACGCCGAGAGACCGCGCGGTGGCGAGGGCTGCCTCGATCTGTGCCGCGCCTCCGCCGACCCAAAGGAATAGCACCGATCCCGCGGGGTTCTGGGCAACCACCTTGTGGGCGACCTTGAGAAACTCGTTGATTCCCTTTCTCGGTTCGATCGAGCCGCAGCCGCATACGAGGTGGGTCGCGCCGGAGACTTGCAGCTCCTCGCGCACCTCTCGCCGGCTGGTCTGAACAAAATTGGCGGGACGGACCGGGATCGGAATGAAACCATAAATGGTCTCGATTTTTTCCGCCGGAATCCCGGCGGCGGCAGTCAGGCCACGCGCCACGGCGCCGGACACCGCGATGAACCGGTCCGTGCGGGCTTTGACGAGAGCCGTATTGCGTTCGCCAAAGAAGCGGATGACATTCTCCAGCTCGTGAACGTGGGTGATGACCGGACAATCGAGGAACGAGAGAAATTCGAGAATTTCGCCGTTCACGATCGTATTGGAGTAGATCAGGTCGATTTGGCGCGCGGCGAGCAATTGCCGCAGCCTGGCTTGGTGGTTCTTCCTCGCCGCGCGGTTCAGGCCGAGTTTTCGCAAGAGCCGATACAGGAACGTCGGCTCGGGCTCGAAGGAATCGGCAGGGCCAAGCGCCGCAAATTCGGGATAAAGACTTCCTTTGGAACCGACGAGCACATGAAAAGAAAGATCGCCCTGCTCGTTTAGCCAGCGCAGGAAGCGCAGTAGAAAGATGGGAGCGCCGGTGCGCGAGGATTCGTGGGAAATAAAAAGAATACAGGGCCGGCGCTGTTGTTCGCCGACCCCGGATTCGCTGGATTGGGTTTTTGCCTGGCTCATCGCCCTCGGAATGTCCAACAGCTGGACCGCGAAACGCGATCCGAGCTGCTAGTTTACCGTGGCAGAGAGGTCGGCAGGAGGCTGCACCGTAGGCGCGTTGCTCGAACTGGAACCGTACTGGTAAGCGCCGATGTCCCAGCTGCCGGACGATGGACGAGCCACGATGGCGCGGCCAGACGGAATCGCGCGGTGGTTCACCTGATCGTAGGAAACGGCGTAGGTCGTATCGGACTTGCAAGCCGCGAGCGCGTCCGGATCGTTGATCTGGTTGCACAGCGACATCAAGTTGATACCCTTCCCCACGGTTGACGAGGAGTTGGAAGAGGGCGCGAATTGGAAGATCGCGTTGTACACGTACTTGGCCGCGTTTGCGGTCGATTGCGTCTGGGTCAAAATATCGGTGGGATTGCCGGGAATTGAGCCAAAGGAAGCATTGGTCAGAGTGCCCGCACTGGTGGTCCAGCTGCCGCAGGGCGCGACGTTCTGGCCGCAGTCCACAGCACCACCCACAAAGTGCGAGTTGTACACGTGGAAGGTTGCCTGGTTGAAGTGCCCGCAGCCGCCGGTGGCAGGCGCGTTGTCCTGGCCGCATTCCATGGTGTTGTTAAAGAAGTGGAACGTGGAGCTGGTCGGACCGACGTTCAGCATACGCCCGCCATTCTGGGACATGATGCTGTTGCTCCAGATGGAGTTGAAGAAAAAGTAAGTGCAAGGACCGCCGCCCGGCTGCCAGCCCTGGCCGGAAACGACGGTGTCGACGACGTTGTTATAGATCGTCACCTGGTTGTTGCAACCGTTGTCGTTGGCAATGTGCGAGTGCACGTCCGACTCCAAACTGGTCGCCGAAGCGTTGTACATGTAGTTGTTGTTGATGGAAATCGGAATAATGTCCAGAGCCTGGGTGATGTTGTACATCACGTTGTGATCCACCGTGGCCGTGGACGCATAGATGGCTTCACCGGTGTACTTTCCGGCCAAGGTCGAAAAAGTGGGGGTCGGGCCTGAGTCCGAGCCGTCCACGACGTTGTAGGTAAAGTGCAGGGTGCCGTCGAAGGTGCCGATCGCGGCCCAGTAGTCTCCATGCGCGGGAACCGCGGACGCCGGGAAACGCGCGCCGTGAAAATAGCTGTTCTGCACCGTGAAGTTGCCACCGCCGCTGCCGTTGGCGTTCTGGATGTAATACACCTTACCGTTGGAACCGGTATTGGAGCACATCTCGGTGAACTCAAAGTTATCGATGATGATGTACTTGCTGTAGGAAAGATCGAGAAAAGTGCCGCCGCTACGATTGCAGATGGTGTTGGTGCCCGGGTTGGACCAGCCGCCGCCGCTGAAAATCGGCCGGCTCCACGAAGCGCCCGCATACCAGTTCTTGTCCACGCCGTAGTACAAACAACCCGCACCGCTGCAACCGCCGTACTTGTCGCCGCCGCCGGAACCGCTCTTGTACGGCTGCCACGGCCAAATGGTGTAATCCCAGGTGACGCCGCCTTTGAAGATCACGCCGACGCCGCCACCAAGGCTCATGCTGCTGCAGTTGGCTGTGCAGCCTTTCATGCCAACGGAATGTTTGAGCGGTGTGGATTCGTCGGTTCCGGCATTGGTGTCAGAGCCGGACGCAAAATCGATGTAATAGCACTTGGTAATTCCAGTCGGAACGCCCTGAGGGCAGGAACCGCCGGCGGCGTGGGCCGGTCGGGTCCAGATTGCCATCAAGAACAATAAAAAAATGAGCTTACGCATAGAACCCTCTTGTTGAAGATCTCCCCAAAAACAGAGCCGCGCGGCTGTCCGCTGCGAAGCCCTGCCCACGCAAGCTCAAGATAGTCGATTCAGACGACGGCGGCTACTGGCGAGCAGTACAAGATTGGTTCAGGAGCTACTCTGACCTGAGGGACAGGTGGGACAGACACTCTTTGTAGAAGGCCTCGGATTCCGTCACACACTGCTCCAGGGTGAAGCGGCGGCGAAGGAGTTCGGCGGCATTGGCTGCCACGCGTCGCGCCAGCTCCCGATCGTCCAAAAGGCTGGCGATCTTCTCGGCAAAATCCGAGGGAACGTTTGGGTCGGCCAGAAGTCCGGTTGAGCCATGGTCGACCATCTCTGGGCCCGGCGGAATCGAAGTGCAAACAACGGGTGCGCCGACGCTCATAGCCTCCAGGACCACCAACCCCAGGGCTTCCAGGGTGCTCGGAAATGCAAAAACCGAGCATTGTTTCATCGCAGAAAGCACTCGTTCCCGAGGCTGGCGGCCCAGAATCAGCACCTGACCGGCTAGTGCCGGGCCGACTTCCTGCAGGATCTGTTCTTGAATTCGAGGCTCCCCGGCGCCGATGACTTCGCCTCCGATATAGACCAGCCTCAGTTGTGGCCGAGATTCGAGCAAGGGCTTCATTGCGCGAGCCAGGAGGACTGCGCCCTTCCGCCTGGAAACGTGTCCGGCATAGAGTACGAACTGCTCCGGCAAGGATTCGTCTCGGGCGATCTGTGGAGGCGGAGAGGGCACGGAATTGTAGACCAGCCTGGCGAGCCTGGGCTTCAGGCCAAAAATCCTTTCCGTGGACTCGAGCATATATTTGGAAACTCCAATCCAGTACGGATTGCTGGCCAGCGTCTTGCGCTCGTAGTACGAGATGCCTTTAGGCACACGCCAACCCGCGTGCTGGCAGATCGCTGTGGTGCTGATGTGCAGGCGAACCACAGAGGCGGCCCCCCGGACGCGAAAGGGCAACAGGCCAAGATAGTCCGGCACCTCAATGAGGTTGCAACGCCCCTCGCGAACCTCGCGACCAAGCCATCGCCGTAGCCGAAGGCGCGAAAAGAAATTGCCCACGAAACGCGTCCGGCTGGCGGGAAGCGTGGTCACGGTAATGTTTCCGTCGCTGGACCGCGCGGCAGCGGCACCGAGACCGACAACTTGAACCAGGTGGCCGCGAGCCGCAAAGGCACGCGCCATGGTTTGCACAAACGTGCCGATCCCACCGTGCGGGAGCGGCGGATACTCGTTGCAGAGGAAGACGATCTTCATCGCGGCGAGCTCTGGACCGCGGCGAACAAGAGGAGGACGCAAATCAGCAGCCCGCTGACGAGACTGACCCACGGGCCCACGCGCTCCATGCGATCCTTGGGTAGTTGCAACCGGATCTCGTGCGCACCGGGCTGCAAGCGGAGAACTGCGAGGCCATTCTCCCGATTGGAATCGATTTTCACTGGTCCGCTGTCGGATTCGACTGCCGACCAGAGCGGAAAGAACATCAAGTTCAGCTGTATTGCACACGGTGAGCTGCAATCCGCCGAGAGGCGGCGCTCGCGCGGAGAGATCGATTGCAGTTCGACCCGGCCAGAACCGGAAAGCACCCGCGTGCCGATTGTCGAGCCGCCCGGCCAGGGAGTCAGATGACCAAAAAGTTTCTCGGTATCGGCGTAGGTAGGCAAAGCCAAGTCCGCCGATTGCGGTGGCTTATCGGGGAGCAGGTGCCGGAACCGCTCGGGACCCTGCCAAGCCACGGCGGCCAGCAGGCTGAGTGGCGCAAAAAAGGCCAGCAAAAGGGCAACTCTGTGCTTTCCGGGCAAGGCGGCGCCTTGCTTGGGGCGAAGCACCAGCACGATCAAGCCGACCAGCAACAGAGAAAACTCGCCCAGGAATCGCCAGGGAAACTGAATGTCGCGGAGGAAACTCGAGTGACTCCAAAAAGGAGCGGTGACCCGAGTGGTGAGCAGAAACGTCACCAGGCAGGCGGCGAGCAACCACACACTTTTCTTTTCTTCGAATAGTTCAAGGGCCAGAAACGCGCAAACGGCCACTTCCAGCGACAGGAACGCGAAACCGAACATGTGGCTTCGGAAGGAGGCAATTTCCGCGGCGATGGGATCGTTCGCAGCGACCGAAACACCGCCGAGAACGAGAGGGCTGGCGACGATTGCCAGAATGGCCAGCACCGACAAAATCACGATGGCTCGCCGCAAAAAAGGCAAGCCACGAAGCTTTGGCCACTTCCAGACGCCGACCGCAATCGCCACGAAGACGAAAGCGCGAATGATCCAGTTCAGCAGCCACCAGCCCGACGGAAAGTGGCCGGTGACCGTGGTGTTCAGCGGAAACAGATTTGTTTCCACGCTCATGATTCCACCGGGCTGGTTATTGAAGCCTGCCGCATGGAAGTAACGGCGATGCGAGGCGAGCGGCAACAAATAGACCGCGGCCAATCCTGCTCCCAGGCAACCACCTGCGAAAGCACACACCGCACTCGAAACGAGCCGCCGCTCGGGATTCCTCAGCAGGATGTAGGCGAGGAGGAACGGCGTAAACATGACAATGGAAAGCACGTGGCTTAGAAACAGCAGGCCAAACCCGATCCCCAGCCCGGCAATGGCCACGACCGGCCGGGAACTCAGAAACTCCGAAAAATAGAGCAGGAGAAGCATGCAACCCAAAGCCATGCATTCGCCGAGCGCGACCCGCGTGTAGAAATCGATCCAAAGGACATAGGGCAGAGTCAATCCAAGCAAAGCAACCAGCGCGGCCTGGCCGGACTTCAGGAAGTGCGAGGCCCACAGGAACGCGGCGGTCGCAAAAAACCATGCTTCCAGCAGGAAAACCAATCCCAGAGCGTGCGATTCGCCGGCAGGAGTATCGGGCAACGCGAGACCGCGGTGAATCACGGACGCCAGAAAGAACGGCAGCGGGTATTGCAGAAAGAAAATCGGGCTGCCGGCACCGGCGTTGAGCGAGGCCAGCCACCGGGGATAGAGTTCCCCGGAACGAAACTGGGAATTGAACGCGTGAAAATAGTAGAGATGCGTATCCTGGTCGTGGCCCCGGCTGATTCCCCAAACGATCCACGGATACATCAGGGCGGTTACAACCGCCAACAGGACCAGCCACGCGATCATGCGCTGGCCGCGACTTTCGCGCTCCAGCGGGCGGAACGAACTCCCGCTCCTTTCGGAATCAACGTCCGCCACAGGCTGAACCTCGGAGACGAAATTTGCCGGGGATTCTAGCGCACTCTACGGTTGCTGAGCACGCTGACGATACGTTGCGCGCTCTTGCCGTCCCATTTTGCCGGAACCTTTTTCTTGCGGCCGGATTTGAGCTGCTTCGCAATGGCCTTCCGGATACCCGCGGGCTTGACGCCGGCAAGCACGTTGGTGCCGGAAGTGATGGTCACCGGCCGTTCGGTATTTTCCCGCACCGTGACGCAGGGCACGCCGAGGCACGTGGTCTCTTCCTGAATGCCGCCTGAATCGGTAACCACCAGGCGCGCATTTTGCATGAGGCACAGGAAATCCAGATAGCCCGCCGGCGGAACGATGCGAATCCCGGAGGCCTTGCCGCCGGCCAATGCCGGGTGCGCAGCCAGGCCGAATTCTTCGATGCGCTGCGCGGTACGCGGATGCGCCGGAAAGACAATCGGCATCCTGCCCGCCAGGGGCGTGATGCCCTCCAGAATCTGCGTGAATGTTTCTTTGTGGTCCACGTTCGCAGGGCGATGCAGGGTCAAAAGGGCATAGGACTGAACGTGGGCGCGGTTGCCGTTGCTGCTCGCGGCGTCCAGCAAGCCGAGGTCCTGCAGAATCCGCGAACCCGCCGCTTTCTCCTGGTGCGAGAGCAGGGTGTCAATCATGGTGTTGCCCACGAAATGCACGCGGTTCGACGGGATGCCCTCGCGCTTCAGGTTCTTCAGGCCGCTTGGTTCCGTCACGAACAAGAGGTCGGACAAATGGTCGGTCAGGATGCGATTGTGCTCTTCCGGCATGGTGCGATCGAAGGAGCGCAGACCGGATTCAACATGCGCGATCAAAGTGCGTTTTCCGCTGGCGTCGCTTGGGAGCTTCACCGCCGCCAGGGCGCAAGCGATCGTCGAGTTCACATCGCCCACGACGATCAGCACGTCCGGCCGCTGTGCCACCAGCACTTCCTCAAACTTGCGCAGGATTTCCGAGGTTTGCACGCCGTGCGAACCGCCGCCTACGCCCAGGTGTATATCAGGCCGCGGAAGCTGAAGGTCTTGGAAAAACTGGTCCGACATGGCCTGGTCATAGTGCTGGCCGGTGTGAACGAGCGTGTGTTGGATCGGGACGTGCGAGCGCTTGCCGGCGGCCTTGGCGTTGTACTCGTTGATGGCTTTGATGATGGGAGCCACCTTCATGAAGTTCGGGCGCGCCCCCACAACGGTGAAGATTTTCATTGGGTGACTACGCTCCGGTCGGTCCGTCGGCCGGCTTGATTCCCGCGAAGGCAAACAGCAGCCATCCCAGCTCGTACGGACGGCACTCCCGCCGCACAGTCATCTTGCGCGTCGAGGCATCACGGTAAAAGTGGAAGTGCGAAAAGAGCACGTCGGTCTTCATGGAAGATTCCGGATCGGGGTGAACGCAGCGCCACACGATGTTCTTCTCGAAGTCGCGCATTTCCTGGTGCGTTTCGTTGGCGTCGCTGATCCATTGCAGGCCGCGATAAATGTTGCGGCGGAAATCGATGCCGGCCGCCTCGCCCAGGGGAAACAGCGCCATCGGTCCCATCGCTTCCTGGTGCACGGAGAAAACCGGATACATGCTGGCGACCCGGCCTTCGCGGCTGTCGTAATGCCACCACCACTGGCCAAGCGAGCCTTGCACACGGCAAATTCCCTTGCCGCACTCGATCGCACGCTGCAGCGCTTCATTGGAGCGGAACGCGCGACTGTACCAGGTGAAGGCAATGGTCGGATAGACCTGGTCGGCAAAACTCCCCATCCAGCCACGCAGTCTGCCGGAAATGGAACGGCTGCGGTCCAGATGTCCAAAAAATCCGCCCTTGCCCTGATTCCGCACCAGAACCTGATAGACCTTTTCGGCTGCTTTGGAAATTTCCGCCGCCCTGGCGGGCAACGCAATCGCGGCATGCGCCAGGCCGGTGAGCAGCCAGGCCGTTTCCATGGTGCGGCCCTGGCGAATATCTTCGAATTTGTCGAACATGGTGCTGAGATCGAACCGCGAAAAAACCTTTTCCAGTTTCTGCGGCGCGCGCAGCGCGGTGAACCACAACAAGACGCCGAAATCGCCGGCCAGGGTCGGCCAGCTCTGGTCCTGCAGCATGTGGTCGTGGATCGCGTCGATCGCCCAGGGAGACTTGCCGCCGGACTTTTCGTAAACGTCGAGTCCCATCAGGGTCATCACGGTATAACGCGGCGAAAGCCCCTGGCGCTCCATGCCGTTCGGAGTCTGCATGAGGGTGTAGCCGAAGCGCTGCGCTGCGGGATCGAACATCGGCCCCAGTCCGCGCACGGCCATTTCGATCAGCGCCTTCAAGTCCACCTTCGGAGAGAGGTTCACGCCCGATTTTTCCTGTGCAGACACCTGTTGAACCTGAGTATCGACATTAGCGGCCACTGTGCAAAGCTCCAATTTTGGCGATGGAATCCACAATCGAAAGCAGCGTTTCCGGACGGCTGGACTGCAACTGCTCCGGCTTCTTGCGGCGAACGATCTGAATCTTGCTGCGAACGTCTTCGGCGGATTCGAGCAGAATCAAGCGGCCGGTCTTCGCCAGGTACTGATCGACCGCGCCGATCTTGCCGCGAAAAATACTGTAAACAGGCACGTTCAGCGCCGCGGCTTCCCGGTTCATTGTGCCGCCGCCGCTCACCACGAATTCGGAAAACCAGATCAAATTCAATCCGTCCACGGGTGAGCTGGGGATGATCATCTGCCGCGTGCGCAGTAACTCCGGCCACTTGCTGCGAATCTCTTCGGCCTGGCGCTGGTTGCGCGGCAGGGTCACCGCGCGAATCGAGGGATCCTTGGCCAGCAATTCCAGGGTCGCGGCGAAAAGCCCTTCCGCTTCCGGATTGTGATAGTGCGCTTCGGTCGCGGGCGGCCGCAGGGTCACGATGAAGTCGTTCGGCGAAAGGTCGAGCTGCTTGAAGATCGCGGGGTCGGGCTTCAGTTTCGGGATATAGACGTCTTCCTTCAGCCCGGGATAGCGCAGCGTCTTCGTCTTGGACATCGAGTTTTCGGGGATGACGTCCGGCGTAATGACCCAGGTCGGCTCCAGGAAGCCGGTCTTGGTGCTGTGCTCGTAGTCGTGCATCATCACCGTCGGGATGCCGAGCACCTTGCTGGCGAGAATCTGTCCGCGCGATCCATGAGATACCGCCAGGTTTATTTTTTCCCTGCGGATCACGGGCAGAAGCTGCGCCGCGCGGTAGCAGTTGCCCAGAACCTTCATTGCGCGATTCTTCCCATAACTGCCGCCAATGACCTTGCATTCCAGGCCGAAGAAGTCCAATAGCTCGCACACCTGATAAAGATCGCGCGCCGTCAGAAAAACGGAGTAGCCGCGATTCCTCAGCTCTTCGATGATAGGAATGAAGAAGGGAACGTGCGGCGAATTATCGATATCAATCCAGATCTTCTGCGCGTTTCCGGACGTCTGGGAACTCAAAGAAGCGGCTTTCTTGCCGGAATCGGCGATGGAGGGGGGTGCGTCGACGGTGTGTGTGGTCATGGTCTAGGACCGCTGGGACTCGCTGCTTTTGCGAACACTACCAGCGTCGCATGCGTTCAACGACTGCCGGTTATTGGTTGCACGGCGGCGCAAAACGTTTCACGAGTGCGCCATTCAGTATAGGACCGGCGTTCCTTGCGCCACAATCGCGTGTGGCGTTTTGGTGACTTAGTACGCGCCGTCTCCCATCAGAACTGCCTTCGGGGTTTCCAGAAGAATCTTGATGTCCAGCCACAGCGACCAGTCGCGGGCGTACTGCAGGTCCAGGCGGACCATGTCGTCGAACCGTACGCGACTCCGGCCGCGAACCTGCCACAAGCCGGTCAAGCCAGGCTTGATCTCCAGCACACGGCGGCGGTGCCACATGTCGTACTCTTCGAATTCGTAGGCGAGCGGCGGACGCGGGCCCACCAGCGACATATCGCCGCGCAGCACGTTGATGAACTGCGGCAACTCGTCGATGCTGGTGCGGCGGATGAACCGGCCGATCCCCGTGATGCGCGGATCGTTCGTCATCTTGAAGACGGGCGCCGGCGCACCTTGCTCTTTGCCGTCGTACGATCCGCCGATCACCTGCTTCATGAACTCCTGATGGATCTTGGGGTCGTTGCCGGTCTTCATGGATCGGAACTTCAGGCAAGTGAACTCCTTGCCGAATTGACCGAGGCGCTGCTGCTTGAAGAAAACCGGCCCTTTGGAACTGAGCTTCACGAGTAGCGCAACGATCGCGAAGATCGGAGCCGCCAGCGTCAGCGCAAACAGGCTGCCTACAATGTCCATTCCGCGCTTCAGCGCGCGGTGCGTGGCCTTGGGATGATTATCCTGAAACAGGTCCGGATAGAAGGTCGGATTGGCCGAAGCGGACGGGGGATTCTTGTGGTTTTCCTGGTTCGTATCTTCCGAGAAGACGTGCACGGACACGTAGACGTGCTTGAGTTCTTGTGCGGTGAGCTCCGCTTCCAGAGCTGTATGCAACTTGGCCTTTAGGGTCTTGATCGTTTCGACCTGGTCCAAGGTTCCCAGCTCGGTGAAGATCACGCCGAGAATCCAATCCTGCTTGTACCAGCCGGCCAAGTCCGTCTCGCGCCGGGAAACGTTGACCGCCTTGGTCACACCGGCGATCAGCTTCTGCATCCGCGAAGGCCCGCCGGCATCTTCCATTTCAACCAGAAACAGCAGGAACGGCTTGCTCGAACGCTCCGCACGCTTGCGCTCGAGGCACAACATGCCCAGGAAAAGCTCTTCGGGGACCACATCCTGAAGCAAATCCAGGGGCCGCTTGGAAATCCGAAGGTCCGCCGAGCGGCGAACCACTTTGCTACGCGACGCAACAGGCTCCGATAGAATTGCAGCGTTCATCTTAGACATAGGGGTCGTCTTGCCGGTTGAAGCACCCGCAGCCACTTTCCTTTCGATTTGCGCACCACCAACTCGCATTGGTCAGAAACTCCGTTAACTTGGCGCAGCTCGCTACTGCCACTACGGGACCGGAAGGACAGGGTTCCGGAACCACTTCTGACCAGGAAAACAGCAATTCCCCTGCCAGTGTTCCAGTACCCCCTGGGCTTATCGATTCTTGGCCACCGTATCTTTGTAAACGCATGAAAATTCAACTGTTAAGAGAATTGCGAGGGCAATCTGGGGCCGGCCAGGATCCGGCTCGTTCGGGGATCGGCAGGGGTGAAGAGAAAACCCGTGCTCGTTTGTTGCAATCGGCTTCCGGAACTAATGGGAAGTATTTTTCCAAAGGCCACTTGCCATGTAAACGATTGACAGCAAAACTCTTAGAACGTTAACGTTGACGCTCGCAAATTGCCAAGCCGGGAGTTACTGTATGCGACGGCCGCGCGGCTCCCGCGCTACGGGCGTTGAAGGCTGTAGTTCCACAGGCTGAGCGCGCTGGGATTGGCCTGCGTGACCACCGCACCCGTGAATCCCTGGCCTGGAGCGATCTGAAAAATCCTCCACGTCGCTGAATCCGGCGCAAGCAACTTCGCTGCTTGGCCAGGAGCCAGGGAAACCGAGAACGAGGCCAGAGGTATCGAAAGGCCTTCCCCATGCGCCTTTACGTAGGCTTCCTTGCGAGTCCAACAGTTGAAGAAACCTAGCCGCCGAAAGGAATTCTGTAGCTCGCGGAGCTCCACGATTTCCGCCAGTGAGAAATAGCGATCGGCAAGATCCAGTTCGTCGACGTCCAAACGAATGCGTTCGAGATCAACGCCGATGGGCCCCCCGCGACCGAACGCCGCCAAGGCCAGCTCGCCGGAATGTGATAGATTGAACTCTATCTCCTTTTTATTCTGTAACTTAGCTAGATACGGTTTGCCGTGAGGGGCGACTTCCAGTGCAATCGAGCGAGGCTCCGTTTGCAGGTAGTTGGCGAGAAGGGTTCTCAGCGCACCTCGGCAAATGCTGAAGCGACGGCGATCTTCGGAACGGACGAATCGACTGGCGCGCTCCCATTCCGTGGGGCTGAGAAGCTCGGCGAAACGATCTTCGTGGGGCGCCAGCTCCTCCAGATCGAGCCGCCAAACATCAATTGCGGAATCGAGCTGCCCCGCTTCGATGGATGCCGGCGATGCGATGTTCCACTCCACGAAAGTATCCCGTCCCACTGGACCAGTTATTTGGGTTTAAAGCGCTCAACAGGTCTTAGCAGGCCAGAGACCCGTTGCAGATGTCGAACCTCGATTTTTTGTAAACTACTGATTTTTAATCATTTACTCAGTTATTGAACCTGCAAGAACACGAGTTGGTACGGTCGAGAAGCCAGCCGGACCTGTTGTCCTGGGGACTTAGAGGAAAAAACTTTCCCTACTGACTGCCAGAAGCCGATAAACGGTGTGTCTTTGGACACCGAAAACCAAGTTAACTCCCTCATTTTCATAAGGCTAACATGAATTTCGAATGGCCCAAGAGTTGCACCTCGGAGGCTACTTTCGTTTACTTTGGGGCCTGGAACCCGAGCAGCCTACGTGTCAATGCCTTTGCAGGGCGCGTAGCAACAAAATTGCCACCCGAGAAAGCCCGACGAAAAGGCTCTAAAGGCTAGCTGGGACACGAAAATGACGATCGCGGTTCAAACAACGCAGCGGCACACACAAAGGCAGCTCCTGCCGCCGCTGGACGCGTGGGCCGGAAAGCGTAGCAGCTATCCCCGCGAGCAAACGGTCGCTCAACTGTTCGAGGAGATCGCCGTTCGCTACCCTGAGCGGACCGCTTTGGCTTTCGGCGAGCAGGCTTTGAGCTACGGCGAACTGAACCGTCGTTCGAACGTACTGGCGCGCAGCCTAGTACGTTCGGGTGCGGGACGGGAAACCTTGGTTGGGTTGTGCGCCGAGCGCTCGCTTGAAATGATCGTGGGTATGCTGGCG
>DATKLU010000065.1:0-4040 GCA_035542235.1 Dongiaceae bacterium
GGCAAAACCTGGACGATCACCGGACTTTACCTCCGCCTGATCGTGGACGAAGGCCTACCGGTCGAGAATATCCTCGTCGTTACCTACACCAAGGCGGCGACGGCGGAGTTGCGGGAGCGCATCCGCCGTCGCCTGAGCGAACTGCTGGCGGTATTCGAAACCGGCGAGAGCCGGGATGGGTTCTGCCGGGAAATGCTCGAACGCTCCCCCAGCACCGGCGAACGCGAACTGGCCACACGCCGACTGAATCTCGCCATCTCCAACTTCGACGAGGCGGCGATCTTTACCATCCACGGCTTCTGCCAGCGCGTACTCACCGAGAGCGCCTTCGAATCCGGGACGGACTTCGAAAGCGAACTGACGCCCGACGAGACCGCAATCGTCCGCGAAATCGTCGATGACTTCTGGCGGCGCGAAACCGCAGGCGCCTGCGGACTGTGGGCGAAATTCCTGGCCGAAACAGGGCAGACGCCCGACGTCTGGCGGGAAGCCGTCCGCGCCCATCTCGGCAAGCCCTTCCTCGCCCTCGCACTCCTACCGGCGCTACCGGATAGCGAGCCGCTCGTGAACGAACTCAGCGCCACTTACCAGGCTGCGCGCGCACATTGGTTGGATGAGGGAGATAAGATCGGCGAACTGCTGTTGGCCGGCGGGCTGAGTCAGACCAGTTACAAGAGCGACAAACTGGCGCAGTGGTTCGCGGAACTCAGTGCTTATTTCGCCCTCCCCGACCCGGAACTGGATGGGCCCTCCGTGCTGGCCAAGCTGACGCCCGACGCGTTGACCAAAGGCACGAAAAAAAACGGACTCACGCCGACACATCCCTTTTTCGACGCCTGCCGGATTCTGCACGCGGCCATCGAAAAACTCCGGGAACACTTCCGGCTCCGGCTGCTCGACATCAAACATCGCCTGCTAAAAGACTGCAACGCCGAACTGCCGAAGCGCAAGCTTGAACGGGGCCTGCTGTCCTACGCCGATCTGCTGAACCGCCTGGCCGAAGCGCTGGAAAGCGGGCAAGGCGCGCAGCTCGCCGACACGATCCGGCAACGCTACCGCGCCGCCCTGATCGACGAATTCCAGGACACCGACCCGGTGCAGTACGCCATTTTTCAAACGGTTTACGCCACCAGCGGCTTGCCGGCGGTTTTCGTCGGCGACCCGAAACAGGCCATCTACGGCTTTCGCGGCGCCGACGTGTTCAGCTATCTGGAAGCGCGCGGCGAGGCGCGGGCCCGCTACACCCTGGCCACCAACCAGCGCTCCACGCCCAAGCTGATCGAGGCGGTCAACGCCCTTTTCGCCCGTTTGCCGAATCCGTTTCTGTTCAAGACCATCGACTATCCCCCGGTCAAGGCGGCGGACAAGAGCAGGCCGGAGCTGATCGTGGCAGGCGACGGCACCGAGCCGTTCCGCTTTTTTGTCATGCCGCCGGGACAAAACGCCAAGGGCGAGGCGGCGCCGATGAGCAAGGGCGAAGCCAACGCACTCGCCGCAGAAGCCACCGCCACCGAAATCGCCCGGCTGCTGAATCTCGCAGCCCGAGGAGAGGCCCGCCTGATCGGCGCGGGCGAGGACCGGCCCCTGACCGGCGGAGACATTGCCGTTCTGGTGCCTTCCCACCGCCAGGGACGACTGATCCAGGAGACTCTGGCGGCGCGCGGCGTGCTCGGCGTTCGACAAGGGCAGGACAATGTCTTCGCCTCGGCCGAGGCGGCGGAATTGGAGCGGATACTGCTCGCGGTCGCCGAACCGCAACGCGAAACCCGCATCAAATCGGCCCTGGCCACGGAGCTCGTCGGCCTGCACGGGGCGAGCCTGTTCGCGCTGAAACAAGACGAAACGGCTTGGGAAAAGTTGCTCGAGGACTACGTCCGCTACCGCGAGCTCTGGCAGGAACGCGGCTTCATGCCCATGTTCCGGCGCTGGTTCGAGGAAGCCGGCATCGCCCAGCGGCTGCTGCGCTACCATGACGGTGAGCGCCGGCTGACCAATCTCCTGCATCTCGCCGAACTCCTGCAGGTCGCCAGCCGCGACCAGCCGGGGCTGGATTCCCTGCTGGGCTGGCTGTCCCGCGCGCTGCGCGATCCCGGTAGCGGCGACGAGGAAACCCTGTTGCGGCTGGAAAGCGACGCCGAGCGGGTCAAGATCGTCACCATCCACACCAGCAAGGGGTTGGAATATCCCATCGTATTCTGCCCCTTCCTCTGGGACGGCAGGCTCCGGCAGAAAGACGAGACGGACGCCTGTTTCCACGACCCTGCGGGAGACCACCGCCCCATGCTCGATCTGGGCGGGCCGGACTTCGAGGCGCACCGGGCGCTGGCGGATCGGGAAAAACTGGCCGAAAGATTGCGCCTTTCGTATGTCGCCCTCACCCGCGCGGCGCATCGCTGTTATGTGATTTGGGGACACATCAAGGAGATGGAAACTTCGGCGCTGGCCTGGCTGCTGCACGGCCCGGACGAGACCCCGGACGATCCTGTGGGCGCGATGCAGACGATCTTCAAGGCAGTCGGCCACGCCGACATCGTGAAAGCCTTGAAAGACCTCGCCGCCTGCGACCCCGCGAGCTTCGCCGTCGAACCGCTCGCGATCGACACGCAGCGCTACTCGCCGCCCCGCGCCGCGCCGAAGACGCTGCAAGCCCTGAGCTTTCGCCGCATAAGCCTGCGCCCGAGCTGGCGGATGAGCAGCTTTTCCGCCCTGGCCGGGGGGCGGCACAGCGAAGCGCCGGATTACGATGCGCCCGGCGAAACGTTCGCCGAAGCGGCGTCGGACGAGTCGATCTTCGCCTTTCCGCGCGGGGCGACGGCCGGCCGTTGCCTGCACACGATCTTCGAGGAATGGGATTTCGAAAGTCGTGACGGGGAAGCTTTGAATCGACTGATCAAACGCAAGCTCAAGGCACACGCCATCGCCGAGACTTGGACGCCGACAGTGGCCGGCATGGTGGAGGCCACGCTCAACGCACCGCTGGACGCCGATAGGCTGAGGCTCGCCGACATCGGCAAGGGCCAGCGCCTGGCCGAACTGGAATTCACCTACCCCCTGCAATCGCTGGAACTTTCGGGGCTCAAACGGATTCTCGCCGATCCCGTCTGGGGGCTGGCGAAAGAATTCTGGGAGGCCAGCCGCGCTCTCGGCTCCGAAACCCTCAGGGGCTACATGAAAGGCTTCATAGACCTCACCTTCGAGGCGGACGGCCGCTTCTACCTCGCCGACTACAAATCCAACTGGCTGGGCAACCGCCCGGAAGACTACGCCCCACTCCGCCTGATCCACGCCATGGCGCGCGAGCATTATTACCTGCAATATCTGATCTACTGCCTGGCCTTGCACCGCTATCTCAAGCTGCGCCTGCCCGACTACGACTACGAACGCCATTTCGGCGGCGTGTTCTACCTGTTCCTGCGTGGCATCGATCCGCGAGCCAAAGCGGACACCGGCATTTTCCGCGACCGCCCCAGTCACGAATTGATCGTGTTCCTTGGCCGGTTATCGTCGCGTGAGAACGGCCGCTAGCTATAACCCATCCGACGACGCTGAGCGATGGGTTACCCTGCGCTTTACCCCTCGGACGCACATGACGAAGTCGTGGCGGAAAGGTCGAAGTTTGTCGGCTTGGGTGATTTCGCCGTTTTCACGATGACATAGGGCTGCGTGAGCACTTGCGAAACCATGCACCCAGGTCCCGGCTGAGTCAGCGACAGGATTACCTTAAGCTTTTCGCTCTCGGCCACAAGACTCGAGATGTTCAAGCTATAGCCGCCGGTATTCTTCGTGCCTGCGAAAGCGACTATCACCATTTCGTTTGCAAAATCCAAGTGCGGTAAAGGCGGTGCCGGAGAAATTCCAGCGGTATGGGCCATCCACAGTGACCTGAAGGTGGGCTCATCTCGTATGACTTCAAAGCGCTCCGTGTCTACACCGCTGTAGCTCCCTTGCGCCAATACTGTGAATTCGATCGCTTGCGCCCCTTCGTCTTGGTTGCTTTGACAGCCGGCCAACGTTACGGAGAGAGCAACAGCCGGTAACAA
>DATKLU010000066.1:0-7101 GCA_035542235.1 Dongiaceae bacterium
ACAAGTAAGCTCGAAACAAGTCTCACCCACCACGACTCTTTTCGCATCGTTCTGTCACCCATTCGCTGCAACTTCCATTGCTTCCGCCATGGCTAGAATTCTGGTTACCGAATTCCAGTTGCGCGCCGTTCCGGAACACCCTATGACCTTTTCCAGTCGCGACCACGGCAACTTCGATTTTCCCGCGCCAAAAGGGAAGTGGATGTAGATTTCGCGGCCGCGCAGGTGCAGCTCTTCTGGCCCGCTGTAGAAGGTCTGCAGTGCGTCCGCGGCCGCGGCGGGTGGCGTGCTCGAGAGAAACGATACCAGCAGCTTGCCTGGCTCGATGTCCGTGCGCTTGGCGAAAGGATTGTTCTTCACCACCGCGCGGAAATCGTTTGCGCTGCGCAGCATCACGTCAGGCGTGCACTGGAATCTCTTCTCGATCGCCTGCCGGATCTGTTTCGCGATGGCTTCCTGGCTGGCGCTCCTGGCCGTGAACACCACGTTGCCGCTCTGCACGTAGGTTTGCACCGGATCGAACTTCAGCCCGGCGAACAGTCCCCGCAACGCGTCCATCTTGATGATGCTGTTGCCTCCGACGTTGATTCCCCGCAGGAGACAGATGTGCACAGGCATGGCGCCATGATTCTAGTACAGCCGGCGCGCGCCGCACTACCTAGCGCAGCTTGTTCTTGTACATGGCCATGCCCACCGCCGCGTCCATGCCCATTGTTTCCAGCGCCGCAATTTCGCTCCGGGTCTTGATTCCGCCCGCTGCGATGATCGGGTGCTTCGTGGCCGCCCGCAACGCCGCGAAGTACTTCAGGTTGGCGCCGGAGAGGGTTCCTTCGCGATCCACGTCCGTGCACAGAAACGCCCCGCAAAGCGGCTCCAGGGCGGTCATCACCTCCTGCGGGTGCAGCGCCAGCGATTTTCTCCAGCCGTGCGTCGCGATTTTCCCGCGGTAGGTGTCCAGCGCCACCACGATGCGCCGCTTCGCAATCGCCTTCGCCAGCGCGCGCAGGAAGCGCTCGTTCAACTTGCCCTCGCGAAATGCCGCGCTCCCGACGATCACCTGCGTGGCACCGGCGCGGGTCAATTCCTTCGCGCGGCGCACCGTGCGCACGCCGCCGCCCACGCGCACGCGCATCCTGTAATTCCGCCGGGCCCGCCGGCACAATGTGGTCACCAGCGCGTTGTTGTTGCCTTTGCCCATCGCCGCGTCGAGGTCAATGATGTGCAACCACTGATAGCCCTTGAATCTGTCCAGTTGCGCAAATACATCGGCGACCGCCAGTTCACGCTTTCGCCCGTGCACCAGTTGCACCGCTTGTCCATCCTGCAGGTCAATGCATGGAATCAACACGGCAGCCGCACCTCGATGCCGCGCCCGGCCAGGAACTCCTTCAACGCGCGAATGGACTGCACCTCGTCATGAAAAATCGAAGCCGCCAGCGCCGCGTCCGCCGCACCTTGTTCGAACACTTGCGCAAAGTGCTCCGGCGTTTTCGCGCCGCCCGAAGCAATCACCGGCACGGAAACGTTTTGTGAAATGGCCGCGGTGAGCTCGAGGTCAAAGCCCGATTGCGTGCCGTCTTTGTCCATGCTGGTCAGGAGGATTTCTCCTGCTCCCAGCTCCACTCCGCGCTGCGCCCATTCCAGCGCATCGCGCTGCGCCGAGTCGCGCCCGCCGCGAACGCGCACGTCCCATCGGGGGGCGTCGCTTGCGTTCACTCGCCGCGCGTCAATCGCCAGCACTACGGCCTGTGCGCCGAATTCCCGCGACAGCTCCGTGATCAGCTCCGGTCGTTCGACCGCCGCCGTGTTCACCGTGATTTTGTCCGCGCCGGCCCGCACCACGGCGCGCGCCTCTTCCAGCGCGCGTATCCCGCCGCCCGCGGCCAGAGGAATCGCCAGCTCTCCTGCCACCCGCCGTATGGTTTCGAGAAACGTGGGGCGCCGGTCGCGCGATGCAGCGATGTCCAGCACCACCAGTTCGTCCGCGCCTTCGGCGTTGTAGCGGGCAGCCAACTCCGCAGGGTCGCCAGCGTCGCGCAGGCCCAGGAAATTCACGCCCTTCACCACTCGCGCGCCGTCGGTGTCCAGGCAGGGAATGATGCGGTGCGCCAGGCTCATGCCGGGAGCCCCGCAAAGTTCTGCAACAAACGGGCGCCCGCGGAGCCGCTTTTCTCGGGATGAAACTGCGTTGCAAAGACATTGTCTCGCTCGATCACGGCCGCGAACCCTGCGCCGTGATCGCATGTTGCCGCGACTTCGCCTGTGTCCGCCGCCGCGGCAAACGAGTGCGCGAAGTAGAAGAAGTCGGTGTCGGAAATCCCGGCAAGCAGCGCCGAATCCCGCCGCGCGCGGATCCGGTTCCAGCCCATGTGCGGCAGTTTCACATTGGCCGGCAGAGAACGCACCCGTCCGGCAAACAGGCCCAGCCCCTGCAGCTCCGGCGCCTCTTCGCTCGCTTCGTACAGCGCCTGCAGGCCCAGGCAAATTCCCAGGAACGGCACTCCGCGCTCGATAGCCGCAAGCAGAGGGGCGCGCAGACTTCGCTCGTCAAGCGCACGGATGATCGCCGCATAGTGGCCAACGCCGGGAAGAATGATGGCGCGGGCGATGGCCAGTTCGTTCGGCGTCGTCACCAGCCGCGATGCGGCGCCCAGCCGTTGCAGCGCTCGCACCACGCTTGGCACGTTGCCTGCGCCATAGTCAATCAGCGCGATGGTTCGCGCCGTCACAGCAATTCCTTTGTGCTTGGCAGTACGTTCTTCAGTCGCTGGTCGCGGCTCACCGCAAAGCGCAAGGCTCGGGCAAACGCCTTGAACATGGCCTCCACCTGATGGTGCGACGAGCGGCCGTACAGGCAGCGCAGATGCACATTTGCCTTCGCCGCTTGCGCGAAGCCTTGAAAGAAATCTTCCAGCAGTTCCACCGTGAAGTCGCCCACTCGCTCCGCTTTGATCTTCGCGTTCACCACACAATAGGGGCGTCCGCTGAGATCCACCGCGGCCGCCGCCAGTGTCTCGTCCATCGGCATCAAAAAATAGCCCGCGCGCAGGATGCCCTTCTTCGACCCTAATGCCTTTTGTACGGCTTCTCCCAGCGCGATGCCGACATCTTCCACCGTGTGGTGTTGATCTACGTCCAAATCGCCGCGAGCATCCACGTTCAAATCAAATGCTCCGTGCCGCGCCACCAGATCTAGCATGTGGTCGAAAAAGTGGATGCCCGTTTTCACCGCGCTTTTGCCCCGCCCGTCCAGCGCCAGCCGCAGCTGGATGTCCGTCTCGGTGGTCTTGCGATGAATGGTTGCGCTGCGGCTCATGCGCGGCCCTTCCAGTGCCTGGCGATTTCGTCGAGCAAGGTTTTCATCTCGCGCTCCGTCCCGATGGTGATGCGCACGTAACCCGGGCCCATGTCCTTGCTGCGCGGCCGCAGCAGAATCCCTTTCCGCTCCAGCTTGGCGAAGAGCGCCGGCCCGCTGGCGCCAAAATCCGCCAGCAGGAAATTTCCGGCGGCCGGGAATACCCGCACGCGCATGTCGCGCAGGGCGGCCGTGGTTTCCGCGCGCAGCTTCTTAACCTTGTTGACGTATGCGCGAATCGCCCGTCCGTCGCGCAATGTTGCTTCCGCCGCCGCCAGTGCCGCCAGATTCACCGGAAAGGGCGGCATTGCCCGCCGCACCATGTCCAGAGACTCCTTCTTCGCGATCACCGCGCCCAGTCGCAGCGCCGCCAGCCCCGCCGCTTTGGAGAACGTCCGCGCAATGAATAGGTTCGGATAGCGTCGCACCCAGCCGGTGGCGGAAAAGCCCGAAAAATCCGAGTACGCTTCATCCAGCACCACCGCGGTTTGCGGAGCGGCCGCCAGAATCCTGCGCAGCGCACTTGCGCCGACGAGCGTGCCCGTTGGATTGTTTGGATTCGCCAGGAAAAACACGCGCGGCTTCTTCTTCAACCCACGAAGCACGTCCTGCAACGGAAAATTCTGCTCCTCGTCGTACCGGCATACCGCGATCTCCGCACCGGCAATCTCCGCGTAGTAGCGGTACATCGGAAACGTTGGCTCGCAAATCAGAATGTGCGACCTGGGCTCGACAAAGGTGTCGAAGAAGACCCGCAGCGCGTCGTCGCCGCCGTTGGTCAGCAGCAACTCTTCTGGGCGCACGGCCAGTTTTCGCGCGATCCGCTTCGTCGGCTCCCCGTACTCCGGATACATCGCCAGCTCTTGCGCCGTGAGCTTCGCCAGGGCACGGCGCACCTCCTGGCCGCAGCCCGTCGTATTCTCGTTGAAATCCAGGCGAATCTTTCCCGCGCGGCCTTCGGCGGGCGCTTCATACGTCTTGCGCCGCAGAATCGCCTGGCGTACCGGCAAGCGCACCTTCATCGGCGGATCCTCACCGCATGGTAGTGCGCTTCCAGCGATTCCGCCGCTGCCAGAATTTCCGCGCCGTCCGCAAGTCGCGCGAAGCCCTTGCGGGAAATCTCCTGCACGCTCGCGCACTTCACAAAGTCGCTCGCCGAGAGGCCGCCCCGCCGACGCGCCCAGCCGCTCGTCGGCAGCACGTGGTTGCTGCCCGAAATATAGTCGCCCAGTGGCTGCGCGCCCCACGGCCCCAAAAAAATTGTTCCCGCCGAGCGAATCTGCCGCAGCAGGGAACTCCCGTTGGCGGGCAAGCTCAAATGTTCGGGCGCAAAGCGGTTCACGAATGCGCACGCCGCAGCGCGTGATTTCGCCACCAGAATCGCGCCACAGTGCGTCAGCGATTGCCGGGCTGCGTTCCCCGGCGACAAGTCCGCCAGTTGGCGCTCCACCTCCAGCGCCACTTTCTCTGCCAACCCGCGTGAGGTCGTCACCAGAAAGCTTCCCGCGTCCGGCGCGTGCTCGGCCTGCGCCAGCAAATCCGCCGCAATAAACGCCGCATTCCCGCTTTCCGCCAGCACCACCGCTTCCGTCGGCCCGGCCGGTAAGTCAATTGCGCAGTCCTGCGAGACGATTTGTTTTGCCGCGGTCACGTAGCGGTTTCCCGGCCCGAAAAGCTTCTCTACTCGCGGAATGGTCCGTGTCCCATACGCCAACGCCGCGATCGCTTGTGCCCCTCCGATCCGCGCCATCTCCGTGATTCCGAGCACTCTCGCGGCCGCCAGCAGTTCATCATTCGGCTTCGGGCACGCCGCCAGAATCCGCGGTACTCCCGCCACCTGTGCCGGCACCGCCGTCATCAGCAGCGTGGAGACCAGCGAGGCCCGGCCGCCCGGCACGTACGCGCCAATGGCCTCGATCGGCTCCACGCGTTGCCGGATCCGCACGCCCGGCTCCGTTTCCACCGACCACGCACGCGGCAGCTGCTTTTCCGCCACCCGCCGGACATTCTTCACCGCCTGCCGCACTGCCCGCAAAAAGTCTGCTCCCACCCGCCGCTCCGCCGCGCGCATCTCTCTTGCCGTGATCCACACGTTGCGTGCAGTCAGCGAGAGTCCGTCCAGCTTCTTGCTCCACGTGAACAGCGCCGTATCGCCGCGCCGTCGCACGTCGCGCACAATTTCCGCAGCCACGCGCTCGGCTTCCGCGTCGTGCTCCAGCCGCGCCGCGAGCAGCTGCTTTTCCGTTGCCGTTGTCAGCTCCAGGATTCGCATCACAGCACAATCTTGTTCAAGGGATACTCCACGATCCCTTGCGCTTTCGCCGCCTTCAGCTTCGGCAGCAGTTGCCGCACCACCGCTTCTTCGATGATGGTATTCACCGCCACCCACTCCGGATCGCTCAGCGTCGAAATCGTCGGGTTTTTCAGCGCCGGAAGCACCGCCAGCACCGCCGGCAAATCCTCTCGCCGCACGTTCAGCAGCAAGCCCACCTTGCTCGCCGCGTCAATCGCGCCTTTCAGCATCAGGATCAGGTTATCGGCCTTCTCCCGCTTCGCCGCATCCTGCGCCGCGCTTTTATTCATGATGAACACCGTCGCCGATTCCAGCACGGTGTCCACAATGCGCAGCCGGTTCGCGCGCAGCGAGGAACCGGTTTCCGTCACTTCCACGATGGCGTCCGCCAGCTGCGGCACCTTCACTTCCGTCGCGCCCCAGGAAAACTCCACACGCGCCTTCACGCCGAACCGTTCCAGGTATTTTTCCGTGATGCTCACCACTTCCGTCGCGATGGTCTTGCCCGCCAGGTCCCGCGCGTCGCGCACGGCCGAGTCCTCAGGTACCGCCAGCACCCAGCGCACCCGCGCCAGCCGCTGCTTTGCGTACACCAGTTCCGCCAACTCCAGAACATCCGCCGACGTTTCCACCACCCAATCGTGCCCGGTGATGCCCGCATCCAGGGCGCCGGATTGCACGTACCGCGCCATCTCCTGCGCGCGCACCAGCAGGCATTCGATCTCCGGATCGTCGATGGCCGGCACGTAACTTCGCGACCCCAGCGTGATCTTCCACCCTGCGCGCGCGAACAGGTCCAGCGTCGCGTCCTGCAGACTGCCTTTCGGTATGCCCAGCTTCAGCCGCGTGCCGTTCATCGCTCGCGTTTCTCCTTCGCCGCGTTCGCATCCGCATTCTTGTAGACCGACCCCGGTTCGAACGTCCGCTCCGCATTCACGTGCGGCTCACCGCTCGGTTCCATCGTGCGGAAAAAACAGCTGCGGTATCCCTCGTGACAAACGCCCGGCCCCAGGGCCTTCACTCGCACCAGCAGCGCATCGCAATCGCAATCCACGCGAATCTCCTTCACTTGCAGCACATGCCCGCTCGATTCGCCCTTCTTCCACAATTTCTGCCGCGAGCGCGAAAAGAACACCACCTCGCCGCTCTCCCGCGTCCTTGCGTACGCCTCTGCGTTCATAAACCCCAACATCAGCACTTCGCCCGTGGCCTCGTCCTGAATAATCGCCGGCAGCAGCCCGCCTGCCTTTTCGAATGCCAGTTCCAACGCTCCTCCTGGTGCCGCCGCAAATTTCCGCCGCCAAAAACAAAAAACCCGCTGAGCATGTAGCCAGCGGGCGAATCAGAGTGGGATGAGTCTTCGGCTTATCCACACCTCAGCGCCCGCGTCGTATGGCCGCTATGGCCATGATGCCGATGGTGCTGAGTGTGGTTGCGATTCATGAACGAGCAG
>DATKLU010000067.1:0-82553 GCA_035542235.1 Dongiaceae bacterium
TCGGCGGGCTCTTCGACCTTGGAGCCATCGCCTTCGCCCGGCGCGAGAAAGAGGTTGCTCTCCAGGCCGTGCTGGCGGGTGTACAAATCGTAGTAACGTCCGCCCAGGGCGTAGAGCGTCTGGTGCGTGCCGCGCTCGATGATGCGCCCTCCTTCCACCACGAGAATCTGCTCGGCGCGGCGAATCGTGGATAAGCGATGTGCGATGACAAACGTGGTGCGGCCGCGCATCAGGTAGCGGAGGCCTTCCTGAATGAGCGCTTCCGATTCCGAATCGAGGCTGGAGGTGGCTTCGTCCAGGATCAGGATGCGCGGGTCGGCGAGAATCGCGCGCGCGATAGAAACGCGCTGCTTCTGGCCGCCGGAGAGTTTTACGCCTCGTTCGCCGACCACGGTGTCGTACTTGTTCTCGAACGATTCGGCGAATTCATCCACGCGGGCGATGCGGCAGGCGTTGAGAATCTCTTCTTCGCTGGCGTCGGGCCGGGCAAAGGCCACGTTTTCGCGAATGGTTCCATCGAACAGGAACGTGTCTTGCAGCACGATGCCCAACTGGGTGCGGTAGCTGCTGAGTTTCACCGTCGCCAGGTCGGCGCCGTCCACCAGCACCCGGCCGCGGTCAGGTTTGTAGAAGGCCGCGATCAAGCCGATGATGGTAGATTTGCCGGCGCCGGACGAACCGACGAGGGCGGTGACCGTATCCGGCTGCGAGGCGAAACTCACGTCGAACAAGACCTGTTTGCCCGTTTCGTAGGAAAAGTCCACATTTTCAAAATTTACGTCGCCGTGAATGCGCGCGATGGTCGCGGTGCGGCTGGGATCTTCATCCTCCGCTTTCTCGCTCAGAATTTCCTTGGTGCGCTCAAGCCCGGTGATGGCTTCGGTAAGCTGGGTGCCGATGGCCACGATCTGGAACACGGGGGCGACCAGCATTGCCAGAAACGCCGAGTACATGACGAACATGCCGAGGGTCATGGTGCCGGCGATGATGCGGTGCGCGCTGATGTACATGATGATGGCGCTGACCAGGCCGATGAGCGTCGTCCCGGAAAGGCTCATCAACGAAGTGGCGGTCAGCGTTTTCAGCACGTTGTCCAGCAAGCGCTGCACGCCACCGGCAAACACCTTTTCTTCGCGGCCCTCGGCGTGATAGCCCTTTACGACGCGCACGCCGCCGAGCGACTCGGTCAGGCGACCGGTCACTTCGGCATTGATTTTCGGCCGCGCGCGGAAAATCGGACGAATCGTGGCGAAGGCCTTGTTGATCAGCAGGCCAAACGCCAGCAGGATGCAAAAGGCTATGACCGTCATCATCGCGCTGATGCGCAGCAGAATGATCAGCGCGAGAACACCGGTCATCAAACCGCCGAGAAACTCCACCAGGCCGGTGCCGATCAGGTTACGGATGCCTTCGACATCGCTCATGATGCGGGACACCAGTTCGCCAGTTTTGTGCGAATCGTAAAAATTAACCGGCAAGCGGCCGATGTGCGCCTGGATGCGGACGCGCATATCGGAAATCATGCGTTGCGCGGACTTGGAAAGCAGCTGGGTTAGGGTGAACGAGGTGAGACCCTGCACCAGGGTCGCGCCGATGACGCAAAGTACCAGCGGGAGAAGCAGGTTGACCTGGTGCTTGCCGACGACGTTGTCCACGAGGTATTTCGTGGAAGCGGGCAGGACCAAACCAGAGACGCGGTTGATGGCCATCAGGCCGAGGCCGAGCAGCAAGACGCCTTTGCGGGGATGCAGCAACGCCCAGACTTCGGGCAGGGCTTTCCAGGCTTCGCTGGCAGTCTTCTTGGGCTTGCCGGGGATGGCGGCATCACGGGCGCGAGAATGGCTGCGCTCGCCGGCAATTCGGGTAGATGGGCTTCCAGGAAGTCTTGGCACGGTATCCGTTTGATGCGGCGGTCTCGGATAACACTATATCGCGGAGTGGGTCAGAGGTAGGAGAGCCAGGGGTTGGCACGGTGGGCGGACTTGTAGGAGGCGTAGCGGCGGCAGACGGGGTAGGAGAGGGCGACGACGGCGAACCAGATAAGATAGACCACAGGGAGGCTATAGCCGTGGTTTGGAGGAAATTGGTCGGGGGGTCCGCCAAACGAAGGCGGAGGCAGCAGCAGGAAGAAATGCGGGCCGTAGCGGAGTGCGCCGAGGGCGATGGCCGCAAGGTGAGCAAGCATCAGGTGGAACAGGAAATAGAAGAAAGGGACGCGGCCAAAGACGATGAGCGGATTCGAATCCGCAAAGCGGAAGCGCTCGAACAAGGCCAGGGCGATCAGCGCCGGGCCGAGGGTCATGAGCAGGAACAGGAGTGAGGGCGGGTACTTGGTGGCGTTGAGAAAAGAGAGCACGGTGAAGAGCGACTTGGACTGATGCTCCCAGCGCGAAGCATCGCCGTAGCGATTGGCGGCGCGCAGGACGAGAAAGGTCAGGGTCAGCACCGAACCGAGGCGGAGCAGGAAGACGAAGCGGCGCGGCGCGTCCCAGCGGAAAACCGGGCCGCAGCAATAGCCAAGAGCCACTACGGCTATCCAGGGAACGAGCGGGTAGGCGGTGACGAAGTTCGCGCCCAACAACGGGATGAGCGCTTGCTGGTGAAGGACATCCCAGAGCGGCGCGGCGGCGCCGAAACGCGCGGGGTCTACTCCGTCGAAAAGGTTGTGCGTGGCGACGACAAACAGGCTGAGCGAGGCAAGCAGCCACGGTGGCAGATAAATGAGCGCGGCGAGAAAGACCATGCAGAGGCCGAGCATCCAGAAGACGGTGAGTACGAAGAGTCCGCCCTTCAACTGGAACTGAAAAAAGAAGAGGAAACGGACTACGGTCAATTCGACAAGTACAAGCCACAACCCACGCGTCAGGAGGAACCAGGAGAGTTGCGCGCGGGTACGGCCGCTGCGCTGCAGCCAGAAGAAGGCGCCGAGCCCTGCGGTGAAGGCAAAGACCGGCGCGCAGAAATGGGTGATCCAGCGGGTGAAAAAGAGCGCGGCGGTGGTGCGGGTGAGGTCTGTGGGCGAGAACTGCATGGCGGCGGAGCTAGTAAAATCGCGGACATGATCGAGCGCCATGAGGATCATAATGGAGCCGCGAAGCGCGTCAATCGAGGTGATGCGGGAGGAAACGGCAGAGCCCGAGGGGCCAGAGGGTGACGCGGAGGGCGCGGCAGGCATGGCGACATTTTATGATACTGGGCGCAGAACGAAGGACTAGAATTCCGGGCGGAGGTGAAAGGTGATCGAGAATCGTTCGGCGCCGCCGGGAACCGTGGTGCCACGGCTGATCTACCGCGACGTTGGCACGGCGATCCGCTGGCTTTGCGGAGCCTTTGGATTTTACGAGCGGCTGCGTACGCCGGCAGAAGAGGACGGATCGATACACCACGCGCAACTGGGATATGGCGAAGGCGCGCTGATCCTGACCGCGGACAAGGCCTTCGCCCCCGCGGCGACGCAGGCCCAGTTTCGCGAATTGGTCATGATTCGGGTGCGCGGCATCGACGAACACTTCGCCAGGGCCAAAGCGTACGGCGCGAAAATCGTGAGCGATCCGAAATCCTACGAATATGGAGAACGGCAATACATCGCCGACGATTTGGAAGGTAAGCGGTGGACATTCACAGAATCGGTGGCGGACCGGGCGCCGGAAGAATGGGGCGGAACGAGCCAGCGCGTGGAGCCGAGGGTGGCGCTGCTGGCGCGGCCGCGGGTGTGCTACCTGGAGATTCCGGCGAGGGACGCGCGAAAGTCGGCGGCGTTCTACAAGAACGTGTTTGGCTGGAACATCCGGCACGCGGATACGGAGCGGCCGAGCTTTGACGATGCGACGGGAATCGTCAGCGGCGCGTTCGTGCTCGGGCGCGAGGCAACACGGGAACCGGGCTTGCTGGTGCACATATGGGTGGACGATCTGCGCGCGTCGGTGGCTGCAGCCCTCGCGAACGGCGGAGAGATGCTGCAGCAGACGCAGCCAGACCGGCCGGGCGGGACGAGTTGGTATGCCGTGATTCGCGACGTGGCGGGCAACGCCCTCGGCCTATATCAGGAAAATTACCAGACGTCAGCCGCGGACTGCTAGGAGCGACCAGCGATCGTCGAGTATTTCGGGGGTTGAGCGGACAGGTGGAACGCCGAGGTGCCGGGGCCGGCGACTTCGCAGGTCTGCGGCCCGTTCACATTTTCGCTTGCACTTCACCAGTCCGCTTGGCAGACTGCCCGCGTCTCGCAAATCAAGCTCATCGTGAAGAGGCCCAGCCGCAACGCGGGTGACTCACCGGCGAATGGCGCCCGACACCCGTTCGGCGGCAGACTTTTTCTGAAAGACGTGACTCATGCACCTGGCTCCCTACATTCTGTTTAACGGTAATTGTGCCGAGGCGTTCAAGTTCTATGAGAGAGCGCTGGGCGCAAAGATCCAAATGATGATGACCTACGGGCAATCGCCCGAAGCGGCGAAGGTACCGGCCGCCATGCACGACAAAGTAATCCACGTGAGCCTGAGCCTGGGCAATTTCACGCTGATGGGATCGGACTGCCCGCCGGACCGCTATGCCAAGCCGCAGGGATTTTCGCTTTCGGTGAGCCCGGAGCAACCCGCGGAGGCGGAACAGATTTTCAACGCGCTGCTGGAGGGCGGTTCGGTGATCATGCCGCTGCAGAGCACGTTCTGGTCGGCGAAGTTCGGGATGCTGACAGACAAGTACGGGATCGGATGGATGGTGAACTGTACGCAGGCAGCGCAGGCGGCATGAGGGCAGAACGCCTGAGGGATCGCGAACCGCATCACCGATTTCAGAACCTGGAAGAAAGCCGGAGGGGATAACGATGGCGGACGGAGCGGGTGTTTCCAAGGGCAGTTTGATCACGGGCTGGGCGATTTCCGGACTGCTCTCGGCCTTCCTGCTGTTTGACGGAGGCGCCAAGATAGCCCGCATCAAACCGGTGGTGGATTCGATGGTGAAGTATTCGTTTCGCGAGACGCTGGCGGTTCCGCTTGGGGTCACTCTGATACTGTGCACGCTGCTCTATCTGATTCCTCGCACTTCGGTGCTGGGCGCAATTCTGCTGGTCGGCTATCTGGGCGGGGCCACCGTAACCCACGTACGGGCGGGCGAGCCGTACTTCTTTCCGATTGTCTTCGGAATTCTGCTTTGGCTGGGATTGTGGCTGCGCGAGCCGCGGCTCAAGGCGCTGCTGCCGCTGAAGAGCTAGTTCAGGCAGTCTCCGCTCAAGCGATTCCGCCGAAGCACAAGTATTTGATTTCCAGATATTCTTCGATGCCGTACTTGGATCCTTCGCGGCCGAGTCCCGATTCCTTGACGCCGCCGAACGGCGCCACTTCCGTGGAAATCAAGCCGGTGTTGATGCCCACCATGCCGTACTCGAGGGCTTCGGCGACGCGCCACACGCGCGCGAGATCGCGTCCATAAAAATAGGAAGCCAGGCCGAACTCGGTGGCATTGGCAAGTTCGATCGCTTCCGCTTCGCTCTTGAAACGGAAGAGCGGCGCCACTGGACCGAAGGTCTCTTCGCGCGCGACCAGCATTTGCGGGGTGACACCGGCGAGGATGGTCGGTTCGAAGAATCGGCCGCCGAGCGCATGGCGTTTCCCCCCGGCGATCACTTGCGCGCCCCTCTGCAAGGCGTCGGCAATGTGGCTTTCCACCTTGGCAACGGCGGCATCGTCAATGAGCGGGCCTTGCGTGGCGCCCGGCTCGAGGCCGAAGGCAGGCTTGAGCGCGGCGACGGCTTTGGCAAGCTTGGCGGCAAAGGCATCGTAGACGGCGTCCTGGATGAACAGGCGGTTGGCGCAGACACAGGTCTGGCCGGTGTTGCGGTATTTCGAAACAACCGCGCCTTCTACGGCGGCGTCGAGATCCGCGTCCTCAAAAACGATGAATGGCGCATTGCCGCCAAGCTCGAGAGAAATCTTCTTGACCGTGCCGGCGCATTGCCGCATGAGCAGTTTGCCGATCTCCGTCGAGCCCGTGAACGAAAGTTTCTTTACGACGGGATTGGACGTGAGCTCGCCGCCGATTTCCTGGGGCGAGCCGGTGATGACGTTGAAAACGCCTTTGGGGACGCCCGCGCGTTCAGCGAGCTCGGCGAGAGCCAGCGCCGAGAGAGGGGTCTGCTCTGCCGGCTTGAGGACCACGGTGCAGCCCGACGCAATGGCAGGAGCGGCCTTGCGGGTGATCATGGCCAGCGGGAAATTCCAGGGCGTGATACAGGCAACGACCCCGACGGGCTGCTTGATAACGACGATACGCTTATCGGCCTGGTGACCGGGAATGGTGTCGCCGTACACGCGCTTGGCTTCTTCGCCGAACCATTCGAAAAAAGATGCGGCATAGGCGACTTCGCCGCGCGATTCGGTCAGCGGCTTGCCCTGCTCCAGGGTCATGAGTTTGGCCAGGTCGTCCTGATTTTCCAGCATCAGTTCGAACCAGCGGCGAAGGACGGCGGCGCGCTCTTTGCCGGTCTTTTTGCTCCATGCGGGAAAGGCGCGATGGGCGGCGTCAATGGCGACGCGCGTTTCCGAGGCGCCGAGATTCGGAACGGAGCCGAGGATTTCTCCTGAGGCGGGGTTGTCCACGGCGATCGCGGGGGCGCCGGGCGCCGCGGCGACCCAGGCGCCGTCGATGTAGCAGGCTTCGCGAAACAGGCGCGGGTCTTTGAGCGCGACGCCGGTAGCAGCGGCGTTGCCGGCAGTGTTGGGCATGACCAGACTCCTACCGATTGGATGTCACCAGCTGTGATTGCGGTGCGGCGGCGGAAACGTGGGCCAGCGCGGCTTCGAGAACTTCGAGACCCTCGGCGAATTCGGCGTCGCTGACGGTGAGCGGGACCAGGATGCGCATGACATTGCCGTAGGTGCCGGCGGTGATGGTGATGAGGCCGTGCTCGTAGCAAAAGCGGGCGACATTCTTGGTCTCTTCCGTGGCCGGCTCGCGCGTGGAGGGATCTTTCACAAGCTCGATCGCGCACATGCCGCCAAGGCCGCGCACTTCACCGACCAGGGGAAACTGGCGCTGCCAGGACTTGCCGCGCTCGGAGAATTTCTTGCCGAGCTCGGTGGAGCGAGACAGCAATCCCTGCTTTTCGATGATTTCGATGGCGGCCAGCGCCGCGGCGCACGAGGCAGGATGCCCGCCGAAGGTCCCGCCGAGACCACCGACGCCCGCGGCGTCCATGATTTCAGCGCGGCCGGTGACAGCGGCGAGCGGAAATCCTCCGCCGAGGGATTTGGCGGAAGTGATTAGGTCGGGTTCGACGCCGTAGTGTTCGATGGCGAAGAACTTTCCGGTGCGCGCGATGCCAGACTGGACTTCATCGGCAATGAAGAGAATGCCGTGTTTGCGGCAAATCTGCTGCAGCGTGGCATAGAACTCCTGGGGAGGGGCAACAAACCCACCTTCACCGAGAACGGGCTCGGCGATGACGGCGGCGACGGACTCGGGCGCGACCACGCGCTTGAAAGCATCTTCGAGCGCGCCGGCACAGGCAACTTTGCAACCGGGGTAGGTGAGGCCGTAGGAGCAGCGGTAGCAGTAGGCGTAAGGCAAGCGATAGACCTCGCCCGGGAACGGCTCGAAGCCCGCTTTATACGGGTGGGTTTTGCTGGTGAGGGAGAGCGCCATGAAGGTGCGGCCGTGGAAGGCGTCATTGAAGGCAATGACCGCGGGGCGCTTGGTATACGCGCGTGCGATTTTGACCGCGTTTTCCACGGCTTCCGCACCGGAATTGACGAGCAGGGTCTTTTTGGGAAATTTTCCAGGAGTGATGGCGTTGAGCTTCTCCGCGACGGCGACGTAGCCCTCATAGGGCGTGACGCTGAAGCAGAGATGCAAGTGCTTTTGCAGCTGCTCCTGCACCGCCGAGAGAACTTCCTGGGGGCGATGGCCGGTGTTGAGGCAGCCGATGCCGCCCGCAAAATCGAGGAATCGATTGCCGTCCACGTCTTCCAACACCGCACCTTCGCTGCGCGCGGCAAAAATGGGCGTGGCGTGATACGGGCCGCGGGGAACGGCGGCTTCCCGGCGTTGCAACAGGGCCCGCGATTTGGGTCCGGGAATTTCCGTGCGTAGCTGAATGGTGTTCATTCCGTTTTCTCCCGCGCGACGCTCTCAAACGGCGCTGCCGAACAACAATGCGGAACTCAGTACCAGCCGATGGGCGTCTCGTCGAGATTGACGAACACCTGCTTGGTCTCCAGATATTCCTCGAGGCCCCAGGGACCGAGCTCACGGCCAAAGCCGGACTGCTTGTAGCCTCCCCACGGAGCTTCGACATAGGTAGGCTGCATGTGATTGACCCAGACAATTCCGGCACGGAGAGACTTCACGACGCGAAACGCCTTGTAAATGTCTCGGGTCCAGACTGCGCCTGCGAGGCCGTAGGGTGTGTCATTGGCGATGCGGATGGCGTCCGGTTCGCCTTCGAACGGGATAACGGAAGCGACCGGGCCGAAGATCTCTTCGCGGGAAATACGCGCGCCGTTATCCACATCATAGAAAATGGTGGGCTCGACGTAGTAGCCCCTGCCGATCTGCTTGGGGCGGCCACCGCCGATGGCGGTCTTGGCTTCCTTCTTGCCAATTTCCAGGTAGGAGCTGACCCGGTCGTACTGTTCCTTGCTGACGAGCGGGCCCATCTTGGTTTCGCGTTCGAGCGGTGGACCGAGCTTGATGCGCTTGGCCTTCTCGGTCATGGCTTCGACAAACTTGGAATAGATTTTCTTTTCGACCAGGATGCGGCTGCCGGCGGAGCAGACTTCGCCCTGGTTGATGAAGACGCCGAAGAGCGCTCCATCCACGGCGGCCTCCCAATCCGCGTCCGCGAAGAAGACGTTGGGCGACTTGCCGCCGAGCTCAAGGGTCACGCGCTTGAGGGTATCGGCGGCGGACTTGACGATGATCTTCCCGACGGCGGCACTGCCGGTGAAGGCAATCTTGTCCACGGCAGGATGGGCGACGAGGGCGGCGCCCGCGGTTTCGCCGAGGCCGTTGACGATGTTGACGACTCCGGGCGGCAGGCCGGCTTCCTCAAAATAGCCGGCAAAGGTGAGCGCGGTGAGTGGGGTCTGCTCGGCGGGCTTGAGGACACACGTGCAGCCGGCCGCGATGGCCGGGGCAAGCTTCCAGGCCGCCATCAGCAGCGGATAGTTCCAGGGAATGATCTGGCCGGCGACGCCGACGGGCTCGCGCAGCGTGAAGCTCAGCGCGTTGGCGGGAACGGGATTCACATGTCCGGTGACCTTGTTGGCGAGGCCACCGTAGTACTCGAAGCAGGTGGCCACATCGGCGATGTCATATTCGGCTTCGACGATGGGCTTACCAGAATTGCGGCATTCGAGGTCCGCGAGTTCGGCGGCGTTCTGGCGAATTTTATCGGCGAGCTTGAAGAGAATACGGCCGCGATCCTGAGCCGTGGTTTGCGGCCAGGGTCCGGAATCGAAGGCGGCGCGGGCAGCCTTGACCGCACGGTCCACGTCGGCAGCGTCGGCTGCGGCGACGTTGGCGATCACCTCTTCCGTAGAAGGGTCATATACGGGAAATGTCTTGCCGGAAGAGGCGCTTTCCCATTTTCCATTCACGTAATTCTGATAGTTGGGCACTACCGTGGTCGCGCTGCTGGACATCTCCGCCTCCAAAACAACTGCAAATTCGCTAGGCCGCGGCACTTAACGGCGCTTTGCGCCGGCCGCCATACACAAAAAAGAAGAACGCCGCGGTGCCTACGAAGAATAGCGTGCCGCCCACCATCCATTTTTCGTAAGAAGCGAGCGAAGTGATCTGCTGTGCCGGAAAAAACGCCAGGATGATACCGAGAAAGGTGGTAAGCAGCCCGCTGGTTCCGGCCAGCAGCAGGGTGGCTTTCGAATAGCGGCGGGGTTTGAAGTCCGCAGCCACGGCGATTTTCAGCAAGGCGCCGAACATATAGAGAAAAGGAATGAGCTGCAAAACTACGGCCAGCGACAGCAGGCGCTGAAAGGATTCCTGCACGCCGGAGCTCCAAAAATTCATCAGGACGAGCGCCAGAGAAACGCCGGCGTGAACCAGAAGCGCAGCGTAGGGCGTGCGATACACCGGATGGAGATTGCCAAGCCAGCGCGGCAGATAAGAATCGAGGCCGGCAACAAACGGGATGCGCGCGGAGCCGCCAAGCCACGCCGAACCGATGCCGGCGATGGAGAGGCTCAATAGAAATGCGAAGGGCGCGACGATCCACGGAACATTCACGCGCGCCGCCATATGCGTTACCGCCTGCACGATACCCTGCAGGACGCTGATGTCCTGCTTGCTGACGGCAATCAACAAAGTCAGCGTTGCGCCGATGTACAACGCACCGGAGAGCACGCCGCCCCAGGCGACTGCGCCGGGCAAAGTTTTTTGCGGGTCTTGGATTTCGTCGCCCATGATCGAAGCCAGTTCCAGGCCGACCAAGCCAAAACAGATGACGCCGAATGAATTCAGGACGAAACGCGGATTTTCCGGAATCCGGAAGTCCGCCCAGGTGACGGTGGAGCCGAACCTGGCCCACACCACCACACCGAGCAGCATCAACAGGCCCGCGGCGACAAAGGTGCCGACGCCGCCGATGTTGTTGATCCACTTGCCCACGCCGAGGCCGACGATGTTCAGAATCACCAGCAACGCCAGCAGAATGGTGCACGCGGTGAGGGCAAAGACGCGATTTTCCGCTAGGTGCTCGTGTCCGCTGCCGAGAACAAACACCGATACCCCGACGAAATAGAGGAGCACCGTCGGGACGTACATCATGTTGTTGGTCCAATAGCACCAGCCGGAAAGGAAGCCGTGAAAATCGCCGAAAACTTCCTTGGCCCACAGGTACACGCCGCCTTCCCCTGGATAGCGTTGCGCAAGCTCAATCACGGCGATGCCCTGCGGCCAGAAAAACAAGAGCAGCGAAATGATCCAAAGCCAAATGGTGACGCCGCCATTGGCGGCGATGGAAGGGAGAACGTTGAGGTTGAAGACCGCGACGACAAACAGCAGCACCAGGTCGCGCTGGCCGAGAACGCGCTTGAGGTGCGGCTGGTTTTCCGCGAGCTTTGCGTCTGATGTCAACTCAACTCTCCGAAAGTGGGCGGAGCGCCGTCAACCGGCCGGGATGCAAGGAGCGAAGGGGGCCGTTGCCTAGAGTGCACGACGGCCCCGCGTGCGATCTTCAGTGCCCTGCCGCGACGGTGACCATGCCGCGTTCCGCCTGCGCTTTTGCCAGCGCCGGCGCAATTTCTTCGAACACCGCGAGGTGCTTCTCGATGTCCGCGTCGGTGTGCTGCACGGAAATAGTCCACTGCTCGTCCCACCAATAGGGCTGCGCGAGCACGCCGCGGTTGACCATGGCGAACCAGTAGTGGCGCCACAGGTCCACATCAATCTTGGTCCAGTCGCGGTAATTGCGAATTTCCTGCGGATAGAGCATGAGCGCTCCGTTGACGCCCGCGCTGGCTACATAAGCCTGCAATCCGGCTTTGCCGATGATGGTGCGATAACCCTCGGTCAACTTCTTGCTGAGCTTTCCGACATGCTCGTAGTTGGCGCGGGTCAGCACTTCGCGGAAGGTGGCCAGGCCGGCGGCCATGGCCACCCGGTTGGTGTTGTAGGTGCCACCGTGGAAAACCTTGTGATCGGAGATGAGGCCCATGACTTTGCTGCTGGCGCCGAAAGCGCCCAGCGGCAAGCCGCCGCCGATGGACTTGGCCAGGCAGATCATGTCCGGCTTCACGCCGAAATAGTCGCTGGCGCCGCCCCAGGCGAGTTTCGCGCCGGTTTTGACTTCGTCGAAAATGAGCAGCGCGCCGTTGGCGTCGCAGAGTTTGCGCAAGCCCTCCAGAAAGCCTGGCTGGGGAATACAAAGACCGACGTTCATCAAGATCGGTTCGAGGATGATGGCCGCCACCTGGCCGGGATACTGCTTGAAGCGGTTTTCCACGCTCTTCAAATTATTGAAGCTGGCGACGAGCACGTTTTCGACGGCAGCTTTGGGAACGCCACCTCCGCCGGGGATGGAGTTGGGCGCGTCTTCCGGGCCGTACTCGGTGTCCTTGGGTTTGACGCTGACCAGCGCCGTATCGTGCAAGCCGTGGTAGGAGCCCTCGAACTTGATGATCTTCTCGCGGTTGGTGGCGGCGCGGGCGATGCGGCAGGCGTGCATGGTGACTTCCGTGCCGCTGGAACCGAAACGCACCATCTCAACCGGATAACGTGCGCAAATCTCCTCTGCGAGCTCCCATTCCTGATCGTGGGGCATGCCGAAGGTGGTGCCTTCATGCAGCTTGGTTTCGACGGCCTTTACCACCGCTGGATGGCAATGCCCGGCCATGAGCGCGCCGAAACAGAGGTTGTGGTCAATGTATTCGTTGCCGTCGATATCGTGGATTTTGCTGCCTTTGCCGTCCTTGACGAAAATCGGATAGGGCTCGTAATGGCGGTAGTTGCTGGCCACGCCGAGCGGAATGCGCTGCTCGGCGCGCTTGTGCGCGACGGCTGACTTTGGCGTGCGCTTTTCGTAAGTGGCGAGCTCTTTTGCCAGTGCTTCGTACGTCATGGGAATCTCCGAACCAAGCCGGCTGCTTCTCCGGGCGGCCAGCCCTTTGCAGGTCTCTTCCCTGCCGTCAGTTTGCTGCAAGACTGCAACCAATATTGTGCCAGACGCGCGCAGGCGCGGCCCATGCGAGCCGCGCCTGCGACGGGCAATTGCCGCTGCCGCGCTAGAAAATGAACTTCAGCGCGAACTGAATTTCGCGCGGATCGCGGGCCTTGAGCGCACGGCCGAAATCCGTGCCGTCGGAAATGTTGCCGTCCACGCTGTACAGCTGCGTGTGGTTGAAGAGGTTATAGATTTCGCCGCGGAACTCGGCGCGCAGCTTTTCCGTGATCTGGAAGCCCTTGAAGACGCCGGCATCGAAGTTGGCGATGCCCGGGTTGCAGCAGATGGAGCGGGGCGCGTCGCCGATGGTGCCCGGCGCGACCGTATCGTTGGTGAAGAGGCTGGGATCGAACTGATAGCCGTCGTGCTTGCGCGCGTTCCAGGTACGGAAGGGGCCGGTCAGGTTCGGTTCGCCCGGCGCTTCGAAGAAGTAGCTGCTGAGTTGCTCGATATCGTCGCCCGAGGTGATGCGGATCGGGAAGCCGGACTGCAGGGTCAGGATGCCGGACGTCTGCCAGCCGCTGAGCAGCGCACCTTTGAAGCCGCTGAACTTGGGCACCGGCAGTTCCCAAACGTAGCTCAGCACCACGCGGTGGCGCGCGTCGTAGAGCGAAGGGCCATAGGTGGCGTTGAAATCGAGCGGGTTCAGCGAGCTTTCGAAGCTCGATGCATTGTCCAGGGACTTGCTGTAGGTGTAGGCCACCTGGAACTGCAAGCCGTGCGAGTAGCGCTTTTCCAGCATGGCTTGCAGCGAGTTGTAGTTGGAGTGCGCAATGGTGTTCTCGCTGAAGATATTGGAGAACACGGGTACGCCGTCCACCGGGCAGCCGCTGCCGGGGCCGGGGCCGGCCAGAGGCTGGCAGTTCGGCGAAGAGTACTTGCGCAGGCCGACCAGGGTAATGCCATTGGGGGCGACCGACCCGACGGTTGTGCCACCGGGGATGAAGAGGCCGCCACTGCCCGCGTTATAAGGCAACGTGAGGCCGCCCGAGGGCGTGGTGGTCGGGATCACGGTGGACGGGCTCAGGAAGTATGAGTTATCGGCGGAGTAAGGCCCGCAAGCCAGCGAGGAGTCACCGTTGAAAACCGAGATGGCTTGCAGGTCGTTGCAGGTTTGCGGATTGCCGTGGTTGACGTCGTACGACGCCAGCAGGCGATGCCCTTGCGAGCCGACGTAACCCACCTGCAACAGGATGTTGCCGGGCAGTTCGCGCTTGATGGTCAGGTTGTATTGCGCGGAATATTGCGGGCGCAGGACTTTGGGAAACTCGCCGAAGAGCAGGATCGAGCGGAAGCTCTCCCAGTTAATGGCCGTGCCGCGGGGCGGATTCAGGACCCCGTTGAACGGGTTGGGCCATACGGTGCCGTCCTGGTCCAGGAAGGGCGCCTGGAAGGTCGGGTTCGCGATGTAGTTGCTGCCGCCGAACGGAGGCTCGGCGCTGAACTGTTCAAGCACGAGCTGTTCGATGGGGTTGTAGAACATGCCCCAGCCCAAGGTGACGCTGGTCTTGCTGGGTCCGCCGGTCAGGGCGCGCAGAAAGCCGCTGTCCGCACCGGGACTCCAAGCCAGACCGAGGCGTGGGGCGAACGCTTTGTAGTAGGTCTCGGTCAAGCTCAGGGGCACGCCTTTGTCCCCGGGGAAGACCAGGCCGGTGGGCGTCACGCCCGCGGAATTGCAATCCGTGATGCCGTTGGCCGGATCGTAGAGCGGATCGGTGGTTGGAAGCGTGCAGGGATAAATCGTGGAGTTCTGTCCCGGCCGGAAGGTCTGCACTTTGTGGCCGATGTCGTTCAGCGGGGTGTTCAACTCCCATCGCAAGCCGTAGTTCAGGGTCAGGTTGGGCTTGAGCTTCCAGCTGTCCTGGGCGAAGAGGTAGATGGAATTGCTGCGAACTTTCTCCTGCTGTGCGGAGCCCTGGCTGTAGCTGCTGGGCAGACCGAGGAAATAGTTGGGATAAGAGCTGCCGTCGGCGGAGGCCAGATCGTTCTCACCGCCGGGGCCGAAGCTGATGGAGCCGTTGACGTTGTAATAGAGAAACTGATCGAACCGCTGGTTGCGGAAATCCACGCCGAATTTGAAGCTGTGGTTGCCGACGATTTTGCTGAAGTTGTCTGAGATCTGATAGGTGTTTCCCGTCTGCGGCAACTGGCCTTCGAAGTTGTTGCCGAGCGAAAAGCCGCCGCCCACGGAGATGAACGGCAAGCCCTCTTTACTGGCGCCCAGGCCGGGGTGGATGCCGTAGTCCGCGCTGGTCGGCAAGTTTCCCGTGTCCGAGGTGCCGGTGAAGCAAATCGAAGAAACCGCCGAGGTGCAGGAATCCTGCACCAAAGACGTATGGGATGGAGAGTTGAACTTGGCCTGCCCTTCACGGAAGTAGGAGAAGCGGGCCTCGTTCACGATGGTGGAGCCGATGGTCCAGGTGTGCGTGAGATTGACCTGCTGGGTTCGCGTGGTGAAGACGCCGGGGAAGTTGCCCAAATTGCCGCCAGCCGCCTGGAACACGGCAAAGGGGTCTAGGGAGTTGTCGTCGTCGAAATAGTAGTAGACCGCGAGCTTCTGGGTCTTGCTCAGGTCGTGATCGACCTTGATCGTGAACTGATCGCCGCGGTCGGTGGAATTGGGTGCCTTCTGGAAGACCCCGTCGGAGGTCGGGTGCACATACTGGCCGAGTAACGCCACGGAGAGCGGGTCAAAGCAGGAAGTCGGAATGATGCCGCCGGGAAACAGCGTGTTGTAATCGGTGCCGGCCGCGATTGGCACACCACCGTTGGCGGCCATCGTATCGGCGCCGCAGCTCCCGCGGGCGTTCAGGGTGTCGGCGACCTGCGGGCTGGTGAGCACGCCAGTGAAAACGTTGGTGCCGCCATTGGAGAAGTCGCCCAACTGGTTGGCATCGGTGGGGAGAGGCACCGGATTCGAGGATTTGCCCTTCTTGATGCGGCGCCCTTCGTAGGACGCGAAGAAAAAGGTTTTGTCTTTCTTGATGGGGCCGCCGAACGTGCCGCCAAACTGGTTCTGGATGGAGTCCGGCTTGACCGGATCGTAAAAGCCCTTGGCGTTGAGAACCTTGTTGCGGAAAAATTCGAAGGCGCTGCCGTGCCAGGCGTTGGTGCCGGACTTGGTGACCACGTTGATGACCGAGCCGGAGTTGCGGCCGTATTCCGCGTCGAAGTTGTTGGTGATGACGCGGAACTCCTCGATGCTGTCCGGCGAAGGCTGCACTGCGGGAAGATTGGCGAAGAGGTCGTTGCCGTCGCCGCCGTTCACGGAGTAGTTGTTGGAGCGGCCGCGACCGCCGTTGACGGTGACGACGCCGGCTTTGTCGGAACCGTAGAAGAGATCGTTACCAAGCTGAGACTGAACGCCGGGCTGCAGCTGCAGCAACTGGTAAACGTCGCGCTGGTTCAGGGGGAGCTGCGTGGCGTCACGGGAATTGACCACGGCGCCGAGCTGCGTGGAGGTGGTGTCCACGACGGGCGGCTCGCCGGTGACTTCCACCACCTGCTCGGACGCGCCGACTTGCAGCACGATGTCGGCATTGACCACGTCATTGAGGTGCAGCTCAACGCCTTTGCGCACAAATTTCTTGAAGCCGGCCTGCTGAATCTGGATGGAATAGGTGCCGACCGGGATTTCCAGGAAGAGGTATTCGCCGGTGGCGCTGGTTTCCGCCTGGCGCGAAACGTTGGTGGCTTCGTTGATCAAATCCACCTTGGCCGCGATCACGGCGCCGCCGGTGGCGTCGGTCACGGTGCCGCGAATTCTGCCGCCCGTGCTTTGCGGGAAAGTGGCGGAGGCGGCAGCGAACAAGCTCAGACAACAAAGGAGCATCGAACCGAGCAGACGAGCGGATACGCGAGCGCGGAAAGACTGCTGGCAATTCATGAACTCACCCCTGACCCCGAAGTTCAGAATTTGCACCGGCTTCGAGGTTGCTTGTGCCCCGGAAACCTTACTATAATCCTGTAAACTTAGGGAATGCCCGCAGCGATGTCAAGAAGAAAGAATCTATCCAATCCATCGATTTCGCCCGCTCCGGAAGCGTCGCTGCGCATCAGCGAAGTCGCGCGCAAGCTGGGAATCTCCTCCTCGGCGCTGCGCGCGTGGGAAGCGCTGGGGCTGGTGGCTCCACAGCGCACGCGCAGCAAATACCGTTTGTACCGCGAAGAAGACGTAAGGCTGCTGCAGCGCGCAATGTTCCTGCGGCGCGCGCGGGGACTGAACCCCGCCGCCATCGTGCACGTGCTGAAGCGGCAGGGGCTGGTCTCTTCCGCGCAGGCGGAAAACACCGCATCGCCTGGCACGCGCTTTCGCCGCCTGCGGCAGCGGCGCGGGCTCTCGCTGGCGCAGGTAGCGAAGACCACCGGAGTCTCCGTGGGGTTTCTCAGCGCGCTGGAGCGCGGGCAGATGCGCGCTTCGATCGGCACCCTGCGGCGCATCGCGCGCTACTACGGCACCAACATCCTATCCTTCTTCGAACCGGCCAAGGACAATTCGCGCCTGGTGCGTCCCGCGGAGCGCAAGGTTCTCGAAACCACCAAGGGTGTGCGTATGGAGCTGCTGGCCTGGGGCAACGCGGCAATGGAGCCGCACCTCTTTCGCATCAAGCCGGGCAGCGGCAGCGGCGAATCCTACACCCACGAGGGCGAAGAGTTTCTGCACATCCTGCGCGGCGAATTCGAAATCTGGCTCAACTCCGACGAACACTACCTGCTGAAGCCGGGCGACAGCTTGTACTTCGAAAGCTCGACGCCGCACCGCTGGCGCAATCCCGGCAAGACGGAATCCTGGCTGTTGTGGATCAACACGCCGCCGACGTTCTAGCCAGAGCTTTTTGTTGACGGCCCTCGCCGGTCGTCGCGTAGTATTCCGGTCAGAGTTTGCCGCGCGCATGCCGCAGCGCATGCCAGGAGGCACGATGAAGCGCGCTGTTCGGCTCGCCGTTGTTCTTACCTACTCCATTTTTCTTGCCCTTGCCCTGGGTTCGTGCAAGAAATCCGAGCCGACCCTGAGCCTCCTGGTCTGGGAAGGCTATGCCGATCCCTCTTTCGTGCACGACTTCGAGGTGGCGCACCACTGCAAGGTGGTGGCGTCGTACATGGGCTCGAGCGACGAACTGGTAGCCAAGCTACGGGGCGGGAGCGCTGCGAACTACGATGTCATTTCGCCGTCGAGCGACATCGCCGCGTCCATCGTCCGAGCGGGACTTGCGGCGCCGCTGCAGCTCGCTCAGATACCCGCGTACCCGCAGCTTTCGGGGCGCCTGCGCGACTCCAGTCTGGCCAAAGCCAACGGCCAGACGTACGGCGTGCCCTTTATGTGGGGGCCGAACCCGCTTCTTTACGATACAACCGCGTTCGCGCAACCCCCCGATTCCTGGACGGTTCTGTGGGAGCCGAAGTATCGCGGCAAAGTTTCGCTGTGGGACGAACTTTCCAGCGTGTACATGGCGGCGCAGATTCTCGGTTACGACAAGCCCGATCCGGGCCATCTCTACAATCTTTCCGACGATGAATTGCAAGCAGTAAAGAAAAAGCTGCTGGAGGTGAAGCCGAACGTGCGCAAATATTGGTCCACGGGCGGCGACCTGACCAGCCTTTTCCAGAATCACGAGATCGTGCTGGCCATGGGCTGGCCCTTGAATACCGCCCAGCTGCGCAAACTGAATTTCCCGATTGGCGAGACGATTCCCAGAGAGAACACGACGGGCTGGATCGATCACCTGATGATCACCTCGGCCAGCAATCAGAAAGCGCTGGCCACAGAGTTCCTGGCATACATGATCGAGGCCCGCACCCAGAAACTGGTGAGCGACGTGACGCACTATACGCCCGCGAACCCCGGCGCCGCCGCGCTGCTTTCTGACGCCGAGAAGAAATCGCTGCACCTTGACGATCCCGACGCCTACATGCAGCGCATCTATTTCTGGCAAGACGTGCCACGCCGCGCGAAGTACAACGAGATCTGGAACGAGGTCAAAGCCGCGCAGTGAGCGCCGCGCCCAGCGCAACTCCGCCCGCTGCGGGCGCCACGCTGCTGGAAGTGCGCGCGGTGAGCAAGAAATTCGGGGCGCGCGAAGTGCTGAAGACCCTTTCCCTGAATATAGCCAGCGGGGAATTCCTGACGCTGCTGGGAGAGAGCGGCTCCGGGAAGACGACGCTGCTCCGGCTTATCGCCGGATTCGAACAGCCAACCGCCGGTGAAATCTGGATGAGCGGCGAACGGTTGGACACCCTGCCGCCTTACCGCCGTCGCGTAAATACCGTGTTTCAGCAGTACGCGCTGTTCCCGCATCTCGACGTGAGCGAAAACGTGGCGTATGGATTGCGCGCGGCGGGGACGGCGAAAGCGGAAATCGCCGCGCGCGTTACGCAAGCCCTGCAGATGGTGCGGATGCACGAATTTTCCGCGGCCAAGCCTGCCAAACTTTCCGGGGGACAACAGCAGCGGGTGGCGCTGGCGCGCGCGCTGGTCAACCGCCCGCAACTCTTGCTGCTGGATGAACCGCTCTCCGCGCTGGACGCCAACCTGCGCAAAGAAATGCAGTCCGAGCTGAAGGCGCTGCAACGCGAAGTGGGCATCACGTTTCTTTTCGTCACGCACGATCAGGAAGAGGCCATGGCCCTTTCCGACCGGGTTGCGCTGCTGCGCAACGGCGACCTGGAGCAGGTGGCTTCGCCGCGCGAAATCTACGAACATCCGGCTACCGCGTACACCGCGCAGTTCATCGGGCAAACCAATCTGCTGCGCGGCACGGTGCGCAACGGCGTCGCGGATTGCGGGGCCCTGCAATTTCGCTGCCCGCGCGCGGACGGCGCCGCGCTTTTTTCCTTGCGCCCGGAAGCCATCGCGCTCGCCGGACCAAGCCAGCCGCGCGACGCAGTCTCTTTCACCGCCACCGTCCGCCAGCAAATTTACGCAGGCGCCACTGAGTTGCTCGAATTGGAGACGGCTTCCGGCACGACGCTGCGCGCACGCGTGCCATCCGGCGCGGACGTCGCTGTCTCCACCGCGCACAATTTCGTGTTTGCCGCCGCCAGCGCCATCGCGGTGAAGGAGTAGGCGCCCGTCATGTATTCGCGCACGTACAAGTTGCTGGTCGCGATTCCGCCGATCGCCTGGGTTGGGCTGTTCCTGCTTTTTCCCTACGTCCTGATGTTCGTTCACAGTTTCTGGACGGTGCGCGACGGCAGCATCGTCCACCAGTGGAATCTCCAGAACTACGTCACGCTCTTTCGCAACCCGCTGTACCTGACCGTGCTCTTTCGGACGGCGCGCATCGCCGTCTCGGTCACGCTGCTCTCGTTGTTGCTCGGCTATCCGCTGGCCTATTACCTGTCGTTCCGCGCGGGCCCGCGCAAGGAACTGCTGTACCAGCTGGTCATTGTTCCGCTATGGGTGAGCTATCTGGTTCGCGGCTACGCATGGAAAACCATTCTCGGCTCCGACGGAGTGCTCAACGGCTTCCTGCAGTTCCTGCACCTGACGCACGAACCGGTCTCGGCTCTGCTTTACAGCCCGTTCGCGGTGACCCTGACCCTCACGCACATCTACACGCCGTTCGTCTTTCTTCCGATTTACGCTTCGCTCGAGCACATCCCCCGACCGCTCGTCGAGGCCTCGCAAGACCTCGGCGCCGGCCCGCTGAAGACGTTCTTCCGCGTGATCCTTCCGCTTTCGCTTCCGGGTTTGCTGGCCGGGGCAACGTTCGCTTTCGTTCTCTCCTTCGGCGACTTCCTGGCGCCGCTGCTGGTCGGCGGTGCGTCCGGCACCATGATCGCCAACCTCGTGCAGTCACTCTTTGGCGCAGCCTATGACTGGCCGCTGGGCGCAGCCATTTCCGTCTTCATTCTCTTGTTCACCCTGGCGCTGCTGGCGCTGACGCAGCGGCTGGAAAGACGCTGGTCCTTCGATTGAGCGCCGCCAGCACAACCTCGCCGCGCTCCCCCTGGCTTGCCGCTTACGCCACCGCGGTCTTCGCGTTCATCTATCTGCCGATCGTTGTGCTCGTGCTCTATTCCTTCAATCGCGACGGCGTCGGCGGTTTTCCTCCCCGCCACTTCACCGTTGCCTGGTACCGCCAGCTGTTCGCAGACTCCGCCATCTGGGACTCGGTGCTGAACAGCCTGATCGTGGCCGCGGGCGCCGTGACCATCTCACTGACCTTCGGCCTGCTAGCCGCTCTGGCGCTCGATCGCACGGAGTTTCCCGGTAAAGCGCTATTCCGCCGGCTAGTGCTTCTGCCTCTGGTCTTACCCGGCATCATCACCGGCCTTTCGCTGCTGCTGTTCGCCGTCCGCGCGCAACTGCAACTCAGCCTGGTGACCATTTTTCTCGGGCACGGCACGGCGCTGATCTCCGTCGCGACGACCGAACTCTTTGCCGGGTTGCAGAAAATGGACCGCCGCCAGGAGGAAGCGTCGCTCGATCTCGGTGCCACGCCCTGGCGCACGTTCTGGCGGGTGACCCTGCCCAATCTCCAGCTCTCGCTCATCGCCGCGGGCTTGCTCATCTTCACGCTGTCCATGGACGAAATCGCGGTCACCTTTTTTCTCTATGGGCGCGAGTACACGCTACCTCTGGAAATCTGGGGCCGCCTGCGCCGCGGTATCACTCCGGAAATCAACGCTATCTCCACGCTGATTCTTGTCGTCTCTATTTTTCTCATTACGATCTGGTACCATCTCCGCGCCCGTTCGGAGCGCCGCTGAAGTCAGGCGCTGGCCACAGCCGGTATGCGCTTTCCGTGGCACAAAGAGGCGGGCGATGGGCCGCGGTCGCAAGGGTTCGCGACACGTCACGGCACGTCACAACAGGTATACGCCAAAATGCAAGCTCTTCGTCGCACCGTTTCCGCACTCTGCTTGACCGCGCTTATCATGGCGGCGTTTCTGGTTTTCCGCGCAACCGCGGCCTCTCCTCCCCCGGCTGAAGCGACGGTGCTCATCGTCAACGCCCAGCTGGCCGATGGCACGGGTGCCCCGCTGCGCTCGGCCGCGCTGCGCGTTCGCGGCGGCCACATCGCCGCCATCGGCGATCTCTCGCCTGCACCCGGAGAAACCGTGATTGACGCACGCGGTCTGGTGCTGGCGCCGGGCTTCATCGATATTCACAACCACTCTCTCGAAGGACTCGAAACCGATCCCGTCGCGGAAACCCAGATCAGCCAGGGCATCACCACCGCGATTCAGGGACCGGACGGCGATTCGCCCTGGCCCATCGCTCCGTGGATTGCCGCGCGCCGCGCACACCCTGCGGCCATGAACGTTGCCGTGCTGGCCGGCCACGCCACCATCCGCAAGCAAGTGATGGGCAAGGATTTCAAGCGCGTCGCAACCCCGGCTGAAATCGAAAAAATGGCCCAGCTCACCTGGAAAGCCATGAACGAAGGCGCAATCGGCCTTTCCAGCGGTCTCGAATACGAAGTCGGCAGCTACAGCAACACCGCCGAGCTGATCGCCATGGCCCGCAGCGCCGCCGAACACGGCGGCTTCTACAGCACGCACATCCGCGATGAGGCGGACAAAGCCTTCGACGCCCTGGCCGAAGAGATCGAAATCGGCAAGCAAGCCCGCATTCCGGTGGACCACTCGCACATCAAGCTCGGGACCGTCGGCGTGTGGGGCAAAGCCGCCGAGTACATTCACGTGGTGGAAGAGGCGCGCAAGGACGGTGTGGATTTTCTCGCCGACTGCTATCCCTACGACGCCTGGAACACCAATATCAAGGTAATAGTGCCTAACAAGCAGTACGAAGACCCGAAGAGCGTCGAAAAAGCGCTCTACGACATGGGCGGCGCGGACGCGCTCGCGATTACCGAGTTCAAGCCCAATCCGGCGTATGCCGGGCACACTCTGGCGGAACTCGCCAAGGCCCGGAAAATTTCCCCGGTGCAGATGTACATCCGCATCATCCGCGAAGGCGACGCGGCCGGCACGGAAGCCGCGGTCATCGGCCATTCCATGATCGAGAAGGACATCAAGCTTTTCTATCAGCAGCCCTGGGTCATGGTTTCGAGCGACGGCGGGATCGGCGCGGCACATCCGCGCGGCGCGGGAACTTTCCCCAGGGTGCTCGGCCGCTTCGTGCGCGAGAAGCAGTGGTTCACCCTGGCCGAAGGCGTACGCAAGATGACTTCCCTTCCCGCGCAACGCCTCGGCTGGAGCGATCGCGGCACGCTGCGCGAAGGCGCCGTCGCCGATCTAGTGCTCTTCAATCCGGCGACGATTCTGGACCGTTCCACCTTCGAGAAGCCGCAGGAGATTTCTGTCGGCGTGGAGAAAGTCTTCGTCAACGGCATCCTCGTCTGGTCTGAGGGAAAAGCAACCGGCGCCACCCCGGGCCTGGTCATCACGCGCTGAGCACGGGCTCTACCCGTTACTATTCACCTCTCGCTCTCATCTGCTACATTCTTTCCGGCTCAATTTCACTCTGGAGAACCTCATGAAATCGTTTCTCTCCCTCGCCGCCGCCCTTCTCTTTGCCTCGGCCCTCGCTGCACAGACTCCGTCGCCCACGACCACTCCCGTCTCCGACGCCGTCCGCGGCGGCCTGGCCCGCTACGGCAAAATCATGCCCGCGGCCGCCGACGCCATGCCCGCCGATAAATTTTCCGGCAAGCCCACGCCCGATCAGATCACCTTTGCGCACCTGACCCTGCACATCGCGGAGGCCAACTTTAATTTCTGCTCCAAGCTCACCGGAAACGCCGTCCCCGATGGAGCGAAACTCAGCGATACCGATCCCAAGGATAAGCTGGTTGCCAACCTCAAAAATTCCTTCGCGTTCTGTGACGCCGCTCTGGCCAAGCTCGACGACTCGCACCTCGCCGACCCGGTTCAACTCGGCCCCAATCGCACCGTCACCCGCGCCGCTCTGATGTTCATTCTCGTCGGCTCCTGGGCCGACCACTACTCCGCTCAGTCTGCCTATTTGCGGCAAAGCGGAATCCTGCCGCCGACTGCGCAGCCTGCGCCAGCCGCGCACTGATCTTTTTAGACCTCGGCTCGCAGATTGGGACGCAGAGTCAGCGTGCCATCCTCGTTGAGTTTCTGCCGGCACGCCCAGCGCACCGGATAGCGCATGTTCTTCACTTCGAGCTCGGCGCGCAGACGGAGTCCCTTGAACCGCGTGCCTTGCGGTAGCACCAGCAACGCCTGGCGGATCTTGCCAGGCAGCGGGTAGCCGGCGTCCAGACAGCCGGTTTTGAGCACCTTGCCGTCCTCGCTCTCCACGGTTACGCGCAGCACGCCCGGCACCCCGGCAATTCCATCGTTGGCAAAACCGATGATCAAGCCTAGATAGCCCGCATCCTCGTAGCTCCATATAAACGATGGCCGAACACGATATCCGATGCGGCGGTTGATGCGGTCGAAGGCCGCCGGGTATGCCTCGTAGTAGCGCCGCAAATTGTCGGCGCTGATCTGGTGAAAATTCCACAGCGACCAGTAGTTCGCTCCGATGTCCATGACGTGCGAAATCATGTTTTCCGCCGGCGAGACTCCCTCCAGCGCAGCGGCCCCGTCCGCGGACTTGTCGGGAGGCTTGCCCGGAAGGCCCTGCTCCAGCAGCGCCGCCACCCACGGCGGGCGGTTGCTCAGCGCTTCGATCTGTTCGTTCTCGATGAAGATGGTGTCGCTGCGAATCCAGTTGTGGCTGCGCACGGAAGCGTCGAGCATGGCGGCATTCCCCACCCGGCTGAAATCGGGCTGGGTATTGGTCAGCAGCGGAGTCTTGTTGAAATGTTTCAGCTGTATTTCCAGCAGGCGCATCCAGGTGCGCTCCGCGGTGATGTAGTCCGGAAACGGATTGTTAGCGAAAGGCCAGGTATGCCCTTCGCCCCAGAAGCCGTACATGAACGTGTCAATGAACTCGATCTGCGGATTGCCGTTCCACTCCGCGGCCATCAGCCCGAGAAGTTCCTCGAACGCCTGCTGGAACACCGGGCTGTCGTAGCGCGGCTGGTATTTCGCATGCGGATTCTTGAGATAGCGCTGCGCGCTTTTGCTCTCGCCCTGATCGGTCAAGATGAGATCGACCTTCGGCACTTTCTCCAGCAGGAAATCTGGCAGCGCGGGGGAGTGGGTGTAGTCGGGCGCGCACATCTGCACCCGTAACCCGATCCGTTTGTTCGATTTTCTCGCCAGATCGAAGACCAGCTGTAGATATTCCGGAAGCTCCAGTTTGCCCGGCCGCGGCTGAATCTCGCGCCAGGTCGGCCGTATGTAAAGTTGCTGCCCCAGCGGGAAATTCACCAGCTCTTCGATCGCCCGGGGAATGTTGTCCGCTTTGATCTCGTCGGTTCCGGAGTCGGCCGTGACGTAGGTGATCAGGCCCTTGCCGTAGTTGGGCGCCACTTCGTCCGACGGGGTGGTGGTCATGACTACATCGTCGGTGGGAATCAGCGCGTCCGGCGGGTACTGCGGGAACGGTCCTTGATTCAAGCGGTCGGACACGGTTGGTCCGCTGCCAAAGTCATAGCCCGCCCAGTTGTGCGCCGCAACGACACCGTCCTGACCGCTGGCCGGGGCGGCTCCGGCCAGCGCAGCGCCGCCCGCAACCGTGAGCGATGCCAAGAAGTCGCGTCTGCGCAAGTGGTTCTCCTGGAGATCCGAAAGACGAGTCGTGTTTTTATACGACAATTATCGAAACAAAGCGAAGTATTTCGTAAGTCGCTCGCCCGAAGGCATGCGAGCCACGCAAGGAATCGGCCGAGGACTGGTAACATCCTTGCAGGAATCCTGGAGGAGCCATGGCGGAGTTGGATGAATTTCAGAAGTTTCGTGCGGACCTGAATGAGGAAATTCTTAACTGCGGCCATCTCGGTGTTAAACGATTCTTTGCTCTCGACCACCAAGCCTATGAGCCGGGCCCGCTTGGCACGAAAACCAAGGAGTTGCTGGGATTGGTCGCCAGCATGGTGCTTCGGTGCGACGATTGCATCACCTATCACCTGGTGCGCAGCGCCGAAGAGGGCTGGAAGCGCGAGGAGGTGATTGACGCTCTGAATGTGGCCTTGATCGTGGGCGGTTCGATTACGATCCCACACGTGCGGCGGGCGTTTGCGCGCATGCGCGAAATTGACGGGCTGAAGCCTGGGTCGGCTGCGGCCAAGTAACGCTCCCGGCGCTCTTACCCAGCTGCGGCCGGACCGCGGTTTTCTTCGTTTTTTGCGTTAAATTTCTCCGCAAGCGCCGCGCGGCCTGTTAGCATAAGGGTCCTTCGGACTCTGTTTATGGCAACCGGTTCCACTCCCCCTGTTCTCCCGAGCGATCTGCCTCCGGCGGAAGCGGTGTCGTCGTTTGCCCGCATGCGCGAATCGCTGGCGGATTCCGTGTTCCAGGTTTCCCGGGTGTTTCCGAAACTGCTAAAGTTCAGCTCGACGCCTCGCGCCTGGACGCTGCTGCGCATCGCGCTGGGAGTGGTGGGCGCCGCGCTGGTGGTGCTGCCGCTGGGCTTGTGGAACGCGTGGGCCTTCGCTCCGGTTGGCCTGGCGCTGTTTATGCTGGCGGTGCTGTTGCCGCCGCTGCGCAAGGATCGCGGAACGGCGAAAGCCGCGGCGCAACTGGGCGCGTACCTGGTACTGGACGGCGGAACATTCGGCCAGCTGCCGGAAAACCCTGAAGCAGCGCGCGAAGTGAATTTCTATGTTTCGCAAAGCCGGGTGTGGGTGCTGGACAACGATTTGCGGCCGGCGGCGGTAATTCCCGCGGACGAAATTTCCCTGGTCACTGCGTTTCCCTCGCAGCAGGATTGGTCGCTGCGCGTGCGCTGGCGCGAAGGCTCGGCGGAATTCGTGTTCGATGGATTATTCGCGGAGCGGCGCGCGCGGTTGGCGGAAGCCGGCTTGAGGCATCTGGTGCAGAACAAAGAATTGCCGGCGCGGGCGCGGGGTAAGGCGGCCGGCGCCTGAAATCAGCATGGCGCGCGATGGAAACGCCGCAAATATTGCAAGCAAGCAAGACGCACGCTGCTGCTGCAAAATGTGGCACAATACTGGCAGGAAGCGCAGGGGCCTGACGCTTCCGCTCCAACAACATGGCACGCGGCTGGGAAAGTAAAGACGTCGAATCGCAGGTAGCGAACAGGGAGACCATGTCAGCAACGGGCAAGGCGCAGAAAACTCCGGATCAGCTGGACAAGGATCGCGAACGCGCTAACATCGAACTCTCGCGGCGGCACATCCTGAATGACCTGGAAACGGCCACGCATCCCAACCACAAGAAGACGCTGGAAGCCGCCCTGGCGCATCTCGATCAGAAGCTGGCCGACCTAAAGTAGCTCTGCCATCGCGAAAATTTGATGAAGTGGCAAGCCCGCCGTGCGGGCGGTCGCGTCCTGATGCGGGAGTTATTCCGTGAAAACGACTCCGACCGCGTTGCCGCCTTTTTCCGCGGCGTCCACGCGCACAACGTAACCGCGCAGCTTCATGCTGTGCTGGCCAACGGCGCCTGGAGTTTCCATCACTACCTGCAATTCGGATTGCAGGCGCGGCGTGTGCGTCAGGCTGAGGAGCGCGCCCTGCAGCGCCAGGTCCTGCACCACGGTCTGTTCTTCAAACGCGCGGCCGCCATCGGTGATTCCTGTGACTTTGGCGCGAAACTGCGCTTCGCGGCGCAGCGCGGTGCGGGTAACCGGCATATGAGCTTCCAGTCGGCCGGGCTCCGAGCCAAGCGAGATCACCATGCCTTCGCTGGCGGCGAATACCGAATCGAACTCCTCGCGCGCGTCGCGCAACAGCCCGTCGATGGATTTATCGGCGGAATCCGGGTCGTGGTGGAACAGCACCAGGGTCTTGGCTCCGGCTTCCCGCGCGATTTTCACGCCCTCGCGCCAGCTGGAGTGGCCCCAGCCTTTGCGCGCGCTGGCGAGCTGTTCGGGAGTGTACTGCGCGTCATTGATAAAGACGTCCGCGCCGGCGGCAAGTTCGCGGAGCTGCGCATCGAGAGCGGGATCGCCGGGCTCGTTATCGGTGGCATACACAACCGTTCCCGCTGCAGTCTCGATACGGAAGCCAAGGCAGCCTTGCGGATGATTCAAGTGGCGCGCGGTGACCTTGTTTTCCCCGACGGTAAACGATTCTCCTCCGCTGACTTCCATGAATTTCTTCCGGGCGGTCATGGCCGACATGTTTACCGGAAAATACGGCATGGCCATCTGCGCCTCGAAAACCTGCTTCAGGCTGTCGCGGCCAAGATGCTTGGAGCGAAAGCTGTAGAAGTGGAAGGTATTGTTTTCCGAATAGAGCGGCGCAAAGAACGGAATGCCCTGGATGTGATCCCAGTGATAGTGGGTGACCAGGATATGGGTCTCTGCGTTGCGTTCGCGCGCGGGTGCGGTCCAGCGGCTGCCAAGAATGCGCAAACCGGTGCCGCAATCGAGAATGAACTGCGAGCCATCCGGCGCGGTGAGCTCCAGACAAGGCGTGTTGCCGCCGTAGCGCGAAGTGGCGGGATCCACGGTCGGCGTGGAACCGCGCACGCCCCAGAAACTGAGTTTGGTCACCGGAGCCGTCATGTGCCTGGTATGCCCCTCGGGCAGAGCAGCTTCCCGGCGCAAAAACGGGGTGTTCGGGAAGCTCCTTTGATACTCGCAGTGGCGGCAAGGAGCGTCAATTGCTTCGCGGCGGGCGCGTGTCAAAGTGCCCAATAACGGCCAGGAATGAGGAATTGCGCGGCGGAGGCTGCAGAAGACTACAATAACGACGATGGCCAGCGACACGCATACGCCCACAAAGTGCGATGGGCACGGGCACACCCACGTGCCCGGCGACGGGCATTCGTCCGGCCAGGCGAGACTTGAGCATTTCGGGCACAGCCATGGCGGACACCGTCATGGCGGGCACGACCACGCGGGCCATTCCCATCCGCCCATGTCCGCCAGTGTGCTGGCGTGGGCTATGGCGGCGACGCTGGGACTGGTCGTCGCGGAAGTGTTTGGCGGGCTGCTGGGACACAGCGTGGCGTTGCTGAACGACGCGGTGCACAACCTTTCCGACGTACCGGCGATTGGAATTTCCTGGCTGGCGATGCGCTGGGCGCAGAAGCCGGCGGACAGCGAAAAGACCTACGGCTACCGCCGCGCAGGCGTGCTGGCGGCATACACCAACGCGGTGCTGCTGGTGCTGCTATCGCTGTGGCTGGGCTGGGAATCGATCGAGCGGTTGCGCGCGCCGGTGACGGTGGTGGAGTCCTGGATGATCTGGACGTCGCTGGCGGCGCTGGCGGTGAACGGCGGAATCACGCTGGCACTGGTGCGGGGTCGCAGCGACCTGAATCTGCGCGCCATCCTGGTACACAACTTCGGCGACGCGCTGTCCAATATTGCGATTATCGTGGGCGCGGTGGTGATTGGCTATACGGGCTGGCGCTGGGTGGACCCGGTGCTGGGCCTGGCGATTGGCGTGCTCGTTCTTTGGTCCAGCATCGGAATCTTCCGCGATTCGGCGCACATCCTGCTGGAAGGGCGCCCGAAAGAGATGGGGCTGGAAGAAGTGGCGCGCGCGATGCTGAAAGTGGAAGGCGTGGTGGAAGTCCATGACGTGCACATCTGGTCGTTGGGGGGCGGGGAGACGGCGCTGTCGTGCCACGCACGCGTGCCGGACATGCATATGGACCGTTGCGAAGCCATCCTCGGCGGCATCAGCGAAATTTTGCTCAAAGACTATTCGATTGGCCATGTGACCGTGCAACTGGAGCGGGCAGGTCTGCCCGCTCATTCGGGATACGTCATGCCGGAACCGGTGAAGCGCTAGCAATCACAAGCACAGTCAGCGTCGCCTGCCACACGCAAGGCGGCTTCCCTCTGCTAAGGAAGAAAAAGGGCCGGACTAGAATCCTGCGCGACACTGGCTTGCCAGGGCCGACTGCAGAGGCAGGGTTCGGCCGGCCGAGAGATACAAATGCAGGGGCACGGGCTGCGGGCTTGCAGGGTTTCCCCGGCTGGTCGCATGGGACGGGTTGTGCTATAAAGATGCGGCCGTGGAACCGAGGTTCGAACTGAGGTTGCAACCAAGCGCGGTACAAAGCGGAAAACGGGGCACCCAGCCGGTAAACGCACCCGAGGGCCGCGAAGAGAAGCACAACGCTTCCGCCCCAGGATCGCTCCCCGCAGGGATGGCCGGACAGGAAGACGCCTCGCGCTTTTGCCCCGTATGCTCGCAGCGGCTGGAATCGCGGCGTTGCAAGCTGATTTGCAACGTCTGCGGATACTACATGTCGTGCGCGGACTACATCTGAGTGATATGCTTCTGGGCTCCGGAGGGGGTTGCCGCCGGACCCGCTTTCCCATGAGGAGGAAACGAACGTGGCATTGAAACTGACGCAACGCGAAGTGGATGGCGTGACGGTGGTGGCGCTGGACGGGCGGATCGTGCTGGGCGACGAAAGCAACGCGCTGCGCGAAAAGGTGAAGAGCCTGCTGGCGGAAGGCAAGAAAAAGATTGTGCTGAACATGGACAACATCACGTTCATTGACAGCGCGGGCCTCGGCACGCTGGTGGCGTCGCACCACACGGCAAAGAAGGAAGGCGCCTCGCTGCGCCTGTGCCACCTGGGAAGCAAGTTCCAGGAAGTGCTGCAGATCACCAAGCTGCTGACGGTGTTCGAGGTGTACGATACGGAAGCGGCGGCGGTGGCGAGCTTCTCGAAGTAAGCGGCTTTTTAGCGGAACAAATTAGGGTTGGCGAAGAGGCGTGCTCCGGCGCGCCTTTTTTGCTTTGCCGGGTGCGAGTTGCGGGTGCCGGCTGAACGCGCGCTAGACGCGGTACATCGTGATGCCGCTCAGGAGCTTGGGGTAGAAGTCGGTAGACTTCTGCGGCATGACTTCGTTGGCGGTGGCGATTTCGACGACCTTTTCCACGTCCACCGGGTTGAGCAGGAACGAGACCTGGGCGTTGCCGGAGTCCACAGCGGCGATCGCTGCGGAGGCTTCCCGCTCGTAAGTAAGGTTCATTTCCTTGGTGGCGGCTTGCAGGGTGATGCCGAGCGCGGGTTCCAGAATGCCGTCGTGCAGGAGCACGACGTCGAGCTCGCGCTGCAGCGGCGAAACGCTGGGGAGCAGCTGCGCCAGGTCGGCGCCTTCGCGAAGCTGGAAGAGATAGAACGCGCGCTGCGGCCCGGCCGCGGGATACGCGCCGATCGAGCGGTGCGGGGCGGTTTCCCTCAGGCGCGCGAGAAATTTTTGCTGGGCCTGGTGCTTCTCGTTGTCGTCGGCAAAGGCAAAAACCTCGGTGGAAAACCAGGGCTCAAGGTAGCGCCGCACCGCAGCCCAGGAGAAATCGTGCACGTTGGCGACAACGCGGTGGGTCGCGAGGATCACCAGGCCCTCGCTGCGTGTGTTGACGAAGGTCATCATCGCCCTTTCGTAGGGAGCGCCGGGATCGACGTTGCCTGCTGCGGCGCGGCGCTCGTTGCGGTAATTGAGCGCGGTTTCATAGCGATGATGGCCGTCGGCGATGACCAGCTTCTGATCGGCCATGGCTTGCTGAATGGCCTGGAGCTGTTGCGGATCCGCGACGACCCAAAGGCGATGAATGACGCCGTACTCATCGGTCATCTCAGTTGCGGGAGCGGCGGATTTTTCCGCCGCGGCGAGGACCGTGTCCACGCGGAGCTGCGGATCGGAATAGAGCATGAAAAGCTGGCCGGTGTGGGTGCGGGTGTGACGGAGAAGTTCGAGACGGTCGGCCTTGGGTCCGGAAAGCGTGTGTTCGTGGCGGAAGATGACGCCGGCGGAATATTCCTCGAGCTTGCCGGCGCCGATGAAACCGCGACGGATGCGGCGTTCCGCGCTGCCGGGCACCGTAAATTCCTGGGTGTACGAGTAAAAGGCAGGTGCGGGATCCTGGGCAATGATGTGGTTCTGAATCCACTCTTCCACTTTTGCGGCGGCGCGGGTGTAAACATTGTCCTGGGCGGAATCGGAGGGATAGGCGCGGCCTTTTTCCACGGCGATGAGATTGTGCGGATGGGAATCGTAATATTCGGCTTGCCGCTGTGGAGAAATCTTGTCGTAGGGCTGGGTAAGTAAACGATCGTAGGGCGCGACCTCGGCGCGAAAGCGATAGGCTTGGAACGGGAATACCTGGGCCATGAGTTCTCCAGTGCTCTCCTGCGGGACAGTTGAATCCTCTAGTTTACGCGAAGCGGGATAAGGAATGCGACGCGCGTATTAAAATAAAAAGATATGGAAAACAAATTCGCGGGACGCGTGAAGGCACTGGTGTTCGATCTCGATGGGACGTTGATTGATTCGAAGAAAGATCTGGTGCTGGCGGTGAATGCGACATTGCGGGAAGTGGGACGCGCCGAACTTCCGGAGGACCTGGTGGCGAGTTATGTGGGCTCGGGCGCGCCGGTGCTGATCAGCCGGGCACTCGGAGGCACGCCGGACGGGGCAGAGTTGCAGCGCGCGCTGGCGTTTTTCCTGATGTACTACGAAGCCCACAAGCTGGACAACACCGCAGCGTACGCGGGAGTGGCGGACGCGCTGGCGGAGCTGCGCGGCGTGCCGATGGCGGTGCTGACCAACAAGCCGGTGAACATCAGCGTGCGCATCCTGGAAGGACTGGGATTGCGCGACTATTTCCAATTTGTGTACGGCGGAAACAGCTTCGCGACCAAGAAGCCCGATCCGCTGGGCGCGAATACGCTCTTGCGGGAACTGAATGTGGACGCCGGCGACGCGGTCATGGTGGGCGATTCGGAAGTGGATGTGCAGACGGCGCGCAACGCGGGAATGATCTCGGCCATCGTGAATTTCGGATTTGGAACACACGACCGCGCGGCGCATCCCGCGGACTTTTATATTGACCGCATGCAGGAGCTGGTGCCGCTGTTTACGGAGAGCCCGGGGACGCGGCGGGTTTAGGCGGAAATGCGGAGATAGTGGCCGGGACATCGAGAATAAAAGCTTCCTGATGAATCGTGAGTAGCAGAAGCCGGTCGCCGTCCGCTGAAAAACGCAGGTACGCAACGGTGTCCGGCAAGGGACGATCGGCGACGACTTTGCCCGCGGCCAGATCGAAAAACAGCAGATGGCCATTGCCGGCATCGTAAGCGAGCAAATTGCGAGGCTCGCTGACAGCGGGCACTTCCACGCGCATGCGCTCGATCATGGTGCTTTGCTTGAGCGAATAGACGGTCATGCGGACCCGGTCCTTGACCAGAAAGAGAAAATCGCCGACGGAAAATGCGGCGTCGAAACTTTCCGGGCCACTGCCAGCCTGGACCAGGACGCCACCGAGGGTCTGGCCGGTGGCGGCGTCGAGCACTTCAAACATGGAGTCGAAGTCTTTCACTTTGCTGCGCTGATAGGCGTCTTTGAGCGCGGGAAACTTGTGGACAACGCGCCAAGCGCCGTCGGCCTGGGCCTTCCAGCCGAAGACGATGCGCTGGCCCTGTGGATCGGAGAACGGCACCGGGCCGCTATCGGTAAAGTCGCGCTTCCAAAGCTGATTACCGGTGCCAGGATCGAGAGCGCGCAGCTCAAAAGGCATGAAAGCATCACGATAGAATTCCGGCACTCGCGAGCGCGAAGCTTGCGAGTTGTGGAAATAGAAGCCAATGAAAGCATGCTGCGAAGAGACCAGTTCCAGGGCGTCGTTCGTCCATTCGGGCCTGGACGGAGAATCACTGGCGGCGCGGGACCAGCGATGCATGTGCACCTGGCTTCTGGAGGTGGGAGCGGACAGCATGGCGGAATCGGGAGCGAGAAAGGCGATGGCGTCAAAACCCGGGAGGACGGCAAGGCGATTGCCTGAATGAACATCGAACGAAGCCGAAATTCCCGATTCCGAGAAAAGCAGCGAGGACAAGTCCGGGTCGGCCATGGCGCCGGAGAGCGATGGGAGTGAAGTGACTGGAAGTCGTCCGGCGGCGAAAGCGTGCGGTTCGCCAAGCTTGTACAGCGAGACCTGGCCTGCGGAGTTGAGCAGGGCGAGATGCCCGCCCAAAATATCGGCGGCGATACTGGGCGGCAGGGTCAGCGGCGCATTCCTGGCAAGATCGAAGAGCGAAGCCTTGACGTTTTCCTGGTCCCACAAAAGCAAATAGTGAGGGTCGGAGGCCGGACCGACCACCGTGGAAGTGAAATTCAATGCGGCCAGCGTCTGGCCACTGGAGGCGGACACGAGGTGGGGCGGAGCATCCTTGCCGCGCTCGCCGGCGACGACGAGTTGATCGGACGATGCAGCGGCCAGGAAGGGATGATCCGTCTTGCGCAGGGCGCCCGGCAGCCCGGCTTTGGCGCCGGCGGGAAGATTCAGTCGAAACGACTCGGAACCCGCAAAGACGAAGAGGCTGGAGCCGTCCGGGGAGAAGAAATGAGCAGAGTGATGCATCCTGCGGTTGGCAAGAACTTCGAAGCTGTGGGCCGCGTGGATTCCGAAGGGAGCTGAAAGGAAGGATGGGAGAGAGCGAGGCAGCGCAATGACCAGGTTGTTGCCGGAGAGAACCTGTACCCGCTCGACGGCTACGCGCTGCAGGTCGCTGGTGCGGTAAATGTTCACAGCGAGATCGGGCGTGGTGCAGGAGATCCATTCCGCGCCCGGGGAAAGCCGCGCGTCGAGGCAGCCCTCCTTGATCTGAAGAGTGCGGCGCTCAGGCAAACGAACATCCGGTAGATGCCAGGTGATGAACTGCAAGTCGGCGCCGAGGACGGAGAGAGCTTTGGAGTCGGCGGAAAACTGGGCAGGATAGGCGTAGCTGACGTCGGAGTACATGAGGATCTGCAGGGGTTGGGTAGAGAGCAAAAACAAGCCGGCGGCGTCCTGCACCAGAAGATAGGAACCATCGGGGCTGAAGCGCAAACGACCTTCGCCACGCAGGGTAGGCGCCAGCTTGTGGTGTTCGAGAATGCCGACCTCGGAAAATTGTCCGGTATCAGGAGTTCCCGGAGCGCTGCGATGTTTGAGCTCTTGAGCCAGCGCGGGGCCGAGGAGAAGGAAAAAAAGGATGAGAAGGGACGAGAACCGGGCGCCGTGGGTTCCGATCATCGGAGACGAGATTATCATTGCATTAGCTAGCGGGAAACGAAAGTTACGAAGCGAATTTGCGAAGGAGCCGATGCGAGACTTGCGAAGGCGAGCGGCACAAGGCAGACTCGGCGCGTGTTAATTGGACTGTTTACAGAGCTGGACGCGGCCGGCGGAGTGCAGCGCGCGGGGCGGCATCTGGCGTCCGTGATGACCGAGTTTGCGGCCAGCCGTGGCATGGAGTGCCGGCTGCTGAGCCTTAACGACGCAGCCGAATTGAAGCGGCTGAACGTGGCGGGGCGCGAGATCGTGTTCACCGGGACGGAGCGCGCGAAGGGACGGTTTCTAACTACGGCGTTGCGAGCGGCCCGGCGGAAGCCGGCGCGCGGGAAAGATGCCGTGAAGCTGGTGGTGGCAGGGCATCCCAATCTGGCGCCGGTGGTGCGAGCGATGCGACTGGCGGCGCCAAAACTGAAGTCGATCGTGTGCACGCATGGGGTGGAAGTGTGGGAGCCGCTGACGAAATTGCGGCGCGGCGCGTTGCGGAAGGCAAATCTGGTACTGGCGCCGAGCCAGTACACGGCGGACCACGTGGCGACCGACCAGGGTGTGTTGCGGGAAAAAATCCGCGTATTGCCGTGGGCGCTGGATCCGCAGTTCGAGGCGCTGGCGCAGCATGCCGCGAAGGCCGCGGTCCCGGCGCAGTTTCCTGCCGGGCGCGTGGTGCTTACCGTTGGGCGCTGGCGTGCGGATGAGCGCTACAAAGGAACCGATACGCTGATCAAAGCCTTGCCGCGGCTGCTGCCGCGCTGGCCGGAATTGCAACTTGCCGCTGTGGGCGAAGGCGACGATCGCGACTGGCTGGAAGATCTGGCGGATGAAAACGGGGTGCGCCGGCACGTGCATTTTCTCTCCGGACTGAGTTACGCGGAGCTGGCTTCCTGCTATGCGCACGCGGAAATTTTTGCAATGCCCAGCCGCGGCGAAGGTTTCGGCCTGGTCTATCTGGAAGCCATGGCGTGCGAGCGGCCGGTCATCGGCGGCGCGCACGGCGGCGCTCCAGAAGTGATTGACGATGGAAAGACCGGCTATCTGGTGCAACATGGAGACGTGGCGCAGCTGGCGACGGCGATCGAAACACTGCTGAGCAGCCCGGAAACGGGACGCGAAATGGGACGGCTGGGCAAACGCCGGGTGGAAAACGAGTTTCGCTTCGCTACCTTTGCCAAGTCCTTCAAAAAGATGTTGCGGGAGTTATGCGAGTCCTGAGCGTCAGCGAATCCTATGCACCGTTTTACGAGTTTGGCGGCCCGCCGGTAAAGGTGGAGGCGCTGGCGACCGGCCTTGCGCAACGCGGCAACAGTGTGACGGTGCTCTCGGCGGACTGGGGTTTCGAGAAGCGGCGCGAATCGGACGACGGAGCGCGACGTTCTCCCTTCGGGTGGACGCGGGAGAGCAACGGCGTGACAAGCATCTATCTCCCGACATGGTTCCACTACCGGGCTTCGAGCTGGAACCCCGCGATCGGGCGCTATCTGCGTGCGCGGCTGCAACAGTTTGACGCGGTGCATATCTTCGGGCTGTACGACCTGCTGGGGCCGGCCGTCGCCAAAGCCTGCCGGAAGCGCGGAATTCCTTATGTGGTTGAGCCTATTGGGATGTTCGTGCCCATCGTGCGCAGTCTGATGCTGAAGCGGCTGTACCACAGTTTCTTTGGAAACAGGATGATCGCTGGGGCTTCCGCGGTTATCGCCACGGCGGAACAAGAGGTGGAAGAACTGGCGGCGGGAGGCGTTCCCCGCGAAAAGATTGTTTTGCGGCGCAATGGCGTGATAGCGCCGCGTAACTTGCCCGCGGCTGGAACATTCCGGGCGCAACGAGGCATTCCGCCGGACGCGCGGGTGATTCTGTTCCTCGGGCGGCTTTCGGAAAAGAAGAGTCCGGAACTGCTGCTGGAAGCCTTCGGCAAGCTTCCCGCGGCGCTTGATGGGCGGCCTCTCCGGCTGGTGTTCGCCGGGCCCGACGAATCGGGAATGCTGCAGCGCCTGCGCGCTACGGCGCGAGTTCTGGGAGTGGAAGAACGGGTGTCGTTCACCGGCGCGATCTTCGGCAGCGAAAAATGGGGAGCGTACCGCGATGCTGACGTCTTCGTGCTGCCTTCACAAAACGAAAACTTCGGGAATACGGCGGCGGAAGCCGCAGCAGTAGGCATTCCCGTGGTTTTGACGGAGAATTGCGGGGTGGCGCCGCTGCTGGACGGTACGGCCGGAATTGTGACCAGGCATGAAACCGAAGCAGTGGCGCAAGCCGTCGAACGGATACTCAGAGACGGACAGCTGTGGGCGCGCTTATCGGAAGGCGGGCGGCACGCGGCTGGAAGACTTGGCTGGGATGCCCCTGTGGAAGCCACGGAGAGTCTCTACAGGAGGCTTGCTGGTCTGACACCTCTCGTTGGACAATCAGCCGGTCAGGAATAGTTGTGTTGAGCGTGGGGCAAAAACTCTTCCGGGTTCTCTGGCGCACCGCCAATGTCGCTCTCGTGGTGTCTGTGCTGGCGCTGGTGTATTCGGCCGGCTGGGAATACTCGGTGCGGCGCTACCTGGACGGCTTCACGGACGCCATCGTGCCGGCCAACGCCGCTCCGGAACAGCGCGTGGACGCCATTTTGAACTGGATGCGAAAGGGGCCGACACGCTCCAACGATCCCAACCCGACTGGACTGGCCATTCGCGACCCGGAGAACACTCTCAACTACCAGCAACTGCTCTCGGTGTGCGGGACGGCTACCAACGCGTTCCTGAATCTTGCCCGCAGCGCGGATTTGCCGGTGCGCCGTCTGTTGCTGCTGACCAGCGAACATAAGACCAAACACGTGGTGGCGGAAGTGCTTCTCAACGGGCGCTGGGTGGTGGTGGACCCGACGTACCGAACGTTCCTTCGCGATGCCCAAGGCGAACTGCTGACTCGTCAGCAATTGCGGGACCCGCAAACTTTTGCTGAAGCGGCGGCGCGTATCCCAAACTACCCGCGCATCTATACCTACGAGCAGTTTGCGCATGTGCGCGTGGCAAAATTGCCGATGGACGGGCTGCGGCTGCGTCCCGTGCTGGACTGGGTCTATCCGGGCTGGGACGAGAAACTCGACTGGAGTCTGCTGCTCGAGCGCGAATCGTTTTTTGCGCTGGCTGCGACGACTCTGGCCACACTGCTGCTGTTGCTGTTTCGCTTCTTCCTGGCATGGTTTGCAGACCAGCGCCTGCACCTGCCGCGCTTCCATTTGCGTTCCCACCTGATCCGCGCCGGTGCGGCGTTCTTTACGACCCCGGAGATCAAGTAAGCGCGTGTGCGGGATTTGCGGCGTCGCATTCCTGAACAAGAGCGGCGAAGCGGAATCCCGCGTGCGAACGATGTGCGCGGCCATGCGGCATCGCGGCCCGGATGAAGAAGGCTTTCTGGTAAATGACCCGCGCGCCGCGGGCGTGGCCCTGGGTATGCGCCGCCTCAGCATCATTGACCTGGCGGGCGGGCAGCAGCCGATCTGGAACGAAAACCGCGACGTCGCGGTTGTGTTTAACGGCGAACTCTACAACTATCGCGAATTGCGCGACCGTCTGGCCCGGACCGGCCATCGCTTCGCCACCCAATCGGACACGGAGATTCTGGTGCACGCCTGGGAAGAGTGGGGCGAAGACTGCCTGAGCGAGCTGCGCGGCATGTTTGCCTTCGCGCTGATTGACTTTCGCAAGCACTTCAGTTCGGGACCGGTGTTGTTCCTGGCGCGCGACCCGCTGGGCATCAAACCGCTCTACTACACCCAGACGGCGGAGGGTTTCGCGTTCGCATCCGAGGTTGGCGTGTTGATGAAAAGCGACGTGGCGCCGCGCAGATTTTCCCGAGACGCACTGACCGCGTACCTGCTGTTTGGCAGCGTCAGCGAGCCGGTGACCATGTTCGAAGGCGTGTTTTCGCTGCCGCCGGGGCATCGCATGCTGCTCTATATCCCGGACCGGCGCAAGCTTCCCCGGCCGCACCCGTGGTGGGATCCGCGGCGCAGCCCGGCGGCGAAAGATCCGCGCCGGCCGCGCACTTTCAACGATGCGGCGAACGCGCTGCGGCCGGTGCTGGAAGACAGCGTGCGCGCGCACCTGATCGCAGACGTGCCCGTGGGCCTGTTCTTATCGAGCGGCATCGATTCCGGCGCCATCGCGGCGCTGGCCGCGCGCGAACATTCCGGCATACAAAGCTTCACGCTGAGTTTTCCCGGCACGCCATACGATGAAGCCGAACGCACCCGCGCCGCGGCAAAGCGCTACGGCACAACGCACAGCGAAATTCCGCTTGGGGCCGATGCGATAGCGACCAGGATTGACGAAGCGCTGCACGCGCTGGACGAGCCGACGGCCGACGCCATCAACACCTATTTCGTTTCCTGGGCGGCGCGGCAGGTTGGCCTGAAAGTGGCGCTTTCCGGACTGGGCGGAGACGAACTCTTCGCGGGTTATTCGACCTTCGCCGATACCGCGCGGCTCTCGCGGCTCGTTTCATTTGGCAAGCTGCTTCCCGCGCCGCTGCGCCGCGCCACCGCCGGGGCTTTGCGCAAAGCGTTCGCCGCCGGACGTTCGCGCGACGCCGCCGCCAAGGCCGCAGCAGCCTGGGGCTACGGAGCAAGGCTGCCCCATCCTTATTTCTTCGCCCGCGCGATGTTTCCGCCGGGAGAAATCGAAAAGCTTACGGAACCGCGATTCCGGCCGAGCACGCTGGCGGCCGACGGGCACACGCTGGAACCGACCTGGCTCGGCTGGCTGCAGATGGCGGCGGACGAAGCGCGGCACAAAGAGCCCGTGGCGGCGGTGAGCTGGCTGGAGATGCGCACCTACATGGCCAGCATGCTGCTGCGCGACACCGACGCGGTTAGCATGGCGCAATCACTGGAAGTGCGCGTCCCGCTGCTGGACACGCCGCTGGTGGAATTTGTCACCGCCTTGCCGAACGACGCGCGCCAGCGGCCCGGCCTGCCAAAGGCGCTCTTCCTGGCCGCGCTGGGCGATTTGTTACCTCCGGAAGTTACTTCACAGAAGAAGCGCACCTTCACCTTGCCGTGGGAGCAGTGGCTGCGCGGCGCGTTGCGAACGCGCGTGGAGGCCAGCCTGGCCTCCCTGGCGCCGCAACTGGGCGAAATGCTCAAGCCCGAGGGCGTGCGGATGGTGTGGCACGCGTTTCTGGCCGGACAAACGTCGTGGTCTCGCCCCTGGTCGCTGTTTGTGCTGAACGAGTGGATGAAGCGTGCGGAAACGGCGGCCTGACTTGGCCTCGTTCTTTCCTGCGGTACACTGAACCTTCTCTATGAATATCCTTGGCATCAACGCGTATCACGGCAACGCTTCCGCCGCGCTGCTTTGCGATGGGCAACTCGTCGCCGCGGTCGAAGAGGAGCGCTTCAATCGCGTGAAGTACGCGGCGGGATTCCCCACGGCAGCGATTCGCTATTGCCTGCAGGCCGCGGGAATTACCTTGAAAGACATCGATCACGTCGCTGTGCCCCGCAATCCCTACGCGCGGCTCGGCACAAAACTGTTCTACGCGATGCGCATGCCGTCCTTCGCCCGCGAGCGAGCCAAAGTGCTGGTCAAATTCACCGGAATACGGGAGGCACTGGCGGCTGCGTTCGACGCCGATCCGGCGACCCTGCCCGCGGAGTTTCATCGCGTGGAGCACCACATCGCCCACCTGGCGAGCGCGTTCTACTGCTCCCCCTTCGAAGAGGCGGCCTTGCTCTCCGCGGACGGGCTCGGTGATTTCGCGAGTTCCATGTGGGGCGCGGGCTACGGCCGGCGCATGAGCATTCATAGTTCAATCGCTTTTCCGCACTCGCTTGGCCTCTATTACAGCGCGGTCACGCAGTACCTGGGCTTCCTCAAGTTCGGCGACGAATACAAAGTGATGGGGCTCGGGGCCTACGGCGAGCCGGAATTTCTGCCGGAGTTTCGCGACATCGTGCACGCGAACGGCGGCGGCTTCCGCCTGGGTCTGGAGTATTTCACGCACCATCGCACCGGCCCAGAAATGACCTGGGCCGATGCGGACAAAACCCCCGTGCTGGGCAAAATGTACTCGGAGGCGATGCCCCGCAAGCTGGGGCCAGCGCGCGATCCGGCCGCGGCCATCGAGCAGCGACACATGAACCTGGCCTGCTCGCTGCAGGCGCGGCTGGAGGAGGTCTATCTGGGCATGCTGCGGCAGCTCGCGGAGAGCACCCGGCTGAAGTCGGTGTGCCTGGCCGGCGGCGTGGCATTCAATTGCGTCGCCAACGGAAAAATTCCGAAATCCACGGGCTTTGAGAAGGTGTACGTCCATCCGGCAGCCGGTGACGCAGGGCTGGCCGTGGGGGCGGCGCAGTACGTCTGGCATCAGGTGCTCGGGCAGCCGCGCAGCTTCGTGATGGAAAGTGCCTATTGGGGTCCGGAATTTTCCCGCGACGACATTCGCTCTGCGGTGAATGCCGCCGGATTCGCGGCCAAAGGTTGCCGCGTGGCGGAGCTGGCTGAGCCCGAATTGCTGAAACAAACCGCGGCCATCATCGCCGACGGAAAGATCCTGGGATGGTTCCAGGGACGCGCGGAGTGGGGGCCGCGCGCGCTGGGCAATCGCAGCATTGTTGCCGACCCGCGGCGCCGGGAAATGAAGGAAGTGCTCAACCGGCGCATCAAGCACCGCGAGATCTTCCGCCCGTTCGCACCATCCATCCTGGCGGAGAAAACCGGCGAGTGGTTCGAACAATCGCATCCCTCTCCGTTTATGACCATGGCCTATTCCGTGAAACCGGCGATGCGCGACAAAATCCCCGCGCCCACGCATGTGGACGGAACCGGCCGCCTGCAGACCGTCACGCCAACGGCGAACCCGCGCTATTGGAAACTGATTCGCGCTTTCGAAGAGCAGACCGGGGTGCCCGTAGTGCTGAACACCTCGTTTAACGACAACGAGCCTATCGTGTGCAAGCCGCAGGAAGCGATCGACTGTTTCGAACGCACGCAGATGGACGCGCTGGTGCTCGGCGATTTCCTGATCACACGCTCATGACGTACCGCACGGCGCGCGCGGCGGCCCGATGAAGATCCTGCTGCTGAATCTGTACTACCCGCCTGACACTTCAGCCACGGCGAAAATGGCGGACGTGGTGGTAACGGCCCTCAAGCACGAGCACGAATTAACCTTGCTGTGTGGCCGCCCGTCCTATGATCCCACCGAGCGCCGGAGCTGGCGGCTTTATCGCAGCGAGCGCGCCGGCAATTTGCGCGTGGTGCGGGTCGGATCAACCGCCTTCGCCCGGTTCAATATGAAGCTGCGCTTGCTGAACTATCTCAGCTACACGGCGCTGATGATTCCGCGCGCGCTGTTCACGCGATGCGACGCCGTGCTGGCGATGACCGATCCGCCGTTCGAGGGGATTTTGGGGGCGTTCGTCGCGCTACTGAAGGCTAAACCGTATTTCTACAATATTCGCGACATGTACCCGGACATGGCGGTCGGAGGCTCGATCGTGGCGCCGGGGCTTCTGGCTCGCGTCTGGGAACGGCTGCATCGCTGGGCGCTCCGGCGAGCCGCAAAAGTGATCGTCCTGGGCGACGACATGCGCCGCCGCGTGGAAGCGAAGGGTGTGCGCCCCGAGCGCATCGTCGTCGTGCGCGACGGCGCGCGGATCGAACCGCCCGGCGCCAGCAGCCCCGCGGAACTGGACGCGGAAGTCATTCGGCAAATCCGCGGGGACTTCCGCTTCGTCTTGCTGCATGCCGGCAACGTAGGATTCTATGGCGCCTGGCAGACGATCGTTGCGGCCGCGCGACAGTTGGCAGCAGAGAACATCGCTTTTGTGTTCGTCGGCGAAGGAGCGCAACGCGCCGAAATCGAAGCCGCGGCCGCGGGCAGCAAGAACATTTTCTTCCTGCCGTTCTTCCCCGCCGCGAAACTCGCTTCGGTGCTCGCGGCGCCCGATGTTCACCTCATCACCATCAAGCGCGGGCTCGAAGGCGTGGTGGTGCCAAGCAAAATGTTCGGGATCCTGGCGGCAGGCAAGCCCATCATCGCGGTAGCGCCCCCGGAAAGCGACGTCGTTGCGCTCGGCAGCACCGCCGGTTTCAGTCTCGGAGCGGATCCAGACCGCCCGGAAGAGCTCGTGGCGCTGGTGCGCAAGCTGGCTGCGGAGCCCCGTCTGGTCGAGCGCATGGGAGAGGCCGCGCTTGCCGCAGCGCCATCGTTCGATCGCGAACGCGAATTGCGTAAATTCGTCGCGCTTTTTTCCGCTGCGCACCGGTAGATTTCACACTCAGCGGCGTGTGTAACTTTCTGCTTACACCCGAGCGTTTGCAATCCTGCAAATACCGCTTTTCCTATGGCCACCGGCTTTTTTCCGCGCTATCGTTTTAAGGCTGCGTGGGGCAGCCTGCCGGGCAAACCAGGCCCAGCCGTCGGCAGTCCATCTGTTACTTGGGAGCCGGGTCCCGAACCCGGCAGCGAGTTGCGCGCTTCTCCGGCATTGCCGCCCTGGGCCGGGTCCGTTGCTCCGCACGTCGAGGACGAATGGCCGCTGGCCTTCTGGCATTTTTCATCGCTCTCCTGGCATCGCTCACCCTCACCATACCGGTGCGCGCGCTGGCCCTGCGCGTCGGCATGGTGGACCTGCCTGGCCCGCGCAAAGTTCACCTGCAACCGATCCCTCTGCTGGGCGGCCTGGCCATCTACGGCGGTGTCGTGCTCGGCGTGCTCTTTATCTTCACTGGGCCCGCGCGTGCCCAGGTGGAAGGTATCCTGGCAGGCGCCACTCTGATTGCCGCCGTCGGTATCCTCGATGACCGCGGCCTGCTGCACCACCAGATCAAGCTCTTCCTCGGCATGCCTCTGGCCGCCGTGATCCTTCTGCTGAGCGGGATTCGCGCACAGGTTTTCAGCACCCTGGTTGGCGGCCGCGCCGGCGATGTGCTGGACATCGCCCTGACGATTGTCTGGGTGGTTGGCATTACCGCTTCCTTCAGCATCCTCGACCACATGGACGGCCTTTGCGCGGGCATCGCCGCCATGGCCTCCGCCTTCTTCGCCCTGCTTGCGTATTTCAATGGGCAAGTGCTGGTCACCGTTCTTGCCGCTTCGGTTCTGGGCGCAGCAGCCGGCTTTCTGCGCTGGAATTTCCGCCCGGCCAAGATCTTCATGGGCGACGGCGGCGCGATGTTCCTCGGCTTCCTGATGGCTACGCTGGGCTTGAAGCTGCGGCTCGCGGAGCCCAACATGCTTTCCGCCTGGACCGTTCCGGTGCTGGTGCTGGGCGCGACCATTTTTGACACCACGCTGGTCACTATTTCTCGCAGCCGCCGCGGCTTGCTGCCATTTGCTACCCCCGGAAAGGACCACGCCGCACACCGGCTGTCCAACCTGGGCCTCGGCCAGCGCGGTGCGGTGCTGGTCATGTACTGTCTCGGCGCGCTCTCGGGCACGCTGGCGCTGTTGGTCAGCTACTTCTCGGTGCCCGTTTCCGTGGCGCTGCTGGTGTTTGCCGCTGCTGGGGTCGCGGCGGCCATCGCGTTTCTGGAGCGCGCACCCTACGAGCGCCAGGCGCGCAAAGCGCCGCAAGCTGCGAACTGACCGGCGCGGAGTTTCCCGCCACCCGCAGATTCGCTATACTTTTTGCGTCCTCATAGAATCTTCCTTTGCTTACAGTTGAACCGCCCGCAGGCGATTCGGAGGCCGGGTTTTATACTTCTTGGGATCGTTCGGACTCCGCGTTCGGACGACCGGGTAGGATCGGACAAACGGTAGGCGTGCACGAAACGCACAGCAACTCAGACAAGCCAGCGAAGCAAGGTCCGGTGATTGTTGTCGGCGGCTCGGCCGCGGGGCTCCTGACGGCCGCGCGCGTGGCCTCGGGCGGGCGCGATGTGCGCCTGCTCGACGCCAAGTCCGGCTTCGACCCCGCGCCGCGCTCGCTCATTGTGACCCACCATTTTCGCGAACAGCTTCGCGAGCTCGCCGCTCCCAGCATCGTCAACGAGATTCGCCGTTTTGAGATATTCACCGACGGGCGTTCGGCGGAAGTCGCACTGCGCAGGCCGGATCTGATCATTGAACGTTCGCGCCTGATCCCCGCGCTCGCGGGCGCGGCGCAAAAAGCCGGCGCGCAGCTCTCCTTCGACACCCGCTTTCTGGGCCTCGGCCCCAATTCGCGCGGTCTGCGCCTGGAAGTGGAGATGGGCGGACGGAAAGAGGAGCTGCACGCGGACCAAGTGGTGGGTGCGGACGGCGCGACCAGCCGGGTCGGCCGCGCCGCCGGATGGCCGCCGGTTGAAACCGTTCCTCTGGTGCAAGCCATCGTGCGCCTGCCCAAGGATTGTCGTCCCGACACGACCCGTGTCTGGTTCGTGCCCGACGACACTCCCTATTTCTACTGGCTCATTCCGGAAAATGATTCGCGTGGCGCCCTTGGCATCATCGGCGAAGGCAGCGGCCAGCAGACCAAACGTCACATCGAAGCTTTCTTGCAGAAAAAGGGCATGGAGCCGCTCGAATGGCAGGGTGCGCGCATCCCGGTTTATCGCAAATGGGTCCCCGTCGAGAAGCGCGTCGGCAACGGGCACGTTTTTCTCGTTGGCGATGCGGCCGCACAAGTCAAAGTTTCCACCGTCGGCGGCATCGTGACCGGCTTTCGTGGCGCGCAAGGCGTTGCCGATGCCTTGCTGGGGGCGCATGAGAGCCGCGAACTGCGCGACCTGCGGCGCGACCTGGACACCCATTGGCTCATCCGCAAGACCCTGCACCATTTCCAGCAGAAAGACTATTCGTACCTGGTGGACATCCTGAACGCCGCTGCCCGCCAGTCGCTCGGCGAAATTCACCGCGACCATTCCACGCGCCTGCTGCTCAACGTCATTCGCAAACAGCCTCGTCTGCTGCTGCTTGGCCTGCGCGGGCTGCTCATGGGCCTGGCACGCTAAGCCTTTGCGCAACACCCGGCGCGGCTTTGGTTGCGCTGTGCCGCCCGGCTGCGGCATTTCTAGAGAAGCGGGAAGTTCAGGGAGATTTCGTTGCGACTATCGGTAATCGGCTGCGGATACGTGGGACTCGTCACCGGCGCCTGCCTGGCGGAAGCCGGACACGAAGTGATGTGCACGGACATCGATGCCGGCCGCATCGCCCAGCTCAAGGCCGGCAAAGTCCCCATCTACGAACAACATCTGGACAAAATTCTAGTTTCCGCCGGGAAAGCCGGCAAAATTTCCTACACCGCCGATGCCGGCGAAGCCATCCGCTTTGGCGATGCCATCTTCATCTGCGTGGGCACGCCGCCGCGTCACGACGGCAGCGCCGATCTTTCCGCCATTGACCACGTGGCGCAGCAGATTGCCGCCGAAGCGCGCTCGCCGAAGCTGGTCGTGGAAAAGAGCACGGTGCCCGCGCGCACCGGAATTGAGCTGCAGCGCGCGCTTTCCGCCTACAGCCGCGGCAATGGCGGCTTCAAGGTCGCGTCCAACCCCGAGTTTCTCCGCGAGGGCACGGCCGTCTACGACTTTTTTCACCCGGATCGCATCGTCGTCGGCGTGGAGGATCCCGCGGCCGCGGAACAGTTGCGCGAAATCTATCGCCCGATTCTGGAGAGAAAATTCTCTTGCCCGGTGCACAACGGTCCCTGCCCGGATGCTCACCAGGCTGAATTCCTGGTTACCACCATCAGCAGCGCGGAACTCATCAAGCACGCTTCGAACTCATTTCTGGCGCTGAAGATCAGCTACGCCAACGCCGTCGCCGATCTTTGCGAGAAGCTCGGCGCCAACGTCGAGGAAGTGACCCACGCCATGGGCCTGGACCCGCGCATCGGCACGCAATTTCTCAAGGCCGGCCTCGGCTTCGGCGGCTTCTGCTTTCCCAAGGACATCCAGGCTTTTATCAGCCTTGCGGCGACCGTGGGTGTGGACTTCGAAATCCTCAAGGCCGCTGAACGTGTCAACAAGCAGCGCATTGACCGCTTCATGGAGAAAATCAGCAAAGCGCTGTGGGTGGTAAAAGGCAAGCGCGTGGCCCTGCTGGGCCTGGCATTCAAGGCCAATACCGACGACATTCGCTTCGCGCCGGCGCTGGACGTGATGAAACGTCTGCTTGACGAAGGCGCTGAGGTGCACGCCTGCGACCCCGAAGCGCTGGGCAAAGCCCAGGCGCAATTTCCGCAGGCCCACTATCACCAGGATCCCTACCAGGCGCTCGAAGGCGCGCATGCGGCCCTGATTTGCACCGAGTGGGATGACTACAAGAAGCTCGATTGGGCGCGCGCCGGTGAGAAAATGGCGCGCAAGCTGGTGGTGGATGGCCGCAATTTGTACTCGCCGGAAAAGATCCGCGCGCTCGGATTCGAATACGTCTCGTTCGGCCGCGACTAGCGGCTCGCCAAACGGCTTCGCCGGCGCCGCTAGTTGCCCTTGCCCGCCGCGAACTGGGCCTTGAAGTATTCGATCGTCGTCTTCAAACCCTCTTCCAGCTGTACTTTCGGCTCCCAGCCCAGCAACTCTTTCGCCTTGCGAATGTCCGGGCAGCGTCGCCTGGGATCATCCTGCGGCAGCGCTTCGAATACGATCGGCGCGGCGCCCGGAAAGTGCCCGCGCACCTGCCTGGCAAACTCCAGCAGCGTGATTTCATGCGGGTTGCCGATGTTGACGGGCATGTGCTCATTCGAATTGGCTAGCCGGTAGATACCCTCGATCAAATCCGAAACGTAGCAGAAACTCCGGGTCTGCCGTCCGTCGCCGTACACGGTCAACGGTTTCCCGCTCAGCGCCTGAAACACAAAATTCGGCAGCGCGCGGCCGTCATTCAGGCGCATACGCGGGCCGTAGGTGTTGAAAATGCGGATGATGTGGGTATCAACGCCGTAGTGCCGGTGGTAACCCATCGTCAGCGCTTCGGAAAAGCGCTTGGCCTCGTCGTACACGCTGCGCGGACCGACCGGATTGACGTGCCCCCAGTAGCCTTCGTGCTGCGGCGAAATTTCCGGATCGCCGTAGCATTCGCTGGTCGAGGCCAGAAAAAATTTCGCGCCCTTGGCGTGCGCCAGCTCCAGCGCGTTTTGCGTGCCGACCGACCCCACTCGCATCGTCTCGATGGGATGCCGCAAGTAATCCGGCGGGCTGGCCGGTGAAGCGAAATGCAGCACATAGGCCACCTCGCCGCTCACCCGCAGCCCATCGCTGACGTTAGCCTCTTCGAACGCGAATTTGGGATCACCCTGCAGGTGCGCAATATTTTCCTGACGCCCGGTAATGAAATTATCGAGACCAAGCACCTCCCAGCCTTCCGCCAGCAACCGGTCGCACAAATGCGATCCCAGAAATCCCGCGGCTCCCGTCACGACAGCCCGCATGCAGCCTCCTGTGAGTTTCCTTGTCAGTGTATCCGCGCATCCGGTGATTGACCACCCTGCCCCTTCGCACTCACAATTCCTCTCGCATGCAGGACACCATCCCGATCGCGGCGCGCAGATCCCGCCGGCCAGCCTTTCTCTTCGCAGTCGCGATTCTTGTTGCGCTCGGCATTTACGCCTTCCGCCACGCCGGGCTCTGGCTCATTCGCCAGGACCCCCTGGAAAAAGCGCAGGCCATCCTGGTGCTTAGCGGCGGCCTGCCGGCGCGCGCCATCAGTGCCGCCGAAATTTATCGCGACGGCTACGCCAAGGAAGTCTGGCTCACCACGCCTCTCGAACCGCGCGGCGCCATGGCCGGGATCAATCTTCCCTACGCCGGCGAAGAAGAGTACGACCGCATGGTGCTCATCTCGAAAGGGGTTCCGCCGGAGGCCATTCGCATTCTCCCGGAAAAAATTCTGAATACCGCGGATGAGATCAAAGCCGTCAATCAAGCCCTGGGCAAATCGGGCGAAAACAAATTTCCGGTCATCATCGTTACTTCCGCGAGCCACACCCGCCGCGTGCACGCCATTTGGCGCGGAATTATCGGCAACCGGGCGCGCCTGATCGTGCGCGCCGCCGCCAATGAGCGTTTCGACGCAGAATACTGGTGGCGGGACTCCGGCGACGCCTATACCGTCGTTCGCGAATATCTTGGATTGCTGAATGCCTGGGCCGGCTTGCCCTTGCATCGCAATTCGTGAAGCAGGTCCGGCTAGAAAAAAAGGAAGCGCTTTTTCTTTTTCGGTTCGTCGAAAATTTCCGGCACATGCGGCAGCGGCCGTCCTTCGAAGGCGGCCAGAGGGTTTTGCACAAACAATGCTTCGGCTGTTTCCTCGCCGAACGCGTCGCGCACCGCTTCGTACGCGGCGCGCAACTTGTGCGGACGCCCGCTCGTGTTGTGCGCGTCGCTGGCAACAAAATGGATCAGCCCGCGACCGATCCACGCCAGCGAAGTCTCCTGCGGCCCCGGCCCGAAAGCGCCCAGCAGTGCCCCGCCCGTCACCTGTGCGAAGCAGCCGTTGCGCACCCACTTTTCCAGACGCTCCGGCTGCGCGCGGATGATCGCGTTGCGTTCCGGGTGCGTCAGAATCGGCCGCAGCCGCATCAGCTGAATTTGATAGAGCGTTTCATCCACGGCCGGAGGAATGGAAAACTCATTGAACTCCACCAGCAGATAGTCCTTTTGGTTGATACAGAACGGCTCGGCCTCCAGCCGTAAAGCCTGCAGGTTCTCCGGGCTCAGGTGAAAGTCGCAGCCCGTCGCCACGTGCAATCGTTCGCCCAAGGCGGTCCGCAAATCGTTTGCCGCGCGACGAACCGCCGCGTAGTTGAAGGCGTATTCGCTGCTTGCGTGCGGCGTCCCCACCACGTGAGTGATGCCATCGGCGATAGCCATTTCCGCCATTGCCAGCGAATCCGCGGGCGTCTTGGCGCCGTCGTCCATGCCGCTCAGGATGTGACAATGAATATCGACCATCAGAGTGTGCTCACAAAATCGTTCGTCAGGAACCGCGTACCGCGCTCGCCACTTGCCACGCACCCAAGGCAAAAAGCAGCGCCGCAAAAATTCGCCGCATCATCGCGGCGGGAATTCTCTTCGCCAGGTTTCCGCCCGCAATCCCGCCCAGAAAAACGCCGGGAATCAGCAACAGCCCCACCCGCCAGTCCACATAACCCGCTTTGCCGTACGCCAGGACCGCCAGGATCCCGGTAGGCGGGATCAGTGCCACCAGGCTGGTTCCTTGCGCGCGATGCTGGCTGAATCCCAGCAGCAGACCCATCAGCGGCACCATGATCGTGCCCCCTCCGATGCCGAACAGCCCGGACGCAACGCCGCCGGCCACTCCCACCAGCAGAACGCCCGCGTCCATCCACGGTTGTCTGCTCATACGCTGCCCTCTTTCAATGCTGCACCCGCCGGCTCCGCTTTGGGCTGGGCTTTCATCCACAGCAACAACGCGGAAAACATCAGGAACGTTCCGAAAAATATCTGCAGCAGTTTGGTGGACATCGGCACCGCCAGCTTGCCGCCCAGCCACGCACCCAGAATCATCCCCGCGGCGCAAAAGACTCCTGCCCGCCAGTCCACGTTCCCGGCGCGCCAGTACTGCCGCAGCGCGCCCAGCCCGATGGGCGGCAATAGAATGAACAAGGAGGTGCCTTGCGCCAGGTGCTGGTCCATCTTCAGCAGGTGCACCATCGCTGGCACCAGCACCACGCCCCCGCCGATGCCCAGCAGGCCCATCAACAGACCAGCCACCAGACCCAGTAGCAACACGACGATCGGCATTTCGCCCGCCTTACAAATCTTGTTACAAACCGTAAACAAAGCGTAACACGCGCGCCAACGCCGCGGCGGCTCGCGCTGCGAACCTGCTATATTGGTGTGCAGCCCTTTCGCGCCCTGTGCGCCTTGTTTTTCAATTTTTACTCTCTCGCGAGTGAGGAGCGATCACAGTCAGATGCCTACCGACCGGAAACCCGAATTCTTCAAAGGCGCGCAACTCAAAGTGGGAATCATCGGTTGCGGTTACGTGGGCCTGCCCCTGGCCTTGCGCTTCGCCGAAGCTGGCCACAAGGTCACCGGTTTCGATACCGACCCGGCCAAAGTTTCCATGCTGAATGCCGGCAAGTCCTACATCGAGCACATCCAGCAGACCAAGATTCAGCAGTTCGTCAACAGCAAGCACTTCAGCGCTTCCACCGATTTCGCCAAACTGAAGGAAGTGGACGCCATCATCATCTGCGTGCCCACCCCGCTCGACGAACGTCGCGAGCCCGATCTCAGCTACGTGGAACAAACGGCCATCTCCATCCAGCCACACCTGCAGAAAGGCCAGCTGGTCGTGCTCGAGTCCACCACCTATCCCGGCACCACCGAAGAACTCGTTCTGCCGATTCTCGAAAAGAGCGGCTTGCACTGCCCCATCGCCGCCGGCCTCGATTCTGAAAATATTCCGACCGATTTCTTTCTGGCCTTCTCTCCTGAACGCGAAGATCCCGGCAACAAGCAGTACGGCCTGGCGCAAATTCCGAAGGTTGTCGGAGGCACCAATCCCCCCAGCAGCCGCGCCGCGCTCGCGCTGTATGCGCAGGTGGTTGCGCGCGTCGTTCCCGTCAGTTCCACGCGCGCCGCGGAAATGGCCAAGCTGCTCGAAAACATTTTTCGCTGCGTGAACATCGCGCTGGTCAACGAGCTCAAGCTCCTTGCTTCGCGCATGAACATCGACATCTGGGAAGTCATCGACGCGGCCGCGACCAAGCCCTTCGGCTTTATGCCGTTCTACCCCGGCCCCGGCCTCGGAGGCCATTGCATCCCGGTGGATCCTTACTACCTCTCGTGGAAAGCCCGGGAGTACGATTTCTCCGCCCGCTTCATCGAACTCGCCGGGGAAATCAACACTGCCATGCCATACCACGTGGTGGACTCCATCGCCAGCGCCCTCAACAGCCACAAGAAAAGCCTGAACGGCGCAAAGATCCTGATCCTCGGCGTGGCGTACAAAAAAGATGTGGACGACCTGCGCGAGTCGCCGTCGCTCAAGATCATGCAGCTCCTGCAGCAGCGCGGCGCGCAGATCGATTACAACGATCCGTACTTCCCGCAACTGCACAAAATGCGCCACTACAATTTCGAGCACATGAAGTCTGTGCCGCTGTCCGCGACCGCTCTCGGCGGCTACGACGCGGCCATCATCGCCACCGACCACTCCAGCTACGACTACAACGCCATCGTGGACGGCTCGAAAATCGTCGTGGACACCCGCAACGCCACGCGCCGAGTCACCCGCAACCGCGATCGCATCGTCGCCTGCTAGGCCATCACATGCCGGCGCCCGACGACCTTATCCGTCAGCAGCTTGCCGAGAGCGCCCGCGTCAAGCAGTCGTTCTCTCCGCAGCTCATCGCGGGCATCGCCACCTTCGCGGAAAAATCCGCGCAGGCTCTGAGCGCCGGCGGCAAACTCGTTTTCTTCGGCAACGGCGGTAGCGCCTCCGATGCGCTGCACCTCTCCGCCGAACTGGTGGTGCGGCTCCGCGCCACGCGCCCCGGCTTGCCTGCCCTCGCGCTCACCGCGAACCCGTCCGTGCTCACCGCCGCCGCCAACGACTTCGGCTTCGAACAGATATTTGCGCGCCAGATCGAATCGCTGGCCGGGGCAAGCGATGTTCTCGTCGCCCTCTCCACCAGCGGCGACAGCCCCAATATCCTGCGCGGCGCGGAAGCCGGCCGTGCCCGTGGCGCCTATCTCGTGGCGCTCACCGGAGAAACCGGCGGCGCGCTGGCTTCGCTCGCCGATCTGCTGCTCAACGTGCCTTCCCGCGATGCCCAGCGTATCCAGGAATCGCACATCACCATCGGGCACATCGTCTGTTCCCTTATCGAATCGCAGCTCTTCTCGCTCTGACGCCTGCCCTTGGCCCGGTTTCGTTGACTTCATTTTTTGCCCACCCTAAGATACCTGCACGATGGCCGACACCGACTCCCTCCTGGGACAGACTATTACCCACTACCGCATTATCGAACGCCTCGGCGGTGGTGGCATGGGCGTCGTTTATAAGGCTGAAGACACCCGCCTGCACCGTTTTGTCGCGCTGAAATTCCTTCCGCCTGACGTTGCCAACGATGCTCAGGCCCTGGCCCGTTTCCGCCGCGAAGCCCAGGCCGCTTCCGCGCTGAACCACCCCAACATCTGCACCATCTACGACATCGGCGACGAAGCCGGCAAAGCCTTCATCGCCATGGAATTCCTGGACGGAAAGACCCTCAAGCACTTGATGATGGGCCGCCCGCTGGATCTGGAAATCCTGCTTGAGATTGCCATCGAAGTCGCCGACGCCCTTGACGCCGCCCATTCGCAAGGCATCGTCCATCGCGACATCAAGCCCGCCAACATCTTTGTCACCAAGCGTGGGCATGCCAAGATTCTGGATTTCGGGCTGGCCAAGGTGGCCGGCGCGAGCCTCGTTACCTCCGGCAGCTCGGCCAGCGTGGACACTCTGGCCACCGGCGTAGACCCGCAGCACCTCACCAGCCCCGGCAGCACCCTCGGCACGGTCGCTTACATGTCGCCCGAACAGGTTCGCGCCCGCGAACTCGATTCCCGAACCGACCTCTTCTCCTTCGGCGTGGTGCTCTATGAGATGGCGACCGCACAGCTTCCCTTCCGCGGTGAAAGCTCCGCAGTCATCTTCGAAGCCATCATGAACCGCGCGCCGGTCCCGCCGGTGCGTATCAATCCCGATCTTCCCGCCGAGCTTGAGCGCATCATCAGCAAGTCACTGGAAAAAAATCGTGAGCTTCGCTATCAATCCGCCGCCGATCTGCGCAGCGATCTGAAGCGACTCAAGCGCGAAACCGATTCCGGCCGTATCTCGGGCCCCGCGGTAGCGGCAGACTCCGGCTCGAGTCCCAGCGCGCCGGTTCTTCCCGCCTCTGGCTCAGCCTCCGCGGTGCCAGCCGCCTCTGCATCCGATTCCGCTCTTGCGGCAGCCAAGTCTGGGTCGGACGTTCGCGCCACGGGCGCGATTTCCGCATCCGCTTCGGCATCCGCATCGGCGTCGGGTATAGCCACCCGGCCTTCACGTCGTTGGCTCTGGCTCAGCATCGCCGCGATCGTACTGGTTGCCGCGGCTGCTTCCGGCTTTCTCTTCACCCGGCGCTCCAAGGCGCTGACGGAAAGGGACTCCATTCTCCTGACCGAGTTCGTCAACACTACGGGCGACACGGTCTTTGATGACACGCTCAAGCAGGCCCTCGCTTCGCAGCTTGAACAATCACCCTTCCTGAACATCGTTCCTATCTCCCGCGTCCAGGGTGTTCTGAAATACATGGGCAAGGGTCCCAACGAACGGATCACCCAGGATCTGGGCCGCGAAATCTGCCTGCGCGACGGCATCCGCGCCATGATGACCGGGTCCATCTCCACGCTGGGCAGCCACTACGTCATCCAGCTCAACGCCATCAACGTCGCGAACGGCGATTCTCTGGCGTCCGTGCAGGAAGAGGTCGAAAGCAAGGAACTGGTCCTCAAGGGCATGGACCGCGCAGCCTCGGAACTTCGCAAGAAACTCGGCGAATCGCTTTCGTCCGTCCAGCAGTTCGCCACCCCGCTAGAAAAAGCCACCACGTCGTCTCTGGAAGCTCTCAAGGAATACAGCCTGGGCCACGCCGCGCACGCCAAGCTCGATGATAACGAGGCCATTCCGCATTTCCAGAAGGCGCTCGCCATCGACCCCAATTTCGCCATGGCTTTGGGAGAAATGGGTGTTTCGCAGGGCAACGTCGGTATGATTCGGGAGGGCCAGCAGTCGCTGAAGCGCGCCTCCGAGCTAGCCGATCGCGCAAGCGAACTGGAGAGGTTCTACATTAACGGCCACTACGTGAATTCCACTGGCGACCTGGAAAAATCCATCGAAATCTACGAAAAGTGGGCGCAAGCCTATCCCCGCGATTCCATCCCTTTGAACAATCTGGGCCTCGCGTACGGCAGCCTGGGGCAGTTTGATAAGGAACTTGTTGTGGCGCAGCGCGAGAAGGCGGTCGATCCCAACAGCAACTTCTCGTATCAGGACCTCGCCGACGCCTACATGAACAACAACCGCTTCGATGAGTCCAAGGCCATCAGCGAGCAGGCCATCGCCGCCAAAGCCGATTCCATCGGGACGCACCGTATCCTGTATGACATCGCCTACGCGCAAGGCGATACTGCCGCCATGGATCGCCAAATTGCCTGGGGCAAGGGCAGGCCCGTCGATGAAGGCTTTATTCTCGAAGAGAAGGCGAGCGGCGAATGGAATCTCGGCAAAATACGCCAGGGCAATCAAACCGCGGCTACTGCCGGCGAATTGTTCGCCCGTGATGGCGCCGTCGAGATGGCGGCCTTTGCGGATGCTCTCAGTGCCTTACAAGCCGCGCTGATAACTGACTGCGGTTCAGCCAAGCCTGCTGCCAACGCGGCGATGAAGCGCCTTCCCGGAGGGATCAACATCATTCCCGCGCTGACCGCGCTTGCGGCCTGCGGCGAATCCAAAGCCGAACCCGAGGTCGACGCCTACGCGCGCGCGAACTCCGAAGATACTCTGGTCCGTTACCTGCACCGCCCCACGATTGTTGCCCTGGTCCGCATGCATCAGGGCAAGGACGACGAAGCCCTGGCCTTGTTGGAGCCCGGTCGCCGCTTCGAGTTGGGCACTGGCCCCGGCACTTTTCCGCTCGGCATGCTCTACGTCCGCGGCCTGATCTACCTTCACAAGAAGGATGGCGAACATGCGGCCGTGGAGTTTCGCAAGGTTCTGGAGCACTCCTACTTGAACCCGCCCGCTTCGCAACTCAACCTCGCTCGTCTTGGTCTGGCCCGTGCCTACGCTCTGCAAGGCCAGAAAGACAAAGCCCGCACGGCTTATCAGGATTTTCTGGCCTCGTGGAAAGACGCCGATCCCGACCTGGCCCTGCTCAAGCAAGCCAAGGCCGAATACGCAAAGCTCTGAACTTACAGTTCTTACCAGTCTTTCTGCTCGCTCGCGCCCGTAGCGAAAGAAGCGTGCGTCTCCGCTTGAAACCTTTATTGCCGCGACATCAGTTGTACGCGCGCTTCGGCGAACGGCAGCACCGCTTCCAGCAACACCGGCGTGCGCGCCGCATCTTTCGCCAGGTACAGCGTGAAGTGTGCGTTGTTCATCTCCGTGCCGTTGTCGAACACCTTGATTTCGACTGCAGTCGTCGAGAACTTTCCCGCCGGAACCGTCACTTCCGCCGAGCCGGTCTTGCGCGCTTGCACTTGATACACCTTGCGCCCCTCGAACACGTTGGTGCTGACCTGCGGAGATTTGCTCCAGTCCAGCGAGCGCAGATACTGCATCGTGCCCAGCGGATCGCGCGTCCCCGGCGGCACGTGCACTCCGCCCCCGGCCGCAGGATTCAGCCGCTGCACGGACTGCACTTTCTGGCCCTTCTCGCTGAGACGCATTTCGTATTGCAGCCCTGCGAAATCGCTCGCCGTGCTGTACGAATCAAATTGGTCGTCCAGTTCAAACACCATGCGCAGCGGATTCTGGGTATGCGCCAGCGCCTGCAGGTGCCAGGCCTGGTGTCCGGCCAATTCCTTTTCGCCGATGACGCTCAATTGCAGCGTGGCCACGTTGTTCACTTTGGCCACGTTGGCGGAGAAATTCAGCACTTCGCCGGCGCGCGGCAAGAACCCGGGCGGCGTCGCCGGACTGGACGAAGTCTTGGCCGGCGACGCCGGCTCTGTGGTCGCAGCTGGCGCGGACGGCGTGGCACTGGCCGGCGCAGGCTCCGGTGTGAACTTCACCGTGGTGCGCGAAGCGTTGTGCAGCAGGAAAAACGCTCCCGCTCCCAGGGCCGCCGCGAAAATCGCTGCGAAAACGCCGACCTTTTTTGCGCTCATCCGTTTCCCTTTCCGGCGTTTCCGGTTGCCGCTTGGCGCGCCCCCGCGCCGCGTCCGCGAACCGGAGTGCGGAACTTCGCTGTACAATATCGTGTCACGCGAGTCATTCTCGGCCGCGACGTTTCAGGTTACCAGAACCGTTTTTTCGCGTCTTGGAGAGCAGCGCACACTGTTCCGCTCCGGCACTTGCACCTGCCGCCGCGCTTTCCTAACGTGGATGCAGTCCAGGAGATCTTCTCGCAATGCGCTATGTAGTGACCGGCGGCGCCGGCTTCATTGGCTCCAACACCGTGGATGAGCTGGTTCGCCGCGGCGAGAGCGTGGTGGTGCTCGACGATCTCTCCGCCGGCAAGGAAGAAAATCTCGCCGAAGTCCGCAACAAGATCACCTTTATCAAGGGCAGCATCAACGACCTGGAAATTGTGCGGCGCGCCATGCAGGAAGCGGACTACGTTCTGCATCTTGCGGCGCGCACTTCCGTGCCGCGTTCCGTGAAGGATCCAATCGAAACCAACCGCGTCAACATTGAGGGCACGCTGAATGTGTTGGTGGCGGCGCGCGATATGCGCGTGAAGCGTGTCGTCTTTGCCGCGTCGTCTTCCGCTTACGGCGAGACGCCGCTGCTTCCGAAAACCGAGACCATGCACCCGGAACCGATTTCGCCCTATGGCGTGACGAAGTACGCCGGCGAACTCTATGCGCAGATGTTCGGCCGCGTCTATGGCCTGCAAAACGTGAGCCTGCGCTACTTCAATGTTTTCGGCCCACGCCAGGATCCGGGCTCGCCTTACTCCGGGGTGCTCTCGAAATTCTGTTCCGCGTTTCTGGACGCAACGGAACCGGTGGTTTTTGGCGACGGCGAACAGACCCGCGATTTCACGTACATCGAAAATGTAGTGCAGGCGAACTTGCTGGCGTGCACAGCGGAGGGAGCCAGCGGCCGGGCGATCAACGTTGGCACCGGCGCGCGCATTTCCCTGAATCAGACACTAGGCCTGTTGCGCGAAATCAGCGGAAAGAATCTGGAGGCAAAGTACGAACCGGCGCGCGACGGCGACATTCGCGACTCGCAAGCCGACGTGACCCTTGCCCGCGAGATACTCGGCTACGAGCCGACCGTGGATTTTGCCGAAGGCTTGCGCCGCACCTTCGCGTGGTACTCCGAAGCCGAAGCAAAAGCCCGGGCCAGGCAGAGGGCCGAAGCCTGATCCTGCCGCCCTGCCCGGGCCATTCTCGGATCGATATCTTGCGACGCGGTCTTGCGGCGTGCCGCGACCTCAGGGCGTCGCGGTCGGTCCGTACGACAACGGCGCGCCGGCTTTCGGCTTGTCGTAGTCGTTCCAGAACCAGAGCGGCGTTAGCTTTTTCTGCTCCGGCCACACCTGATCCAGCGTATCGCCTTCGAACAGTTCGCCGTTCTTCATCACCCAGTGCAGCGAACTGGTGTTGTGAATGTCGTCGAGCGGGCTCTTATCGAAAATCAAGAGGTCCGCAAGCTTTCCGGTTTCGATGGTGCCGAGATCGTCGGGACGTCCGACAATCCGGGAGCCATTGACCGTCGCGCAGCGCAGCACCTCGAGCGGCGTCATGCCTCCGCTGGCAAGCATCCACAGTTCCCAGTGATAGCCGAGGCCCTGCAGCTGACCGTGACTGCCGACGCCGACCAGCCCTCCGGCACGTAGCAGCTTGGCCATCTGCGCGGCGAGCTTGGGAAATTCGTATTCATCCTGGCGGAACCAGGCCGGGCGCCGCTTGGTTTTCTGGTCGATGATGCGATGCGGGGTGAAATGGTTGAGCTTGGCGTTGTCGTGGACGTTGCTGTACTCGTACCAGTAGTCTTCGCCGAACGGCCCGCCATAGTTGACGATGAGGGTCGGCGTTTCCGTGATGCCGGACTGTGCGAACGTTTGCAGAACGTCCTTGTAAAGCGGGGTGATGGGCAGCGTGTGTTCGTTGCCGTGGAAGCCGTCGAGCACGTGGGTAAGATCGAGCTTGAGGTCCAGTGCCCCTTCGGTGGTCGGCATCATGCCGAGTTCTTTCGAGGCCATGACCATGTATTGGCGCTGCTTGCGGTTGCCGACGATGTAGCTCTTGATGTTGTGCGTGCCGTAGTACTTGAGATACTTCGTGAGCACGCCTTTCACTTCCTCTTCCGACTGGAAGTTGTTGTCGGAGAAAACTCCAGGGCCGGTCGAAAACGCGCGCTGGCCGAGAATGTCCCCGGTATCCACCAGATCCTGGTAGGCGAACATGTCGTTGGTGCTGGTCTGCACATCGAGGCCGGCGGTAACACCAAACGCCAGGTTGGCCAGAAACGCCCAGTTCTGCGTGTCCAGGATGCCGCGCTTGATTTCAAACCAGTGCGCATGGGTGTCGATGAACCCCGGCGTAATGGTCTTGCCCTTGACATCGAAAATCTTGGCGCCGGCTGGTGCGCTGCCGCGAGCGCCAACGCGGGTGATTCGGTTGTTTTCGACCACCACGTCGGCATCCTTCAAAACTTCGTCGCCTTTCATGGTGACCACGGTCGCGCCGCGCAGCACGATAGTGCCCTTCGGGGTCTTGCGCGGAACCTCCAGGTCAATGGCTAGCTCGCTGACGTCCTTTTCCTGTTCCTTGAACTTCTGCGGCTTCTTTTCGTCCTTCTTGTCGTCTTTCTTCGCTTCCACCGCGGCATTCTTGTCGTCGGACTTGGCCTCAGCGTCTTTCTTGTCGCCGTCCTTCTTGTCTTTGTCGTCCTTTGGCGGTTCGAACGAGACGGAACTGAGCGGCTGGCGGAAGTAGCTGGCGCCGACAGCCCAGGTGATGGTTTTCCCGTCGTCGGCCCACGCATAGTAATCCGCGCCGATATCCGTGAGTCTCTTCGTGGGAATCGAAGGCCCGCCGATGTCAATGCTGACCCCTTCACCTCCCACCGGCGGCATGGCTACCAGATAAAGCTGGTTCATCAGGTGCGCCAGGACCCAGTTGCCATCCGGGCTGGGCACCAGATCGTCCGCCGGGATCGGCTCTTCAAAGAAATAGAGCCCCTGGCCCTTGACCTGAAGATGGGTGCGGCGATCCGTACCGTCGTAGCGCAGCGAAACCAGCCCGCCCTGCGTGTACACGTAGATGCGGTCTTTATCGTGCGTGAAGTGCGGGCCGTTGGCGCCGCGCGCGGGAAGAATCAGATTGGGTTCGCCGCCATCCGCGGAAATCCAGATGAGGTCGGCGTTGCCGGTCTGGCCGCCGTCGAATTCGCTGTTCTCCCGATCGTAGGCGTTGCCGCGCAGCAACACGATGCGCGTGCCGTCCGGCGAAAAAACCGGGTTGCTGTAAACCCCGAGCGATTTCGAGAGCTGCACCGGCGTGCCGCCCGAAGACGGAATCTTCCAGAGCTGTCCGCCTTGCGCGGACCAGGAAACGTAGGCGATCCATTTGCCGTCCGGCGACCAGGCGGGCTGAAACTCGGTCCCTGACCCGGAAGTAAGGCGCGCCGGTTTGCCGTTCGGCAGATCGAGCGTGTACAGGTGGGTCATGGCGGAAAAGGCCAGTTTTTTTCCGTCGGGCGATTCGGCCGGATCGTGGATCAACCGAACCTTCACCGGACCCTGTTCAACCTTCTGCGGGAAATCGAGCTTGGGGCCAATCTCCAGCGCAACTTCGGCGGTGAACGGAATGTTGGTCTCGGTGCCGCTTTCGAGATTCAGACGAACGATTTTCCCGTCCTGGTTGTACACGATTTCCTTGCCGCCGGGGAGAAAGGCGTAACCCGGAAACAGGTCGCGCGAAAAGATGGCTTCCTGATCGTCGCGGGTAACCGGATAGCGAACCCAGTGATCTTCGCCGGTTTCCAGATTGCGCAGGCGAATCCCGGTCTCGGTTTCATGCCGTGTGACGTACAAAAGGAATTTTCCGTCGGGCGTCAGGCCAGGCCGCATCGCGCTGCGCGGCTGCTCGATGATGGTGTCTTCGTCGCCGGTTTTGCGGTCTTTGCGCTGAATTCTCCAGATGGGGAACATCGAGTTGTAGGAGAAATCTCGCCGGCGCTCGGCATAATAAAGATAGCGGCCGTCCTTCGAGGCCACCACGCCCATGTCGTTCTGGCGTTCGTCGCGGCGCGTGGTGGGCGAGGGCTTGGACTTGGTGATCTGCACGCCGCTGCCGCCATCCACGTGATACATCCAGATTTCGCGCGGGCCAATCCCAAAGCGGGTCTTGGATACGAAAATGTATTTGCCGCTGGGATCCCAGGTGGGCGAAGCGAACTCGGAGTTGGGATCCTTGGAAACCTGCTTGGCGCCGGTGCCGTCGGGATGCATGATCCACACATTCTCCGAGCCTTCGCGGTCGGAGAGGAACGCGATCCACTGGCCATCGGGCGAGAAGCGCGGCTGGGAATCAAAGGGCAGGCCGCCATCGATCAGCTTGGCTTTGCCGCCCTCGATCGGCAGCGTATAGATGTCGCCGATCAGTTCAAAGACGATGGTCTTGCCGTCGGGCGAGACGTCCAGGGAAAGCCAGGTGCCTTCATCGGTGGTAAAAGTGATCTTGCGGTCAGGCTTCAGCGGCAAGCCCTTCTTTTCGTCCTTGTCGTCCTTTTTCTCGTCCCTTTTTTCCTTGTCTTTGTCCTGGGCCTGACCGGAATCATCCGTGCCCGCACCAGGAACGACGTCCTGCAATCGGACCGCAAACGCGGCGGGTACCGAAAGCGCCAGCAAGATAGAATAGACAACGAGCGACCGCAGGACGAGCTGCTTGCCTTTCATGCTTTTCTCCTCACGTCAGTGAATCCGCCATCTAAACCAGAATCGCTTTAGACAGAGTTGTGAAATAGCGAAGGGATTCCAACCGCCGGCAGCCCCCCTGCCGGGCGAAGAAGGATGACACACACCCGCTCTGGGAGTCATTAGACGCCCGGCGAAAGACAAGGTCGCGCGGAAAACCGCGGAATGGTGCAACGCCAGCCGCGTGCTAAGCTATCCCACTGCTTTCGACCTGACGCATGTCACGACCGCAACCGAAGTCTTCCATCGCCCGCCTGCTCGCGCTCCTGCCTGCCCTGCTGGCACTGCTGCCGTGCTGCGCGCAGGGGCAGGTGCGCCTGCCTTCGGGCAAAGGGCAATACGCGGAACTCTCCTCAGACGGACCGCAAGCGCGTAAAGGCGACCTCTTTGTCGCGGAACAAAACGTGGACCTGCAGTACGGCGGAATGCGCTTGCGAGCGGATCATCTGGAGTACAACGAAAAGACGCGCGACTCCGCCGCGCGCGGGCACGTCATTTTCGACTACGAGAACCAGCATCTGGAGGCGGATGAAGCCCACTACAACTTCGCCACCGAAACCGGCACCTTCACAAATGTGCGCGGCAACGTGAAGATTGTCCGGCGGCCCAATCCCCTGGTGCTGGTTTCGGAAAATCCCCTGTATTTCGAAGCCCAGACGGTGGAGCGCTACGCCAACGATTTGTATGTGGTACACCACGCCTGGATCACCATCTGCGACCAGGAGCGGCCCACCTGGCAGATGTATGCGCCGCGGGCAAAGATCCGCCTGAACAGATCCGTGGCGCTGGTGAACGCAAATTTCCGCTTATATAAAGTGCCGCTGATCTGGCTGCCCTACGCGACCGCCCCGGCCGGTCAACGCATCCGGCAAAGCGGCTTTCTGCTGCCGGACATCGGAAACAGCTCGACCAAAGGCTATGTGTTCGGCGACGCCTTCTATTGGGCGCCGACCACCTGGGCGGATGCCACGCTCGGCGCGCAGTACCTGAGCAAACGCGGCTCCTCGCAGCGCGTTGAAGTGCGCATGACGCCGACGGAAAACACCACCTTTCACTACACCTACTTCGGCGTGATTGACCGTGGATTGCCCGACGCCAACGACGTGCTGCAGCCGCAAGGCGGACACCAGCAGCAACTCGAGCTGCAATCGAAGCTGGCTCATGGCTGGCGCTTCGTGGCGGACTTCAACCAGTTGTCGTCGCTGACCTTTCGGCTGGCGTTTGCGGATGCCTACGGCGACGCCATCAACTCCGAAGTGCGCAGCGCAGTCTTCCTAAGTAACTCTTTTCGCGGGTTCAGCCTGAACTTTGCGGCCCTCAACGACAAGAGTTTTCTGACCATCAATCCCGAGACCGGCGTCACCCTGCGCAACATGCCCGAAGCCCGGCTGGGCTCGGTCGAGCAGGCGCCATGGCAGAAGCTGCCTCTCTACTTCAGCTTCGATTCCTTCATCGGCGCGGTACACCGGGATGACGCGCAGCTGTCGACCGCCGCTGCGGTGCAGCGCACCGAGTTTGCGCCCAAGGTGACGGTGCCGCTGCGCTTCGGCCCCTGGCTGAACGTGACGGCCAGCGGCGCGGTCCGTACCACGCGCTACGGCGCTTCGCTGGATGAGCAAGGCAATCTGGACGTGCAGCCGGTGACCCGCAATGACGGCGAGTTCACCCTGGAGATCCGGCCCCCGGCCCTGGAAAGAATTTTCGATAAGCCGAAGAAGAAGCGGAAGTACAAGCACACCATCGAACCGGCAGTGACCTACCGCTACGTTTCGGGCATCAACGATTTCGAGCGCTTCATCCGGTTTGACTCCGATGCCACGCTTTCCAACACCAACGAAGTGGAATATGGCGTGACGCAGCGGCTCTTCGTGAAGAACGGCGAGGACCAGCCCACGGAGCTGCTCTCCTGGACCGTGGCGCAGAAACACTACTTCGACACCACCTTCGGCGGGGCCATCGTGGACGGCGAGCGCAACGTGCTGCAAGCGCTCAATTCCATCACGCCGTTCGCCTTCGCCACCGGGCCGCGCGACTGGTCGCCGATTGTCAGCGATTTCAAGATCACGCCGGGCGGCAAGTACGATGCCGAGCAGATCATCGAGTACGATCCGCAACTCAACAAGATTGTGGCCGAGGGGACGCTGGTGAAAGTTCGCCCGTTCCGCGAATTCTTCACCACGGTGGCCCACTTCCACATCCAGGATGACCCGGTGCTGCAGCCGCTCTCCAATCAGATTCGCGCGCTGGTGGGCTGGGGAGCGTTTAACCGCAAAGGCCTCAATTTCACGGGCGGCGTAAGCTACGACATTCAGAACAGCGCGCTGCAGAACCAGATCGCGCAGGTCACCTACAACGGAAATTGCTGCGGGCTCTCGTTCGAATACCGGCGTATCGCGCTGGGAGCGGTGCGCACGGAAAACCAGTTCCGCATCGCGTTCACGGTGGCGAACATCGGAACCTTCGGAAACCTGCGGCGCCAGGAAAAGATTTTCTAGGATATTTCCCAAATTACTGCATTCGGGCCATTCGACCGGCTGCGCGGGTGGATTGCGCGTCAGCGGGCGGCTACATCTCCTGGCGCGGCAACGGCTTTGCCGCTGCGCATAATGAGCGCGCCAATAAAATAGCCGAGCGATCCGGTGATGATGCCGCCGAAAATGTCCGCGACGTAGTGATAGCGTCCCCAGATCGTGGATACGCACATGGCCGCCACCAGCGGCAGCATCACCCAGAAGAGCCAGCGGCGGTGGCGCCACGCTCCCCACAACGCGGCAACCGAGCCGGCGACATGCTCGGAAGGAAACGCGGCGCCGCGTACCCGGCCATAGTGCTCGATGAAATTAATGGTCGCCGTGAATGGTCCGCCGTGCAGTTCGGGCTGCTGCCACATGCCTGCCATCGCGAACCAGGGGCTTTGAATCGGGAACAATGCGGCGATGACGTAGCCGATGGCATAACCCACCGCAGAATAGGTCATCACCGACCAGTAGGCGTGCCAATCGCGCCGTACATAGAGAATCCCGCCGAGAACCAGCAGATAGACAAAGTAGGTCAAGTAGGCGAGCTGGAAAAAATCGTTGCGCAGCGGTGTGACGAACTGTTCCAGCCAGACCGACGGGTGCACGCCAAAGAGCCAGTGATCGAAGGCAATGAGCTTGGCGTCCTGCCAGTTCGGGTTGACGAGATGCACCAGGAAAGCCAGCTCTTCGAAGCAGAACAAGAAAAACAGGTGCGGGTACCAGTGGCGCCAGAAGCGGACCATGCGCCTGCCGGGCGTGAGCCCATCGCGCTGGATGCGCGCTTCGGCCGCGAGGCCGGCGCTGCTGAGGACCAGAATGATGACCGCGACGATCGCGTCGGCGAGGAGCAGCTTGCCGGGATGCGCAAGGTTTCGCGCGAAAATTGTGATCATGACGCTGGAAAGCGCAAGATAGCCGAGCGCGACCCATTCGAAAGCGCCGAGCGATGCAACGACCCACGCCGCAGCGCGCGGAAGCGTTCTGCTCTTTGCGTGACTTGCAATGGCCGAGGATGCCGACAAGTTTGTGAAGACTCCGGCCGACGCGAGCGCGACCGCAACGCTGCGCCCTTGTGCTGATTTTCCCACGCCGCGCCCGCTGGCTGCGCCCCCGGTGGGAAGTACCAATTCAGAACCAGATTTCATCGTGCAACCTCACGTTTCCATTGCAAAGGTCGTTGCTGCCGCGCGGTGCGCTCGTGGTCATCCCAGTCGAGGATTTTCCAGCCCTGCTGCAGGGCAATGCGGCGCAAGCCTGCATCGGGATTGACGGCGTGCGGGTGGCCGGCGGCGGCCAGCATCCAGCGGTCGAGAGACGAGTCGCCATAGGCGCTGCATTGCGCCAGGGAAATATTGTGCTGGCGCGCGAAGCGGCGCATCGCCTGGGCTTTAGCTTCGCCAAACATAGGCTCGCCACGAACGCGGCCGGTCCAGCGGGCGTTGCCGACCTCCAGACGCGTGGCCAGGACGGCGACACGCGTCCCAACGCCTCGGCCTAGCAGTTCGCGTTCCAACGCAAACTTGACGATTTGCGCGAGTGGGGCCAGCGTTCCGCTGACAAGGACGATCGCATCACCATGTACGGCGTGATGCCAGGCTTGCTGCAAGCCCCGCATGCGAAGCTCTGGCAGCCAGGAAGCGGGGGTGAGGGCCGGCTGTTCGCTAAAAATGTCTGCGCGGGCCCCTCGCAAGTACTGCTTGTTCCCCTGCACGCTGGCTCGCCAGCCTTGCGGTGCGTTGCGCAGCGCTGCAGCCGCCCAGCGAACGCAATTTGCGGGGGAAACGTTCCCGGCGCATGCCAGCCGCCAGAAGAAACGGCGCTCCAACGAAGGCTTGGCCAGCAGCGTGCCGTCAATGTCGAAGAACGCGGCGCCGCTCATGCGGCACCCGCGGGCGATTTGGAATCACGAACGGCGAGCGCTTCCTTGGCCAGGAACTGCCAGCCTTCGATGAAAATCGGCAGGCCGCGTACCAGACAAAATGCCGCGGTGGCCCAGGTGAGAATGTGCGCGATCGCGCGAATGGTGAGATGGGTCTCGGCAGCGATCGTGCCAAGCAAAGCCACCGGGCCGCGCGTGAGCGCGAGTTCCATGCCGAGGTAGCAGAAGCAGGCACACTTCAGCGCGGCATAGAGCCCCCGGCTCCAGCGCGATGCAACGAGCGCGCGTCCCCACCAGGTTTGCAGCATGGCGCCCGCGCCCCAGCCGGAGTAACCGGCTTTCTGCGCAAGGCCTCGCAGAAAATCCGTGGCCGCGCCGCGCGCGAAGAAAAGCACCGGCAGCCACAGCGACACCATGCCCACCACCGCGAAGTAGGTGAAGAACATGTTTTCGATCATCCGGTCGCCGAGGATATCGAGTTGCGCTCCGAGCGGCGTGGCCATGCGCCTGGTGCGGGCCATGTGCCCATCGAGGGCATCGAGCGCAATGGCCGCAACCGTGAGCACGACCGCGGCGAGATTAGCCCAGGTTCCATGGCCAAAGAGCGCGACGGCCGCGAAACCGACCAGCACACGAAGCGCGGTGACTTTGTTTGGCGTCCAATTCATCGAAGGGTGCGCAAGATGCGCCCACAACGCCAACTGCACAGACGAGGCCAATCACACCGCCTGTAACCAACAGAAAATAATGCTTTTATACAGTGGCCGCCCGGCGCCCAGCGACCTCCGCCGCCAGCTTTGCCTTTCACCTGTCGGCCCCGGCACGCCTTCCCGACTTGTGTGAGAATGCTAGGGACGTTTTGCCGCGACACTTCCCGCGTCGCCAACATCGAATGCTTTCGGAGCTTCTTTCGCGATGAACTCTGACGTTTCTCTAGCCGCAGCGTTTTTGGCCGGACTGGTGTCCTTCCTGTCCCCCTGTGTGCTGCCGCTGGTTCCAGGTTACATCTCCATGCTCAGCGGCATCGGCATGGAACAACTGCGACAAGGTGCGCAACCCCGCCGCAACCTGTTTTCCTCGGCGCTATCGTTCGTCGTCGGATTTTCCGTTGTGTTCATTTCCTTCGGCGCCTCGGCCAGCGTGGTGGGACTGTTCCTGCGGGAGAACCGCAACACGCTTTCGCCCATCGCCGGCGCGCTGATCATTCTGTTCGGCCTGCACTTGCTGGGTGTGCTGGGAAAATTGAACCCGCGGCCAGGAATCATCCTTGGCGTGATTCTGGTGGCCATGGGCATCGCTTCGTGGATCCACCACGCGCCGCTATTCCTCGGACTCGGCCCGGTTCACTTCTTTTCGCTGAGTATCATCGGATTTTTCGGACCGGCGCTGGCGCGCTGGCTCAACCGCGACGTACACCTGCGCAACACCGGTTCGCAGCCGGGTATCTGGAGCGGTTTCCTGCTGGGCTTCGCCTTCGCATTCGGCTGGACGCCGTGCATCGGACCGATTCTGGCCACCGTGCTGGCGCTGGCCGCGCAGAGCGACACCATCGCGCGCGGCGTTTTGCTCCTCGCTGTGTATTCGGCCGGGCTGGCGGTTCCCTTCCTGTTGACCGCGCTGGGCATCGGACAGTTTCTGCGCTTCTACCAGCGCTTTCGAAAGTACCTGCACGCCGTCGAACTCTTTAGCGGGGCCTTGCTGCTCTTCGTCGGCGGCCTGGTGTTCTTCAATAAGCTGACCTGGCTGGCGGGTAAGCTCAGTTCGCTGAACGGGCTCACCCTGTGGCTGGAAAAGGCTCTGACCGGCGGCAAATAGCGCGCGCCCCGGTATACTGGTTGCCGAGCGCGGAAGAGGCTCATTCATGAAAAGGACACTGATCATTCTGGCCGTCGTGATTGCCGCGACGGTGGTGGTGTACATCGCTGACAAGAAAACCAGGGTGCAGACCAACGCGGCGGCGCGCCCGGAGGCGCTGAAATCCGGCGAGCCGGCGCCGGAAATTTCCGTGAAGGATTTGAACGACAAAGACGTGACCTTGGCGGACTACAAGGGCAAAGTGGTTTTGGTGAATTTCTGGGCCACCTGGTGCGACCCTTGCCGCGTGGAAATCCCCTGGCTGATCGAGATGCAGGACAAGTACGGCGCCAAAGGCTTTACGGTGATCGGCGTGGCGATGGATGAAGAAGGCAAACCCGTGGTGGCGCCATTCGTGGCCAAAGAGCGCTACGCCGTAAACGGCCAGAAGTTGGCCATGAACTATCCCATCGTGATCGGCAACGACAAAGTGGCGGACAAATTCGGCGGCTTGCTCGGGTATCCCACCAGCGTGCTGATTTCCCGCGATGGCAAGCAGATCAAGCGCGTTACCGGACTCGTCAGCTACGAGGAGATCTCCAAAGCCATCGAAGGAGCCCTGTAGCCCGGCCATGCTGGACGAACGCGACTTTCAGAAAAAGAGCGATGCGGCATTGGAAGAGCTGAAACGACGCTTGCTCGATGCCGGCGACGCGCACGGCTTCGACGTGGAAGGCGAAAGCGGCAAGCTGGAAGTGCTGTTCGAAGAGCCCGAGCCCGCGAAATTTGTGGTTTCGCCGAACGCCCCGGTGCGCGAAATCTGGATTTCCGCGCTGTCCACGAGTTTCAAGCTCGGCTGGTCGGACGCGAAGAACGCGTTTGTGCTGGAAAAGACGGGTGAGACGCTGTTTGACGTGATGGGCCGCGTGGTTTCCCAGCAGCTCGGCGCGGCGGTGAAGCTGTGAACCGCCTGGCGGCCGTGCTTGCCGGCGGTTTGCTGGCCATTGGCAGCGCTACGGCCTTGTCCATCGCTCTGCTGGCGCAGATTCCGTCCGCGCGGGATGTCGCGAAGCTCGCCGCCTATGCTTCTTTCGAACCGGCGGCGCGCGGCAAGCAACTGGAAATTGCCGTGGTGATGAAGATTCGCGAGGGCTACCACGTCAACGCGCGCGAAACTACATTCGACTACCTGATCCCGACAGACCTCAAAGCAGCCGACTTACCCGCCGGATTCAAAGCCGGCGACGTTGCCTATCCCAGGGGCGCGCTGCGCAAATTCAACTTCACGAAAGACCAGCCGCTCAACGTGTACACCGATACCGTTGTGCTGCGCGTGCCGCTCACGGTGGCCGCCGATGCGCCTCTCGGCGAACACCACCTCCCATTCAAGCTGCGCTACCAGGCGTGCAGCACCGACGTCTGCTTGCCGCCGGTGACCCTTCCGGTGGATGCAGTGATTCACGTATCTGCGAAAGAATCTCACCCTAGCCACCCTGAATTGTTCGCGAAACAGTAGCGTCCTGCGCGCGCGATCTGCGAGACTCTGGGCATGGCCTCTTCCGGGTTCAAGAAAGTTTTTCTGATCGGCGCTTCCCTCGCGGCGGCAAGCCTGATCGCTGTGTTGATTCTTGCGGCGCTCAAAAAGCGCTCCGCGGAACTTCGCACCCGCGATTGGATCGTCGCAGTCCTGCAGGAGAAATTCAAAAGCGACGTGCAGTTGCAGGATTTCCACGTCAAGGTCTTCCCCCGCATGGGCGTGACCGGCGAAGGCTTGCTGCTGCAATGGCGCAACGCGGACGGCGCGCCGCCGCTGATCCGCATCGAGAAATTCTCTTTCGATCTGGGATTTCTGGGAATTTTCAGGGTCCCGCACCGCATCCAGCGCATCCACCTGCAGCACATGGTTATCACCATACCGCCCAGAGAGCAGCGCAAACCCAAGCCTCCGTCCGACGGCACGAAACACCAGCCGCCGCAGGTCATCGTGGATGAAATCGACTGCGACAACACGGAGTTGGTGACGCTTTCCAACAAACCGAACAAGCAGCCGCTCTACTGGGAGATTCATAACCTCAAGCTGAGAGATGTGGGGGCGGAAAAGCCCTTCGCATTTCACGGCACGCTGACCAACGCCAAGCCAAAGGGAGAGATCGATACAGCCGGCCAGTTCGGCCCGTGGAACGCCGACGATCCTGGCGCGACTCCGCTGGACGGCAAATACGCCTTTGACCACGCGGACCTTGGCCCGTTTCCAGGCATCGCCGGAATTCTTTCCTCGACGGGCACCTACAAAGGCCAGCTCGATACCCTGGAAACCAAGGGGCAAACGGACACGCCGGACTTTTCCCTGGACCGCGCCGGGCGGGCGATGAACCTGCACACCGATTTTTCCGCGACCGTGGATGGCACCAATGGCGACACCCTGCTGCACCCGGTGCACGCGCTGCTCGGCCAATCGGTGATTGTGGCCGCTGGGAGCGTGATAAAAGTGCCGGACCAGGGGCACCAGATCACCCTGGATGTGACCACACCGAAAGCGCGCATCGAGGACATTCTGCAACTGGCCATCAACTCCGATAAACCGTTCCTGACGGGTCCGGTGGACATCAAAGCCCGGCTCTCGCTGCCGCCGGGCAAACAGAAGGTGATCGACAAGATGAGTCTGCAAGGCAGCTTCGCAATCCTGAAGGGCAAATGGAGCAGCAGCCAGGTGCGCGAAAAATTGCAGAGCTTCAGCCGCCATGCACAAGGCGAACCGGAAGACGAAGAGGCGGGCAGCGCGGTGACGGATCTCAAAGGCAACTTCACCCTGAACGATGGCGTCATCCACTTCTCGCAGCTGACGTTTTCTGTTCCAGGCGCGGCAATCGATCTGGCCGGAACCTACGAAATCAAGGGCGGCAAGATTGCCATGGACGGCCATCTGCGGATGCAGGCCAGGCTCTCGCAAACGGTAACCGGCGCCAAATCATTTTTTCTGAAAGCCATCGACCCGTTTTTTGCGAAAAACGGCGCCGGAACCGTCCTGCCGATTTCCATTACCGGCACGCAGGAGAGTCCGGTGATCGGGGTCAGCGTGTTCCACAAGAAGATCGAAAAGAAAATGGGCAAAGCCGTCCAATAAGCCTTCAGGCAGTGAGGCGATCTTTGGAGATCGGTTTGAGCTGCCAGGCTTCGAGCCTGGTCATTGCCGCCACGTCATCGGGATTCCCCTGCAAACGCAAGGCGCCCTGCGGCTGACGATAGATACGCGTGGTCAGCACGTGCAGGTCGTTGCAGAAAAATTCCGCCACCGAGGCGTCGAGGATCACGCGGCAGCGGGTCTCCGCCCCCGCCGGGCTCGGGAACTCGATATTCTTGCCGTTGACGGTGAGCCGCATCGTTCCGGCGTCGCGTTTCGCCGCGAGCGACCACCAGGCACCTGCGCCGTCGGCCAGCTCCAGGCCGAATTTCTCCGCGCTGCTCGTGCAGACCAGCTCCCCGCAGATGCCCTCGATCACCACGCCGCTGGCTTCGCTGCGTTTCTTCTCGGCGCCTGCGCTTGCTTCGAATTTTCCCAGCGAACGGCCGCGCAACTTTTCCGCCGCCCGCGCGACGCGCATCTCCAGGTCGCCCGCCGCATTCAGCGAAAGCTCGCGCGGCAAGGCCATGCATCCGGCCCAGCCGGCGGCGATCAATTCGGTATCCGGCCGCCGCTCCGGAATCCAGCCCCAGAGAATGCGCGCGCCGTGCGCATCGAGCTGCGTTTTCTGCGCGTAATATGCGCCATGATCCAGCAAACCGCGGCGCTGCGAATGGAAGACCATTTCCTTCGCGTCGAGTTCGCCCGTCTCCCACGCGACCTCGCCGGCCGTCGAATACAACAGCACGTGCTTGCCACCCAGTGCGAAAAAGTCCGGGCACTCCCACATTTCGCCGGAGTCCACGGGATTGATATTCTCCTTGCCGTTCCATTGGCCGCTGGCCAGCGGGTGCAGATACTCCCAACTTCGTAAATCCCGCGAGCGGTACAGCAGCGCGCGGCCACCTTGCTTCTGTACGCCGGACCCAACGCCGAGGTACCACACTGCCCCGTCTTTCCAAAGAAACGGATCGCGAAACCCGGTGAGCAGCGGATCGGGCGGCGGCTGGATCACCGGTTCCTTCCACTTGGTCCACTTTTGCAGCGTCGCATCTCGCGAAGTGGCCAGGCACTGCGTCTCGCGAAACGTATGCGCCCCGTCGCGCAGCGTGGCGCGCTCCGCGGGCACCGCCTGCACCCCCGTGTAAAGGATGGCGGCGGTGCCGTTATCGTCCACGGCGCTGCCAGTGAAGCAGCCGTCGGCATCGGCCCAGCCAGGCGTCGGCGCAAGGGCCACCGGCAAATGCTCCCAGTGCACCATGTCGGGGCTGGTGGCGTGCGCCCAGTGCATGTCGCCCCAGACGGCGGCCCCGGGGTTGTACTGAAAAAACATGTGATAACGGCCTTTCCAGAAAATCGGGCCGTTGGGATCGTTCATCCAGTTTCTCGCGGGCAGCAGGTGGCACTGCGGGCGCAGCGGATCGGCGGCGAGGCGCGCGCTTAGCGCTTCGGCGCTAATACCGGCGAAATGTTTGAGGAGAGGCGGCTGGGTGATTGCCGGAGCGGCGAGCAAACCCTGCACAAAGCGACGGCGCGTGAACATGCTCCCCTCCTGGCACGGCCGGCACGAAGCCGGCAGGGAGAGTTTAGCCGAGTTCCGCCACGGCGTCGCGCAGGCGGCGCACCACGCGCTCCTGGCCAAGCACCACCATGGTGTCAAATAGCGGCGGCGCAACCGCCTGGCCCACGATGGCCACGCGAATGGCATTGATCAATAAGCCGGCTTTGACGCCGGCGGCTTCGGCAACGGCGCGCGTCGCGTGGTCGCAGGGATCGTGTTGCCAGTCGGTCACTGCTGCCAGCGCGTCCGCGGTTTTCTCCAGCAAGTTCCTGATCTGCGCGGCGTCCTTCCAGAATTTTTCCTTCGCTGCGGGATCGCGCGGAAAATCGTCGCTAAAGAAGGCGCGCGACCATGAACTGAAATCCGGCAGCAGACGCACCCGCGGCCGTAACAGGTCCACCGTCTTCGCAAACCACGCGTGGCCGGCGTCCTTGGCCCATTCTTGCTTCCACAAGCCGCTGCGCTGCAGCTCGCCTTCGACTTGAGGCAGCAGTTCTTCGATGGGCAGCTTCTGCAGGTACTGGGTGTTGAACCACTCCAGCTTCGGCCGGTCGAAGACGCCGTTGGTACGGCTTACGCCTTCCAGGGAGAATTTCTCCAGCAGCTGGCTGGTCCGCAAAAACTCTTCATCGCCGCCGGGCGACCAGCCGAGCAGCGCCAGAAAGTTGCGGAACGCTTCCGGCAGGAAACCCTCGCTGCGGTACATGTTCACGTCCGTCGCGCCGTGGCGCTTCGAGAGCCGCGACTTGTCCGGGCCAAGAATCAGCGGCACGTGCGCAAACACCGGCACCTGCGCACCCAGCGCCCCGTAAAGCAGCACCTGCTTCGGCGTGTTGGAAATATGATCCGCGCCGCGAATCACGTGGGTGATGCGCATGTCGATATCGTCCACCACCACGCTCATCTGGTACATCGCCTGGCCGAACTCTTCCTCGCCTTTGCCGGAACGCACCAGCACGAAGTCTTCGATCTCGTCGTTGGAGAATTCCCGCTCGCCAAATACCGCGTCCAGGAATTTCGTGCTGCCTCCGATGGGTACCTTGAATCGAATCGCCGGCCTCACCCCGGGTGTGGAGGGTTTGCCGTCGCGGCAGGAGCAGCGTGTGACCCGGCGCACCTGCGCGGTCTCCGCGCCTTCTTCGGCGTGGTCTCCGCCCACGTATTTTTCCGCGGGGCAGTAGCACAGGAACGCCGTGCCGTTCGCCAGGCAGCGCTTGGCCGCCGCCTGGTACAGTGCCGTGCGCTGCGACTGGTAAAAAGGGCCTTCGTCCCAATCTACGCCGAGCCATTTCAGCCCGTCGAGAATGCCCGTCACCAGCTCCGGTTTGTTGCGCTCCGCGTCCGTGTCCTCGATGCGCAGGATCATCGTCCCGCCGAGGCGCCGCGCAAAAAGCCAGTTAAACAACGCCGTTCGCGCCCCTCCCACATGGAGATAGCCGGTCGGAGACGGCGCGAAGCGAACCCGCACGGCGGCGTTGGATTGGGCGGCATGCTCGGACATAGCTGGTATGGGCCTTATCGGAAAGTGCGTTACAAACAACTCAGTGTACTGGAAGCGGAAAAGGGCGTCCAACGCGGCAAGGGACGCACGGCTTGGCGCCTTGGCGCTATATAGCACACCGCACGAACGTTACCTTTTCGCATTTCCACAGGCCTTACTATCACTTACGCAACCGGTACTCCGGTACGCTTGCGCCGGGAATTTTTCGTGGCCGATAATCGCAAGTACTTTGTTTTGTGCAGGAATGGGCAGAACAAGGGTGCTTCGCGCAACGTTCGACCGGCGCGAATCAATGCCCGCTTTTTTTCCTGCACTGGCTGGTTCGCACGGTTGGCGAATCCGGTCTAGCCGTCTGCAACGACGGGGAAACGACGGTCTTGATCAATCTCAGTTTCATCTCGCTGGCCTTGCTCATCGCGACTGCCTTGGTCGCGGGCTTTTTCGCTTACGTCTACAACGTCAAGCGCCAGTCGTATCTGCTTTTCTGGACCGCGGGCTGGGCCCTGCTCTCGCTGCACTATCTAGGCACGGGGTTGACGTCGGGAGCCGATACATCCGCCGTAGCGCTGTGCGTTGGCCAAGGATTTTTTGCCTCCGCCGGCATACTGTTTTTCCTCGGCGCGCGCCGTTATGGCCAGCGCCCGCTGCTGCTCGGCCCTGCGCTCGGCGCCGCGGCGCTTGTTGCCGTCTGGACGGCTGTCAACGCCCTCGGCTTCTTTCTCATCCCGGTCATCTACGCGGGCGCCCTGATTTACGCCGCCGTCGGAGTGGAGTTCTGGGTTGAGAGCCGCCGCCAGGAAACACTGGCCGACCGCCTGCTCGCCGGCGTGTTCTTCGTCTGGGCCGTGCTCGCCTCCACTTTTTATTTCTTCCAGCGTTCGCTGGGCGCCCTGCACCTGACGTTCGATCCGATCTCTGCGCTACCCGCCACATTCGCGGCCATGCTCATGGTCACCGCCCTCTACGAAGAGGAAAAACGCCGCATCGAGCGCAACATGCTTGCGCTCTCCAACCTGAATCTGGCGGCCTCCAGCTTCGCCGGCGGTGAAATACACCGCATGCTTTCGCAGGCTTTGGATCGTGTGCTCAGCGTCGTGCGCTTGCCCGCTGGCGCGCTCTTCCTGCATCACGGCGACCCCCAGGGACCAACTTCCGTCGTGGCCGTCGGCTTGAAAGACGACTTCTGCCGCGCCGCCCAGGAAGAGGGCCTCGACGACTATCTGGTCACACTGGTTTCCCGGCTCGGCGGCCTCATGGGTTTCCGCGACCTGCGCGACGACTCGCTGATGGCGCTCGAAAAGGAAGAACAGATTCGCCGCTTCCGCCAGCTTGCGCTCGAGCAGCAGTTGCGCAGCGTGGTTGCCATCAGTCTGCAAGCCAAGGAACAAGCCTTCGGTGTGCTGCTGCTCGGCTCGCCCGATGCCCGCCGCTTTACCCCGGCGGAGCTGCGGCTTTTGCTGGCGCTCGGCCACCAGATCGGCATGGCCGTGGAAAACAGCCTGCTGATCCAGCAGACCTCGCGGCGTTCCGAGGAATTGCACGTTCTCAACGAAATTGGCCGCGCCCTCAGCTCCACCCTGAACAAGGAAGACCTGCTGCGCAAGATCTGGGAAGAGCTGCGCCGCCTCTTCGACGTGGAGAATTTCTACATCGCCTCCTTCGATGCGGTGCGCGACGAAATGCATTTCGATCTGGAGATCATCGGCGGTTCGCGACTGCCCCGCCGCACCCGCCCGGCCGGCAACTTCTTGACCGAATACGTCATTCGCACCCGTCAGCCGGTTCTGATCCGCGAGCATTTCCTGGCCGAGGCCCGCAAGCTCGGGGTCGATCCCATTCGCACCAAGGGTTGCTTCTGCTGTGTGCCGCTGGTGGCCTATGACCGCGCCATCGGCGCCATGGCTGTGTTTTCCGATCAGGAAAAGACCTTCGACGAAGGTCATCTCGAGCTGCTGCGCGTCCTGGCCAGCGAAGCCAGTATCGCCATCGAAAATGCCCGGCTCTTTCAGGAAGAGCGCACCAAGGCGCGCCATCTCACGCTGCTCAACACCATTTCCCGCCACGCCATCGGGACTTCCAACCCGGACGAAATGCTGGTCAAGATGACCGAGGAACTGGAGGCCGGCCTCACTTACGACCACATCGGCATCGCCGTCCTCGATTACTCCACGCGCGAAATCGTCATTCAAGCGGAAGCCGGCAAGCGCCGCGGGGTACTCGGCCAGCGGATACCGCTTGGCACCGGCCTGGTTGGCGCCGTCGCGCGCAACGGCAACATGGTTTCTTACCGCAACGGCCAGTCTGACGCCACGCACAAACCCATGCTCGCGGACACCAGCTCCGCCATGGGTCTGCCGATTTTCTTCGCGGAGCAACTGCACGGGGTGCTCTACGTCGAATCCACTGCCAGCATCGATTTCTCCGAAGAAGAAGTTTTACTGCTCGGAACCCTGGCCGATCTGATCGCCGGCGCGCTGCACAACGCTCTTTCTTTTCAGAAGGCGCAGGAACAAGCCATCACCGACGGCCTCACCGGCGTCAAGACTCACCGCTTCTTCATGGAAGCGCTCTCTTCCGAATGGAAGCGTTCCACCCGCGCCGGCCGCGCCTTCGCGCTGGTCCTTATGGACCTCGACCGCTTCAAGTTCGTCAACGATTTCTACGGCCACCTGGAAGGCGATCTGGTGCTGCAGCGCGTGGGTCACATCCTGGAAGCCAACTGCCGCCGCTCCGACGTCGTCGCCCGCTACGGCGGAGACGAGTTCGTCATCCTAATGCCCGAAACTTCCATGGAGCAGGCCCGCCAGCTGGCTTCCAAGCTGCGCAGCTGGGTCTGCGCCGATAACCTGCTGCGCGAAAAGAACGTCTCCGCCAGCTTCGGTATCGCCTGCTATCCGTTGCACGGCTCTTCGCCCCAGGAACTGATTCAGGTGGCCGACGCTTCCATGTACCTCTCGAAGCACCAGGGCGGCAACGCCGTTTCCACAGCCGACCACTTCGATGCCGGCGAAGCCAAGAAGTGGAAAAAGGACGTGCTCGAGGCCTACCTCGGGGTCACGCTCAAGCGCCTGTTCTCCACCGGACCGGAAGCGTTCGAGGAAATCTACCAGCGACTGAAGCAGTTCACCGAATCGCTTGCCGCCACCGAGGCCGGCAATGGCGTCACGCCTGCGCCGCAAGTGCAAGAGGGCAGTTGCCCGCCGGTTCTGCCGCAGGCCGTGCTGGACACCGTCACTTCACTGGCCTTCGCCATTGATGCCAAAGACCATTACACGCAGGGCCACTCGCAGAAGGTTTCCGCTTACGCCGCGCTCATCGCCGAAGCCATGGAAATGAGCGACGCCGAAGTCGAGGAAATTCGCCTTGGTGCGGTGCTGCACGATATCGGCAAGGTCGGCATCCCCGAGCAGATACTCAATAAGTCCGGACCCTTGAATCCCGAAGAGTGGGAAACCATGAAGTCTCATGTGGTCTTTGGCGCGAAAATTCTCGAACCGCTGAAGCCCCTGGCGCGGGTGCGCGAAATGGTTCATCACCATCACGAATACTTCGACGGCTCCGGCTACCCGCACGCCCTGGCCGGCGAGCAGATTCCGCTCGGCGCACGCATCATCGCCGTGGCCGACGCCTATGACACCATCACCAGCGACCGCACCTACAAAAAGGGCCGCTCTGCCGTGGACGCCCTGGCCGAACTGGAACGCTGCGCCAACGCGCAGTTTGACGCGCGCATCGTGGAAACATTCGTCCGGGTCATGCGTCAACAGGCCAATCCCATCATCGAAGTCGCTTCCCTGACGCAAAGCCGTAACGACTGACGCCCTTCTCTGCCGAAGCCCGCTTCGCTAACCCTATCGAACGTTGCTATTCTTTTCCTTCTGCTTTCCTGGAAAGGATCCCGCATGAGCTCCACCCCCCTGCAGACCGGCAAAGTGCAATGGATTGGCGAACAGCGCTTCGTCGCCACCGGGCCTTCCGGACACGCCCTTGCCATTGACTCCGATCGCTCCTCTAACACCGCGCCTGGCCCAATGGAGCTGCTGCTGCTCGCGCTGGGCGCCTGCACCGCCACCGACGTGGTCATCATCCTCGAGAAGAAGCGGCAGAGACTCGAAGCCTTGGAAGTGGTCTGTTCCGGCAGGCGCGCGACCGAACCGCCCCAGGTCTGGACCCACCTGGAGCTGCATTTCCGCCTGCGTGGCGACCTGGACGATGCCGGAGTCCGGCACGCCATCCAGCTCAGCGAGGAAAAGTACTGCTCCGTTTCCGCCATGCTCCGCAAGACCGCCGAGCTCAAGTGGTCCTACGAGATTCTGCCTTCCGCGCGTTAGCGATTCGTATAACAGTACGGAAATACCGTTGCCGTAAACCCTGCCACCCGCTATAAGCAGAAGATTGCATGGGGCCCTCTCTCCGAAACGTCCTGCTTGTGCTTGCGCTGTCGTGTTTCGGCTCGCTCGGATGCGCGCAAACCGCGCCTCATCCGCCGCCGCACAGCGCCACCATCCCGTTCGCGCAAATTCCCCGCGTGAGCAAAGCTCCCGCGCTCGCTGATTTTCTTGAGAATCGCCCGCGCGAAGCCGAGCTTGCCGTGGACGATTTCCGCCAGTACATCCCTGGCGACGGCGAAGCAGCCACCGAAAAGACCACCGCCTATCTCTCGTACGACGCGAAGAATCTCTACGTGGTATTCGTCTGCCACGACTCCGGCCAGGTGCGCGCGCACCTCTCCAAACGCGAAGACGTGGACCAGGATGACGGCGTTGGGATTTATCTCGACACCTTCCGCGACAGGCATCGCGCCTACGTTTTCTATTCCAACCCCCTCGGCATCCAGTCCGATTCCATCTATACCGAAGGCCAGACCAACGACTTCAGCTTCGACACCGTCTGGAATACCGAGGGCCGCCTTACCGCCGACGGCTACATTGTCTGGTTCGCAATTCCCTTCAAGAGCCTGCGCTTTTCGCACGCCCCGCAGCAGACCTGGGGCGTCGCGCTCTACCGCGTGGTGCTGCGCAAGAGCGAATACGACTACTGGCCTTACATCACCCAGCGCGTCGAAGGCCTGACGCAACAGTTCCAGCCCGTCAGCGGCCTCGAAAACGTTTCGCCCGGCCGCAACATGCAATTCATTCCCTACGGCCTGCTCGCCGGCGACCACTATCTCAATCAACCGGTCTTCACCAGCGCCGGACCGCCGCCCGCGTTTCAGAACACCTTTGAACATCGCGCCGGCCTGGACGCGAAATTCGTGGCCAAGGATTCCCTCACGTTCGACGTCACGCTGAATCCCGATTTCAGCCAGGTCGAATCCGACGACCCGCAAGTCACCGTCAACCAGCGTTTCGCAGTGTTGTTTCCGGAAAAGCGTCCCTTCTTCATCGAGAATTCCGGTTTTTTCCAGACCCCGCAAACCCTCTTTTTCTCCCGCCAGATTCAAGACCCGCAATTTGGCGCGCGCATGAGCGGTAAGGCCGGCGACTGGCTTCTCGGCGCCCTGCTGATTGACGACCGCGAGCCCGGCCAGGGCTACTCTTCCGGCCCCTATGACACCCGGGCCCTCGATGGCGTGGTCCGGGTCGCGCGCGAATTTGGCAAACAGTCGTATATCGGCGCGTTTGCATCCTCTCGCGATTTTGCCGATACCAGCAATCGCATCGTCTCGCTCGATGCCCGTCTGAAGCTGTCTGCCAACTGGGTCACCGATTTCCAGGCCTCGCACAGCTGGACTCGCCAGGACATCCATCTCCCGCAGCTCTGCCAGCAATTTGAAGCGCCGCCGCCATCAGTCGTCGCCGCCTCGCAGCAAGGCAACAGCCTCTACGCCGACGTCTCTTATACCGGCCGCAATTTTTATTTTCTGAGCGAGTACAACGATTTCTCGCCCGGCTTTTGCGCCGAGCTTGGCTTTATTCCGCGGGTGGACATCCGGCAGAGCTACTCGCTCGCCAGCTATCTCTTTCGCCCCAAAAATTTTCATCCGATCATTGACTACGGCCCCGTGGCCAGCGAAACCATCGATTGGGACCACAACGGCGTCCTGCAGGACTGGACCGCCGCGCTCGGCCTGCAGCTCGACCTCACGCGCAACTCCACCTTCACCGTGAGCCGCGGCGAAGGCTACGAACTCTTTGCCAACATTCCCTTCCGCAAGCACAGCACTTCCCTCTACGCCACTTCCGCCATCTACAAGTGGCTGACCCTGACGGCCCGCTTCACGACCGGCACCGGCGAAAACTATTACCCCGGCCCTGGTCTCGATCCCTTCCTTGGCAACGTCAAACGCGTGAATCTCGGCTTCACCGTGCGCCCCTCCGCGCGCTTCCGCGTGGACGAAACCGCCATCTACTACCGCCTCGGCACGCGCGACGCCTCCACGCCCTCCGGTTTCACCCCCGGTCAGGCCGTCTTTAACAATTACCTGCTGCGCACCAAAGTGAACTATCAGTTCAGCAAAGAGCTTTCCCTGCGCGTCATCCTCGATTACGACGCCACCCTCGCCAACGATCAGCTCCTGAATCTCCAGACCAATCTTGGCGGCTACGCCGGTGGCCCGCTCATGCCCTCCAAGCAGTTCACCACCGACCTTCTCTTCACCTACCTGGTGCATCCTGGTACCGCGCTCTACGTCGGGTACAACAACGGCTTGTCCAACCTCGATCTCGATCGCAGCGTCGCGCCGCCCGCCGTCGTGTACCAGGGCAATCCCACCAACCGCACCAGCCAGCTCTTCTTCGTCAAGCTCAGCTACCTCTTCCGCTTTTGACCCTTCGCCCTTCCGCGCCTCTCCCGCAAACTTGTGTCCCCCTCCCGCCATCGCATACACTTTTATTTCTTCATTGGCTGCCTGTTCCGTTAAGGACAAACATGTCGCATCGCATCGCCGCAAAAATTACGGGAGTGGCCGGATACCTGCCTCCCAAGGTCATGACCAACGATGACCTCGCGAAAATTGTCGAAACCAGCGACGAGTGGATCCGCTCCCGCACCGGCATCCGCGAACGCCACGTCGTCGAAAAAGGCATGGCCACCTCACACATGGCCACCGAAGCCGCTAAACTCGTCCTTGCGAAAACCAATACCGACCCGTCGGAGATCGGGTTCATTGTTCTCGCCAGCGTCACACCGGATATGTTTTTTCCGGCCACCGCGTGCCTGGTGCAGGATCGCATCGGTGCCAGCAACGCCTGGGGATTCGATCTTTCCGCGGCGTGCTCGGGTTTCGCTTACGCCTTAACCGTCGCCGCCCAGTTCGTCGCTTCCGGCGCCCACAAGAAAGCTCTGGCCATCGGCAGCGACACCATGACCTCGATTCTGAACTACGAAGACCGCGCCACCTGCGTACTCTTCGGCGACGGGGCGGGCGCGGTGTTGCTCGAACCCGCCGCCGATGGCGAGGGCATTCTCGATTTTCAGCACGACGTAGACGGCTCCGGAGGCCAGCATCTGTTCATGCCCGGCGGAGGTTCGCTGAACCCTTCTTCGCGCGAAACCGTGGAAAAGAAAATGCACTATGTCCACCAGGAAGGCTCGCAGGTTTTCAAGTACGCGGTGCGCCGCATGTCCGAGCTTGCCGCGCACATCGTGGAGCGCAACGGCTTCAGCGGGCGTGATGTTTCGCTGGTCGTGCCGCACCAGGCCAACCTGCGCATCATCCGCGCCATGCAGGAGCGTCTGGGCCTGCCTGATGAACGGGTCATGGTCAATATCGACCGCTACGGGAACACCACCGCCGGCACCATTCCGCTTGGCCTGCGCGACGCCGAGGAACAGGGCAAACTGAAGAAGGGCGACCTGGTCCTGCTCATGGCCGTCGGCGCCGGCTACACCACCGGCTCGGTCCTCATGCGTTGGGCTTACTGACAACGGGAGCAAGCCTGCGCAGCGAACGCGTAGCGACGGGCCTGCCGGCCGCGCAGGCAGGCTTTAGCCCGGCCTCTTCTCTTCTACCCTTCAGCAACCCGGCGCCAACGAACGACCAGCCGTCCCAGTACTGCCTCGTCCCTATCCCAATTGTTAAAGATTGCTTGACACTGCTCTACGAATTGAATACAAGGGGGCCAGAGAAACTTCCTCGTCAAGGGTGTAAGGCTTAAACAAGCAGCGCGTTGTGGGACCCGGCATTATGCCCGGTGCATGCCGCCATGCGATAATGATGAAGGTGGAAACCGGCCCAGCGTCAGGTTTCCGGAACGTCAACCAATCCGAACCGGATTGGGGGTGAAAGAACAAGTGGCTGAAGTCATTATCCAAGAGAGTGAGTCCCTGGAAAACGCCCTGCGTCGTTTCAAGCGCAAGGTGCAACAGGAAGACATCATCAAGGAAATCAAGAAGCACAGCTTCTACATGAAGCCCGGTGAGAAGCGCCGGGCGAAGGAAGCGCTTTCGCGGAAGCGACTGCGCAAAAAGCAGCGGCGCGAACAGGACTGACACCGCAACGTGTCGGGCGGCCTCCTTACCGGGGCCGCCTGTTTCGCCAACGCTTCGAGCGCACCGCCTCCGTGATTCAGGCCCCGGTCAGCAGTGAACGGTAGTCCAGAAGTGCGGAGTCGCGCCCGAAGCCCCCTGGAGCCCCAGCCCGGTTCCCCCCGGACATTGGTTTCCTTGTGCATCGCGGTTCCCTCCTGCCTCTTCTGGCGTTCCCTCTCCAACCTGGGCTCGGGGGGACCGCTTCCATGGAATACCATGACAAGGTTCTGAAGTGCTCGGAGTGCAGTGCGGAGTTCATCTTCACTGCCGGCGAACAGATGTTTTTCGCCGACAAGGGTTTCAAGAACGAACCCAAACGGTGCAAGTCCTGCAAGGCCAAACGGGCGGAATCCTCCGGCGGAAGTTCCTCGCCGGTGCGTTCGGAAACCAAGACCAGTTGTTCGCAGTGCGGAAAGGACACGACCGTGCCTTTCCGGCCAAC
>DATKLU010000068.1:0-3577 GCA_035542235.1 Dongiaceae bacterium
GGGAGTAGCTATGAGCCACGTTCATATCTTTGATACCACGCTGCGGGACGGCGAACAGTCGCCCGGCTTTTCCATGAACACGCAGGAAAAGATTCGCATGGCCCACCAGCTTGCGGCCCTTGGCGTGGACATCATTGAGGCTGGCTTTCCCATCGCTTCGCGTGGCGACCTGGAAGCCGTGCAGGCCGTGGCGCGCGAAGTGCGCGATGTGCCCATCGCGGCCCTGGCCCGCGCCCGGAAAGAGGATGTTTTGGCTGCCGCCGAAGCCCTGAAAACGGCGAAGACCCCGCGCATGCACGTGTTTCTGGCAACCTCGGATTTGCACCTGCAGGTGAAACTGCACATGACGCGGGAGCAGGCGCTGGAAGCGATCTGCACGATGATCGAGCTGGCCCGCAAGTACGTCGACGAAGTGGAGTTTTCCGCGGAAGACGCGGGCCGCACGGATCTGGACTACCTGTGCACGGTGTGCGCCGCGGCGGTGGCTTCCGGTGCGATGGTGCTGAATCTGCCGGACACCGTGGGCTTCTCGGTGCCGGAAGAATATGGGCAGATGTTTGTGCGTGTGCGCCAGCATTTGGGCGATCCGGCGAACGTAATCTTCAGCGCGCATTGCCACGACGATCTCGGCCTGGCGGTCGCCAACTCGCTAGCGGCGGTTCGCGCGGGGGTGCGGCAGATCGAGTGCACCGTCAACGGCATCGGCGAACGCGCGGGCAACGCCGCGCTGGAAGAAATTGCGGTTGCGCTGGCGGTGCGCAAGGAAAGCTTCGGCGTCGCCACCCGGCTGAACTTGCAAGAACTCTACAAGTCGAGCCGCTTGCTCAGCGAAATCACCGGCGCGCACATCGCACCCAACAAGGCCGTCGTTGGCGCGAACGCCTTCGCGCACGAAGCGGGCATCCACCAGGACGGCATCATCAAGAACCCCCTGACCTACGAGATCATTTCACCGGAAGCGGTGGGCGTGCCCTCGCGATCGCTGGTGCTGGGCAAGCATTCCGGCCGCAACGCGCTGCGCCAGTCGCTCAAGGAACTCGGCTACAATCCGTCGGACGCCGAGCTGGCCGAATGCTATCGCCGCGTCACCTCGCTCGCGGATGAGGCCAAGAATGTCCGCGCTCGCGACCTGGTGGCCATCGCCCACGAAGTGATCCGCCGCAAAGCCGTGGCGGTCGCTTCGGAAGCTTCGCCGGCCGCATAAGGCCTGTGGCTCGCCCCTTCAGGGGCGAGGCTTTTCACAGCGCGGGGACCATGCCGCCACAAGGTAGCCCCCAGGCCTCGAAGGCCTGAGCTACAATCTTGAGAAGAAATGGAATCGGGGTCTCAGATTATGAAGCTCAAGAAGACAATTGTTCTCCTTCCCGGTGATGGCATAGGTCCCGAAGTCACCCGCGCGGCCGCGAATGTCCTGCAGGAATGCGCGCGCGAATTTCAACATCAATTTATGTTCGTGGAATTGCCTATCGGCGGCTCCGCGATTGACAAGGCGGGCAATCCGCTTCCCAACGAGACGCTGGACGGTTGCAAGAAAGCCGACGCGGTTTTCCTGGGCGCGGTCGGCGGGCCAAAGTGGGATGCGCTTCCCGTGGGAAAACGGCCGGAAACGGGATTGCTTGCTCTCCGCAAAGGCCTGGGACTTTACGTCAATCTGCGGCCGGTGAAGCTGATCGAGCCGCTGCGCAGCATTTCTCCGTTGAAGCCGGACCGCATTGGCGAGCTGGACATCGAGATCGTGCGCGAACTGGCGGGCGGGATGTATTTCGGCGAGCGCGGCAACGTGAAGGAAAACGGCGTGGAGCGCGCCTTCGACACGGAATCGTATTCCACGCCGGAAATCGAGCGCATCGCGACATTTGCTTTCACGCGGGCGGAAGCGCGTTCGCGGCGGCTCTGCTCCGTGGACAAGGCCAACGTGCTGACGAGTTCGCAGCTCTGGCGCCGCACGGTTTCGGCCATGGGCACGGTTTATCCCAACGTGAAGCTCGAGCACATGTACGTGGACAACGCCGCGATGCAGTTGACGCTGAAGCCCACTCAATTCGACGTGATGCTCAGCACCAATATGTTTGGCGACATCCTCAGCGATGCCGCGGCGGCGCTGGTCGGCTCGATCGGGCTGATTCCGTCGGCGAGTTTCGGCACCAGCGCGCCCCTGTTTGAGCCGATCCACGGCTCCGCGCCCACGCTGGCCGGAAAAGACATGGCCAATCCGATTGGCGCGATCCTCAGCGCGACGATGATGCTGCGCGACACGTTTGGCCTGGGCCTCGAGGCCGATTGGGTCGAGCAGTCCGTTGTCCGCGTTCTCAACGCTGGCGTGCGCACCGCCGACATCGCCGAACAGGGCAAGAAGACCGTCGGCAGCTCCGTCTTCAACGAAATGCTGCACGACGAGATGCAGCGTACCTTCGAGCACGCCGAGAAATACGGCTGGGGCGTATAGCAGGTTTCCTTCACCGAGCCGTTGGTTGCGATAAGCCGTTGGGGATGATAATTTTAATGATTCCTGGTTTCCCGGGCGTTGGGGAAGGGCGTTCGAAGGATTTGCCGCCGGGGAACTCCGATTTTGCAGGCTTGTCCCAAGGGAGACCCTGCGTTTTGCAAGGGTGGCCCTTCCCCTAGTTTGGCCGGTTGGGCTGTTCATCCGAAAATGCCAGCACCTTCTTCCAATCCGAGTCGCGGCGAAGCCGGGCGTGTGCCCGGCGTGACGTATTGGCGCGTCGAAGGGTCGCTAGTGGAAATCAGCGCGCTGCGCAGCGTGGGATTTTTCAACTGGAACAGCCAGAACTTTCTACAGCGCTGGATACGCCGCGCCGGAATGGCGGGCCTGACGCTGCTGCGGCCTCCCGCGTATTTCACGAGCCGCACTTTTGCCACGCGCCTGCTGCACGGCGCCCTCCGCGGCATCACCCGCGACCGGATGGATCTGCTCGGCGAAGAATATTTTCAATATGAACTAAGGCCGCGGATGCGCCGCGATGCCGTGGAGAAGTTGGCCGACGCCGTGCGCAGCGGCGAGCGCGTCGTGCTCGTCAGCCAACTCCTGGAGCACATTGTTCGCCCCATCTCGGAATATTTTGGCGCCGAAGGATTCATCGCCAACCGGCTGGAATTTCGCGACGGCGCAGCCACCGGGCGTCTGTGCGAGCCGGTGATCCGCCCGCGGGGCCCCCTGGCCTGGCTGGCCAGCGGCTCGGCCGACGGCTGCATTCCCAGGGAGAAACTCCTCTCGCAACTTGGGTGGAAGAGTACGCCGGAACTTCTTGAAAGTTCCGTGCAGCCGAAGCCGCGGCCGAAGCTGCCTGCGCGGAGCGTGGTCGAACGGCTGGGCAGCACGCCGGAAGTGCGGCACTTGCGTGTGCGCGAGGCGCTGGCTGGCAAGCATCTCCTGCTGGTTGGCGTCACCGGATTCATCGGCAAGGTCTGGATGGTCGATCTGCTCGAGAAAATTCCGGAGATCGCAAAGATCACGCTGTTGATCCGCCGCAACCGCACGACCTCGGCGCAGAAACGCTTCGAAAAAATTGTGGAAGAGTCGCCCACGCTCGACCGCTTGCAGGAGATTCACGGCGCG
>DATKLU010000069.1:0-10871 GCA_035542235.1 Dongiaceae bacterium
TCCCGTCATTTGGGCATCGGGATCGAAACTGCCTTGCCCGCGCCGCGCTCCGCGATCCAGATCGTGTCCCCCGCCGGTTCGACGCCGGTTGGCGTGTTCAGTCCTTCCTTCAGCACCGTCACGCTGGCCTTGTCGCCGTTCACGGCGAGCGCGGAAATCTTGCCGCTCGCATTTTCCGCCAGCAGCAGCTTGCCGTTTGCGGCGCGCATGCCGTCCGGCCCTTTGATCGGCTGGTCGGTCCAGATGTCCACCGGCGTGCCGGGCTTGCCGGACGCATCGACAGGAATGCGATAGAGCTTGTTGAAGATGACGTTGTTCACGTAGAGCACGCCGTCGAGGAAGGTGATGCCATCCACGCCGCGCAGAGTGGCGTGCTCGAGGTACAGGTCGGCGGCGGAGGCGCCGGGAGCCAGGCGGAAAATTCGGCCGGGAATGGTGTCGGTGATGTAGAGCGCCTTGTCCGGCCCGATGGCGAAATCGTTGCAGACATTGTTATCGCCTGGCAGGTTCCAGCGGATCTTCGCCGCGCCGGTGTTGAGGTCAAAGCTGCGCAAGGCCGTGTGCCGTGCGGGAGGAGTGCTGTTGGGCACTGGAGTGAGTTGGCAGGTCCAGAGCGTGTTGGTGGAAGCTTCGGCCAGCATGCCCAGGAAAAACGTGCCGGCGGGTTCGGTGGCGCTGACGTCGATGAATTTTTCCGCCGTCGCCGCGCCTGGCCGCACCTTGTAAACCAGCGGCGAGCTCGCGCTGCCCACAATCAGCACGCCGCCCGGCGCCACGGTCAGGCTCTCCGGCTGCGACTTGGCATCCCCGATCAATATTTCGTTGGCAGCCGCAGCCAGCGCGCGGCTCGCAAGCCCCAGCGCCATCGTGGCGGCCACTCCAATCGCCACGCCAACCGCCAATCCGCGAACCTTCATTCCGTAAATCATGAATTCCTCCGGCCTCACCCTGCTGGCCGACATCATACGACGAGCGGCGCACAGAATTCTGGTTGTTGCTGCGCTGGGCACGAGCGAAGTGTAGCATGCAAGCGCAAGTGTAATGGACTGCCGGACTGGTTTCCGGGCGGATTTGCTTGCGCCACCGGCCCATCTCAACGTCGGTGTTACTTTCCGCCCCGATGGGAAATCGCCAGGAGGTCTTGAAATGTCACGAACAAACGCAAAACAATCAGGCACGCCGGTAAATCGCAAATACGCGCTGGGGATCGGGGCCATTCTAATCGTGCTTGTCGTCTTTGGCGGCTTAGCCGCATCGCCCCGACAGACGACCATGAATGACGCGAGGACCGTAAATCCAAACTGGCGCGAGCTGATGAAAAGCATGAAGGATTTGCACGCTGCTATGTATGCTGTACAACCGTCGGGCAACGACGATGAGGATTTCGTGAACTTGATGCTGCCGCACCACAAAGCCGCAGTCGAGATGGCCAAGGCGGAATTGCTTCATGGAAGTAATCCCCAGATGCGCCGGCTTGCTCAGGAGATTATCACTGACCAGGAGTCCGAAATTCAGTTGATGAGGCTGTGGCTCGAGCAGCACAAGGCCGGCTTGACGAATCAGCAGCAGCCACAGTCTTCCAGCCTGCCGAAGGAGAAATAGGATGCGCACCCGCATTCGTGCCGTTCTCTGGATGGTCTCTGTCATTGCAGTTTTGAGCCCGGTTCCATCAGCTTTGGCCCAGCAGATTCCCTGGGGGCAGCCGAATATTCCGATTTCTTCTCGTGACCGCGTTTATGCGGCGGATCAGACCTCGAATACCATCTCGGTGATCGATCCCTCCTCGAACAAGCTGCTGGGGGTAATCCGTCTGGGCGATCCAGTGCCTGGGGCTTTGTCCCCGCTCTATAAAGGACAACTCCTTGTTCATGGTCTTGGATACTCGCCCGACTCAAGAACCCTGGCTGTGGTATCGATTGCTTCCAATTCCGTGACATTAATCGATACGGCTACGAACAAAGTGAAAGGCACAATCTATGTTGGCCGATCGCCTCACGAAGCTTTTTTCACGAAAGACGGTCGGGAACTATGGGTGACCGTCCGAGGCGAAAATTACGTGTCCGTGATCGACCCAATCCAGATGAAGGAAACTCGCCGCATTGAGATGGCCAACGGCCCAGGCATGACGATGTTTGGAACCGACGGCAAGTATGCCTTCGTGTGCTCCAGCTTTACTCCCGAACTCACGGTCGTTGATCGCACAACGCACGAAATTCTCAAACGGATTCCACAAGCCAGCCCTTTTTGCCCGGACATCGCCGTGAGTCCGGAAAATACCGAAGTCTGGATCACTTTGAAGGACGTGGGCAAAGTGCAGGTGTTCAGCGCCAAGCCTCCTTTCGAGCAATTCGCACTGCTGGAGACGGGGCCGATCACGAATCACGTGAATTTCGCAACTAACAGCAATGGAAAATTCGCCTACGTGACCATCGGCGGCGCGAATGAAGTGAAGGTCTTTCGTCGCGGCGCGACTCCGACTCTGGTCGCTACCATTCCGGTTGGGAACTTGCCACACGGCATTTGGCCCTCAGGCGATGGCGCCCGAGTCTACGTTGCTCTGGAAAATGGCAATCACGCCATTGCAATCGACACGGTGACCAACAAAGTGATTGGTGAGGTCCCGATCGGCCAGACAACGCAAGCTCTCGTGTATGTTCCGGACGCCGTTCGGTCTGGTACCGGCACGGAGAACCTCACGCCACTTGGCGACGCAGGCAATACGGTGCACGTGACTTTAGAGGCTGCGGCGAAAGAATTGCCGAAGGCAATGGCGTCAGCAGCGGTCAACTCGTTAGGCTTGCTGGATCTCGTTCAGATTGCCGCGACAGGGCTGGCACCCGGCGCCCAGTACCGGGTGTATCTGGCACAGTCCAGTCAGTATCCTTTCGGGAACCTCGAATCGCTGGCGATTTTCAAAGCGAATCCGGATGGCGCTGGGATCGTCCAGGCGATTGGGCCCCTCAAAGTGGTTGCCGGCTCCAGCGCTGCAAGCGCGGGATCGCCGACGCAGAGATTCCTGATCGTCACGAATGTTGACGATCCGTCGCGAGTCGTACTACGACAAACAAGTTCACCGGATGGTCCGCAATAGAAAAGAAATCAGAGACTGTCAAGATTCCAAAAGAGGGCTGCCGCGTCGCGGGCGTGCTGTTCGGCCCGCTTCCTTGCCGACTTGCACGCCATGAACGATTCCGCCGCCGGCGCGACCGCCTGAAAAAACAAGCGGCCCCGCGATGAGTTGCGGGGCCGCCGGTAGTCTGTCTGGGATTGGCTGAAGGCGTCGAGCCTTTTGCGAATCCGAACTTCGCCAGGACTTAAAGGCCTGCGCCTTAAGCCTCAGCCACCTCACGTGTGTAGCTACAATCTGAAATTTTCATTTTGTTGGATCAGCCTCCTTTCCCGTGTACGGCCATCATAGGAGAAATCCGGCGCGAATTCAAAGCGCACTTTGCGCGGTTGGTAACCGCATGGTTTACACCGGTTTCGGTTACCAGCAACGATTGCCGCTGGGCGCGGATTCGGATAAGATTTCGGCGCTAACAGGGTGTAGGTTGAGAGCCTCGGTGCAGGCGTGTCTCCCTTACGGTGAAAGAGCACTGAAACGATGCGGAGCGAAGTGTTGACCTGGCGCGTTCGCTGCGGCGGGCGTGGGGTGTTTGCCGCCCTTCTGGCGCGAACCGGCGTGTTCGCATCTCTCGGATTTTGCCTGCTGGCCGCAGGCGCGCGTGCCGCCGAAGTGCGAGGCCAGCAGCCCGACTCCGGCAAGCCGGTCATTGTGCAACCGGGCGCACCGGGCCAGCCGAGCAAGACGCTGCCGCCAGACACGCGCGGCAAGCTACCCCCGGTCTCCCGCGCCGACGTCGAATTCATGCAGGGCATGATCATGCACCACGCACAAGCCGTGGAGATGACGGAACTCATCGAGTCGCACACCGAGAACAAGGACTTGCTGGGGCTCGGCGCGCGCATCCACAGCTCGCAAATGGACGAAATCGGATTCATGAAGCGCTGGCTGGCCACGCACGGCGAACCGCTCACCATGCCCATGGAGCACAGCCAGATGGCCAATATGCCGGGCATGGATCACACCGCGCACACGATGCTCATGCCCGGAATGCTCACTCCCGAGCAGATGGACGCGCTGCGCAAAGCGCACGGCGCTACATTCGACCGCCTGTTCCTCACCGGAATGATCCAGCATCACCAGGGCGCGCTGACCATGGTGCACGACCTGTTCAACACCGCGGGCGCGGGCCAGGACGCCGACATATTCGACTTTGCCACCGACGCTGACAACGTACAGCGCGCGGAGATCCGGATCATGCAAGGAATTTTGCAAGGGAAAGACAAAGAGGAGAAACGATGAAGCAAGTGCCCAGTATTGCTTTGCGTCTGCTGATCGCGGCCACGTTGTCGTTTTGCGGTGTGGTGAAAGCGCGTGCGCAGGAACCCGCGCCGCCGAAGCCCGCCGCCGGTGCCCAGGATCCGGCAAAGCAGGAGCCGCCCAAAAAGGCCGGCGAAGGCGATGGCGATGGAGAAGGTAATCCGTTTGCGCCCAAGCCCGCGCCGCCGCTTCCGCCAGGCATGACCGGATCGGACGCGAACGATCCTCGCGCCAAGCTGACGCCAGGTCTCTTCGACGCCGGCGAAACCGCGCTGGGCATGAAGCACCTGCAACTCATCAAGAAGCCGGACGCCTTTCAACTGGGCGCCTCCGATGCCGACGATCCCAAGGTGCAGAAGACCATCGCGCAGCTGGGCATCGGAGTGGGTGCAAAGATGCCGAAGCCGCTGCAACTGGTGATTGCGCAGCTGGCCTTCGCCAACTCCGATCTGGCATTCCAGGGCTCGCACCTGTTCCAGGGGAATTTTTATGGCGTGAACATTTTCGATATCTCCAATCCCGCGAACGTTACGCCGCTGACCTCCATGGTCTGCCCCGGCGGGCAAGGCGACGTCTCCGTGTACAAGAATCTGCTGTTCATGTCGGTGGAGATGGCCAACGGCCGCGTGGATTGCGGCGCGCAAGGTTTTCCGCCGGAGCCCCCGCCGCCCGCCGGCGAAGAGAAGAAGCGCCGCCTGCCCGCGGCGCAAAAAGACCGTTTCCGCGGCGTGCGCATCTTCGATATCAGCGACATCAAGAATCCCAAGCAGGTAGCCGCGGTGCAGACCTGCCGCGGTTCGCACACGCACACGCTGGTGCAGGATCCGAACGACAAGAACAACGTGTACATCTACGTTTCCGGAACGTCCTTCGTCCGCCAGGCCGAGGAGCTGCCCGGCTGCTCCGGTGAAATGCCGGACAAGGATGCCAACACCGCGTTGTTCCGCATCGAGGTGATTCAGGTGCCGGTGGCCGCACCGCAAAACGCCAAGATCGTTTCCAGCCCGCGCTTGTTCATCGATCCCCGCACCGGCGCGCTGAACGGCCTGAACAACGGTGGCCGCATGCACGGCAAGGAGGACGACAAGTCCGAGGACACCGATCAGTGCCACGATATCACCGTGTATTCGGCGATCGGCCTGGCTGCCGGCGCCTGCTCCGGCAACGGACTGATTATCGACGTGAAGGACCCGGTGCACCCGAAGCGCGTGGATGCAGTGAATGATCCGAACTACGCGTATTGGCATTCCGCGTCGTTTTCCAACGACGGCAGCAAGGTGGTTTTCACCGACGAGTGGGGCGGCGGGCTTGGCGCGCGCTGCCGTCAGAACGATCCCAACAAGTGGGGCGCCGACGCAATTTTTCGCCTGAAAGATGCCAAGCTCACCTTCGCCGGCTACTACAAGCTGCCCGCCGCGCAAGGCGACACGGAGAACTGCGTGGCGCACAACGGTTCGCTGGTGCCGGTGCCGGGCCGCGACATTGAAGTGCAGGGCTGGTATCAGGGCGGAATTTCCGTCGTGGACTTCACCGACCCCGAACATCCCTTTGAGATCGCCTACTTCGACCGCGGGCCGATTGACCCGAAGATGCTGGTGCTCGGCGGCATGTGGTCGGCCTATTGGTACAACGGCAACATTTACGGCTCCGAGATCGCGCGCGGGCTGGACGTATTCGAACTGACGCCGACGAAGTTTCTGACGCAGAACGAAATTGACGCCGCCAAAACGGTGCAAGTGTCCGAGCTCAACGTACAGAACCAGCAGAAGATCGAGTGGCCGGCTAAGCTGGTTGTCGCCAAGGCCTACCTCGATCAGCTGGCGCGTTCCCAGGCGCTGCCCGCGGATCGCATCGCCGCGATACAGAAGGGCATTGCGGACGCAGAAGCCGCAAAGATGAACAAAGGCAAAGTAAGCAAGTTGAAGAAGTTCGTGCCCGAGCTGGAAAAAGACGCGGCGACGGCGAAGGCTCCGGCCGATGCGGCGCGCTTGCTGGCACTCTCCAAAGTGCTGGCGGCGCCGGTGAAATAAGCAGCGGAGAAGCTACTTCGGCTTCTTTGGAGCAAAATAACCGCGGCGGGCTTTGATGTCCACCCCGCCGCGGTTCACTTTTACTTTCAGAGGATGGTAGCTGCCGTTCTGCTTTACGCCGTCGAGAGAAATTTCCAGCAAATAAATGGAGTCCGGGGCGGCCACAAGCCGCTTCAGCCCGCCCGTCAGATCGTTGCTGTTGTGAAAGAACGCCCCGCCCGTGCCTTCGGCCAATTCCGCCATCACGTCTTCGCTCAGAGCCATGGACGCCGCGTGATACTGCGCGTGCTCTCCGGTCAGGGAACCACGCAAAGACGATTCACCCGAGTGGCTCGCGTCCAGATTGGTGGTGTAGAGGCCGCGCGCGTCAATCGCGCTGATCGTCACCTTGGCCTGGGCGGCGGCATCCAGTACCCGGGACTTCTCGGAGAGAGCTGCCGGCGTTTGCGTCAGGAAGCCCGGCGAGATCAGGACCAGTATTCGCTCGCCCGGCAGTTCTCCCATGCGCTCCACGATCTCGCGGATTCCGTACAGCGAAGTGTAAACGTCGTGATCGCCGACCGATAGTTCCTGCACCGCCGTGGCCCGTACGAACGTCTCCACCATTTCCATCGATGGCATGACGATGTGTGCGCAGGAGATGTAATCGGCCTCGGCAGTCTCCAAAGCAGACTGGCTGCGCTTATTTTCGATGAGGTCGGCCTGGTAGTAGGTGATGTTGGGGCACGCACGGTCATCGTGACGCGTGGTGCGCTGCAACTGGATGCTTTTGAGGAAGTCGCGAAGTTTGCCGTGATCCCGGGTCAGACCGGTATTCGGCCCGGAAAGCGCCACCATCGCTGCCATGTCACCGTCGGCAAGCGATTCGTCCAGGACCTTCGCTGCGGCTTGCTGCATCGCGCCGAGATCGGCGACCTCGAGATGTACGTTATCGAAGAGAAAGACGATAAAGCGCTGCACCGGCGGGGCAGCGCCGGGGGAGGCGGACGGCGCAGCAGGAGCGGGCGAAGAAATTGCCGCAGGCTCATTGCCAGCGGAACTCGCGGCGCGGTGCTGAATTGTGAATCCGGTAATGGACCGGGGCTTGCCGTTGTCGAGAAGCTCGAAATCCCCTTTTGTCAGGTCGCCGATCGGATTGCCTTGCGCATCTCGCACCACCACCGGAATGATGACGGAGTTTACGGTGACGCTGATTTTTGGCGCCGTTGCCGGCGACGATGGCATTGGCGATTGCTGCGCCCACAGGGCGATCGGCACAAGCAGGACGATCGCGCGCAAGCAGACGCGCAGCGGTGCGACCGGGCTGGACTTGGCGGCGATGCTTGATTGTACGTGGCGAATCGCTGAGCGGGTACGCTGGCCTGTGGGTTTTTCAGAATTTTACAGATCGGCGAAACGCCGCGTCCGTGAAACCCCCTCCAATCGCTCCTTGCCTGCCGGCCGATTAACCCCCAAAATAGACAGTTCACAAGGGTGTAAAATTCGCAGCTGACCTGGAGCGGACTCCGTGCCCGACGGAGATGAACGCTTGATGAGGGAAGATTTGACGCCGCCAAAACGTCTGGTCGCTTACTTTTCCATGGAAATTGCGCTGGAGAACGCCATGCCGAGCTACTCGGGCGGCTTGGGTGTTCTGGCCGGCGACACGATTCGCGCCGCAGCGGACTTGCGCCTGCCGATGGTGGCGGTCTGCCTGCTCTATCGCAAAGGCTATTTTACTCAGGTGCTGTCCGACGACGGCGCGCAAACCGAGGAAGCGGTCGAGTGGAAAGTCGAAGATTTTCTTACGGAAGAGCCGGTGCGGGTGCAGGTGCCGCTGGAAAACCGCCGCGTGGAATTGCGCGCCTGGCGTTATGACGCCAAAGGGGTGCGCGGCTTTGAAGTTCCGATCTATTTCCTGGACGCCGATCTGCCGTCGAACGACGAACGCGACCGCGCGCTGACCGGCAGCCTCTACGGCGGCGATTCCTACTATCGCTTGTGCCAGGAAGTGCTGCTGGGTATCGGTGGCGTGCGCATGCTGCGAGCGCTCGGTTACACGGAGCTGACGCGCTATCACATGAACGAAGGGCACGCGGCCTTACTTACGCTTGAGCTGCTTGGCGAGGAAGCCGAGAAGGCCGGGCGCGAATCCATTCGCGGCGAAGACATCGAAAAAGTGCGCAGCAAATGCGTCTTCACGACGCACACGCCGGTTCCTGCGGGCCACGACCGCTTCCCGATGGAATTCCTGACGCGCGCTTTCCCGGAACAGCAGGATTTTCTGGACTTGAAGGATGCTTCGTCGGCGGGATTACTGCGGCGCGTGCTGCAGGCGGAAACCGACTTTCCGGATTTGCAGCAGGCTGCGCGCAGCGGCGCTTCGCTGAATATGACTTATCTGGCGCTGAGCCTCAGCACCTACATCAACGGCGTGGCCAAGATGCACGGCGAAGTTTCCCGGCGCATGTTTCCCAACGTGCCCATCGAGGCCATCACCAACGGCGTGCACGCCGGCACCTGGGCGTCACAGCCGTTTCAGCAGCTTTTCGATCGCTACATTACGTCCTGGCGGGAGGACAACTACAGTCTGCGCAGCGCGCTTGGCCTGCCACAGGAAGAAGTGTGGTCGGCGCACTTGCTGGCCAAGCACGATTTGTTCGAAGTGGTACGCGAGAAAACCGGAATTCAGCTTGACCCCGACGTCTTTACGGTGGGTTTCGCCCGTCGCGCCACTGGCTACAAACGCGCCGACCTGATTCTCTCCGACCTGGACCGCTTGCGCGAAATCGCCAGGTCCGCCGGAAAATTCCAGATTGTCTTCGCCGGCAAAGCGCATCCCAAGGATGTCGGCGGCAAGGAACTTATCCGCAAGATCTATCGCGCGAAAAAGGCCCTGAAGAAGACCGTGCAGATCGTGTTTCTCGACAACTACAACCTCGAGGTCGGCGGGAAAATTACCGCCGGTGTGGATTTGTGGCTGAACACGCCGCAATTTCCATTGGAAGCCTCCGGAACCAGCGGCATGAAAGCGGCGCTGAATGGAGTGCCCAGCTTGAGCATCCTCGACGGCTGGTGGGTGGAAGGGCACATTGAAGGCGTGACCGGCTGGGCGATCGGACCGCTACGCAGCAGTGGCGACGACGCGGTGAACAACGAAGCCGATGCCGATTCCCTGTACGAAAAGCTTGAAACCGTGATTCTGCCGATGTACTACAACGAGCGGCAGCGCTACCTCAGCGTGATGCAGCACGCCATTGCCATCAACGGTTCGTTCTTCAACACCCAGCGCATGGTGCAGCAGTACATCTCTGACGCATACCTGCGCTAGGCGCGCCGCGATCCGGGGCACAAAGCCAGCACCCGGCTCATCGACCCCCAATCGTTGCTACCTCGCCACCGTCTAGCGCGTCGCTGCCGGCTGCGGGACCCTCTTGCTCCCGCTCAATTCCGCGTCCACGTCGGCGATATTCTTCTTGGCGAAGTAGTCGAAAAATTGCCAGGCGCCATACTTTTGCTTTATCTGTGGCAGCACCGCGTCCACCAGAGCCGCGCCGGACTTGCCGTTCTTTTTTGCGGCGGCCACCCACTCGCGCAGGTCGGCAAGGTAGCCGCGAAACACCGCGACATCGGCCGCGACGCCGGGATCACCGTGCCCCGGGATAAATGTCACCGGAGTTTCCGCGGAAAATTTCGCCAGGCTTGCAAGCGTCTGCATCCATGGCACGGTGGAGGCGTCAATCAGGTTCGGCAGCGTCTGCCGCCAGAACAGGTCCCCGCAGAACACCACCACGGCCTTTTCCTGTTGCACCGTCACCACAGAGTCGCCGCCAGTGTGCCCCGGGTAGTAATCCACTCGCAGCGTCGCCGACCCGAGGCGCAGCTCCAGCGCGGAGTCGTACAAGACATTCGGCCCCGCGAGGTTCGCGACTTGCAACTTCTCCTCCGGCTTGATGTCCTTGCCGAAAAATTTCAGGTTCTCGCTGTGAATCCACCCTGCCACATTGCGGTGCGCGACAATCACCGCGCCCTCTTTCGCGAACACTGCGTTTCCTGCCACATGGTCCAGGTGATAGTGCGTGTTCACCACAAACTTGATCGGCAGCTTGGTCACCATGCGGATTTCGCCGAGCAGAGCTTTAGCCGCCGCTTCGTTTTCAAATGTATCGATTACCGCCACGCCCTCGTCGCTCACCACGAAACCTGCATTCGCCCCGGCCTCGCCTTTGGCGTTGTCGATGGCGGCATAAACCCCGTGCCCGAGATTCTTCAGTGCAAAAGGCAGCGCGCCTGTCTCTTGCGCCCGCGCCGGACTCACGGCGAAGAACGCCAAGCCAACAAGTAAGCTCGAAACAAGTCTCACCCACCACGACTCTTTTCGCATCGTTCTGTCACCCATTCGCTGCAACTTCCATTGCTTCCGCCATGGCTAGAATTCTGGTTACCGAATTCCAGTTGCGCGCCGTTCCGGAACACCC
>DATKLU010000070.1:0-67031 GCA_035542235.1 Dongiaceae bacterium
CAGATAGAAAACGCTGAGCGCATGGATGAACGCCTGCTCGCGTTCGCTGGCATTTTCGGAAAGGTCCAGAGCCTTTTGGATTTCAGCAGTTCCGGCCTGGAGATCGTTCGCGGATAGGTGCGGGTCCCAGACCTGATGGTAATAAGAGATGGCGATACCCCAATGCGCCATGGCGCACGCGGGGTCGTGTTCTGCGACGCTTGCAAAGGCCTCGCGAGCCGCGGAATAAGCGAAAGAGTGCAGCAGCGCGACAGCGCGATTGAACGCGGGCTGCATCGAGCGCGAGCAGCTCACCGGGAAGCGGACCTTGCCAAGCTTCTCCGGAGGCGGGTGATCATGCGGCGTTTGAGCGGATACGAAAAAAGACCCGGCGCTCAGCACAAGAAGTCCGACGACAGCGAGTTTGCGAAAGTGGCACACGGCAAGAGACTCAGGACTGATGAAACTACTGTAGGAGAGCGGCGAAGGAGGCGTCAACGAAAGGCGGCGCGAGCGTAGTCGAGAAGGTCAGCCCGGACCACGTAACAGTTGGAGCAAGGGAAACGATTGTGCGAAGATGCGCGGTGATTTCAGTGCGCGAGGAGCGTTATGCGTAAACGAGTGTGGACGGGGTTTTGTGCGGCGCTAGTGCTGGCGGCGGGCGCAGCGCGCGCGCAACAGGGCACAATTCCGGCGCCAGAGAGCATTGCCGCGGAAAATGTTCCTGCCATTCCGGCGGCGCTGGCGGAGACGGCGGGACGCTACGGATCGTACCGCAGCGCAGGATTCGTGGACTGGAATCCCCTGAAGCGCGAACTGTTGGTCGCGACACGCTTTGGGGATACGCCGCAGCTGCACATCGTGGCGGCTCCCGGGGCCGCTCGGCAACAGCTCACGTTCTTTCCCGACGCGGTCACGAACGCGAGATTTCATCCAAACGGCGGCGACTATTTTGTTTTCAGCAAGGACATCGGCGGCGGTGAGTGGTATCAGCTTTATCGCTACGACCTGAAGACCGGCGAAGTGACTTTGCTGACGGATGGAAAGGCGCGTAATCTGCCGGGGCCGTGGTCATCGAAGGGCGACACGCTGGCCTACATGTCCACGCGACGCACCGGCAAAGATGCGGACTTGTGGGTAATAAATCCAGCGGACCCAAAGACCGACCGCTTACTGACGAAGTTGGAAGGCGGCGGGTGGGAAGCGCTGGACTGGTCGCCCGATGACAAAACGATCCTGCTAAAGGAAGAGCTGTCGATCAACGAATCGTATCTGTGGCTGGTGGACACGGCCAGCGGAGAGAAAACGGCGTTCACGGCGCGGGACGCGAAGGAGAAAGTTTCTTACGGCGACGCGCGATTCAGCGGTGACGGCAAGGGCTTTTACGTCACAACCGACCGCGACTCGGAGTTTCACCGGCTGGCGTATGTGAGCCTGGCGACGAAGGCCCACTCTTACCTGACCTCCCAGATTCCCTGGGATGTCGAGTCCTTCGATCTTTCCCGTGACGGCAAGCGCATCGCGTTTGTGGCCAATGAAAATGGGCAGGATGTGATCCGCTGGTTCGACACCACGAAGAAGCAAATCACCATCGCACCGAAGGACGTTCCGAGCGGAGTGATCGGCGCCGTGCGCTGGCACCGCAACGGCCGCGATCTTGCCTTCACGCTCAGCAACGCCCGCGGCCCGGGAGATGCCTACTCGCTCGACGTGACGACGGCCAAGGTGGAACGCTGGACGCACAGCGAGACGGCGGTGAAGACGGACGATTTCCCGCAGGCGGAACTGGTGAGATGGAAGAGCTTCGATGGCAAGGAAATCTCGGGCTTTCTCTACCGGCCTCCGGCGGCGAAATTTCCGGGCAAGCGGCCGGTGCTGGTGGTAATTCACGGCGGACCTGAGGGCCAGTCGCAGCCGGTGTTTCTCGGGCGCGGGAATTACTACCTGAATGAACTGGGAATCGCGCTGATCTATCCGAACGTGCGCGGCTCGACGGGTTACGGCAAGACCTTTTCGCTGCTCGACAATGGTTTCCAGCGCGAAGACACCTACAAGGACATCAACGCGCTGTTTGACTGGATTGGCGCGCAGAGCGATCTGGACGCCGGACGAATCGCGGTGACCGGAGGCAGCTACGGCGGGCACATGACGCTGGCGATTGCGACGTTCTATAGCGATCGCATCAAATGCTCGGTGGATATCGTGGGTATGTCCAACCTGGTGACCTTTCTGGAGCACACCGAAGCCTATCGCCGGGACTTGCGGCGCGTGGAATACGGCGACGAACGCGATCCCAAAATGCGCGACTTTCTGGAAAAGATCGCGCCGATGAACAACATCGCCAAGATCAGGAAGCCGATGCTGGTGGTGGCCGGGAAGAACGATCCGCGAGTGCCGGTGAGCGAGAGCGAGCAGATCGTGGCCGCGCTGAAGAAGCAAGATACGCCCGTCTGGTTCATCCTGGGCAAGGACGAAGGGCACGGCTTCCGGAAAAAGGTGAATCAGGACTTTCAGTTCTACGCGACGGTGGAGTTTCTGAAACGGTATCTGCTGCAGTAGATGCCGCTACTCGCCGAGCGTCACGTTCAGTTCGAACTGCGTGGCTTTCGGGAAGCCGTGCGGGACGACCAGAACACTGGCAAGGCGGGGCGTATCGAGCAGCAGGTTCATCAGCTTGTTGAGAATCAATCCGTCCATCAAATAGCGCGCGGTGAGCGCGTTGGGAACCGGCTCGCCTTGCACGGCCACCGCAAAGGGAATGATGCTGTACTTGTTTTTCAGGCTGGCGATGATGCCGATCAAGTCGGTCAGATTTTCGCGCTGCATGCCGCTGAACTTGAGGCGCTCCTGTAAATACTGCTCGAGGGAATACTCGCGGGCTGGGCTGACCATGGAAATCTCCTGGACACGAAGCTCGTCTCGCAGGGGCTTGCAGCGGGGGGAACTTCACGGTAGCGCGGGAGTGCGTGGCGCGTAACGCGGTCCAGGTGGCGCTGTAGCGAAAGGGCAAACGGGGCAGCGATTCTGAAATTTTTCTTAGAAATATCTAGAGCGGTATGTTGCCGTGCTTTTTCTTCGGGTTGACGTCGCGCTTGGTCTCGAGAGAGCGCAGCGCGGTGATGATACGCTGGCGCGTTTCGGCGGGCTCGATGACGGCATCGATGTAACCGCGTTCGGCGGCAACAAAAGGGTTGGCGAAGCGTTCACGGAACTCGGCGATCTTTTCCTGGCGAAGTCTCTCGCGTTCAGCTTCGGGCGCCTTGTCCAATTCCCTCTTATAAACAATGTTGACCGCGCCTTCGGGGCCCATCACGGCGATTTCCGCCATGGGCCAGGCGAAGTTGGCGTCGGTGCGAATGTGTTTGGAAGCCATGACGCAGTAGGCGCCGCCATAGGCCTTACGGGTGATGACTGTGATTTTCGGGACGGTGGCTTCGGCGAAGGCATAAAGCAGCTTGGCGCCGTGGCGGATGATGCCTCCAAATTCCTGCTGGGTTCCGGGCAGAAAACCAGGCACGTCTTCAAACGTGATGAGCGGAATGTTGAAGGCGTCGCAGAAACGCACGAAGCGAGCGCCTTTGACCGATGCGTTGATATCGAGCACACCAGCAAGGAAGGCTGGCTGGTTGGCGACGATTCCGACCGGGCGGCCGTCCATGCGCGCGAAGCCGACGACCAGATTGCGCGCGAAGTGTTCGTGCACTTCAAAGAAGTAGCCTTCGTCCACGATGGCGTGGATGGCGTCCTTGATGTCATATGGCTTGAGCGGATCTTCCGGGACCAGGGTGTTCAGGCTTTCCTCGCGGCGGCCGGGCACGTCGTTGCCGGCGCGGCGCGGCGGGTCTTCCAGATTGTTGGATGGAAGGAAGCCGAGCAGTTCGCGAATCATGGCGCAGGTGTCGGCGTCGTCGCGGGAGACGAAGTGGGCGACCCCGCTTTTTTCGTTGTGGGTCATGGCGCCGCCGAGTTCCTGCTTGGTGACCTCTTCGTGGGTGACGGTCTTGATGACGTCCGGGCCGGTGACGAACATGTAGGACGTCTCGCGAGTCATGAAGATGAAATCGGTAATGGCCGGGGAATAGACAGCGCCGCCCGCGCAGGGACCCATGATGGCGCTGATCTGCGGGATGACGCCGCTGGCCAGGGTGTTGCGCAGAAAAATTTCCGCATAGCCGGCGAGCGACATCACGCCTTCCTGAATGCGCGCCCCGCCGGAATCGTTGAGTCCGATGACGGGTGCGCCATTGCGCATGGCCAAGTCCATGATCTTGCAGATTTTTTGCGCGTTGGATTCGGAGAGCGAACCGCCGAAGACGGTGAAGTCCTGGGCGAAGACGTAAACCAGGCGGCCGTCGATACGGCCGAAGCCGGTGACGAAGCCATCTCCGGCAGGGCGCTGCGACTCCATTCCGAAATCGGTGCAGTGATGGCGGACGAACTTGTCCAGCTCTTCGAAGGTGTCCTCGTCGAGAAGCAGCTGGATCCGTTCGCGCGCCGTGAGTTTGCCGGCTTTGTGTTCGCGCTCGCGACGTTCGGGACCGCCCCCTGCTTCCGCCTCCGCACTGCGGCGGCGCAGTTCGGCGATGCGCTTTTCCGCTGAGTCTGGCAGCGGTGCGGGATTTTTTCCGGGCAAACGGGATTCAGACAAGCGGGCCTCCGGGAGCCGGCGGTTCTTGAACACGGAAAATCCGCACGGCGAGGTGCGTGGCAAGCCAGACCGTGCCAAGCAGGAGCACGATACCAAGGACGATCTCGGCGGCAATGGCAATCGCGCGCTGCAGAGGCGAAGCGATGGAAGTGACTTTCAGGGTGGCGTCAACGAGAACGAACATGGCCGCCAGGGTCATGGCGATCGTCAGAGCCGTGGTAAGGATGGAGGCGAGAATTTTCATGGCATTGCGGTCGGCGCCGCCGCCGCTGAACACCGCGAGGCGCGCGACGGCTTAAGCTTAACGCAAACCAGACCAGTCGTCGGCAACCAGAATGGAATCGACCGGGTTGGAGGGATCGTACTTGATGCTGGCAGGCTGGCCCGCCACGAGGCGCTCCAGGCGGACCTGGCTTTCAAGGCCGGTGATGTCCTGCGCGGTGTGATACGTGACGCCGGAAATAGCGTAGCTGTAGGTGACCAGGTGACGGGGACGCGACGGAACTACGGGCTGGGCCTTGGGACCGAAAAAGCCTCGCACCGGCTTGGGCTCGGCGGGATGTTCATTGAGTTCAACAACCTGACCCTCGGCGATTCGGCCGATTTGATTGAGATGCAGACGGCGCTTGCGCTCGGCCTCTTCCGGATCAATCGGTGGCCGGAAAAAAGCGTAAACGATCATGCCGCCGCCTGCGACGGCTGCGCCGCCGATCAAGGCCAGCGTTTTCCAATCGACGTTCGGGATGTTCAACGTTCGCCCTCAGCGAAATTCGAAACCGGGGTGCCGCGCATCACTGGAGGACACGCGCACGCGCAATGCGTGGATGGCCACCCCTGGCGCCCCTATTTTAGCAACGGCAGCGGGAAGAATTGAAACTAGCGCGCCGCGGCGTGCACCGGATTGCGCAACACGCCAACCCCAGCGACGCGCACTTCGGCGGTATCTCCGGATACGAGCGGTCCGACGCCCGCCGGAGTGCCGGTGGCGATCAGATCGCCGGGCTCAAGGGTCATCATGCGGGAGATCCATCGCACCAGGAACGCTACGGGAAAAACCATCAGCGAAGTGCGCCCGGACTGGCGGAGCTCGCCGTTCACCAGAGCTTCGACGAGGACGTCGGCTGGATCGAGCGCGGTTTCGATGTGCGGGCCCACCGGGCAGAAGGTGTCAAAGCCTTTGGCGCGGGTGAACTGGACATCGGATTTCTGCAGGTCGCGAGCGGTGACATCGTTGACGCAGGTGTAGCCGAGGACGCAGGCCAGGGCGTCGTCATCGTCGCGCAGGCGCGCGCAGCGCTTTCCGATGACCAGACCGAGTTCGCCTTCGTGCTCGACGCGCTGGGAATACAGCGGAAGGACGATGGACTCTTCTGGGCCGATGATCGAGGTGGACGGCTTGAGAAAGATCAAGGGATCTTTCGGAACTTCGTTGCCGAGTTCGGCAGCATGGGCCGCGTAGTTGCGGCCGACACAGACGATCTTGCGCGGGTTCACGGGAGCAACGAGCGTGGCGTCCGCAGCGGCAATGGTTGTTCCGGTCTGCGTGTGCGAGAGCCAGGGAGCGGCAGAAAGCTCGCGGATGGTGTCGCCCTCAAGGAGGCCGTAGTGCACATCGGAAGAACGGGGCAAACGATAGCAGCAAAATTTCATGGCGCGCCAGTGTAGCAAATCGAGAAGTTAGGGGCAGTGGCCGGCAACGTTGCAGATTGCGAACAAAGGGCGGCGCTCAACGTTGCAAATCGGCTGGTGCAGGCGCCGAGGGATTGCTCTCGTTGCCTGCGCGATCAAGCGCGGTGATCGTGTACCAATATTTATGGCCGGAATGGGCATCCAGGTCGCGATACGCTGGCGAAAGGAGCAGCTGCGATTGCAGCGGCGCTCCGCGCTGGCCTGCGGTTTCCGAGCGATAGACGCGATAACCGGCAAGGTCGGGCTCTACGTTGATGGACCAGGAGAGTTCGACACTGGTTGAGCCGTCCGGCATGGGAACGACCGCGACCACAACATTGCGAGGCGCCTCCGGCGGAAAGATATCGCGCGGTGCGACGATGGCGGGCGCGGAGTTGTCGCTTTCGATGGGGTTGCCTTCGGCGATGACGATGCTGCGCACCTGATAGACATACGTCTTTCCGAAATCGAAGAGAGTGTCGCGATAGCTATTGGTCTGGGCGGGAGCCAGGAGAATCGGCGGCGATTTCCACTTGGCCTGGGAGAGGTCGTTGGGATTGGGAAGCGCGGGGGCGGAAGGATCTAATTCGCCGCGATAGACATGATAGCCGGCAACGGTTTCGCCGGACAGACTCTTGCTTGTGGCGGCAGGCCAGGAGAGTTCGATCGCACTTTGCGTGACGCGGGCTTCGAGCGACGGAATCTTCGCGGCGACGGGAAAAACTTTGACGGCGACGGTGTTGGAGTCCGCGGAGTCTTTCTGCCGCGAAGCGCGGGTGCGCACGCGATAGGCATACAGCGCGCCGGGATGCGCGCGCAGTTCATCGGGCGAAATCGGATCGAGAAAGACAATCTTGCCTTGCGCTGCGTAAACGTCGGCCAGAGCGCCGGGGATGGTGTAAACGAGCTTGAACGACTTATTTTCGGGAGTGCCGGCGGCCCCGGACGCGCGGAAGATTTCGGCGGCGGGCGGCTCGGCGAGGCGGTCTCCGCTGATCGTGCGGCCGGGCAAGCTGAACGAGAGTTGCACGCCATTGCCCTGTTGCTGCGCGGCAAGGTCGTTGATGGCGACCGGAACGGGCGGCGCGGGCGGCATGGGTTCGCCTGGAGCGCCGCACCCGGCCAACGCGATTTGCGCAAGGGCGAAAAGGAAAAGCGCGAGCGGTAGGGCGGGCGGTTTGGCGAAAGGGCGCGGGCCTTTGGCAATGTGCATTTCGATTGGCGCTTCGTCGGACTGAGGCTGCTCGAAACTAGAGGATATAACGGCTCAAATCCTGATTCTTGACAATATCGGCCAACTGCTTGTTCACATACGCCGCGTCCACCTTGACTTGCTTTTTCTTGAGGTCGGGCGCTTCAAAGGAAAGCTCGTCTAGAACTTTCTCCATGATGGTGTGCAGACGGCGCGCGCCGATGTTTTCGGTCTGCTCGTTCACCTGGGTGGCGAAGCGGGCGATGGTTTCGACCGCATCCTCGGTGATATTCAGCTTGATTCCTTCGGTTTCGAGCAGCGCGACGTACTGCTTGATTAAGGCGTTTTTCGGCTCGGTCAGAATGCGGATGAAGTCTTCTTCCTTGAGTGATTGCAACTCGACGCGAATGGGCAAGCGGCCCTGCAGTTCGGGAATCAAGTCGGACGGCTTGGTGACGTGGAACGCGCCGGCGGCCACGAACAGAATATGGTCGGTGCGAATCATGCCATAGCGGGTGTTGACGGTTGTGCCCTCGATGATCGGCAGAATGTCGCGCTGCACGCCCTCGCGGCTGACGTCCGGGCCGTGGCCCGATTCGCGGCCCGCGACCTTGTCGATTTCATCGATAAAAATGATGCCCATCTGCTCGGCGCGTTCCACGGCGATGCGCGTCACCTGATCCATATCGAGCAGTTTGCTCTCTTCTTCCTGAATCAGATATTCGAAGGCGTCGGCCACGCTCATCTTGCGTTTCTTTTTCTGCTGGCCGAACATCCCGCTCAGCATCTCCTTGAAGTTGACGTCCATTTCTTCGACGCCCTGATTAGAGACGACTTCAAACGACGGCATCATCCGCTCGCGCACTTCGATATCCACCATGCGCTGGTCGAGCTTCCCTTCACGCAATTGCGCGCGGAGCTTTTCGCGCGTGCGCTGGTTCTGCTCGCGCTGCGCGGCGGCATCCGTTTCCGGGGTTCCTGCGGCGGGAGGCGGAGGAGGAGGCAGCAGGAGATCCAGCACGCGCTCTTCGGCGGACTGCTCGGCGCGTTCCGCGACCTCGTCCAGTTTCTCCTCGCGCACCATGTCGATGGACATTTCCACCAGGTCGCGGACCATGCTTTCGACGTCGCGGCCCACGTAGCCGACCTCGGTGTACTTGGAGGCCTCGACCTTCACGAACGGGCAGCCCGCCAGGCGGGCTAGGCGGCGTGCGATTTCGGTCTTGCCGACCCCGGTAGGGCCGATCATCAAAATATTCTTTGGCAAAATGTCGTCGGCGATTTCCGGCGGAAGCTTCTGCCGGCGCACGCGATTGCGCAACGCAACCGCCACGGCGCGTTTGGCGGCAGCCTGGCCGACGATGTACTTGTCGAGCTCGGCCACGATCTCCCGTGGCGTCATGTCGTCCAGCGCGGGGAGAAACTCTTCTCCTTCGGAACCCGCCCCGTTGGACTGGCCCGGCAGCAACATCAAGTCTTTTTCGCCCTTACTTGCCATGGGGTCCCGTTACAGCTCCTCAACCGTAAAGTTGGCGTTGGTATAGATGCAAATTTCGCTGGCGATGCGCATGGCCTCCATGGCCAGGTCTTTCGCGCTGAGCTTTGAGTGTTTCATCAGGGCGCGCGCCGCGGCAAGGGCGTAGGAGCCGCCCGAGCCGATGGCCACGATGCCGTCGTCGGGTTCGATCACGTCGCCGTTACCGGAGAGGATGAACGTTCCCTTGTTGTCGGCGACGATAAGCAGCGCCTCGAGGTGACGCAGGGCGCGATCTTTGCGCCATTCCTTGGCCAGCTCGACGGCCGCCTTTTGCAGGTTGCCGGAAAATTCCTGCAGCTTGCCCTCAAACCGTTCGAAGAGCGAAATGGCGTCGGCGGTGGAGCCGGCGAATCCGGCGATCACTTTGTCCTGATAAAGGCGGCGCGTCTTGCGCGCGGTGTGCTTCATCACGTGGTCGCCCATGGTCACCTGACCATCGGCGATGAGCACGACTTTGCCGTCCTTGCGCACGCTCAAGACCGTGGTGCCGTGCATCAGCGCGGTATTTTGCCCGTTTGCCATTCCGCCATTATACGCCGGGGCGAGGTGGCGGCCAAAGCGGGCGGGCGGCAGGCGGAAAAATGGCGAAACCGCCGGGTGCAAGCGGAACATCCAGGCTTCCGAAAATACTTAAGTATTTGCTTGACTATAAAAGCGGTCCGGCTCAATACTTAGGCGTTTACTTAAGCATTCAAAGGAGTCGATCATGGCACGCACCGTAAGTCACGGAACCTTCGTCATCGAACGCACCTATCCGGCGGCACCTGAGAGGATTTTCGCGGCATTTTCCGACGCAACGAAGAAGCGCAAGTGGTTTGCCGGAGGCGACGGGCCGGACACCGAATCGCACACCCTGGATTTCCGCGTCGGCGGCATCGAGCGCACCGTACGCCGCATGGGCGATGGCACGCCCTTTCCCGGCGCCGCGCTGATCAACGAAAGCGTGTATCAAGACATTCAACCGGGCAAGCGCATCGTCTTTGCTTACACCATGAGCTTGAACGAGTACCGTATCTCGGCCTCGCTGGCCACGGTGGAACTGCTGGCGGAAGGCCAGGGCACAAAGATGGTGTTCACGGATCAGGGCGCGTACTTCGAGGGAAGCGACGGCGTGGAGCGGCGCGAGCACGGATGGAAGACCATCTTGCAGAGTCTGGATCAGGAGCTGGCGGCCTAGTGCGAGGCAATACGAGACACGCCGGCTTCGCGACACGGGCGGCGCAACGCGGCGCCGCCATTGATCGCATTTTTCACGCGCTGGGCGACCCCACGCGGCGCGCAATCGTGGAACGATTGAGCGAGCGTCCGCTTTCCGTTTCGCAGCTGGCGCTGCCGCTGCAGATGACCCTTGCGGCGGTGGTGCAGCATCTGGAGATCCTGGAAAGGAGCGGACTGGTGCGCACGGAAAAAGTGGGGCGCGTGCGCACCTGCCGCGTGGAAAGCGGCGGGCTCTCCGCTGCCGAGAGCTGGATCCGCGAACGGCGAGCCATGTGGGAGCGCCACTTCGATCGCTTGGGCGAACTCCTGGCCGAAGAAGAGAAAGGGGCGAAGCGATGAGCCTGGCGCTGTTCGGGCGGGTACGCATCTTGCCGAAAGTGCTGGTGGCCGAGTCTCCGGCGCAGCACTTGCGCCGGGCCACGCTCCCCATGTGGCGGGAAAGTCTGGACCGGCTTTCGGTGGTGCTGGGGAAGATACTGGCCGACGGTCCTTCGGAGCCCTAACTCCTGTTTGCCAGCACGGTCGCGTTGCGATGGGCGATCGCTTCGATGGAGATCATGGGGTTCACGCCGGAAGCGCTGGGGAACGACGCACCGTCCATGACGTATAGATTCTTGACGTCCCAGGTTTCGCCGTCGGGCCTGGTGGCCGAGGTACCCGGCGAATCGCCCATGCGCGCAGTGCCCATCAGATGGAACGAAAAGAGCGCGAGGCGCCCGTTCTCCCAGCCTGCGGCGTCCATATCGCGTACGAACGTTTCCACAGAACCGCTGCGACCCGGCTCGTACGAACAGAGCCGGGTGTGCGGCGAATAGATGCGCCGCGCTCCGGCCGCTTCCAGAATCTCCGCGGCGCTGCGAAATCCGAGCTGCATGTGACGACGATCGAAATCGGAAAGCGCGTAGGAGGAAACGGGGTGCCCTTCCCTGTCCACGCGAACCCGGCCTTCGCCGCGGTCGCGCACGAGCACTCCGATGGCCGAGGTGTTTTTCAAACGTTCCATGCGGGCGCGGAAGTCCCGCGGCTCGCGCCACGGCATCACGGCCATGGCGATAACCGGCTGCAAGGCCGTAGTTTCGTACTTGACGCCGTAGTTTCCGGTGAGAAAGCGGTGCTGGTCGGAGTAAATCGCCTGCATGGTGCCTTCCCAGGGGCGAATCTCTTCGTCGAAGATGCCGCAAACGTTGGAAACCGGATGCACATGCAGGTGGCGGCCAATGTGCGGGTTTTCCAGGCCGGAGCGCAGGAGCAGCGCCGGCGTATGAATCGCGCCGCAGGCGACGACGACCTGGCGGCATTTGACGGCCACGCGCTGGCCGCTCTTGGTGCGCGCTTCGACGCCGGTGGCGCAGCCGTTCTCCAAGCGCACCCGTTCGGCCCGAGTCTGGGCCAGGATGCGCGCGCTGTGCCGCTGAGCGTCCAGTAGCCAGGTCTTGACTGTCGATTGCTTGGCACCGACCGCGCAGCCATAGCCGCACGCGCCACAGATACGGCCCTGTTCGCAGCCGATCACGTTGCGCGGCATGGCGTCTACATGCCAGCCAAGCCGGCGCAGGCCGCGCTCCAGCACCGCTTCGCGCTGCGACACGCGGTTGTTGTCGCGATTCACGCCCAGCCGTTCGCAAACCGCGTCCAGGCTGCGCGTATACTCCTCGTTGCGCAGCCAGGTCGCACCTGCTCCGGCCCACTCCTCGCGAATTTCGTCGGGCGTGCGAAAAGACGTGGTGTAGTTCACCAGCGTTCCGCCGCCGACACATTCGCCCGCCAGCAGGCCGACACTATGGTCGCGCGTCGCGGAAAAGCCGAACTCGGCATACAGCCGTTCGAAGCCGCTGAACTCCGCGCCGTCGAAGTCGGCGTCGTCGAAATAGCCGCCGGCTTCGAGCACGATCACGTCTTTGCCGGCGGCCGCCAGCGTTGCGGCTGCCACCCCACCGCCCGCGCCCGAACCGATCACGCAAATATCGCAACTCAGGGACACGTCCTGCTGCGGGGTGCTGACCAGCAGTTTGCGCGGCTCATTCGGCCGCTGCACGCCAACCGGCCCCGGATAACCGAGCTTTTGCCAGACGGGATTGGTCTCGCCCGGTGCGGGCGGCAGCATCACGTACAGGAAGCCGACGGCCTTGCGCAGCGCCTGGAAGGCCGCGCGGCGCAGCGTCAAGGAGCTATCGGCCCAGGAAAGCAGGACGCGGTGCTTTTGTTCGTCGGGCAGTTCGGAGAAGTGCTTCCATTCGCCAACTTCCGCAAAGGCGTGCAGCGGCGAATCCCAGACATCGAGCAAATTCAGAAATTCCCAGCGGTCGATGACACGCGGGTTATAGTCCAGCGCTGCGGCGAGCGCTTGCGGCAAGCCGCGCTCGGCGGCGGAGGGCCAGCCCGGCGCCGCCGGCAAAAAGGCATCGCAGATCGCGCTGAGCGCGCGCAACTGGCGTGTCGTCAACTCCATGGCGCCGCCAGCCTACCAGCTTCCGCCCTAGACATCACAACCTTTAGCTGGGGTATGATACCGGCGAAGTCCCCATTCAAGCCAAGCCGCCGGAGGGCCACTCCATGGCTCACCGCTTTACCATCGGTGTCGAAGAAGAGTTTCAAATCATCGATCCCACTACCTGCGAGCTGCGTTCTCATGTGATGCAACTGGTGAACGAGGTGTCGCCCTCCATCCAGGACCAGGTGAAACACGAAATGCACCAGTCCATTGTGGAGACCGGGACGAAGATCTGCGAGAACGTCGGCGAGCTACGCGCGGAAATGCACCGCACGCGCGGCGAGCTGATCGCGGCCGCGGACCGCGCGGGGCTGCAAGTGGCGGCGGCAGGGACCCACCCCTTTTCCAGCTGGATCGATCAGGTGATCTCGCCGGGCGAACGCTACGAAAACATCGTGGAAGAGCTGCAGCAACTGGCGCGATCGCTGCTGATTTTTGGCATGCATATCCACGTGGCCATGCCCGACAAGCAGACCACCATCGATATGATGAACATGGTGCGCTACTTTCTGCCGCACCTGCTGTCGCTCTCGACCAGCTCGCCTTTCTGGATGGGCCGCAACACCGGCTTGAAGTCGTTTCGCACCACGGTCTTCCGCCGCTTTCCGCGCACCGGAATTCCGGAGCTGTTCCAGTCCTGGAGCGAGTACGAAAACTTCACCAACCTGCTGGTGCAGCTGCACTGCATCGACAATCCCAAGAAAATCTGGTGGGATGTGCGCCCGCATCCGGTGTTCGGCACCCTGGAATTTCGGATGTGCGACGTCACAACCAAGGTTGAAGAAGCCTGCGCCATCGCCGCGCTGACGCAGGCCATCGTGGTAAAGCTGCACCGCCTTTACACCAGCAACCAGAGCTGGCGCATCTATCGCCGCGCGCTGATCGAAGAAAACAAATGGCGCGCGGCGCGTTATGGCATTGACGGCAAGCTCGTGGACTTCGGCAAGGAGCAGGAAGTGCCGATGCGGCAGCTCATTCCGGAACTCCTGGAGCTGGTGGACGACGTCGTGGACGACCTGGGAAGCCGCAGCGCCGTGGACTATGTGCACACCATTTTGCGCGAAGGCACCAGCGCGGAGCGGCAATTGCGCGTCTTCGAGCAAACCGGCGATTTGCGCGCGGTGGTGCAGCACGTGGTGGCGGAGACGCGCGCCGGCACCATGGAGCCGCGCTCCTCAACCGCGCACGGCACCAACTAGGTTTGCGCTGCACAATTTTTCAGGAGGCCGCTATGCCTATCGTGGGACTGCTTTGTGGCCGGGAATACGCGTTCCCGCCGGCATTTCTGGATCGGGTGAACAAGCTCGGCGCGAAAGACGGCGTGACCGCGGAGTTCGTCAAGATCGGCGGCACCAAGATGGGCGAAAAGCCGCGCTATCAGGTCATCGTGGACCGCATCTCACACGAAGTGGAATATTACCGCGGCTACCTGAAGCACGCGGCCCTGCAAGGCACCTACGTCATCAACAATCCTTTCTGGTGGACGGCCGACGACAAATATTTCAACTACGCGGTGGCCTCCAAGCTGGGCATCGCGATTCCGAAAACGGTGCTGCTGCCGCAAAAGGGCTATCCCAAGGACATCGACCTCACCGCGGAATCGCTGCACAACCTTACCTATCCTGTGGACTGGGACGGCTTTCTCGACTATGTGGGGCGGCCGGCGATCCTGAAACCGTATTCCGGCGGGGGCTGGAAGCACGTCTACAAGGTGAACAACGTCACCGAGCTGCTCGAAGCCTACGACAAGACCGCGCCGTATTGCATGACGCTGCAGGAATTCGTGGACTTCGACAAGTACGTGCGCTGCTTTACCTTTGGCAAGTCGGATATCGTGCCCGTGCACTACGATCCGAAGGAACGCCGCTATCTCGTCGAGCACGATTATCTTTCGCCCGCACTCGGCGCGCGTGTGGTGAAGGATGCGCAGACCATCAACCAGGCGCTTGGCTATGAAATGAACACCATCGAGTTCGCCATCAAAGGCGATATTCCCTACGCGATTGACTTCCTGAATCCGGCGCCGGATTTCGAGCGCGACCGCATCACCGAGTTCTATTTCGAGATGGTGCTGGACAAGATGTCCCGCCTGGTGATTGATCGCGCGTTGCATGGCGCGCCTGCAAACCCCTGGCCGCGCTGGGAGGAGATGCTCGGCGTCGGCGCGGCAAACGGATTCACCGGGGCGCCCGCGGCAACTGCACAGTCTGCCTCGGCCAGCGTCACCACGTCGCTGCCGGCCGGTGCTCCGCCCGCAGCCAAGACAAAATGACCAGCACTGCGCCATCCTCGCACATCAGCACAATTTCCAGCCCGGCCGCCGAGCACTGGCACGAGCTGCTGAAAGCACAGCTGCGCGAGGCGCCGAATTTCCCGGACGAGTTTTTTGAAAGGCTGCGCAAAGCCAACCTCTTTTTTGGCGACCGTGTGCATTGCCCCTTCCTGCGGCCATTCTTTCTGACTCCAGAGGATGAGCAGCGCGTCCGAGTCGTCGCCGAAACCATGGCTGAACTGGGTGAACGCGTGGTCACCGCAGCGATCGGCGATTCCGCCCTGCTGAGCCAGCTTCACTTGCGCGACGAAGAGTTGCGGCTGATCCGCCTGGGCAAAATCGCCGGGCCCGCCAGCACCGCTTCCCGCCTCGATGCCTTCCTCCTTCCGGACTCGCTGAAATTCGCCGAGTACAACGGCGAATCCCCGGCCGGCGCCGGCTATACCGAGACCCTGGCGGAAATTTTTCGCGAGTTGCCGGTGACCCGGGAATTTGCGAAGAGCTACGATCTGCACAGTTACCCGCTGAGCGCCAAGCTTCTCGACGCGCTGGTCGCCGCCTATCTCGATTGGGGCGGCACCTCCAAGCGCCCGCAGATGCTTATCACCGATTGGCGCGAGGTTCCCACTTGGAGCGAATTCGAGATTCTGCGCGCGCGGTTCGAGCGGCTGGGCGTTCCCGTGGAGCTGGCCGACCCGCGCGACCTGGCCTTTGACGGCAAGCACCTCATCGCCAACAAAAAGAAAATCGACTTCGTTTATCGGCGAGTGCTGATCAACGACATCGTGGCGCGTCCCGCGGAGTGCCAGGCCCTGGTGGAAGCGGTCGAGGCCAATGCCGTGTGCATGGCCAACCACTTCCGCTGCAAGATTCCGCACGTAAAAGCATTCTTCGCCGTGCTTACGGACGAACGCAACGACGCGCTTTTTTCCTTTGCCGAGCGCGAGCTCATCCGCAAGCACGTTCCGTGGACACGCGTGGTCGCCGACACTTCCACTTCGCATTACGGCAGGCGCATCGAGTTGCTGGATTTCATTCGCAAGCAGCGGCAAAATCTCGTGCTGAAGCCAAGCGATGAATACGGCGGCAGCGGCGTGACACTCGGGTGGGAGACCGATGAAGCGGCGTGGGATGCGGCCATCGAGAAGGCCCTGGCGTCGCAGCAGCAGGCCAACGGTGGTTGCTGGATCGCGCAGGAGCGCATCCCCATTCGCCGCGAGGTTTTCCCCTGGATTCAGGGTGATGGAACCGTTGCCTTCCGCGACATGCTGGTGGATTTCGCGCCGTATCTGTTTCGCGGCAAGTTATCCGGCTTTCTCACCCGGCTGAGTGCCACCGGATTGGCCAACGTCACCAGCGGCGGCGGACAGGTTCCGGCCTTCCGTGTACACGCAAGAAAGTGAAGGTTCGCGTGTGGAAAATTCGCCGCGCTGCGCTACAAAATTCCACGATCTACCTGTAAAATAACCGTAATGTTCTTCGGAAATTCACAAACAGAACTGATGCTCGGCGCCAAAAACGCGGTCGAAGTTTGCCTCGCGGTGCGCGAAGGCGAACACGTCGCGCTCATCGCCGATGCGGAGAGCCGCTCCGTGGCAGCCAGCCTGGAAAAGGCCCTCGGCGAGAGCCGCGCGACGCTCACGCCATTGCTTCTCGAGGATTTTGGGCCGCGCCCCATGCGCGGCGCGCCGCAGCCTGTCCTGGACGCGCTCGAAAAGGCCGATGTCGGCATTCTGGCGATGAACCCGCAGCCCGGTGAGCTTTCGGCGCGCATGTCCATCGTGCAAATCGTCGAACGTCGCCGCATTCGCTACGCCCACATGGTTGGCGTCACGCCGCAGATCATGCAGCAAGGCATGCGCGCGGATTACAAGATGGTGGACCGCCTCAGCGACCGCCTGCGCGAACGCATGCTGCGCGCCGAGACCCTGACCGTTCGCACCGAAGCCGGAACGTCGTTCGCGGCGCACTTCGACCGTAAACTCGATTGGGTCAAGACCAGTGGACTGATCAGTCCGCGCTACTGGTCGAATCTCCCGGCCGGCGAGGTTTTCACCACGCCCGCAACGGTGGATGGCACATTCGTCTGCGATGCCACGGCGGGCGACTACTTCAACGGAAAATATGGCGACCTGCAGTCCACGCCGATGAAGCTAACCATCGCCGGCGGCCGGCTGGTGCGTGTGGAATGCGCGCGCAAGGAGCTCGAAAAGGAATTCTGGGATTACTGCCACACCGACGAAAACAGCGACCGCGTCGGCGAACTAGCCTTCGGCACCAATTTGGGCCTCTCGGAAATGATCGGCATCCTGCTGCAGGACGAAAAATTCCCCGGCGTGCACATCGCCTTCGGCGATCCGTACGGCAGTCAGACGCACGCCGATTGGAAATCGCGCACCCACGTGGATGTACTGACGCGCAACTGCGACGTGTGGATAGACAGCGATCAGATCATCGCCAAAGGCCAGTACCAGCTGGATCACCTCGGCCTGGCTTAAGGCCACACAAGCGGACCTTCCGGCGGCGTTTTCGGAGAGAGCTAGAACAAGCGCGAAACGTATTCGCGCATCTGGTGCTTCCAGTAAGGCCAGTCGTGCCCGCCCATCGGGCCCCAGTTGTCCAGCGAGTGGCGAATCCCTTTGCTGGAAAGAATTTCGGAGAGGCGATAGGTCGGTCCGGAATTTTCCCACGGCCCCGTGCCGGTCGAGAGATGAATGTCACACGTCGCCAGTTGGCCATACACCCAGGGATCGCTCAGGTTCGTCAGGTAGTCCACCGGGTTGTTGAAATAAAAATTATTGTCGTACTGGCCGTCCATGAAATTTTTCAGGTCGTACACGCCGGACATCGCAAAGCAGCGCTTGATGACGTCGGGATGTTTGAACAGAGCATTCGCTGCATGATAGGCGCCAAATGAGGCGCCCATCGTCGAAATCGCTACGTCCTGGGAATGGCAGTTATCGTGAATGAACGGAACCACCTCTTCGCGCAGATACGAGTCGAACATGGACTGTACGTAGCTGCGGTGAAACGGGTGCGCCGCTTTATTGTAGAAACTCAAGCCGTTGATGGAATTCACGGTGTAGAACTTCAGCTTTCCGCCGTCGATGTATTCCGCCAGCGCGCCGATCATGGACTGGCCTTCCAGCTCCCATTCGTCGCCCGCGCTGGTGGGAAAACCGATCAGCGGCGAGCCCCAATGGCCATAGACCACCACGCTCAGATCGATGCCGAGCCGCTGCGAATACCAGCGATGGACTTCACGTTTCATATGGCAAGCCTCGTGCTCCCCCGGGGATGCGAGAGTATGCCAGCGGCAGTGGAATCAGGCAACTCCGCACGACCGGCATTCGAAAAAGTTGTCCCGGGATTGCGCAGCTGTTTCAAAAAAGGGCGTATATTTACGTTGCACGCGCCGAAAGTCAAAAAACACCCATGACCAAGAAGAACTCCACGCCTCGCAAAAAGAAGCCGTCAGACCCTGACACCTCTCTCCGGCAGCATCTCGTGGACCTGCTGAACGGCGGCAACGCGCACGTCGGCCTTCTCGATGCCCTGCACGATTTGCCGCCGCGCAAACGCGGCGCCTTCGCAAAGGGCCTTCCGCACACCGCCTGGCAATTGCTGGAACACCTGCGCATCGCGCAATGGGACATCGTGGAATTCAGCTGCAATCCAAGGCATGTCTCGCCGGAATTTCCTGGCGGTTATTGGCCAAAGACCCCCAGCCCGCCCGACGACGCAGCCTGGAAAAAGAGCCTGCAACTTTTCCGCAATGATCTCGCCAGAATGGCTGCGCTCGTCCGCAATCGCAGAAACGATCTTCACAAGGAATTTCCCTGGGGCAGCGGGCAGACCCTGCTCCGCGAAGCGCTGCTCCTCGCCGACCACAACGCCTATCACCTCGGGCAAATCGTGGATCTTCGCCGTGCCCTCGGTGTCTGGCCCGAGGCCTGACGCCGCGATACCTGCAAGACGTCGCAATCAGGGCTGGTTCACTTCGTATTCCAGCTTGTATAACTCGTCCAGCCCGGTCCGTTTCAGCAGCTCCTGGACCTGCGCCGGCTTTAGCCGCGGCCCCGGCCGCTCGGCTGCGTTCGCAAACGTGTAGCCCGCTACGGCAAAGATGGCCGTCTGCAATTTCACCATCAGCGGGTCCACCCGCTCATACGTGTCAATGATCGTGTGATGCCGCGCGTCGTAGTCGCCCGCTTCGCAAAAAAGCGAGTACACCGGCACACCGGCCACGATGAACGTCTCCTGGTCCGAATCGAAGTCCGCCTCCAGGAACACGCGGTCCGCGCCCAGCGGCGCCAGCGGCTTCAGCAGCCGCTTCGACGCCTCTGCCATATCCGTGCGGCCGTGAATGCGGAAACCCAGCGGACGGTGGGCGCCCAAATCAATGTTGAAGACCGCTCGCGTCCCGTCCAGCTCGTCCTTGTGCCGCTCGATGTACGCACGGGAACCGTTCGATAGTTGCTCTTCACCTGAGAAAAATACAAAACGGATCGTATGCTTTGGCTTTACGCCCAGCAATTTCAGGATCCTTGCCGCTTCCAGCACCACCGCCACGCCGGCTCCGTTGTCGTTCGCTCCCTGCGCCGGATCCCAGGCATCGAAGTGCGCGGTCAATACCACCCATTCGCCCGGCTCGCTGCCCGGCAGTTCCGCCGTCACGTTGCGCTCCGTGCCCGGCCCCGGCGCAAACGAATTGCGCACGTCCAGCTTCACTCGCACCGCACCGTGGGCCAGCAGCCGCCGCAGCAACGCCGCATCTTCGCTGGCAATGGAAATCACCGGCAGCGGCGCGTGCGGATAGAAGCCGAATGCCGATGTGTACACCATGCGGTCCGGCTTGTCCGACACGATAAACATTGCAGCCGCGCCCGCGTCCGCCAGTTGCTTCGCCAGCACCGCGCGCGATCCCACATACGTCGTCGAACTTCCGTTGCTGCGCAAATCCACAATCACCGCGCTGCCCCTGAATTTTTCCAGCGACCCCTTCGCTTCTGCCGGCGCGCCGTAGTCGCTTACCGCCGCTTCGATCGCTCCGGGTGTTCCGGGCACCCAGCCGTACGATCCGATCACCAGCGCGCGCTTGATCGGGCTCACAATTTCTCCGGTCGTTGCGCCGTGCTGCCACACCGACGAAAGCTTGTACTCTTCCAGGTGCGCGTTGTCGTAGCCCGCTTCTTTGAGCGTTTTCTCGATCAGCTCCGCGGTCGCGCGCGACTCCGGACTGCCCGTAATCCGCCCGCCGATGCGGTCCGTCAGCGTCTCCAGAAATTCCATCCCGTCGTTGCGCATCATGGCCTGGCCCACGATGCGGGCCACCGTGTCGTCGCCGCCCGGCCTCGGCGCTGTCTGTGCCTGTGCATCAACCCGCGCCGGCGGCAACAGCATCGCGCTCACCACACACAACCACAGCACATTTCGCATTTCGCGCCTCCCTCGGATCGCCGAACAATCGCAGCCTCACTGCGAGCTTGTCAAGCAGCCTCGCGCCGCGCTCTCAGGTTTTTGTGGACATTCCCGAAAGACTGGATAGAATGCGGGGACGGTACACACGTGATGACCGCGTTGGAACCGGACTGCGACGCATGGCTCGAAGCAGCAGCTTTCCCCGGGCGCAAAATCTTGCGCACCTCCCTGCCCTTCATTCCGCCGGCAAGAACCGTTAGAAAATCGATTTATTACTGGCGAGTCGCCGGTTTCAGCGGAGCCTGCGCATGATCGTCGGCGTCCCCCGCGAAAGCTATCCTGGCGAACGCCGCGTCGCCTTGGTCCCCGCCGTTCTCCCCAATCTCGCCAAGGCCGGCTTGAACGTGGTCATTGAGGCGGGCGCGGGACTCTCGGCCGGTTATCCCGATTCCGACTATGCCGAGAAAGGCGCTCATATCGCCGCATCGCGCGCCGAGGTTTTTTCCCAGGCCGATATCCTCGTTCAGGTGCTGTGTCACGGTTCGAACGACAAGACCGGCGCCGCTGACCTGCCGCTGCTTCGCCCTTCGCAAGTGCTTGTCGGCTTCCTTCGTCCGCTCGGCCCGCTCGAAACATTGCAGCAGGTTGCCGCAACCGGCGTGGCTTCGTTCGCCGTCGAGCTGATGCCGCGCACCACACGCGCGCAGAGCATGGACGCGCTCTCCTCCATGGCCACCATCTGCGGCTATAAAGCCGTGGTCATGGCCGCGGACACGCTACCCCGCATTTTCCCCATGCTCACCACCGCTGCCGGGACCATCACCCCCGGCCGGGTCTTCATCATCGGCGCAGGCGTAGCCGGTTTGCAGGCCATCGCCACCGCGCGCCGTCTTGGGGCCGTCGCTTCCGCTTACGATATGCGCCCCGCCGCCAAGGAACAGGTGCAAAGCCTCGGCGGCCGCTTCGTCGAAATCGCGGTCGCGGCCAGCAACGCGCAGGACGCCCGCGGCTACGCCACCGCCCAGGGCGAAGAGTTTTATCGCAAGCAGCGCGAACTGTTGGGCGAAGCCGTCGCCGCTAACGATGTGGTCATCACCGCGGCCGTCATTCCCGGCAAGAAGTCTCCGGTCCTGGTCACGAAGGAGATGGTCGCGCGCATGGCGCCGGGCTCCGTGATCGTGGACCTAGCCGCCGAACGCGGCGGCAATTGCGAGCTCACCCAGGCCGGCGAGACCATCGTCGCGCATGGCGTGACCATCATTGGCACCTGTAACCTCGCCAGCTCCGTTCCCTACCACGCCAGCCAGATGTACGCGCGCAACCTCACCGCCTTCCTGCTCAACCTCGTCAAGGACGGCAAAGTCCAGTTCAACGAAGCCGACGAGATTCACCGCGAAACCCTGCTCACGCGCGGCGGCGAAATCGTCAATGCCCGCGTCCGCGAATTTCTCGGCTTGCCGCCGCTGGCCGCCCCGCCCGCGGCCTCGAAAGGAGCCTGACGCCCGTGAAGCTCGACCTGCTCAGCAGCCTTTACGTTTTCATGCTCGCGGCCTTCATCGGCTTCGAAGTGATCCGCCGGGTCTCGCCGCTCCTGCATACCCCGCTGATGTCCCTGACCAACGCGCTCGACGCCATCGCGGTGGTGGGCGCCATCATCCTGGCCGGAGAACACAAGACCACCCTTGCCACCATCCTCGGCACCATCGCCATCGTTTCCGCCACCAGCAACATCGTCGGCGGCTTCATCATCACCGACCGCATGCTCAAGATGTTCAAGTCCAGTGGAGCGCGCAAGGCATGAGCCCCTTCGCGGCGAGCGACGTCCTGATCGAGGTCGCCTATTTCATCGCGACCGCGCTGTTCATCCTGTCGCTGAAATGGATGAGCTCGCCCACCACCGCGCGCCGCGGCGTTTTAGCCGGCGAAGCCGGCATGGCTCTCGCCATCGTCGGCACCCTGCTGCACAGAGGCATCGTCGAGTACAGATGGGTCGTCATCGCCCTGGTCCTTGGCACCGTCATCGGCATCCCGCTCGGCCGCGTGGCCATGACTGCCGTCCCGCAACGCACCGCGCTCAGCCACGCCTTCGGCGCACTCTGCGTCACCCTGGTCGGTACCGCCGAGTTCTATCTGCGCGCTCCCAACGTTCCCAAATTTCTGATGGCCGTGCTGTCCATGGAAGTCATCCTCGGTTCGCTGACCCTCACCGGCAGCCTGATGGCCGCCGGCAAGCTGCAGGAGGTCCTGCCGCAGCGACCGATCACGTATAAAGGCCAGAATTTCGTCAACCTCTCGCTGCTCGCCATCGCCGTCGTCGTCGCTGTGCTGCTCGTGCTCGATCCTTCGCGCACCCATCTCTATCCGCTCATCGTCGTTATCCCGCTGGTCTTCGGGGTCATGATGATTATCCCCATCGGCGGCGCGGATATGCCCACCGTCATCTCGCTGCTCAATTCCTACGCAGGACTTTCCGCCGCGGCCATGGGCTTCGTCCTCGATAGCAAATTGCTCATTGTCGCCGGCGCGCTCGATGGCGCTTCCGGCTTCATCCTCTCCGTAAATATGTCCAAGGCCATGAACCGCTCCTTCACCAACGTACTCTTCGGCGCGTTCGGCCAGGAGCAGACCGCCGCCGCAGGAAAGGAAGAGGCCAGGCCCGTTCGCAGCGCCACCGCCGAGGAATCCGCCGCCATCCTCGCCGCCGCCAATAAGGTTGTTATCGTTCCCGGCTACGGCATGGCCGTTTCGCAGGCGCAGCACAAAGTGCGCGAACTCTATGACGCCCTCACCAAGCGCGGGGTGGACGTCAAATTCGGCATCCACCCCGTCGCCGGACGCATGCCCGGCCACATGAACGTCCTTCTCGCCGAAGCCGACATCCCCTACGACAAACTCCTCGACATGGACGAGATCAACGGCGACTTTCCTCAGACCGACGTGGCCCTCATCATCGGCGCCAATGACGTCACCAATCCCGCCGCCCGCACCGATCCTTCCAGCCCCATTTATGGCATGCCTATTCTCGATGTGGACAAGGCCCGCACGGTCATGGTCATCAAGCGCGGCATGGCCGCCGGTTTTGCCGGCATTGAAAACCCGCTCTACTATCTCGATCGCACCCTGATGCTCTTCGGCGACGCCAAAGGCTTCGTCGGCAACATCGTCCGCGAGCTCTCCGGCTCCTCCCACTCGTAGGACGGATAAACGAAGGCTCTAGAAACACAGGAAGTCTTCGCATGGTGCCAAGACAGGTCCATACGGTTCATTGACGACTATCTCTATTTTTGACAGGCGCAAGCGCCGCTGCATCGGAGCACGTCTATTGCGCCGGATGCGGGGACGCTAGCCGAAGAAGTGGTTCGTGTCGCTCGTTTACACCCGCGCCGTTGCCGCCGGCCGCTCAAAACGTTCTTCCCAGCGGACCCGCCCGGTCATCTGCATCAGCACCAGCAACGTCAGAATCGCGCCGATGGTCACCGTCAGCCCGGTGAACCCCTCGAAGAAAAATGCGTACGAAAAAAGAATCAGGTACAGCAGCTGCGCCAGCCCCGCATCCACCAGCGCAAACCGCAGATTCACCACCAGCCGCAAATACGTGACGACCAGCAGCAGCGATACCGCCGAAGAGATCGCGAACGCCAGGTGAATTGAAACATGGTCCGAGAGATACGCCAGCAGCAGGTGGAACGCGAAAAATCCGCAGGCCAGGAAAAAATAGTTCATCGGGTGCAGATCGATTCCCCGCTGTAGCGTCAGCATGAACACCAGGAAGAAAAAGAAGAACAACGAGACCGGCGCAAAGTAGGAAATTCGCGCCGCCAGCGGACCTGGCTGCAGCTTCTCCGGCATCTGGAGCGCGATATTGAATCCGGAAACCAGGTTCTGATAGTCCCACCTCAATTCCCATCCCGCTGCCGTCTCCTTCTTTCCGGTGGGCGAAAGCGAATTTTCCGGGAAATCGAATCCGCCAAAATTCGTCGTGGCCGTGAAATGGAACTCCTTGGCTCGGGAAACTTCGTCCTGTTCGGATAGCCGGTACTCCCAGCGATCCGTGCCCTGCGAAGTGTACGCGGCGCGGACAGCCGCTTTCTCGTGCGGTCCCACTCTGGTCTGCGCGGTCACCTTGCCGCCGGCAAAATTCAGCGGCAGGGATTTTCCGTCCACGGAGATGTCAAAGCCATCGTAAGCCGCCTGCTTGGCCGGAAGCGGCAGCTGAATGGTGAACGTCTGCTCCTCTTCGCGGGGATTCTCGAAGGTGTAGTCGCCCAGGAACCCGACCGTGTACGTGGAAAACCACAGCAGTCCTTTTTGCCGGTAATCAATGTGGAAGTCCGCGGCGATGCGGCTGGAATCGAGCGAAACCGGCTTGGCCACCCAGGTTTCCGCCGTCTTTTTTACTCGGTGCCCGTCTTCTTCCACCTCCGACGTGCGCGTCTCCGGCACCGAGTAGCTGATCACCGGCGGCCGCTGCTCCTGCTGCGCGCCCCAGGTGGACTCGACGCGCCCGGAAAGCATCTGGCTGGCGCTGTCGGTCCTGAGGAAAATGGAAGTGCCCAGAGCCGCCCAGGCGACGGTCGCGCAGACAAAGATAAAGACGATGGCCACAATACGTTTGAGCATGACGCTGCATCCCTCCCGCCGCTGCGCCAGGATAGCAAAGTCATTCTCAATGTCAAGTACTTTACATTACAAAGAATGCGCTGCGGCGGCCGGCGCCTTGCGCTTCTTTCTCAGCGCCGTGGCCGAAATCAGGGTAATCAGGAGCCCCACCGGAAACGGTTCCAGGAAGGTTAGCGCCGAATTGTAGAGAGGATTTTGGTAATTCTCGCGAAGCTGCCTGAACTCTTCGATTTTCGCCTGCACCACTTCCGCCGATGCGCCGGCTGCCCGCAACCTTTCGATCGTACTGTCGCCGTAGTTATCCATGAAGTGCGGCATGAACTTGAAATAGATGACTTCCCATGTGGCCACATAAAAGGCGCAGGAGATCAGGGTGATGCCGAGCCCTACGGCAAATGCCTTGCCAAACGTAATCTCGCCCCCTCCCACGTTCTCCCGATAGGACCGGATTCCGAAGAACACCAGCATGAACGAAAGGACGATCGCGGTGTAACCGACAATCGCCCCGTTGCTGCCGCCCATTTTGTGCAGGAACGGCAGCGTTGAAATCATCATCACCGACGAGATCACACCCGAAATCAACCCAAAGACCAGAATCGTTCGCTTCATACCGTCGCTCCTCTTGACCCGCTTATCCTGGGACCGCGCGATCCGGCGATCCGGGCGCACCATACCGCATCTGCCGCCGGCTCTGTCGTCATCCTTTCGGGTGATTTTTCAATTCGCGGCCTGAAATCACACTTTCGTGCAGTCTTTTTCAGGGCAGAAGGCCGTATTCCTTGCCGAGCTGGACTGCCTGTGTCCGCCGCCGCGCGCCGAGCTTGTCGAAGACCCGGCTGGAATGGGTTTTCACCGTGTTCTCACTCACGAACAGCTTCTCGGCGATCTCGCGATTGCTCATCCCTTGCGCGATCAGCCCGAGAATTTCCATCTCTCTGGGAGTGATTGCCAGCTCTTCCCGCTTCGCGTCATTCGGAGAAAACGGCCGGGCCGGAGGAGGCGGCAGTGCAACCGGCACTTCCTTCACAATGATTTTTTCCCGGTTGCGCGTAAGTTTGAGGCCCACCCAGATGCCCACCCCGGAAAACGTGGCGGCAACCAATCCACCGTAGATTTCGATCGAATGCTCGATCACCAGAAAGCGATATTCGCTCCAACGCAGCGCAGCGATCAGAATTCCGCCGATTACCCCGTACAAGAGTATGTGTTTGGCCGTCGTTCTCGATACCAAAGCGCACCGCCGCCTGTCTGAAGCGTATCCCGCTCCATCGCCTCCGGCAAGCTCTGCTGCTGCGGGAGGCGAATCGGACCTTACGCTACAAAGCGCCAGAATCGCGGCGATGATTTGGCCCAAAGAACGAACTAAGTCCTTTACTTTTCAATACGTTGGACCTATTCTGACCACTGGCGAGCCAGCCTTGCCGCGAGCCATTCCATGACCTCTTACCGCTTCTGTTCTGGGTGCCGGATGCTCCTTATATTCCTGCTCGTTCTTTGCATTACCCTTCCCGCCAGCGCTCTTGCCTCCGACGGCGACGACACCGCCCCCGCCTCGCCGAAACCGCTCGAGCCCATCCTCACTTACATCTCCAAGACCTGGGACACGCTGACGCGTTCCATGGAAGACTGCGCCACCGTCGTAGATCCCAAGCTTGCGGAAAATTCCGTTCTCTATTTGCCCGCCGAAATGACCCCGACGGCGCAAGTGGAAGATCTGCAGAAGCGCTGCCACGTGCAGGTGAAAGCACTGCCAGAGAAGATCACCCGCCCCGGCCAGCTCGATACCAGCAAGCTCGATCCTCCGGGCCTGCTCTATCTGCAACACAAATACGTCGTGCCCGGCGGCCGCTTTAATGAAATGTACGGCTGGGACAGCTACTTCATCGTGCGCGGACTGGTGGAAGACGGCCGCATCGAGCTCGCCAAAGGCATGGTGGAAAATTTTCTCTTTGAGATCGAACACTACGGCACGATTCTCAATGCCAACCGCAGTTATTACCTCAGCCGCTCGCAGCCGCCCTTTCTGACCTCGATGATCCTGAGCGTGTACAACGCGCAAAAAGCCGCCGGCCACGAAGACCGGAAATGGCTTGAACACGCCTACATCTATGCGGCGAAAGACTGGGAGATGTGGGCGCGCGATCCGCACCTGGCCGGCGACACCGGTCTGGCGCGCTACTACGATTTCGGCGACACACCCGCACCCGAAAGCCTGAAGGACGAGACCGATCACTACCGCAAAGTCGCGGCCTACTTCCTAAACCATCCGGACCAGGATCTCGGCTACCTGGTACGCGTGGCCGGGAAAGACACCGCTAGCGCTCTCGTCGCGGGCAAGCAGTACCACGTGCAGATCTGCGATTCTGCGACCACCATGGAACGGCCAGGCTGCGAGGACGCGGAGCAGCTTCATCTGAGCCGCGATTTCTACCGCGCCGATCGTTCCATGCGCGAATCCGGCTTTGACGTATCGTTTCGCTTCGGACCGCACGGAGCGGCTACCCACCATTACGCCGCGGTCTGCCTGAACAGCCTGCTCTTTAAGTATGAAAACGACATGGCAGCCATCGCGCAAATTCTGGGCAGGACGCAGGACGTTGCGCAGTGGAAGGCGCGCGCCGCGCAGCGCGCCGGCAACGTGCAGAAATACCTGTGGGACCCGCAGCGCGGCATGTATTTCGATTTCAACCTGCAGAAAAACGAGCGCTCCTCTTACGAATACATCACCACCTTCTATCCCATGTGGGCCGGCATCGCCAGCAAGGAACAAGCCGCGGCCATCATGAAGCATATTTCCCGACTGGAGCAGCCCGGCGGCCTGGTGATGAGCCCGTACGAAACCGAGGGCCAGTGGGATTTCCCCTACGCCTGGGCTCCTACGCAGTTGCAAGCCATCGAAGGCATGCGCCGCTACGGCTACAACGCCGAAGCCGATCGCATCAGCTACAAGTTTCTGAGCATGGTCGCGGCGAATTTCCGCCACGACGGCACCATCCGCGAGAAATACAATGCGGTCACGCGCTCTTCGGAAACGGCGGTCAAGGCCGGCTACAACATCAACGTCGTTGGTTTTGGCTGGACCAACGCCGTGTTCCTGGTCTTCCTGCACGACCTGCCCAAGGAAATGGTGGAAAAACTGGCCGCGGAACAAACCGGAGAGAAATAGATTCTACGGGTGGGGAACGGCGCGCACTTCTTCCAGCACGCGCGGGTCGGCGGGCGGTGTTGCGCCTTCCTGGGACGCGACCCAGGCTCCCATGCGGTTCGCGGCGGCATTCATCACCGCGAGCGACGAACCGCGCAGCGCGTGATGCACCAGGGCGGCGGTGAAGGCATCGCCGGCCCCGACCGTGTCCGCGATCTTCACCGAGAATCCAGGATGCTCGTGGTGCCCGGTTTTCGTTACCAGGATGCTTCCGCTTCCGCCGCGCGTGATGCACACGATGCGCACTCCGAATTCGCGGCAGATCCAGAGCGAACCGGCTAATTCGGAACGATCCGCCGGCTTCAGCGGGCAGTTCAGGAGATCCAGAAAGCGCGGGAACTCTTCGTGATTCAGCTTCAGGATCTGCGCGTAACGCAGCGAGTCGCGCAGGATTCCCGCCGTGAAGTAGGACTGGCGAAGGTTCACGTCGAAAATACCGATCGCGAAGGACGGCAGCGCCGCGAGAAATGCCCGGATAGCTTTGCGCGAAACGTCGCTGCGCTGCGCCAGCGAGCCGAAACAAACCGCGTGGGCGGAACGAGCGAGAGAAATCCAGTCTTCGGAGAACTCCAGAAAGTCCCAGGCGACGTTTTCCGTGATGTGATATTCCGGCTGGCCCTTGGCGTCCACCTCCACCTTCACCGTTCCGGTCGGATGCCGGGCGTCGCGCTGAATGCGGCTCACGTCCAGACCGCTGGATTTGAGATGCCAGAGCGCTTCCTGACCAAGCTTGTCGTCGCCGATGCGGCTGGCGATGATGCCGGTATCGCCCAGCAGCGCGGTGATGTAAGCGAAATTAGCCGGCGCGCCGCCCAGCTGCTTGCCTTGCGGAAAAAGATCCCACAGCAATTCGCCGAGGCCGACGACGATGGGACGCGGAGCGGAGGTGAACGAGCTCATGGCTCAGCACAACCCTCGATGCGCGTTGTTCACGGTTTGGAATCCTCGCGCGTGGTGAGCTGCTCCGCGAGCTTCAGCTCCCGCACAGCGTCGTTCTCGCGGCCGGCATCGCGATACGCCTGTCCGAGCAGGTGATGGGTGATTCCGTTGTTGGGGTCCATGGCCGCGGCGCGCTGCAGCGAGCGGATCGCCAGCTGCGTCTCGCCCTTTTTCAGCAACACCTTCCCCAGCAGGATGTACGGGCCAGTGGACGTGGCATCGAGCCAGATGGAGCGCTGCAGCAGGCGTTCGGCATCGTCGAATTTCTGCGCACGCGAGTACGCATCCGCGAGCTTGTAGTACGCGACGGCATTGCCCGGGTTGATCGCGATTTCCTGTTCGAGCTGCGCGATCGCCTCGGGAATTTTCGATTGATAGAGATAGAGTTCGCCCAGCAACTGGTGCGCCAGCGGAAGCTTGGCATCGAGCTGAATCGCCTTCCGGCCATACTCTTCGGCGACGGGTCCGAAATCGAAACGCAACAGCAGCCGCGCGGTGAAAAGGTAAGCCGGGGCGGAATCGGGCGGCACCTGAAACATTTTCGCGAAAGCACCGCGGGCTTTTTCGTACGCTTTGGTCTGGATGTAAGCGACGCCGAGAATGTAAGCGGCATCCACATTGGCGCTGGGATACCACGACTGGACCTTTTCGAGATAAGGAATCGCTTCGCTGGGTTTGCCGGCGAGGTAGTAAGACAGCCCGGTGAGCTGGGTGCACTCGGCGTCCGCAGGATTCTCCGCCAGCGCGCGCTGCAGCGAGGCAACCGCGTTGAGATAGTCGCCCTTGCGGTAATAGAGAATTCCGAATTCGCGATCGAGGAGTTTGGGAGCAGGAGTGGCTTTCGCAAAATCGTTCAGGGCGGCAAGCGCTTCATCAAACTTCCCCTGCTCGGCCAGACGATGAACGGGGGCAAAGAGCGGGGACGCGTCCGGGGTGGAAGGCAAAGCTTGCGCCTGAGCCTGGGCAGCAAACGAAAAGGAAAATAGCGCGGCGCAGGAGAACGCGACGATGCAGCAGCGCACGAGAGAGTTTGGCATCGGCAAAGGAATCCGCGTGAAACGCGGGCCGGGCTGCTCTCCCCAGGAATTGCCGCGCAGCCGCGAACCCGTACATCCGAAAGTACGCCCGATTAAAACACAAAAAACGGGGAACCCGCGAGGGCTCCCCGTTTCTCGTTTGGGGTGTTCAGGGGTTAAAAGGTAAAGCGCAACCCAAACTGCAGTTGCCGCATGCCGTTCGGAGCGTTCGGCGAAGCGTCGGCTTCGATGGCTGTGATTTGACCACCGCCGCCGCAGTCGATGCAGGTGTTGCCTTGCGTCGAGCTGAAGCCGAGTACCGGGTGGTTAAACACGTTGTAGGCGTCAAAGCGGAACTGCGCTTTGACCTTTTCCGTGAAGTTGAAGTTCTTCGCCAACGACAAGTCGGAGAAGAATGCGTGTGGCCCGCGGAGTGAATTGCGTCCAGCGTTGCCGATGTGGCCGCAGGCCGGCAGGGCCCAGGGACCGGAAGTAGTTCTGGGCAGCCCGCACGTATCCACCCCGTCAAGCGCATTCGTAGGTGCGATCACGCCTTGGGAAAGCGAAGAAACCGGGGTGAACCAATAGAGATTCCCGCCGGAATGCGTCAGACCTGTGTGGAAGGATTTGCCGGGGAGCAAATCCGGACGGCAAGGGCCGGCATCCGAAATCTGTCCGCATTCTCCGATGCTCGGAGTAAACGGCAGCCCGCCGCTCCAGTTGGTTGTGTTCGAGATCTGCCACCCGCCGAGCACGAAGTTTGCCGCGCGACCGAGGTCGCTCAGATACTTCTTGCCGCGGCCAACGGGCAGTTCGTAAACCGTGCTGAGGACGAAAACGTGGTTGCGGTTGAAGTCATCCGGGCCATAGGAATAGCGCGGGTCAACCGAGAAGTAGCTGCTGTCGTAGTTGTAGGCATGCGCGTAGGTGTAGTGTGCAAGGAATTGCAAACCTTGGTTAAAGCGCTTTTCCACTTTAACCTGCAGCGCATTGTAGTGAGTACTGGCGTCGTTGCCGAAGTAGTTGCCAATATCACTGGAGCAGCAAACGTAGTTATACGGAGCGCCGTAGGTAAACGTCGGAACACCGTTCAGGAAAAAACGGCGCCGGAAATTTGTGGGCACCGCGCCGGCGAAGCCGGACGGGGAGCAATTGTATTGCCCGAAATCGGGGCTCGTCGCGTCGGTAATGAGTGAGCATTTGTACGGGTCAGTACCTGGCCCAACTGCCGCCTCGTTTGCGTTGTACGCCGGCCCGTTGCCCGCGAATGTATGGGTTCCCTTGTTGCCAATGTAGGCCACTTCGACGTTCATGGTCGGAGTGATCTGGCGCTGCAGGGTGACGTTCCAAGCGTCAAGGGTTGGCAGACGCTGTACCCGGGGGCGGACGCGAGGATCGACGTTGTTGTCGGGGCCGCGGAGGGGAAGAATGCCGTTGGACGGAATAATTCCGGCCAAGTCTGGGATTGGCGGCGCTCCGGAGGCGAAAGTAAATACGGCGCTGCGGTCGTTGGTGGCGCCCGAGTTCAGACTCGAGTCGGAGACATCCTGGTTCGCCAGAACTGGAAGGTTCTGGGTCACGACGTGACCGAAATTGGAACCGAACACGCCGATATCGAAGCTGCGCCCGTAGCCGAGCCGCACCACGGTCTTGTTATCCACCTGATACGCGATGCCAAGTCGCGGCGCAAAGGCTTTCAGCGTGTTGTCCGTGTTGCCGTTCAGACTATTGCCGCCCACGCCCGCCACGCGGATGATGCCCTGGTCTATGTTCGCGAAACCGCCGTTGGCCTTGCCGTTGACCGTTTCCGGGAAATAGATCTCCCAGCGCAAGCCGTAGTTGAAGGTCAGCTTCGTGGTCACGCGCCAGGTGTCTTGCCCGTAGAAGAACCAACGCTTCTGGCGTTCTGCTGCGTCCAGGCTGTTGCTGACAAATCGATTGAAGCTGGTCACGTCGCCGAGCAGGAAGGTGGCCAGATCGAGCCCCCCGTCACCGGCATTCGATGTGCCGCCGGAATTGAAATTCAGAATTCCGGTGCGGTTGGCGTCGCTGGGTACGCGAAGGTTCTTGGCGTAGCGGATGTCTGCGCCAAACTTGATTTGATGATTGCCTTGGATGCGGGTCCAGTTGTTCACGACCTGGAACTGATCTTCCTTCTCGGTCAACGGGCAATTGCAGCGACCGACGTTGAGGCCGTCGCCGAAAGCGCCGTTATTGTTGCCCTGGTTCATGCCGTTCCCGTTGAAGAAGAAGGACGAAAGTCCGCCAGTGTCCGGCGTTCCGCGGTTCAAGCCACTGATGCCGAACGCGGTCATGGGAGTCGAACTACCATCGATGTAGGCGGTCTGCGGATTGTAGCGGAACCAGCCGAAGCGCAAGTCGGTCAGCCACTTCGTGCCAATCGCTTTGTCGAATCCTGTCGCCAGGCTGTAATTGTGCACGTTGGAAGTGCCGTTCAAGCCGCCAGGGCCAAAACCGACGCCACCGAGAACGCCAAGTGTTCCCTTCCCGGACAAAGAAAAATAGTCCAGGCTGAAACGCCCAAAAACGGTGAAGCCGCGAGGCGCGTTATAGTCAACTCGCGTGTCGAAGCTGTTTTGGTTGTATGGCCCGGAACCCGATGCAACGTAGTTGTTAATCACGCTGTCGTTGGTAGGAGTCGGGAAGTCGGCCAAAATCGCGGCCGCAGGGCCGGAAATCAGGTTGATCGGAATCAGGTTCCCAGCGAATGCAGTCCGGCCTGAACCGTCCAGCGGATTACCGGTCGCCGGGTTGTAGACCTGCCCGGTGCTCTTTATGAGCGGATTCCCCAGGTACTCGCTCAAGTTGCAAAAGCCCGGAGTCGGGCTGGAAGCGTTGGTAGCTGGGTTGCAGCTTTCCTGCACCAAAGCCGTGGGAATGGTCATTTGGTTGGTGATGCCACCGGTCTGCCGGGTGCCCTGATAATCGCCAAAAAAGAACAGGCGATCCTTGACGACCGGTCCGCCGAGATTTCCGCCGAATTGCTTGAAGCTGGCATTCGGCAGAGGAACGCCGGGGGCATTCTTGAAGGGATCGCGCGCCTGCTGACCGTCGCCGCGCCAATCGTAGAACGCTCCGCCGTGGAACTGGTTGGAGCCAGACTTGGTCTGCACGGTGACCACGCCGGCGACCGCCTTACCGAACTCGGCGTCGTAATTCTGCAGGGCGATCTTCGATTCTTGAATCGCGTCGAGGTTTGGATTTACGACGATAATCCCCAGAATCGGATCCTGGTTATCGGTACCGTCCAGTTCGAACGCCGTGCCGCTGAAGTGCTGACCATTCACGAAAATCTGCTGGCCGCCCTGCGGGTTTTCGGTGGCAGCGTGGCTCCAGCCGACGAGTTTCTGTGTGCCAGGCGAGAGCAATTCGAAATTAGTGAAGTTGCGGTTCAGGATCGGCAGATCGGAAACATATTTCTCGTTGAACGTTATCGAGACGTCCGAGCGATCCGTCTTGAGCTGAGGAATTTCCCCGGTGACTTCCACGGACTGGGTGATGGCGCCAACGTCAAGCTTGGCGTCCACTTTCACGCCGGTGTCCGCGGACACCTGCACGCCCTTCACGTCGTAGCTCTTGAACCCGGTGGCCTCGATGTGGATGTTGTAGGTATCGGGGATCAAGTGCGAGACGCTGTAGTTGCCGTCTGCGTTGCTGGTGGTTTCCTCGGCGGTACCCTTGCTAGCCGATGTAACCACAACCTTGGCTCCGGCGACGGCGGCACCCTGTTGATCGGTGACCGTGCCGAGAACGCTGCCGTACACAGCTTGTGCGGATGATGCGGGAGCTGAAATACCGACCACAAACAGCAAAACGACAAACCACCCCAATAAAGCGCGACTTCTCATTCCACCCCTCCTGATCTGACCGCCTGCTGCGACGCGACTACCCCAGCCGCGTTCGAAGCAGTCCTGCGATCGGCGTACGTCTAAACCTCGACAACCACCTGACAGGAAAACGAATGAATGAGAGGGCCTGAGGTCTGAGCGTCAGAAACGCGCTCCCCCGAAAAACAACACCCCAGAGTTTCCCACCCCACTCGACCCGGCGGGTAGCGAAGGCGAATCCGGGAAGAGTCAACGTTACCGTAGGAGGTAACGAGACCCGACGCGTCCCAGACAGGCCGTAGCGACACACGTCGAGCGAAAAATATGATTCGGGTTATCGAACTTTTGCAAGGCGGAGGCAAGTCTAAGCCCGTCTGATACTGTTACATGGGCTAAAGCCCACACTTGCAAGGAGATGGGCGGCTTGATAGGCTCCTGTTACATCGGGGTAACAGGTAACAGCTTTGAACGATAAGGCCCAATTGCAGGCGGAGCTGGAGCGGCTGGTGGCAAGCCATGCTCTACACGGGTCCGAATCTCTCTGCAAGCTTTTGCGATATTTGGGAAGGCAGGCCATCGAGCATCCGGGCATCCCGGTCAAGGAGTACCAAATTGCGACCGAAGTGTTTGGGCGCAATCAGGACTTTGACCCACAACTCGATTCCATGGTGCGCGTGCAGGCCGGACGGCTGCGAACGAAGCTGGCGGAGTACTACGCTACCGAAGGCGCGCAGGACCGGCTGATCGTCGAGATTCCCAAAGGCAGCTATGCCGTGGCATTTCATGAGCGCACGGCGGCGAGCGCGCCCGCTGCAAACGGGGCGCCGCACGTGTGGGCCAACACCCCGGATTCTGCGCGGGGTCGGCGGGGTCTGCTGGTGCCGGTGCTGAGCGCGGCGCTGGCTGCTTCACTCCTGTTGAGCGGCTGGCTGCTTTGGACCCGAAAAGGCAGCGCCGCGGCCTCTGCGAGCGCGAGTGAGGACGCAGCGGCACCGGAACCCTTCCGCATTTTCTGGAAAGGCCTGCTGCGCGGGCCGGAAGAACCGTACGTCATTTTCAGCAACGCGGCCTTCGTGGGCCGGCCGGACACGGGAATGCGCTATTACGTGGCGGCGCGGGACGGCAAAGCGGTGACGCTGGATCACTACACCGGCGTGGGCGAAGTGCTGGCCGTGCACAACCTGGATCAGGTGTTCGCGCAATTGCATCAGACCGTGCGCGTCAAGCGGGGAAGCCTGTTTTCGCTGGACGATGCCAAGAACAACGATCTGATTTTTATCGGATCGCCTTCGGAAAACCTGACGCTGTTGGAGATTCCAAGCACCAAACAGTTCATCTTCAAGATGCTGGATAGCGGGCCGCGCTCCGGAAACATGGAAGTGATCAACGTTCACCCGGAGCCGGGCGAGCCGGCGGCGATGATGGCCACGCCGGGGAATTTACCGCTGACCGAAGACTGGGCCGTGGTCGCGCTGGTGAAAGGCATCAATCCGGAGCACTCGGAGCTGATCCTGGCCGGAACGACCACCATCGGAACACAAGCCGCCGTGGAGTACGTGACCCGCGAAAACTATCTGCGCGAACTGCTGCAGCGCATGAACGTGACCAAAGCCAGCGAATTGAAGCCGTTCGAAGCGGTCATTCAAGTGAAGGTGGCGCGCGGTGTGCCGGTGGAGTCATCGCTGGCGCTGTTGCGCGTGGAGAAGTAGCGGCCGGAGCTGCTGCCCGAACTCAGGATTCCGGCGGAATCAATTTGGGATCGAGCGCAGCGGCTTTGCGAAATTCTTCCTGAGCTTCCTGTTTTTTTCCCGCCTGACGCAGCGCAATGGCCAATTCGAAGTGAGCGGGAGCATAGTCCGGTACCGCCTGGATGGCCGCGCGGAATTGCGAGACCGCGCCATCGAGGTCTCCCAGGTTGCGCAGGCGGCGGCCGGAATTCGTGGCGAAAAGAGCGGCCTGCAGGCTGGTTTTCTGGCGAGCGAGTTCGGCGCCAAGGCGCGCTTCGGCAGCGGCGCCGTCGCTATCGCCAAGCTGCCGGAGCACCGCGGCGAGCGTCGTATGCGCGCCGGCAAAATCCGGCTCGAGGCGGACGGCCTCGCGCAGCGCGGCAGCGGATTCCTGCAAGCGTGACTGCTGCTTGAGCACCGTACCCAAGGTGTAGAAGGCCTCAGCGTAGTCCGGCTTCGCGGCGATGGCCTTCTGGAGTTCGCCGACGGCGGCATCGGCTTCGCCCATTTGCCATAGGGTAACCCCGAGCGTGTACGGGGCGTCCGGCTGGCCGGGATTGATGGCCTCGGCGGCGCGAAGCTCGGCGACGGCCTCGGAAAGCTTGTCCTGAAGTTTCAGGGTGAGGCCCAGGTTGTAGTGCAGCGATTGATTTTGCGGATCGCGCGCCAGGGCGGAGCGAAACTCCTGCGCCGCGGCTGCGAAATCGGCTTTCTGCAGATAGGCCGCGCCGAGATTCCCGGCAAACCCGGTGTCGTTCGGCCGCAGCCGCAGCGCAGCGCGAAAAGCGGCAATCGCGCCGTCGCCGTCGCCGGATTGCAGGAGCGCGAGGCCGAGATTGTTTTGCGCGCTGGCATTTTGCGGCTGAAGCTTGAGCAGTTCACGGAAGGCTGTGCTGGCGTCAACGGGATTACCCGCGCGTTGCAAGGCAAGCCCCAGAGAGTTCAGCACTTCCGGCTGGTCGGGATGCAGACGCAAGGAAGCCCGAAACGCGGCGATGGCCTCGGTGACTTTGCCAAGCTCTCGTTGCACGCGGCCGAGATAATCAAACGCGAGAAAATTTCGCGGGTCGAGCTCGCTGGCGCGGGCCAGATGGTCTTCAGCGGAGACGAATTGCCGCTGCTCGAACTGAACGACGCCGAGGTGAAGATGAGCGGAGGCGTACGCAGGATCAAGCCGCAGTGCCTGTTCGAATTCCAGAATCGCGTTGGAAGAATCGTTTTGCAGCGCGAGCAGAGAACCGAGACCGTCGTGCAGTTCGGGGCTGGTGGGTTGGAGCGCGACCGCTTGGCGCATGGCGGAGATGGCTTCGAATAACTGCGAAGAGGCTTGTAGAGCCCGCGCGCGCGCCACATGGCCTTGCGGGTCGCCGGGCGTGGCGCGAGTCGCGGCATTCGCTTCGCGGAGGGCGCCTGCGGCGTCTCCCGAAGCCAGCAGAGCGCGCGATAGAAGAATGCGCAGACTGGCGGACCCGGGCTCGAGCGCCACGGCGGCGCGAAGCGCGGCGGCGGCGGGCTTGGGCTCGTTCAGCTGGAGCAGGACCATGCCCAGAGCGCTTTGCGCGCGGGCATCGCGCGGGTCTTGTCTCGCGGCGGCGGCAAACGCGGAGCGCGCGGCGGTCAAGTCACCGCGCTGGAGTGCGGCAACTCCGGCCGAGAAGCTTTCCTTGTCGGCGGCATGGCTGGCGGCAGGTTGCTGGGAGGGCGCCGGCGGCTGGAGAAGAAACGAGCCGGCGAGGACCAGCAAGAGTCGAAGCGGACGATGGGCCGGCAACGGCGAGCCTCCGGAAAGCATGCGAGCCGAAGAAATTCATACTAGCATTAAGCCATGCCCGCAAAACGAGCGAGGGCCATCGCTAGCTGCGCGCTGTTGCTGGCGAACGCCTGGCCCGGGTGGAAGGCGCAGAATGCCGCGGCAGTGAAGAAGGACAGCGTGGCGTACTTCGTGGATCAGGCCGCGCAAGCCGGCCTGCGCGCGCCAAACGTGTTCGGCGGCGTGGATACCAAAAAATACATTATCGAAACCACGGGAACGGGCGTGGCGATCTTCGATTACGACAACGACGGCTGGCCGGACATCTTCGTCGTGAACGGCACCACCCTGGACGAGAAGCCGGGAGTCGCGCAGCCGACCAATCACCTCTACCACAACAACCACGATGGCACGTTTACGGACGTGACCGAGAAGGCTGGGCTGGCGCACACGGGCTGGGGGCAAGGCGTGTGTGTGGGCGACTACGACAACGACGGCTACCAAGACCTGTACGTAACCTACTACGGGAAAAACGTGCTGTACCACAACAACGGAAACGGCACGTTTACGGATGTGAGCGCCAAGGCCCAGGTGGCGGGCAACGGAGCGTGGAGCACGGGCTGCGCGTTTCTGGACTATGACCGCGACGGAAAACTGGACCTGTTTGTAGCCACCTACGTGGATTTCGACGTGAAGACCGCGCCGGGACCGGGCGAGCGCGCCTCCTGCATGTGGAAGGGCGTGCCGGTGATGTGCGGGCCGCGCGGACTGCCATGGAGCAAGAACACGCTCTATCACAACAAAGGCGATGGAACGTTCGAAGACGTGACGACGCAAGCAAAGATTGACCAGACCAACGGTCACTACGGCTTCAGCGTTTCGACGCTGGATTTCGACGACGACGGCTGGCCCGATATCTATGTGGCCTGCGACAGCACGCCGAGCATTCTCTATCGCAACAATCACGATGGCACCTTCACAGATGTGGCCGTGGTGGCAGGAGCGGCGTTCAACGAGGACGGCAAGGAACAGGCCGGGATGGGTTCCACCGTCGGTGACTACAACGGCGACGGGCGGCTGGATATCTTCAAGACGAATTTTTCCGACGATACCGCGACGCTGTACCGGAACAACGGGGATGGCACGTTTGACGACGTGACCTTCCAGGCAGGGCTGGGGCTTTACACCAAGTATCTTGGCTGGGGAACGACCTTCGTGGACGTGGACAACGACGGTTGGCCGGATCTGCTGCTTGTCAACGGACACGTGTACCCGGAAGTGGACCGGCAACACCTCGGCAGCGACTACCAGGAGCCGCGAATCCTGTACCACAACAAAGGCAACGGTACCTTCGAAGACATTTCCGCAGAGGCTGGGCCGGCCATTGGCGTGAAGCTTTCCGGCCGCGGCCTGGCGGTGGGCGACTTGTGGAACGACGGGCGGATGTCTGCAGTAATCAGCAACATGAACGCGCCCGTGAGTTTGCTGGTGAATCAGCTGCACAATGCCAACCACTGGGTCGGATTCAAGACTCGCGGCACGAAATCCAACCGCGACGGCATCGGAGCCAGGCTTCGCCTGAAAGCAGGCGACCGCACCCTGGTGGACGAGGTGCGCAGCGGTTCCAGTTACATTTCCAACAGCGATATGCGGGTCCACTTCGGCCTGGGGCGAATCGCGAAAGCGGACTGGGTGGAAGTGCGCTGGCCCAGCGGGCTGAAGGAGAAATTTTCCGTGGAGCGGATTGACGCCTTCCAGGAACTGAGGGAAGGCACTGGCACCCGAGTCGCCGATGCGAGCGGGCATTGAGGCTGCGCTGCGGCGTTCCGCGCGAACGCCGTATCCAGCCGCCGGCGAATCCGCTGCGCCTGATCGGCGGTGAAGAGGAGCCGGCCTTGCGCGGCCAGTTCGAGTTCAGCGCGCCGCCAGCGGCCGGCCATTAGGCCGTAGTCGGAATGCGAGCCCGCGCCAAGCAGCAGATGCCCCACCTCATGGGCCACGATCACGCCCAATAAATCGCCACACTCCAGCGCGCGCAGCGAGAAAAATGCGGGCAGGCAGGAGGGATACACATTGGCGTAGCTGCCCTCGCCTGCAGAATTGAGGAATGCCTGGCCAAAGGTGTCAGCGCCAAGGGTGTGGGGCTTGTCGATCAGCCGGACGGAGAGATGCTCCGGATAGGACACTTCCCAACAGGCGGGGAGTTCCGGACGGTGACTGGGCTCGCCGCAATCCAGCCACGTCAACGCGATCGCGGACTGCTGCATCACCGCAACCGTCCGGGCGCGCGCCGCGGTCAAGACGGACGGCGGCACCTGGGCGTCATTGAAGACGGACAGCGTGAGTTGGGTGGTATGGGGAGGCAGGTCGGGCCGCGCCGGAAGCGGGGCCGGCAGGAAGCCTGCCGCCAGGGTAAGAAGCGCAATCCAAATCCGGAACCGCACGACGCACCTCCCAAGGGTGGAAATTGGGTCGAGCGTGCGGCGCCGTGCGAAGTGCTTCAAGGCATGACAGGTTACCGGCGGCCCAAACGTAGGTGACGAAGCAAGGCAAGCTACGTCAAATACTTACAAGCGGTGGTGACACGACATTTGCTGGTCCACGAAGTTTTACGTAGGAACCAATTCGCGTCCAATCCGTACAAGTAATAGAGATTGCATTCTGAGCATTCCGAACAGGTCCGAATTCACTGACAGATTTACGGGGCTACGCAAATGGGGTCGAACCCGGTGGTTTCCACGGAAGTTCCCGAAAGCAAAGGCGAGGTCGTCCGCTTCGGCGTGTTTGAGGTGGACGCCCGCGCCGGCGAACTGCGGCGCAATGGATTAAAGGTGAAGCTGCAGGATCAGCCGTTCCAGATTCTGGCACTGCTGCTGGAGCGGCCAGGCGAAGTGGTCTCGCGCGAGGAGGTGCGGCGGCGCCTGTGGCCGGCGGACACGTTCGTGGACTTTGATCACAGTTTGAACGCGGCGATCAAGCGCTTGCGCGACGCGCTGCGGGATTCGGCGGATAACCCGCGTTTCATCGAAACCCTGGCGCGGCGCGGTTACCGCTTTATCGCTCCGGTGAGCGGCGGAGCGCGCATTGAGACCACCGTGATTGTTCAGCCGGCGCCGCCCGCGCGGAATTTGTGGCGGCTGGTAGCGGTGGGTACGCTGGCCCTGCTCGCGGGCACCGGCTTTGCGTGGTGGTACAGCGCGCGAAGCATCGCGGAACTCGTGCTGCCGCGGGAAACGCGCCTGACGGCGAATTCGCCGGACGTCCCGGTGTTCCGCGGCTCGCTTTCGCCGGATGGAAGGCTGCTGGCGTACACCGACCCGCGCGGCTTGTTCCTGCGGGAGATTGCGCGGGAGGACTCGCACCAGCTGTGGCTGCCGGCGGGATTTCGGGCGCATTCCGTCAGCTGGTTCCCCGACGGGAACCACCTGCTGGTGGGCGGAACGACGGACGACGGCGGCGAATCGAGCGTATGGAACGTCTCGATTCTCGGCGGAGCGCCGCGTAAAATTTCGGACGATACAGAGTCCGGCGCCGTTTCTCCGGACGGCAGCAAGATCGCATACCTGCGCGGCGGCACGAAATTCAACAACTCCGAACTGTGGGAGATGAATGCCGATGGCAGCCAGGCCCGCCGCCTCTACGAAATTCAGGGCTTTTCGGGATCGGTCGCGTGGTCGCCGAAGGGCAAGCGCCTGGCCTATCTGAAGAGCGCGTACTGGCCGGGGCAGAGCGAGCAGACGGAAGTGGAAAGCTACGAACTGGCGACCGGAAAAACGAACACGGTCATCAGCGATCCGCGCCTCGGAGGCGGGCTGGCCTGGGGGCCGGACGGGCGGCTGTTCCTGACGCGCGTGGAAGAGCCGGAGAACGGCGAGTCCAACGTGTGGACGATCTGCGTGGACGAAAAAAGCGGGGCGGCTACCAGCAAACCGCACCGCCTTACGAACGGGCCGGATTGGAAGCCGCGACCGGAGATCTCTCTTGACGGCAAACGCCTGGCATTTCTGCGCCACAACATCGGACCAACGATTTACATGGCGGATGTCGATCCGAAGACCAAGTCTCTGGAACAGCTGCAACGGCTGACGCTCGATGAAAGCGTGAGCCGGCCATACGAGTGGACGCCGGACGGCAAGGCCCTGCTCTACATTTCGAATCGCGACGGCGAGTTCCACATTTTCCGGCAGAAGATCGGGGCAACCTCTCCGGAGCTGCTGGTGGACGGGCACGATTCTCCGAATATCATGCGGCTGAACCCGGCGGGCGACGAGATCCTGTACCTGAGCGAAACGGTGCGTGCGCCGGAGCGCACTCCGACGCCGCGGACCGCGGAATTTCAGCGAGAAAACGTGCGTCTGATGCGGGCGCCAATTTCCGGGGGCGCGGGGAAATTGCTGCTGGCCACGGATGGCATCAACAACTTCCAATGCGCGCGAGCGCCTTCGCAGTTCTGCGTGCTGAGCAAATTCGCCAAGGATTCCCTGGTATTCGTGCAGTTCAATGCGGCCACCGGCGAGATGAAGGATTTCTTCCGTACCTCCGACGAAGGCTGGATGAACTACAACTGGACGCTTTCGCCGGACGGCAAGACCCTGGCGCTGGCCAAGGAGACGCGGGTATCGCGGGATGCGCAGGTACGGCTGGTGCCGGTGGACGGCGGGGCCGAACGCAGCATCCGCATCAACGAGTGGGTGGAGATTTCCGCGATCGACTGGGCGGCCGACGGAAAGAGCTTCTGGGCCAGCGCGATGCTGCGCGGAGAAACCCGGGCACTGGTCAACATCGATATGCAAGGCAATGTGAAACCAATCTTGCAGCAGGGAAAACCGTACATCGGCTGGGCCATTCCCTCGCGCGACGGGAAACGGCTGGCGATCTGGCAGGCGACCGGCGGTTCGAACGTGTGGATGCTCGAAGGTTTTTGAATTCTTCGAAGTGAAGATTACTTGCGCCGAGCGGAAGCGAAGCTTTCCGTGCGCGTGATCCCCTGCCCTTCGGTCACGTAATAGAGCCGGTTGACCTTCAGGTCTTTCAGAGTTTCCGTCTGGCCGCTGGGCCAGCGAATTTCCAGCAGGTCCACTCTTTCGGCGGCGCCCAGACCGAAGTGCACGCGCAAATCATTCTGTGAATAGTAGCTGCCGCCGCTGCGCACTTCGTCAATCTGCGAGTGCGGCTTTTCCTGGCCGGCGATACGTGTGACGCAGCGGAGCCGCGCGCCAATACCGCTGCGATTGGACCGGGTGCCGATGGTGCGAATTTTGATCCAGTTGTTCTTCAGCGTGGAATCGCAGCGCAAGAGTTGCGGCAGGTCATTGACGCAATTGACCACCACGTCCAGATCGCCGTCATTATCGAAATCGCCGAAGGCGCAACCGCGCGAGGCGGCAGGCACGGACAGGCCCGGGCCGGCGTTCAGGGAAACATCTTCGAACTTTCCGTCGCGCAGATTGCGATAGAGCAGTTTGCGCTGCGCGTAACCGGCTTCGGTGGAAAGCTGTTCGACTTCGGGATACACATGGCCATTGCAGAGCAGGATGTCCGGCCAGCCGTCGTTGTCAAAATCAAAGAAGCCACAGCCCCAACCGAGATATTGGGTGTGCTTGCCGAGCCCGGCGAAGAAGGTCGTGTCCTCGAACGTCGCGCCGCCAAGGTTGTGGTAGAGCGATGGCGTGTCGCCGGCAAAGTTGGTCTTGATGATGTCGAGATTCCCGTCGAGGTCGTAGTCTGCGGCGGAAACGCCCATGCCGGCTTGCGGCTTGCCGTCGGCGCTGAGCGCGCAGCCGGCCTCCATCGCGATGTCCGTGAATTTTCCGTTCTTCAGATTCTGATACAGCGCGCTGGCGGTGGAATCGTTGGCGACGTAGATATCGGGCCAGCCGTCGTTGTCGAAATCGGCGGTCAACACGCCGAGGCCGTAGGTGCCGTTGGCGGCGACAATCCCGGACTTCTCGCTGACGTCCGTGAAGGTGCCGTCGCCGTTGTTGTGGAACAAAATATTTTTTCCGCCGAGCAGTCCGGGCGGGCCGCAGGCCACCATCACCCCCTTGTACAGGCACGGGCCCGACTCCGGCACGGGCGCGGTGGCCAGGTCCATGTCAATGTAGTTGGCGACAAAGAGATCGAGCTTGCCGTCGCGATCGTAGTCCACGAAGGCGCAGCCGGAGTTCCAGCGTTTGCCGCTGGTCTGGATGCCGGCTTTTTCGCTGACGTCGCTGAAGGTGCCGTTCCCGTTGTTGTGGAAGAGCACGTTCTTCCCGAAATAGGCGACAAAGAGGTCGTCGTAGCCGTCGTTGTCGTAGTCGCCGATGCAAACGCCCTGCCCCCAGCCGGTGTGCACCAGGCCGGCCTTCTCCGTGACATCGGTGAAGGTACCGTCGCGGTTGTTTTTGAACAGGTGGGAATGCGGCTCCTGGCCCTTGGGGAAGCCTTCCAGGCGCCAGCCGTTGACGAGAAAAATGTCCAGCCAGCCGTCGTTGTCGTAGTCGTAGAAAGCCACGCCGCAGCCGGTCGTCTCCAGCAGATATTTATTTTTGTGTTCGCCGCCATAAAACGTCCTGGCGTTGAGCCCGGACTCCTTGGCGACGTTGCTGAAGCTGACGCCGAGTTCGCCCGGCGATGGACGCGGCGGCGCCGCGAATCCCCAAGCGGGACGAATTCCTGAGAGCAAATCCTCCAGAGCGAGTACCAGCGCGGAACGGCTGAGAGATTTGAGGAACGTGCGCCGTGGGTAGGACAAGCGAAGCGATACCTTCCGGCCTTTTTCGCGTGCTACACTCTGGCCGTTTCTTTTATAGCCAGTGCGGCGGGTCTTTTCAAGCCGCCGCGCTGCCCGAAAGTCTGCGATGCCAATCTTCCAGCCGGTGATGCCCCGCAAAGCTATGAAGCGCGCGTTTTTCTTGATGATTGCCGGTTTATTCTGCGATTCGGCAAGGACTCCCGCGCAAAGCGCCCCCGCCGCCGCGCAGCGCCTGGAGCTTACGCGCGCCGCACGGCCCTGGGAGTTCCTGTGCGCCACGGGCAAACGCGCGGCGTGGCTCGGCAACGAATCGGGGCGGGTAGAGGCCTGGGTGTACCCGTTGAAAATCGTGCGCGAGCTGCGGCTCAGCTTTTTGACCGACCGGCGGGAGATCCCGGCGGAGTCGCTGGTGCGAACGGTTATTGCCCGGCCGGAATCCACGACCCTGGTGTTCAGCGGCGACATTTTCCGGGTGCGCGAGACGTTCTTTACCCCGGTGGATACGGCTGGCGCGGTGATCGAAATCGAAGTGGAAACCGAGCAGCCGCTCGAAGTGAAGGTCAACTTCGTTCGTGATTTCCAGCTGGAGTGGCCGGCTGCCATGGGCGGCGCGGGCGCCGCGTGGGACGCTTCGCTGCCCGGATTCGCGTTCGGCGAAGACCGTCAGAAATTCGTGGCGCTGTTGGGCTCGCCCAGTGCGGCGAATCCGGAGCTGGAATACGAGACGAACTACGGCGCGTCGCACACCAGTTCCATGCGGTTAGGTGTTACCGAGAAGGGCCGCGCGACCAAAGCGCTGTTCGTGGCGGGCTCGGTAAACGGACGGGCGGAAGCGGAGAAAACGTACAAGTTGCTGCAGACGGACTACCAGCGACTGTGGAAAGAGTCGGCGGCGTTCTACGACAGCTACTTGGCGAAAACAGTGCAACTCAGTTTGCCTGACGCCGAGTTACAGCGGGCTTACGACTGGGCGCGGGTTAGCCTGATTCAGGGACTGGTTTCCAATCCCACGATGGGCGACGGATTGATTGCGGGGTACCGGACTTCAGGGGAAAGTTATCGTCCGGGATTCGCCTGGTTTTTCGGGCGCGATTCGCTGTGGAGTTCGCTGGCGCTGAACAGCGAGGGGGACTTTGCCACGACCAGGACGGCTCTGGAATTTATCGCCAAATTTCAGCGCGACGACGGCAAAATTCCGCACGAAATCGCGCAAGGGGCGAGTTTCGTGGACTGGTTCAAGGGCTATCCTTATGCGTACGCCGCGGCAGATGCGACGCCGCTTTATATCGTCGGCGTGGACGACTACGTGACGGCGAGCGGCGACGTGGAATTCGCACGCGCGAACTGGGAACACATCGCAAAGGCCGATGCGTTTATGCGTTCAACGTATAACTCGGCGGGCCTGCCGCGCAATTTCGGAGTCGGGCATGGCTGGGTGGAAGGCGGACCGCTGCTGCCTGTGGAGAGCGAGTTCTATCAGGGCGGCGTGGTGGCTGCGGCGGTGCGGGCACTCGCGCATCTTTCGGAGGCAACGGGCAAAACTGCGGAGGCGAAGACGCTAGGGGCGAGCTTTGCCGAACGGCGCAAACAGTTGAATGAGACGTTCTGGTCGGCGGAGACGAAACGCTTCGCATTTGCGGTGGATCGCGATGGCAAACGGGTGGATGAAGCGAGCGTGCTGGCAACGGTGCCGATGTGGTTTGGACTGACGGATGAGGACAAGTCGGCAGCAATGATCGGAGAACTGGCAAAAGGCGAACACGAAGCGGATTGGGGCATGCGCATTCTTTCCAATCGCGCACAGAAATACAGCGGCGGTGGCTATCACTTCGGCTCAGTTTGGCCGCTGTTCACGGGATGGGCGGCGGTCGGCGAATACCGCTATCACCTGGCGCAGCCGGCGTATGACAACTTGCGTGCGAACGCGCTGCTGGCACTGGACGGTTCGCCGGGCCACGTGACGGAAGTGCTTTCCGGCGATTATTACCAGCCGCTTTCGACGAGTTCGCCGCACCAGATATGGTCGGCGGCCATGGTGATCAGCCCGATGCTGCGCGGAATGCTGGGCCTGCAGACCGACGCGTTGCAGAACAAGCTGATCCTGGCGCCGCACTTGCCGGCCGGGTGGAACGAGCTCAGCGTGCGGGGAATCGCGGTCGGAAACCGTCAGGTTGACTTGCGGCTGCGGCGAGACGGGGAAGCGATCACGCTGGCCGCGGATGTGAAGGGTGGCGCGGTCGAACTGGAGTTTTCCCCTTCCTTTAGTCCGCGGGCGGAAATATCCGGCGCGGCCCTGGACGGCAAGAGCGTGGCGCAGCGTGCGGAGACCCATGGCAACGATCAGCACGCGGTGGTGCGAACAACGCTGGCAAACGGCAGCCATGTGCTGAAGATCCGGGCACGCAACGATTTTGTCGTGACCTATGCAGCGAGATTGCCGGCGCTCGGCAGCGCGAGCGAGGGTTTGCGCGTCATTTCGCAGAGTTGGGATGCCGCGCGAGACACGCTGAAACTCGAAACCCAAGGCACGCCCGGCCGGACATATTTGCTCGATGTCGCGGGCCGGGAACAGATCATTTCTGTGGACGGGGCGCGGCTGACGGACGACGGCAAACTCGAGGAGTCGTTTGCATCTACGGCAGCGACAACCGGCGCCTCAACCCAAACGGTGACGATCCATCTGGCCGCTACGAAAAAGCGTTGACTTGCGGGCGCGCCGTGAATCTCCGCACGTTCAGGCGATGCCCAGCTTCCTCTGCATCTCTTCCAGCGAAACGCCCTTGGTCTCCGGATACCACAACAGCACCACGAAGAACTGCACGGCCATCATCACCGCGAACAGGACGAACGGATAACCGCCGGACTTTGCCGCGACCGCCGGAAATCCCAGGGAAATGATTCCTGCCATGAGCCAGTGGGTGAAGCTGCCCAGGCTTTGCCCGGCCGCACGCACCCGATTGGGGAAGACTTCGCCGATGTACACCCAAATCACCGCACCTTGCGAAAACGCGAAAAAGGCGATGTAAACAACGAGCAGCGCCACCAGCCAGCTCTCGTGGCTGTGCGAAAGGAAGACATACGCCACGCCGGCCAGGCAAATCGTCGTGCCAACCGCGCCAGTGAGCAGGAGCTTCTTGCGACCGACTTTGTCGATAAGCGTCATGGCAATCAGCGTGAACAGCAAGTTGGTGAAGCCAATGGCCACGGCTTGCAGATCCGAAGACACCTGGTTGAAGCCGGCCTGCGCGAAGATGTAGTTCAAGTAGTAGAGAATGGCATTGATGCCGGAGAGCTGATTGAACATGGCGATGGTGACCGCGAGGAAAATCGGAAAGCGGTACTTCGCGCGGAACAGCGAATCGCCGGAGGAATGTTCGGCGTCGATGGAAGCGACGATGTCGTTCAGCTCTTGGTCGTAGTTTTCTTCGCCGGTGATGCGCAGGACCTCGCGCGCCTCGGCGATGCGGCCTTTCTTGGCCAGCCAGCGCGGGCTGCGCGGAATCCCAAAAAGCATCAGCAGGAACAGCGCAGCCGGAGCCGCGGCGATGCCGAGTTTCCAGCGCCACTCTGCAGCGCCCAGGTGAAGCGTGCCGAGCAGATAGTTGGAAAGATAGGCAAGCAGAATGCCGAACACCACGTTGAACTGAAACAGACCGACCAGACGCCCGCGATATCTGGCCGGCGCGATCTCCGCGATGTACATCGGACCGAGCACCGAAGAACCGCCGATGGCCAGCCCGCCGATCACACGGAAGGCAACCAGCGACGACCAGTTCCATGCGAAGCCGCAGCCGACCGCGGAAATCAGGTACAGCACCGCCAGGATGCGCAGGCTGTCGCGCCGGCCGTATGCCTCGCCCGGAATTCCCGCGAGCATGGAGCCCAGAATCGTGCCGGCGAGCGCGCTGGAAACGGTGACTCCGAGCGTGATGGGCGTGAGATGAAACAGGTCGGTGAGGGCCTGTATCGTTCCGGAAATGACCACGGTATCGAAACCAAAAAGCAGGCCGCCGAGAGCGGCAACAACCGTACTGCGCAGCAATACTGCATTGAGTCGCATGGAGGCTCCCGCGAGAGGCGCGGCGCCCGGAAGCGCCCGGCCAGCGCGGCATTCTAGTGGATTCATTGGTTGGACGTGAGCGGAATTTTGCGGAGCGGCGAAGCGTGGAGTATCGTGCTGCTGGAGTCGCGCTGGGAGCGCGAAAAGGGAAAATGCGGACGCAAGTGGCCATTATCGGAGCCGGGCCGGCGGGACTGTTCCTCTCCCTGCTGTTGCAGCGGGCCGGCATAGAGTGCGTGGTGCTGGAGATGCACACCCGCGAGCACGTGCAGACGCGGGTGCGCGCCGGCGTGCTGGAACACGGCACCGTGCAGTTGATGCACGAGCTCGGGGTGGGCGAACGGCTGAAGCGCCTCGGTCTGGAACATGGCGGAATCGAATTGCGCTTCGCGGGGCACGGTCATCGCATCGATTTCCGGGAATTGACCGGCGGCAAGTGCGTGACGATCTACGCCCAGCACGAAGTGATCAAGGATCTCGTCGCCGCGCGGCTGGCCGCCAACCAGCCACTGCTCTTTGAAGTCAGCGACGTCCGATTGGCCGATCTCGAATCCAAATCGCCGCGCGTGCATTTCGTTCGGGAGGGAAAGTCCGGCACGCTGCAATGCGATTTCATCGCGGGATGCGACGGCTTTCACGGCGTGTGCCGGCCGGCGATTCCCTCCAGCGCCCTGCAACTCTTTGATCGCGCCTACCCGTTCGGCTGGCTGGGAATTCTCGCGCAGGCTCCGCCCTCCTCTCAGGAGCTGATTTACGCGCACCACGAACGCGGCTTCGCGCTGTTAAGCATGCGCTCGCCGGAAATCAGCCGCCTCTATCTGCAATGCCAGCCGGAGGAGAACATCGAAAACTGGCCGGATGAGCGCATCTGGGATGAACTGCAAAAGCGCCTGGCTGCAAGCGGCTGGAACCTGACCGAAGGACCGATCATCCAGCGCGGCGTGACCGGAATGCGCAGCTTCGTCACCGAACCGATGCAATTCGGGCGCTTGTTTCTCGCGGGAGATGCGGCGCACATCGTTCCGCCGACGGGCGCGAAAGGCCTGAACTTGGCTGTGGCCGATGTCCGCGTGCTGGCTCACGCTTTGGCGGAATTTTATCGCAGCGGGAGCGCCGAGCCCCTGCACCGCTACTCGGAAACTTGCTTGCGGCGAGTGTGGAAAGTGCAGCGCTTCTCCTGGTGGATGACTTCCCTGCTGCACCGCTTTGCCGACGACAACGCCTTCGACCAGCGCCGGCAACTTGCGGAGTTGGATTACGTAACAAGTTCGCGCGCCGCGGCTCAGTCGCTTGCGGAAAACTACGTCGGCTTGCCGATGGAGTAAGCACGCACGCGCGAAATCCCTGGTCAGTTCTTATTTTTGGGCTCCGGCGACGTCAGTGCGGGTTCCTTGCCTTCGACCACCGTGACGAAGCGGTTCAGGCCGCCGCGATTCAGCGCCGCCACATCCAGCTTCTGCTGCAACCCGCTCGGCCAGTGGATCTCGACCTCGTCCACCGTCTTGGCTGCCCCCAATCCAAAATGGGGACGCATGTCCGAACTCGATGCGAAACTGCCGCCGCTGACCACATCCACGCGCTGGCGTGCGCCGCCGGCGGTTACAAACACCTTGGCGCCGACCGCGTCGCGCGGACTCTTCGGCCCGCCGATCAGCCGGAACGAAATCCAGGAATTGCCGTTGTTTACCACGTTTTTCAGCAGTGCTGGCGGCCCTTCAAGATTGTTCAGCACCACATCGATGTGGCCATCGTTAAAGAGATCGCCAAAGGCCGCGCCGCGGGCCGGTAAGACGTCTGCCAGCCCGCTTCCGGTTCGTGGAACCACCTCTGCGAACTTTGCGCCATCGAGATTGCGAAAGAGCTGCGGGCGCTCGGCGAACGTCGTTCCCCAATCCTGCTGATCCGCTTGCGGATAAACGTGGCCGCTGGCGATAAAAATGTCCGGCAACCCGTCGTTGTCGAAGTCCAGAAAGCCGACGCCCCAGGAGAGGAACGGAATCGTCGGGCCTGCCAAACCAGCTTTGTAGGTGACGTCTGAGAAGTTTCCTTCGCCATCGTTGCGGTAGAGCGTTTTGTAGTCGTCGGAAAAGGTCGAGGTAAACAGATCGGCTTTGCCGTCGCGGTTGTAGTCGCCGACGGCGATGCCCATGGAAGCCTGTTCGCGGCCGTCTTCGCTCAACGCGAAGCCCGAAGCGTAGCTGATGTCCTCGAACGTGCCGTCATGCTTGTTGCGATAGAGGTAGTTGGGCACGGAGTCGTTGGCCACCGCCAGATCCACCCAGCCGTCGTCGTCGACGTCCACGAACACCGAGACCAGCCCGTAGTACTTGTTGGGATCGGAGACACCCGCTTTCACACTGACGTCACTGAAGGTGCCGTCTCCATTGTTGTGAAAAAGATGGTCCGGTTCTCCGGGCAGGCCACGCGGTCCGCACATCACGGGAATACCGCGGAATTGGCAGAAATTCGCGGGAATTTTCCCTTGTCCGGCGATCGGCGGATGATCGAGATCGAACTTCACGTAGCCCGGAACAAACAGGTCCAGCCGCCCATCGTGGTCGTAGTCGCCCCAGGTCGCTCCCGTGGACCAGCCACCCAGCGCCACCCCGGCCTTCTCCGCGATGTCGGTGAACGTCCCGTCGTGGTTGTTGTGATAAAGACGATTCTTCCCGAAATTGGAGACGTAGATGTCGGGCCAGCCGTCGTTATCGAAATCACCGACCGCCACGCCGAATCCCCAGCGGTCGTTCGAAACGCCGGCCTTTTCCGTCACGTCCGTAAACGTTCCATCATGGTTGTTGTGCAGGAGCATGGCTTTCGGCGCCGGTTCGGTACCTCGCATCGCGCCGAAGGTGGACCCGTTGACCAGGTAGATATCGAGCCAGCCGTCGTTGTCGTAGTCGAGCAGGGCCACCCCGGAGCCCACGACTTCCAGGATGGTTGACTTCTCGGAAGAGCCCGAACGGTGGTTGAACTTGTACACCCCAGCCGCCTGGGTCACGTCCAGGAACACGGCCGGGGCTGTATCGCTAAAGCCGCCAGCGGTGATGGGTCTTGACAAACTATCCCTCACGGCAGGGTGCGCTCCACCTGTAGCCACCCCCATTCCGGAGTCCTTGGGCGGCTGCTGACCCTGCACTCGAGCCGCGAAGACAAGTACTAGAACTACTGCCGCAGTGCTTGGAATCCGCATTAAAGGTCGCATTTTGATTCGATTAAATCGATTTACCTAAAAGTTAGACATTCCTGGTGAGATCGGAGCGAGGTCCCAAAATGGTCCTCGCGACCAACCAGCAGCCCGAATCCTCTCCGCATTATCGTTATCCTAACGGGAAAAGGGCACAAATTGGACAACAACCTCCGCAAAATTTGATTGACGCGCATTCATAATACGAATATAACAGGGTCACCGTTAACGTTTACGGTTTGCAGTTCCTTTCGTGTAGTTCTCGAATCGGGTGGAAGGGGTGAAATGAATATGTCTGAAGTGTTTTCGAAGTCTGTCGTTGCACTGCAACGTTACAGCTGGCGGCTGCTGCCGTACGCTGTGCTGTTGCTTTTGATCGGGTTGCCTTCTGTGGCCTTTGCGCAGAATGCCACCATTGTAGGCACGGTGACGGATCCGTCCGGCGCAGCAATGCCGAACGTGAACGTGACGGTGTCGAATTCGGAGACCGGTTTTACCCGCGTCGTTCCCACGAACGATGCCGGTCAGTATCTCGTCGGAGACATTGCCATCGGCCACTACAACGTGAAGGCCGAAGCCAATGGCTTCAAGACCGCCGAACAGAAGGACGTGGTCCTGCAGGTCGGCGACCGGTTGCGTATTGATTTCCAGATGAAAGTCGGTACCTCCAGCGAAACGGTGACGGTGGAAGCCAACGCCATCGCCGTGCAGGCGGACTCCGGCGAAGTCAGCAGCGTCATCACCGACCAGCAGCTGTCGCAGATCGCGGTGAACGGCCGCAGCATTTATCAGCTCGCGGTGCTCACGCCCGGCGCATCCAGCCAGATCAACGGCTACGTGAATACTCCCGTCGGCGGCGACGCCAGCGTGGAATTCAACGGCATGCGCCAGAACCACAACATCTACCTGCTGGACGGCGGTGAAAACGATGACCGCGGCGGCGCGGGCGGCATGAGCATTGCGCCTTCCACCGACGCCATTGCGGAGTTTCGCGCCTTGACCTCCAACTACAGCGCGGACTACGGCCTCTCTTCGGCCGGCACGATGACCATGGTGCTGAAGTCCGGCACCACGACCCTGCATGCTTCGGCCTGGGAATTCAACCGCAACGACTATTTCGACGCGTCGAATTTCTTCACGGGCAAGAACAAGCTGCGCCTGAACGTGTTCGGATTCAACGTGGGCGGCCCGGTTACTCTGGGCAAGCTCTACAATCCGGAACGGAAGAAGACCTTCTTCTTCTACAACATGGAATGGCGCCGGCTGATTCAGGGCGGTTCGACGAACCAGACCGTTCCTGACCCCAACACGTTTGATGGGGACTTCAGCGCGTACGCTCCCATCAATGTGCCGAACTACACGGTCCCGACGGGCAGCGGTTACGTCAACCCCAACGTTCTCTTTGCAAATTGCCCGGGCGGAGTTGCTCCGGCAGGCATCGCCTCGGGCGCGCAATTCCCGGGAAACATCATCCCGTCTTGCATGATCCAGTCCAACGGCCAGGCCTTGCTGAAAGCGGGCATCTTCCCGGCGCCAAACGCCGCGAACAACACCTTCAAGGGCGGCGCGGATTCTCCGACCAACCTGAAGGAAGAAATCGTCCGCATCGACCACAACTTCAACAGCAAGTTCTCGGTGTTCGGACACTTCATCGCCGAGCAGGTTTCGCAGGGCTTCGCTATCAGCCAGTGGAGCGGCGACAACGTTCCCACGGTTGGCGATACCTTCGGCAACCCGTCCTACAGCGCGGTGGTGCATACGACCTACGTCATCAACCCGCGCCTGACGAACGAAGTGTCTTTCAACTACAACGGCAACCGCATCAACATCATTCCCTATGCGGCGACCGGTCTGGCGAGCCTCGCGTTCCCCACGGGTTACGATTCGAGCGCTTCGCGCCTGTTCAGCGGCCCCAACAACCTGGACCGCATCCCGAACATCGACCTGAGCGGCGGCAGCGGCGCGCAGTTCGAAATCTCCAGCTGGCCGTGGCGCAACAAGGCTGATGATTACCAGATCCGGGACGACGTTTCCTGGGTGAAGGGCAATCACCAGTTCAAGATCGGCGGAAGCTGGGCCCTCTACAAGAAGGTGCAGGACCTCTTTGGCCAAACCCAGGGCGGCTTCACCTTTGACGGAACGTACACCGGCAACAACGTTGCCGACATGCTGCTTGGCACTGCCAAGAGCTATCAGGAGCTCGCCGTGCAGGACAGCGGCAAGTGGAACAACGTCTCCTGGGCTGCCTACATTCAGGACAACTGGCGCGCAACGCGTCGCCTGACCCTGAACCTCGGCCTGCGTTGGGACGGCGTTCCCCACACCTATGAAGCCAACAACCGCATGGGCAACTTCTATCCCTCGCTCTACAACGCGGCGGATGCGGCCACCTTCAACAGCACCGGGACGATCTGCGCCTCGGCAGCCGACCCCGGTTGCACGGCGGCCAGCCCCGGCCTCGGCAGCAGCCCCAACCCGATTCTCGCCGGAATTCCGCTCTACCTGAACGGTATCGGCATTCCTGGCCAGAATGGCGTTCCCAAGGGCCTCGTGAACAACCACTGGGCGGCATTCGGTCCTCGTCTGGGCTTCGCCTATGACGTGACCGGCGGCGGCAAGACGGTTATCCGCGGCGGCTTCGGCATGATGTACGAACGCATCCAGGGCAACGACATGTACAACGCTGGCCCGAACATCCCATTCAGCCTGCAGGTCAACACCAACGGCGTGGTGATGAACAACCCCAGCCTGGCACTCTCTTCCGGCGCGGTGGCCGCGTTGCCAATCAACCCGGCATCGCTCACCACTCTGGCCATTGACGACTACCAGCTGCCCGTTGCCTATCAGTACAGCATCGGCGTTCAGCGGCAGATCAGCGCGAAGTCGGTCCTCTCGGTCGCCTACGTCGGCAACCAGACTCGTCACCAGAGCGACCAGCGCAACATCAACCTGCCGGACGAGACGTACTTGCCCGCATTGATCGGCGGCGCCAAGTACCAGACCTCGCCGGGACTGCCGTTCGTCGGCTATAACAACATCAACGAATACAACAACGAAGCCAACACTCACTACAATGGCTTGCAGATGGACTTCAATTCGCAGATTGGCCGCGATTTGACCCTGCGCGCCATGTACACGCTGTCGCGCGCCGAAGATCCGACCACTGGCGGCAACGGCGGCGGTGACCTGGCTAGCGTTTCCAACCCCTATGCCGGCTGGCGCTATGACATCGGCCCCAGCGGTTACGACCGCAAGCACATCGCGATCGTCAACTTCATCTACGACCTGCCGATCTTCCGGCACTCCAGCGGCTTGACCAAGAGCGTGCTGGGTGGCTGGCAGGTTTCCGGCATCGTTACGATGGAATCCGGTCTGCCGATCAACATCACCACCGGCGGCTCGCAGGGCGGCAATGGTGTGGGCGGCAACAACCGTCCGGACCAGGTCAGCAGCGTGTCCTATCCGCACACGGTTGCCGAATGGTTCAGCACGTCGTCCTTTGACCTCCCGGCCGTTGGGGCTTGGGGCACGTTGGGCCACAACGCCCTGCGCGGCCCGGGTCGTGACAACTGGAACCTGTCGCTCTTCAAGAGCTTCGTGTTCAGCGAATCTCGCAACAGCTATCTCGAGCTTCGCCTGGAGACGTTCAACACCTGGAACCACACCCAGTTCAACGCGGTTGACACCACGCTGGCCGACACCCGTTTTGGCCAGGTAACCTCTGCCTTCGATCCGAGAATTCTTCAGCTCGGCGCGAAGATTTACTTCTAGTTTTTCCCTAGAAGCTGTAACCGGCCCCGCTCGCAAACACCCCTGCGAGCGGGGCTTTTTGTTTCTGCGCGGCTTCTGTCCGCGCACGCGCAATGCGATAATTCAGATCTGATTCCGTGCGATTCCCTGCCCACCTCGGCGCCGTAACGCTCCTTGCGCTCTCCGCAATCTTGCTGGCGCCGCACGCGCTTCGCGCGCAGAGTGCCTCGCCCGCCGAAGCGCAAGCGTTCGAACAGCAGGGCAGGTTTCGCGAGGCCGCCGATGCGTGGCGCGCAGTGGCCCGGCAGGAGCCGGGCAACGCCACCGTGTGGGCAAGTCTCGGCTTGAACCTCGCCCGGCTGCAGCAGTATCCAGAGGCGATCGCTGCGTATCACAAAGCGGCGGAGATCAATCCCCGGCTGCCCGGGCTGCAGCTGAATCTCGGCCTGGCGGAATTCAAGCGGCAGCATTTTGACGCCGCGCTTGCGCCGTTCCACGCCGCGCTGGCCGCCGACCCGCGGAACCTGCAGGCGCGCACCCTGCTCGGCATGAGCTATTACGCGATCGCGAACTACCCGGAAGCGGCGAAACATCTTGGACTTGCGGTGAAGCAAGACCCCGATAACGCGGAGCTCCATGGCGTGCTCGCGCAGAGCTGCCTGCTGGGACGCAACTTCCCCTGTGCGCAGGATGAGTTTTCCTGGATTCTCCAGCGCAATCCCGATTCGGCGGCCGCGCACATGCTGCTGGGCCAGGCGCTGGACGGATTGGCGCGCACTCCCGAAGCGATTCAAGAATTCGTCGCCGCCGTGAAGGCCGATCCCAAAGCCGCCAACGTCAATTTCGGGCTGGGCTATCTGTACTGGAAATTGCGCCAGGATGAGGACGCCGCCCGCTCGCTGCGCGCGGAACTGGCACTCGACCCGCACCATGCGGGCGCGCTCGCTTACCTTGGCGACGTCGAACTGCGCGGCGGCGACGCCGAAAAAGCCCTGCCGCTCATCCAGGAAGCGGTCCGGATAGACCCTTCGATTCGAATCGCGCAGCTCGATCTCGGCGTCATCCTGAGCCAGCAGAAAAAATATCCGGAAGCGCTGGCCGCTTTGCAGCGCGCGGAGAAAATCGATCCGGAGCAACCGGACGTGCACTACCGGCTTGGCCGCGTGTACCAGCTGATGGGGCAAAGCGAAGCGGCGCAAAAGCAGTTCGCGCGGGTGCAGGAACTCCATCAGAAGGCGGAAGACGACGTGGCGCGCAAGATGTCCGGGCAGACGCGGGCTCCGGCAAATTCCGGCAAAAAGCCATAGCGTAAACGTTAACGCCCATGCTATAGTCCCCCGCGTTTCCGGTACCCATCTCACCTTTTCGCGGGAGAACTCCCATTCGAAATCAGCCTGCTTGCCACCCGTTGATTCTGCTCGCGCGCGCGCTGTTTCTTGCCGCCCTGCTGACCTTCACGACCGTCTCGGTCTACGCGCAGGATACGCCTCCCTACCGCAACCCCAAGCTGCCCATCGAAGACCGTGTGAACGACCTGCTGGCGCGCATGACCCTGGAAGAAAAAGTCGCGCAGCTGCTGGGCACCTGGCAAAACCCGCAGTTTCACAAAGACCCCACGACGATGTTCGTGGACGGCAAGGGCAATTTCCTGCCGGAGCGCGCGGCCACGATGCTGAAAGATGGACTGGGGCAAATGTCGCGGCCCAGCGAAAATCGCGGACCGCGCGAAATGGCGGAGTTCACCAACACCGTGCAAAAGTGGCTGAAGGAAAATACGCGGCTGGGCATTCCGGTGATGTTCCATGACGAATGTCTGCACGGCCACGTCGCGCCCAAGGGCACTTCTTATCCGCAAGCCATCGCGCTGGCGTCTTCCTGGGACCCTGCGCTGCTGCACGATGTGTTCAGCGCCACTGCCGCCGAAGCGCGGTCGCGAGGTGCGCAGGAATGCCTTGCGCCGGTGCTGGATCTGGCACGCGATCCCCGCTGGGGCCGCACCGAAGAAACGTACGGCGAGGATCCGTATCTGGTCACCCGGCTAGGCGTGGCCGCAATCCAGGGCTTTCAAGGCACGGAAGTCCTGATCGACAAAGCACACGTGATTGCCACCGCGAAACACTTTGCGGTGCACGGGCAGCCCGAAGGCGGCACCAACGTCGGACCGGGCAATTATTCCGAACGAGTGGTGCGCGAATATTTCCTGAAGCCTTTCAAGGCCGCCGTGCAGGAAGGCCACGTGCAGAGCGTAATGGCCTCGTATAACGAAATTGACGGCATCCCCTCGCACAGCAACCGCCACCTGCTCGTGGACATTCTCCGCCATGAGTGGGGTTTCGACGGCATGCTGGTATCGGATTACTTCGGAATCACCGAATTGATCACGCTGCATCACGTGGTTGGCACCCGGGAAGCCGCCGCGAAGCTGGCCCTGGAGTCCGGCGTGGACATCGAACTGCCCTTTTTCGCAGCGTACGACACGCTGGCGGAGCAAGTGCGACAAGGCAAGGTGGCACAGAGCGATGTGGACAACGCTGTCCGCAACCTGCTGCGCGAAAAATTTCGCACCGGCCTTTTCGACGATCCCTACGTGGACCCTGCCGCCGCCGAGAAGCTGGCCAACAACCCGGAGCACCAGCATCTCGCGCTCAAGGCCGCGCGCGAATCCATCACCCTGCTCAAGAACGAAGGCCACCTGCTCCCGCTCGACAAGGCGAAATACAAGCGCATCGCCGTGATCGGGCCGAACGCGGCCGACCTGCACCTGGGCGGCTACAGCAACGATCCGGGCCGCGGGGTCAGCATCCTGCAGGGGATCAAGGACAAGGTTGGGTCCAGCGCGGAAGTGCTGTATTCCGAGGGCGTAAAGATCACCGAAACCTTTCCCGACTGGAATGCGGACAAGGTCGTTCTCGGTGACCCTGCGCTGAACGCCAAGCGCATTGATGAAGCAGTGAAAGTCGCGAAACGGGCCGATCTCATCATTCTGGCGCTTGGCGACAATGAGCAGACTTCCCGCGAAGCCTGGGCACCGGAGCACAAGGGCGATCGCGACAGCCTGGACCTGCTCGGTAATCAGGACGACCTGGTAAAAGCCATGCTCGCGACCGGCAAGCCAGTGGTAGTCATCCTGCTGCACGGCCGGCCCAACGCGATCAACTACATCGCCGCCAACGTGCCCGCCATTCTCGATGGCTGGTACCTCGGTCAGGAAGGCAGCGTTGCGCTCGCCGACGTCCTCTTTGGCGATTACAATCCCGCCGGCCGGCTCCCGATCACCGTGCCGCGCTCCGTCGGCCAGCTGCCGGACTACTACTATCAGAAGCCTTCCGCCAAGCGGGAATTCCTCGGCTCCACCACCGAGCCGCTGTTCCCCTTCGGCTGGGGCCTGAGCTACACCACCTTCAAGTACGAGAACCTTCGCCTTTCGTCCGACCACATCGGGCCGCTCGGCAGCACCAGGGTTTCCGTGGACGTGCGCAACACCGGTAGCGTTGCCGGCGAAGAGGTGGCGCAACTTTACATCCGGGACGAGGTCAGTTCAGTCACCCGGCCAGTCAAGGAGCTGCGCGGCTTTCGCCGCATTGCCATCGCTCCCGGCGAAACCAAGACCGTTGAATTCATTCTTGGCCCAGAGGAGCTTTCCTTCCTTGACCGCGATATGAAGAACGTCGTGGAACCCGGCACCTTCAAGATAATGGCCGGAGGCAACTCCGTGGATTTGATTACCGCCACGTTGACCGTCGAAGCCAAGTAACCGCAGCCATTCGCTGAATTGCGCTGGGATTTTCGTGACACCCGCAGCGCGCGGCGCTATGCTGGCGGCACCTGGAAGCAGGTTGGTCATGAAAAAACAGGTCTTGTGGTTTTTCGGCGCTCCGGCGGTGCTGCTCTTAGGGTGTCTGGCCGCTTCGTTGGCTGCTGCGCCGGCTCGCGCCCAGGCCCGCTCCACGGACGAGTCCGGCTTCCGCGGCAATCGCGCGGAAATCTCGGTAACCCTGCGCGACACGTCCGGCGCGGTGATCACCACGGCCGCGACCATTCGTCTCTATCACTCGGGATCCCTCGCCGGGCAAGCCGCGGCCAACAAAGGCAAAGCCTTCTTCATCCTCAACGATCTCGGCGACTACACCATCAGCGTGGATGCCACCGGCTACAAGTCTGCGCAGAAGGATGTTTCCTTCTCGATGGCCATGGACGACATCGAGGACATCGTTCTCGCGCGCGACACCGGCGCCGTAGACACCTCGGGCGCTCCGGGCCGGCCGATCCTTGCGCCGAAAGCCAATGAAGCTCTGCAAAAGGGGCTGAAGGCTCTGGGGGAAAACAAGCTGGACGAGGCGCAGAAAGCTCTCGACGAAGCCGTGCAGCTTGCGCCGGGCCATCCGGACGTGCTTTACGCCCGGGGGGTGCTGTACCTGAAAAAGAGCGAATGGGACAAGGCGCAAGGCGTCCTGGCACAAGCCGCGCAGGTGGATCCGAACAATGCCCATATTCTGACCGCGCTGGGTATGGCGTACGTGGACGCCGGGAAATATGACGCCGCGATTGCGCCGCTTGAACAATCGATTAAAGCCAATCCGAGCGGCTGGGAAACCCACTACACGCTGGCCAAGGCTTACTATCACCACGAGCAGTACCCGGAAGCGTTGAGGGAAAGTCAGAATGCCGTGGATCAAGCGAAAGGCGCGGCGCCCGAAACCGAGTTGCTGCTCGCGCAATGCCTGGTTGCGGGGGGCAAATTCGAAGACGCCGCAAAGATCCTGCGCGGCTTCTTGAAGAATCATCCAAAGGATCCCGGCGCCACCAGCGCCAAACGCTGGCTCGACCGTCTTACCGCTGACGGCAAGATCCACTCTTAGCAGCGGCTCAATTCTTCAAATATTTGGCGTACCAGGCCACGTAGCGTTGCAGCCGGTCATGGATGTAGCTGGGCCGGGTGAACAGGTGAAACTGCTCGGGGTATACCACGAGCTGTGTCGGCACGCCCAGTGTCCTGAGCGCCTGGTACATCTGCTCGCCGCCGATGATCGGCACGTTGAAGTCGCTCTGTCCGCCCAGAAACAGCGTCGGCGTATGAATGCGATCGGCGTGAAAGAACGGGTAGGAAACCTTGATCCAGGTATCCGGCGCCTTCCACGGGAAGCCGAGCTCATTGTCGTACTGCAGCACGTATTGATCGCTGCCGTACATGGAGAGCTGGTTCGCGCTGCCGGCCCCGCTGATCGCCGCCTTGAATCGCGTGTCCGACGCGATGGTGTAGTCGGTCAGGATACCGCCGTAGCTCCAGCCGCCAATTCCCAACCGCTCGGGGTCGGCATAGCCTTTGGCGATCGCCCAGTCCACACCGGCGCGCAGATCCGCCACTTCCTTGTTGCCCCAATCCGCGAAGATGCTCCTTGTGAACTCCGCGCCGCGCCCGCTGCTCCCGCGGTAATTGATTGCCAGCACCACGTAGCCTTGCGCAGCGAAAATCTGCCGCTCCACTTGCAGCGGGTACAAACTGAAGGGCAGCGCGTGCGCATCCTGCCCATTGGGTCCGCCATGAATCCACAAGACCAGCGGATACTTTTTTCCCGCCTCATAATTCGGCGGCTTAATCAGCAACCCGTGAATTTCCGTGCCGTCTTTGCTGTTAAAGCTGATGTCCTCCACCACGCCGAGTTTCCACTCCGCAATCAAGGCATCGTTGTGCGCGGTCAGCTTGCGCAGCCTGCCGCTTTCCAGCGCGTATATTTCATCGGGCGAGGCGTCGGTTGAAACCGCAAGTGCCTCATGCCCGGCCGCCTGTGATCTTTCCGAAGTCACCAGCTCTCCGGCCAGCTCGCGCTCGACGCTGCCGCCTTGCGACGCAAAGCTGGCGACGTATTCGGAGCGATCGTCCGCGACCAGGAAATCAATTTTCGTTCCATCCGCCGAATATTTCGGAGAGGAAACTCCGCGATCAAACTTTTCCGTGAGCAGCCGCGTGTTTCCGCTGGTCACATCCACCACAGCCAGGCGGCTCATGTTGTAGGCGTTGTACTTCACTTCGTAGCCCACCAGGCATGCCAGGGACCTGCCGTCGGGACTCCAGGCCAGTTCCTGCCCGCCCGGGGAATAGACGCTGGTCAGTTTGCGCGGCTTCGCCCCGCTCTGCGCGTCAATCGAGTAGATCTCGTCGTACGCCGATCGATCGGGGTCCTGCTCGTGATTGCTGACATAGGCGATCTGCCTTCCGTCCGGCGACCATTCCGCGTCACGGTCCTCAAAGTTCTTGTCGCTGGTCAGTGCGTCCAGCTTTTTTGTCGTCACATCGAAAAGGTACAGGTGTGAGCGCGAGGTCGAGGTGATGTAGCCCCCGACGTCGTGCTTGAAGTGGTAGCGATCCAGCACGATCGGCTTGGCAGCCTTCGCCACCCCGTCTTTCTGGCTCTCGTCCGGTTCATCGCTCTCGCTCATCGTCAAGAGAAGACGCTTGCCGTCCGGCGACCAGCGATAATCGTCAATATCTTCCTTCACGCTGGTCAGCGCCTGTGGAGCTCCGCCGCGACGATCCAGCACCCAGACCTGGGTTTTGCCCTTCTCCCCGTCCGCCGCGAGAAATGCCAGATACTTCCCGTCCGGGCTCCAGCGCGGCGCGCTCGCCGACGGCTTCCCGGTAGTGAGTTGCACATCCTGCGTGCCGTCCCAGCTAACCATCCACAACGCTGTTCGTCGCCGGTCCGCTTCCTTGTCAATGGACGCGACCGTGTATGCCACCCACTTACCGTCGGGCGAAACCTCAGGCGCTCCGACCTTCTGCATACGAAATACATCGTCAATCGCGATGGGGCGCGGGGCTGCCGCTTGCGCGGCCACGAGCCCTGGAAAGACTGTACTGGCAAGCATCAGCAGGAATGAGGACAGAAGGACCGAATACGTTTTTCGCATCCGCAAATGCTCTCTGAAACGCTTCATCCGGTCAAGTGCGCGGCGCGCTCTGCATTTTTACCGCAAGCTTGCTTCATGCGCGGATGCGGCGCGGGATTGTCCGTGCCCGCCACTGGGGTTGCCGCCTGATTGGATTCCTCGATCGGTGCGGTTTTGAAATGGTCCGTTTTTTCTTTGGAGCGTGCCGACTTTCGTCAGCCGGCAAGGATCCCCAGCTCCGAAAACTGCGCAAGGGGAATCAGTTGCGATCCGGCAGTCCCAGCTCAATCAGTTTCGAAACACTTCGATGCCGCTCTACGGGGTGCCGCAGCGGGAGATTTCCGTTTATTCGGTATTCGTTGCTCCGTGCGTCCTCTTTCTTTCTGCCTCGCTTGATGTATCCCGCATCCTCGAGTTCATTCAGGATGCGCTGGACAGCGCGATAAGTGATTCCAACCCGCTCCGCCACATCTTGAATTCGCATGGCCGGAGCCTGGGCCAGACAAATCAGAACATGCGCATGGTTGGTCAAAAACGTCCAGGGCGCCGTCCGGGAGTGGCCTCGCTCTCTCTTGGAAATAGTACTTGTCAAGATTGGCTCCCCCGCCTATTATATGCAACAGATTTCATGTACTATGTAGCATGCAAAAGGAGGCATGTATATGATTTCGCTTTCGCTGGCTCAGCATAGCATCACCCCCGGGAAGCAGCACGCGTGAATACGCTCGGAATCCTGCACACCAACCTCCTCTCCCCAATTGTCCTGGCCTTTGTGCTCGGGGTGGTGGCTCGTCTGCTGCGCAGCGAGTTGCGCATTCCGTCGACACTCTATGCCAGCCTCTCGATCTACCTGCTGCTCGCTCTGGGCCTGAAGGGCGGACACGAACTCGCGAGCGTGGGCTGGGAACCGCTGGCCAGACCAGCTCTGGCAACGATACTCCTCGGGTGCATCACGCCGGTGAGTGCCTACTTCGCGCTAAAGCGCTTCGGCGGCTTCTCGGTGGCGGATTCGGCGGGGATCGCGGCGCACTATGGCTCCGTGTCCGCGGTCACGTTCATTGCGGCACAGCAGTTCGTGACCGCAATGGGAGGCACACCGGAGAGCTTCATGCCAACGCTGCTTGCCCTTCTCGAGAGTCCCGGCATCCACATCGCGCTGGGGTTAGGGGTACTGGCGGGAGCGGCAAGAACCGTAAAGGTGAGGAAACGAAGCTTGCCCGTGCTGGCAGCCGCAGCGGGAGCAGGAGAAGGCTCCGTCACTATTCTGGAGGAACTTGCCGAAGACGAGCTTACGGAAGAAGCCACTGCTCCATCGTTCTGGCGTTCGCTTCAAGAGGTTGTCACGGGACGCACGATGATCTTACTGGCAGGCGGCCTGGTTGTCGGTTTGCTGATGGGCGACGCCGGCTGGAAGCAAGTGCAGCCGTTCTTTGATTCCGGATTCAAGGGTGCGCTCATGCTTTTCCTGCTGGAGATGGGAATGCTGGCGGCAGAACGGCTGGGGGATTTGCGGCGCGTGGGCGGATTCTTGTTGGCTTTCGGCATACTCACGCCGCTGGTGCACGGCGCACTTGGTGTGGTGGCTGGGCATCTCGCCGGGCTTTCGGCGGCAGGCGCGACGGTGCTGGGCGCGATGGCCGCGAGCGCCTCTTATATAGCGGCGCCTCCAGCGGTGCGAGCCACACTGCCCGACGCGAACCCCACCTATTCACTCACGCTTGCACTTGGGATCACATTCCCCTTCAACGTAGTCCTCGGCATCCCTCTGTTCTGGCGTCTGGCGACATTCCTGGGAAGCCAAAGATGATGCCTCTCCGAGCGATGCACTTGGATCCGAAGCATCGAGAACCGAACGCTCATCGGTGTTCGATGGCATGGTGGCGTTCACACCTGGCCAGCTTTCCTCTGGCTGTGAAACATCAACCGAGTCAACTCGTCATGACGTATGTCCATGTGCGAAATGCAACTGTGAAGAGAAGTGCGCACGGATGCGCGGATGTCCTGGCATGAAATCGCCACCGATCCCACTTGTGATTTTACCTATGGAAGAATTAGGCGCGCGCAGTTTTGTGGCCTCAAACAAAACCTTGGAGCCCTATTTCACGGGGAGCGATTTTGAGCAGCCCGATCTGGTCTGTGGCGCATGCGGCTTTATGCTGGTAACGTCCCTCCCTCGGTCTTTGCTGCAGGACTTGATCCTACAGTGCCCGCTTTGTCTGGCCCTGAACGAAGTGAAGTGTCTGGGGTGAGTTTTGGGTCACCGGCAGAGACAGACGCTTGAGACTGTTGCCGTCGAAATGCGACAAATCCGCAATCGCCCTTGGACCGGAGAGGTCCCAATCAAAAAAGGCGTCCCCAGCCACATCGCCTGCGGCTGGGGACGCGGTCAACTGGGTCCGTGCTTTAGTCTTCGTGATCCCGGTCTTCGAAGAGGCCCGGCAGCACGGGTGTGCCCTCCGACCGGACCGCATCGAGCGAATCCGGATCGATGCCGAGCAGACGGAGAATCGTCGGAGCCACCTGGGTCGTTTCGACAAAGCTGTCGACGGTGCGAGCGTGCAGGTCCGGGTTCGAGACCAGGAGCATCACGTTGGTGTCGTCCCAGGCGAAGCCGCCATGCTCGGATTGCTTCTTCAAGTTTCCGGTGTACACCACACCGACGTTGGGAATCACGACAATGTCCGGGGTACGCGGATCGCCGCCTGGCCGGAGCTTGCAGCAAGGACCTGGGTTGTCCGGTACGCCCGGCGCGTTGAACAGCCCGGTCAGCGACGAGCCGTAGTAAATCTGGCCCAGACCAATGGCCGTCGCGTTATTTTCAAGAATTGCCACGGCATCCGCGGTGCGGGCGGAATCGGCGAGCCAGATTTGCGAAATGTCGTCTTCGGCCAGCCCCAGACCGTTGTTGGGATCGTTGTAAACTGCGGGCAAAAACGAACCGAGGAATCCCGAGGGAGGCGTGCCGTTGTTTCCGGAATTGCCCGGGATCGGGAAAAAGCGATTCGGGTCGATGGGCGACTGCCCGTGTTTTGCCGTGACAATGATCGTCGTGGAATCAAGAAGATGATTTTTCTTGAGTGCCGCGACCATTTGTCCGATCGCCGCATCCACGTACTCGATCTCGGCTAGCATCTTGGGCCGAGGTGTGCCCTGCGCGTCCTCGTAGCCGCCAGAGTTTGCATCTGTGCGCGTCGCGGACTTGGGGGAAATCAGCTTCTGGCCGACGCTGACCGCCTGGAAGTTCATGCCAAAGATAGCCGGAACCGGAGCATTGCCGGCACCAAGATGCGTTCTGCCGTTGATTTGATTCAGGATGGCGTTGACCTTCAGCTGGTCGTAGCACTTGATGGCGTCGAAGCCGGTCGTCCAATCATCACCATTTGGAACAAGCTTTCCGCAATCGAATCCTGCCCCGCCACCGAACGGTGGCGTCTTGATTCCCGGCAAGACGATCTGCAAGGAATTTACTTCCGGCGAATAATAGTCGTCCACGTTGCTCGGCTGATTCGTTCCTGTCGGACCGGACACCGCGGCATAACCTGCGTGCTTGTCCGCCCAGGCGGTATAGCCGCCCTTGGCGTGAATGACGCCAAAAATCGTGTTGGTGCGCACGAAGTTCCAGGAATAGACAGGATTGCAGTGGTTGAACGGATCGCGGACCAACCGATCGGGATCGATGGACTTTACGCCCCCGTCGATTGTGGAATACCCGGCAAAACCGCCGTTAAGCTTGTTTTGATCGAATTCGTTGCCCTCTTCATACTCGGTCTGCGTTCCGTTGATCGAGCCCTCGTTGCAATTGCCCGCGGGCAATCCGTTGCCTGTCGCAACTTTGGGTGGCGCCAATACACGGTCGTACGCAACGTCATAGTAAGCGCCGACGGTTCGCGGTGTGCCGCCGGAAACCAGAGCCATCAGCCCAGGGAAGGAATCCGAGGGTCTGGAAGTCGTGGTGCGCGTGTAGTTGACGCCGGTCTTGGCGAGGGCGGCAAGGTTGGGGCAAGTGCCCGAAGCGACGCAGTTCTGGAAATCGACGGCGTGCATGCCGTCAATGCTGAGCAAGAGCACGTGGCGGGATTGGCGATGCTCTGAATCGTGCTCGTTCGCGGGCAAAGTCTGAGCGAAAAATAGCGCGCTGAGAGCCAGCGCGGCAACGCGTTGTTTCATGAACGACTCCTAACGGAAGATGATTTGATAGCAGGAAGACGGTACGGGGCGAGTGTTACGGGCAGGGTAAATTTGCTTGAGCAGCCGGCTCAAGTTGTCTGAACTTTTTTCAGGTTAGGACGTTTTCGCGGGCGGGTGGAACTGGATCTCCCGCTTCTTGCCATTGCTCTCGATCTGGGCTTCGTAAGCAACGAGTTTCCCCGACCTAGTGAGGGATTCCACCTTCAGAATTTTTGCGGCGCCGGCCTTTGCCCGGAGCCCCGCCTGCACCTCCGCCGAAAGCGAATCGAAGGCAACCTCTTCCTCGATCTCGACGATGTTTCCGTCCGCGTCCATCAAAACGTCTTTGGTATGGCCCTTCAGAATAAGTTGCAACTCGTAGTACGTCTTGCCGTTTTCCTGCTCCTCGGAGAATCCGCGGATTTCGGCACGTGCGCTCTCTGCGGCCGCGGCTTTCTGCACGGCGAGCGGCAGATCCTTCATTGCGATTTTCCTCTCCTGCGCGAAGAGCGGCGCAGCCAATACGCACATCGCTAAAGCAAATGACAGGCCATTCATGGCGACGGCTCCTACTTGGTGTGGAACGCTTTACTCTCTACCGGCAACGAGTACGGCGAACGAACCGGCTTTGATTTTTCCGCGCCGCTCACCCGCCGGCGGCGGATCGAATTCGGCCGAGGGGAGGAAAATCTTGTGGGTCTTCAGATCCAGT